>JAFAER010000208.1 GCA_023423895.1 Pseudomonadota bacterium
CGCGACGTTCTACTATTTGATCAGCGGCGCGTACGCGAACCCGAAGACGCTCTACGACGCGTTCCACAAGTTCATCGAGTACGAGCGCGCCGACGAGAACAACACGATCGAGGCGTATCTCCGCCACGAGTACGGCGTCATCAATTCGCTCCGCGCGCCGAAGACGGAGAACGGCCAGCCCGAGGTCGCGCCGGCCGACCGCTTCTTCTCGTACAAGCACTACCTCGACGGCAACGGCGAGCTCATCGATCCGAACGTGATGCTGATCATTGGAAAGTGCATGATCCGCAACAAGCCGGACAGCTACTGCCAGGCACACGATCTCGAGACGCGCGGCGTGTCCGATCTCGTGACGGATCTCATCAACTTGTACTCGCTCTACGGGTTCTCGCCGGGCGCGCGCCCGACCCACCTCGTGCACCGCACGACCGCCCGCAAGGGCAAGTTGATGGTGGGCAGCAGTGTGAAGCGCATGTGGCAGGCGTTCCTGCGCATGTTCGGGACCAAGAAGGGCTCGTAGTAACCGTCACTCAGAAGCCTGAACGACGTCTCTCCTCGTTTCTCTTCGGAGGTGGTGTCGCCGAAGATCCGCGATACGCTTCGAGCGTGCGCCGTGCTCTCGCGCTCCTCGCGGTCGCTCCGTTCCTTCCGCTGGCGTGCGGATCGTTCGGCACGAGCGCCGTCATCGCTCCGACGGACGGCGGCGAGGCCAGTGCGCCGGTCGACGATGCCGCGGGCGACGAGGGGCCCGCTGCCCTGTTCGACGGCCCCACGCCGTCGGTCGGCGACGCACGCGTGCCTCCGGAATGTCCACTGCGCGAGTGCGTCGACAGCGTGCCTGGCGAGGACTGCAAGGACGACGACTGCGACGAGAGCGAGTTCACGATCACGGGCGGCGCGGAGCGCGACAACGGCAGCTGCAAGCTCGCGTCGAAAACCACCGGATACTTCGAGAGCGATCGGCCGCGCGGCTCGACGTCGTCTCGTTTCGTGGAGCTCGCCTTCGATCTCATCAGCGTCGACGTCGGGGCGAGCGCCGTGATGGCCCAACTCTTCGTCGCCGGCAGCATGACGCCACGCGTGGAGCTCCTGGCTGCCGAGGGCGCGCTTTCGCTTTGCGTCGTGACCGGCAGCATCATTTCCTGCGCTCCGGGCAACGTCGGTCTGCCGAAAGAGCGGGTGCGGCTCCACTTGTACGGCGTGATCGACGGGACCGCCGGAGCACGGCAGACGTTTGGGCTGCGCATCGACTGCAACGACGTCCTGCAGGTCGAGATGGGAGCTCCATTCGGGGCGGGCACGACCATCGTCGGCCGCGTCGGCTGCATCGACGCGCCGTGTGCGATCGCAGCCGACGACCTCGTGTTCCTCACACGCCCGTGATGGAATCTTCGCGCCCCACGTCGCGCCGTGCCGCTTTGCGAAGCCGCGCGCATGGGTGTATTTCGCATAAATGGCCGATGTGTCCGGTGGGATCATGAACGGCAGAGACGAGCAGATCGAGCAAGCGGACGGGCGGGTCGAGCTGCGACCGGACGTCGTGCTCGAGGACCCCGCCCTCTACAACGAGGATCTCGCGCCGACGACCGTCGAGCAGCGCACGTGGACGACCTACACGTTTGCGGCGCTCTGGATCTCGATGGCCCACTGCATCCCGACGTACATGCTCGCCGCCGGGCTGATCACCGCGGGCATGAGCTGGCGGCAGGCGCTCGTCACGATCCTCATCGGCAACGTCATCGTTCTGTTGCCCATCCTCGCGAACTCGCATCCCGGCACCAAGTACGGCATCCCCTTCCCCGTCTTCGCGCGCGCGAGCTACGGCGTGTTCGGGGCGAACGTGCCGGCGATCATGCGTGCGATCGTCGCGTGCGGATGGTTCGGCATCAACGCATGGATCGGCGGCCAGGCGCTGCAGACGTTCTTCCGTTCGCTCTTTCCGGGCTGGCAGACGCTGCTCGGCGGGATGACGAACGAGAGCCACTGGCTGTTCGGCGGCCACTACCCGACGGAGTGGGTCAGCTTCCTCCTCTTCTGGGGGCTCAACATCCTCGTCGTCTACAAGGGCATGGAGCTCGTGCGGAAGGTCGAGAACTTCTCCGCACCGTACGTGCTCGTGATGACCGCGCTGCTCGTCGTATGGGCAGTGATGAAGGCGAAGGCGACGTGTGAGGGCAAGCCGGAATGCTCTGGCCTCGGCGAGATCATGAGCTCCGAGGGTAAGTTCAGGACGTTCGGCGAGTTCTGGCCCGTCTTCGTCCCGAGCGTCACGGCGATGATCGGCTTCTGGTCGACGCTCTCGCTCAACATGCCGGACTTCACGCGCTTCGGCCGCTCGCAGAAGGAGCAGGCCGTGGGCCAGGTCGTCGCGCTCCCGACGACGATGACGGTCTTCGCGCTGATGGGCATCGTGATCACGAGCGCGTCGGCCGTCATCTACGGCCAGGCCATCTGGGACCCCGTCGACCTCGTCGGCCGCTTCGAGAACCGACTCATCGTCGCGATCTCCATGTTCACCGTCGTCATCGCGACTCTCGGCGTGAATATCGCCGCGAACGTCGTCTCGCCGGCGAACGACTTCGCGAACATCAAGCCCGGCGCGATCAGCTTCAAGACGGGCGGCCTCATCACCGGCGTCCTCGGCATCATGATGCTGCCGTGGAAGCTCATCGCCGATCCGAACGGCTACATCTTCAAGTGGCTTCTCGGCTACTCGGGCGGCCTCGGTTCGATCGCGGGTGTCCTCGTCGCCGACTACTGGTTCGTCCGCAACAAGCAGCTTCGCCTCGCCGACCTGTACCGCCGCGACGGCGTTTATGCCTACGGCGAGCCCGCGGGCAAGGAGCTGGGCAAGAGCGGCGACCCGGCTGCGTACCGAGAGGCGTCTCAGCCGGTCGCCGATCGGGTCGTCTACCGGGGGTCGGGCGTCAACTTCATCGCCCTCGTCGCAACGGGCGTGGGATGCGCGCTCGCCTGGATCGGCCTCGTGGTGGAGCCGCTCGCCGTCCTCTACGACTACGCGTGGTTCGTCGGCGCCGGTGGCGCGGGCGTCGCGTACTGGGCGCTCATGCTCCCGGCGCGCAGGAAGGCCTCGCGCACGAGCTGACCGCGCGCGCGATCGCCGCAGGGCGTCCGCGGTCGATGCTCAACGTGCGGCTGCGGCCCGGAGCTGGGCCTCAGCGAGCTCCTGCTCGGGCGTCAGCGGCCGCTTCCGTCCGCCGCTCGGAGGCAGCGGCAGCGGCGTCGGCGCCGGAGCCGGCGCGGACGCCGAGCTCGCTGCCTTGCCGGTGCTCGCGAGGCCGAGCGAGCCGTCGGGCAGCTGCACGGGGGCGGCCACCTTCGGGCTCAGGGCTCGGCTCGGGCGCGCGGGCGAGGGCGAGGGCGAAGCGGCGGGATGCGCGTGGCGCGGCGATGCCGATGCCGATGCCGGCGCCGTAACGGGGTGGACCGCATGAGAGGCGGGCGGCGACGGAGCGGGTACCTTGATGGCGACCCCGTCTTCCTCACCGAAGCGAACGACGGCAGGCGGCGCTGCCGATGGAGCGGCGGTCGCGGGCGGCGGAGCCACCGTGGCGGTCACCGGCGACGCCGGAGCGAAGACGCGCATCACCAGGACGGCGGCAAGCGCGCCGATGGCGCCAGCAGCGACGACCCACGCCATGCGCGGCGGCCGCTCGCGAACGATGACGGTCACGTTGGTCGCGTCGTTCCGGGGGACGGCGACCGGGACGACGGAGCGTACGTCCGAAGCTGCCGGCGGGCTCGACACGCTCGGAAGCCATTCGAGGTCGCGCGAGGGACGGTCGTCGTCCGTCGCCACCCGTGCAAACGGCGTCCTCATGGGAAAGGGCAGCGTCTCGGCCGCGTCGTTGTCGTCCGAGACCATCGGCGCAACGCCGGGGATCGAGCTCCGCGCCGGAGGCACCGACCCTCGCCCGAACGGCGGCGGCCTCACCGGCGGCAGCCGCGGTGAGTGCACGATCGCGGCGGAGGAAGACGGCGGCGGGATCGTCACCGAGCTCGACGATCTCGGTGGAACGCTCGCCGGCGGGAGCAGCGCGAGCGGCGACGTCCCTGCCCCGTCGAGCAGCGCATCGACTTCGTCGCGCTGGCGGCTCGAGCCCGCGTCCGCAGCTGCGACGACGAGCATCGGGTCCGACAGACGCGCGTGGGACGTCGCGGCCGCGATGGTCGCGAGGCACTCGTCAGCGACGCTTGCCTCGGCATCCTCGTCGAGGGTCAGCCTGGAGAACGAACGCCGGGACTCGCGTACCCGCTCGAGCTCGGCCGGCGGTGGCGGCAATGGAAGTGGAAGCGGGAGCGGCTTCGGCTCGTCCAGGCGAAGGCCGGCACGAAGTGTCTTGGTCCGCAGCGTATCGAGCCGCGCCTGCGCGATCGGCCGCACGGACGCGGGTGCAGACGGAGGAGGCCCGGCCATGAGCGTCGGGCGTGGCAGCGGTTGCGCGACCCTTTGGCCCGAGGGGCGCGGCGAAGCCGGGCCGGCCTCGAGAAGGACGAAGTCGTCGTCGGAGAGCTCGAGCTCGTCGTCATCGAGGTCCGCCAAGTCGACGACGACGTCGATGTCGGGCTCGGACGCGTCGCTCGTGACGGCGCGGCCCGCAACCTCTTCCTGCCTCGTGGAGAACGGACTCAAGGTGACCCTCGCGACCTCCGGCGATCCCGCCGAAGCGACAGCGCGGCCGATCCTTGACGCACGCATGGGGTTTGTCGAGGTCCGAAACGATGGCGCGGTCCAAAGAAAGCCGCATGATCAGCGGAAATTTCCGCCGCGGGTCCCTCCCCGAGGCCTCGGCGCTGCGTCGACGAGACCGCACAACTGGAAGTCTGCGTCCAAGGAGCATCAGCCACGCCCTCGTCTGTCCGGGGCCGCCGAGGCTCGGATGCCGACCACCGCCGTTCCGGCACTCGCCACGCTCGCGACGGCTCACGAGATCGCGTCCCATCGAAGCGCGCGATCCGATCACTCCGATCGCGTCGATCATCCCGCGCGCACGGGCGAGAACGGCGACTCATCCCCCTCCCGCGATCAGGCGCGGCCCGCGACGCCTCGAATGAGATGCTTCTGCGCGATCGCGAACAGGACGAGGACGGGCGCGGAGAGGATCACGTTCCCTGCCATCACGACGTGCCAGCGCACGCCGCTCCCCGGCTCCTTCAAGAGCGCGATCCCGAGCGGCAAGGTGCGGACCGTATCGTCCGTCGTCATGACGAGCGGCCAGAAGTAGTCGGAGTAATGGTAGACGAAGCTCACGAGGAAGACGGAGACGAGCGTCGGCGTCAGGAGCGGCGCGAGGATCCGGTAGATGATCGTGAGCTCCGAGGCGCCGTCGAGCCGCGCGGCCTCGATGATCTCGTCGGGTACGGCAAGCAGCGCCTGCCGCACGAGGAAGGTCCCGAGCGCGCTCGCCGCGAACGGCAGCACGAGTGCTCCGAACGTGTTCGTGAGCGACACCTTCGAGAACATCAGGAAGACCGAGACGAAGGTGACCTGCGGCGGAACCAGGAGGCACGCAACGACCATCCCGAACGCGGCCTTCTTGCCGACGAACCTGAGCTTGGCGAGCGCGTACCCTGCGGGGAGCGCGAGCGCGATCTGGAGCGCTCCGATCACGACCGCGACACCGACCGTGACGACGAGGTATCGCCAGACCGGCACTTGCGCGAAGACTTCGCGATAGGCATCGAGCTGGGGCTGCTTCGGCAGCGGAGCGGTCGGATCGAGGGCGATCTCGTCGAGCGGCTTCAGCGACGTGACGATCATCCAGGCGTACGGGAGCACCCAAACGGCCGCCGCGAGCAGCGCGAGCACCATCGCCCACGACGGGGCCTTGCGCGAGCGGCCGAGGCTCATCGGGTCACCGCGCGCCTCGCATGCCGGGCGTCTGCGAGCGCCACGCGCGGAGTTGCAGCGCGGCGAGCGCGCAGAGGACGACGAAGTAGACGACGGCCAGCGCGCTCGCTTTGCCGACGCTGAGGTTCATGAAGATCTGCTCGTAGACGGCATAGACGAAGAGCGTCGTCGCGCGCGCCGGCCCGCCGCCCGTCATGATGCGGACGACGTCGAACGCCTGGAAGCTGACGATGAGGCTCGTCGTCGCGACGAACGCCGCCGTCGGGCGGAGCAGCGGCCAGGTGACGTAGCGGAACCGCGCGAGCGCGCCGGCGCCGTCGAGCGCGGCTGCCTCGTGGAGCGATCTCGGTACCGCCCGAAGGCCCGCAAGGAAGATGATCATCGAGTAGCCGGTGATCTTCCACACGGTCACCGCTGCGAGCGTCGGGATCGCCGCCGCAGGGTCGGTGAGAAAGCCGACGCGCGGGAGATGCAGGAACCGCAGGAGCGCAGCCGCGACACCGCGATCGGGATCGAGCAAGAGCACCCAGAGGAGCGCGACGGCGACCCAGGACACGACATACGCGCTGAAGATCGCTCCGCGGACGAACGCGAAGAGCTGACCAGGTCGGTCGAGGAGCAGCGCGAGCGCGAGCCCGAGCGACATCGAGCCGGCGACGACGAGAACGCTGAAGCCCAGCGTGCGCCCGAGGATCCGCCACAGCTCACCGCTCTCGGCGAGCGCCGTGTAGTTCGCACCGCCGACCCACTCCGGCGGAGTGAGCATGTCCCACGCATACAGGCTCTGGTGCGCCGCGACGCCGAGCGGGACGAACACGAACACGATCCACACCGCGAGCGACGGCCCGAGCATCAGCCACGGGTGTGATCGCGCGCGCGGCGTCATCGCTCACCGATATTACGAGCGATCGTCGGGCGGAGGCTTCTTCGGGTGCGGCTCGGCCGTCTTTTCGGGAGAAGACGCGGTCGACGCCGCGCTTTCGCCTGCTTCTTCCTCCTTCGGCGCTTCGGGCTCATCCGCGCCCGATTCGCCTTCGTCAGGCTCGCTTGGCGACGCGTCGACCGGGTCGGCGGATGCTAGCGGGGCGGGCGCGGGGCCTCCTGGCCAGAGCGGGAGCGAGTCCCAGCGCGCGCTCTCGCGCTTCACCCAGCGGACCCCGTCGCGGCCGACGACGAAGACGACGCCGAGGAGCGTGACGAGCGAGACGAGCAGACAGGCGTCGAGGAAGCGGTCTTTGTACTGGAGCAGGACGACGTTCTTGCCTCCCGGGACGTCCACGGCGAGGAGCTTCTCGACGCTCTTCACGCTCCCGACGCTCGCGCGCCATTGGGGGGCCCAGTTCTGGTTGACGAGGATCGTCGTCGGCTCCTTCGCGTCCACCTCGAGCTTGATCGCGTTCGGCGTCCACTCGAGGCGCTTCACCGTGGCCTTCGTCGGATCCTGCGGGTACTCCTCCTGCTCGAGATCGCCGCGTAAGAGCGCGGACTCGGGCAGCGGGTTACCGGCGACGCAGTAAATCGAGCCGAGGTTCGCCGCCGTGAACATGTGCGCATCGCGGCGGTTGCCGCGGCTCTGGCGGAACGGGCCGTCGAAGCTTCGCGGCCCCTCTTGCACGTACATCGTGCCGGGCCGGATGTGCACACCCTTCAGGATCTCTTCGGCGAACGGCCGGCCGACCTTGGAGTACGCGAGGAACGCCGCAACGCCGACCATGATCCAGCCGAGCTCCGGGGGATAGGCAACGGCGCCCTCTCGTCCCTTGAAGCGTTTGGCGGAGAAGAACAGCTCCCAGACGCGCTTCACCGCGGTGGGAAGCGCATCTTCGACACGTGTGATGCCCCGCGACGCGGCGACCGACGTGAAGAGGAGCACGCCGACGATGAAGCGGTCAGGGAACCGGAGCTGCCCGAAGATCGGCAGCGACTTCATCAGGTGGAACGGAGCGCTCTGGTCGTAGTCGCCCATCGAGAGCGCGAAGAAGAGGATGGCTCCGCCGACGAAGATGCCGGCCGCGAGATCGGCCGTGACGAGGCCAATCAGCGCGAGCACGAGGACCGCGTAGTAGCGGGACCAGACCCCCGTGAACATCTCCACCGCCGTGTGCGTCTCGACGGGCGTGAACACTCGCGGGAACTGGCGAAGGAACGACAGCGTCGGCAGCATCTTCCCGGCCGAGAGGCCGAGCGCGACGAGCCCGATGGTCCCGGCCGCGACCCACGGAACGAGCCATGGAGCGCCGAGCACTCTCCGCCACCGCGGTGCGTCCTCCGCTGCGAGGTTCTGGCCGCCGAAGAACCCGAGCACGCAGAGCGCCGTCGTGAGGTAGCCGACGGAGATCATCGCGTAGGGCGTCGGGTAGGTCCCTGCCGAAAGGATGATCCACGCGACGAAGAACCCTCCGAGCAGGCGCGCGCGACGCATGTGCTCGGTGCGCGCGATGCCAAGGATCGAAGGGTCTGCGGGCCCCAACGTGCCCACGACGAGGAAGTAGAGGACGAGCGGAATGAGCTCGAACCCCATGAAGTTCACCCACCCATCGTGGATGTAGCTCACGAACCGATCGCAGGTGCCGTAGACGAGCCCGGCGAAAACGGCACCGACCGCCGAGGAGTCGAGGCGCCGGCACAATCGATACATGCCCTCGAACCCGAGGATGACGAGCAGCACGATCGCGAGGCGGCGTCCGTGCGCGACGCCGAAGACGAGGCGCAGCAAGAAGTCCGGACCGAGGAACGGGTCTTCCGGCGCCGCGATCCCGACGGTGCCGCCACACCAGAACGGATTCCAGGCAGGGAGCTGGAGATACCGGAGGAGCGTCGTCCGGTCCGCCTCCTCCCATGAGTAGAACTGGTGGTCGTCCATCCAGTCCGCGACGTTGAACGGATCGCTGAGGATTCCTTCGTGGGTGTACGCCGCGACAGCGACCCAGAGCACCAGGCGCAGCGTCAGCAGCGACAGCACGCGGTCCGGCCAGCGGACCGTCGGCCCAGCCGAGCCTCCTCCGAAGTTCTTCACCAAGAGTTCGACCTGATGTTGAGCGGCGGAGTCGTCGCCGGAAGCGGGTTGCCGTCCGGACCCGGCCAACGTTCGCGGATCCCTTCATCGAGCACGAGGTACACCTGCGTCAGCGAGATCTTGTGCCTGGCGGCAGCGGCGCGCGCGGCAAGACGTTCGTGGTGCCCTCGGTCGTCTTCACGCGACCAGAGGTGCCCCTTCCAGGTGTTCGCCTGAATCGCGCGCGCTCGCTCGGCGAGCTCCGCGGTGGCGAGCTCGGCGAAGATCACGCGGCGCGTGCGTTCCGGGATCCGGAACTTGTAGTCGTCGACCTCCTCGGTCGGGATCGCGGCAGGAGGCTTCGCCGAGAGCATCGGCTTCGTCGACGCGTCGACCCGTCGCCAGAGCACGACGAGTGTGATCCCGAGCGCGAGAGCACGAACGATCCAGCCGGCCTTGGAGCGGGGCACCGCGGCGAAATCGAAGAGAGAGAAGTACACCTTCGCGCGGCGCCACTCAGGCGAGGCGCCGGCGTCGGCCTCGCTCGGCGCCCCAGCCTCGCCCGGCGCAGCAGCAGCGGGAGGCAAGCTGCTTCCCGACTCGCGCGTCGGGCCGCTCTCGTCGACGGCGCCCCGCCGGTCGCCTGTGCCGCTCATCGATGGCCGATCTAAATGAGTCGCCCCGCTGGCGCAAGCGCGCGAGAGCCCTTCCGGCCGAGCCGGGCGCAGCGAGCTCGACCCGCACGATGTCCGAGAACACCGCTCTTCGGGATCGGACGTGGTGTGGTAAGCATCAACGGCCGCGTCATGGGAAAGAAGCTCCGCGTCGTCCTGCTGGGTGTCGGCCGCATGGGCCGCAATCATCTCCGACTCACGAGCGAGTCCCCCGACTTCGAGCTCGTCGGTGTCGTCGACCCGGTCATGGCGGCGCGCCAGGCCTCCGGGGGCGCGTCGAGCAACGCCCCGAAGTGCTTCGCCGACATCGCTGCGTTGCAGTCGGTCGACTTCCACGCGGCCATCGTCGCGACCCCGACGGCCACGCACCGCGACGTGGTGCTCGAGCTCGTGAAGATGAAGAAGCACGTGCTCGTCGAGAAGCCGATCGCGAGCACGTTCGCTCAGGGCAAGGAAGTGCTGCAGGCGGCGGCAGACGCAGGCGTCAAGGTCGCGGTCGGCCACGTCGAACGCTTCAATCCCGTCGTCCGCAAGCTCCGAGAGGTCATCCGCGGAGGCTGGCTCGGCGACCCGATCCACTTCAGCTTCACGCGCGTCGGCGGGTATCCGGAGACGATCCTCGAAGGAAACAACGTCCTCTTGGATCTCGCCGTCCACGACATCGACGCGTTCCGGAGCCTCGTCGGCCCCGTTCGCGTCGAGGCGAGCATGGCGCATTCGTCGTTCCGCCCGGGGGTGCTCGATACCGCCGAGATCGTCCTCGAGTCCGCTGCGGGACCGACCGCAAGCGTCCACGTGAACTGGGTGACGCCGACCAAGATCCGCACGCTCCGGGTGACCGGTACGCGTGGCGTCTGCTTCATGGATTACATCCTCCAGAGCTGCGAGCTCCATGGCGGCAATCTGACGAAGCGCATCGAACCGTCGAGCCCCGAGAGCTTCGAGTCGATCCAGGAGCACTATCGGACGACGGACCGCGTGACCTTCGGCGTCACGAAGGAGGAGCCCCTCCTCATCCAGCTGAAGCAGTTCGCGGCGTACCTCCGCGACGGCGACGTCGGCGAGCTCTGTCTCGGTGAAGACGCCCTCGCGGCCGTCCTCGTCGCCGAGCGCGCGATGCAGGCGGCGGCGCGAAAGACGGAGCGGCCTTCGGGCGGCGTACGGACTCCGGTCTCGACCGAATCCACGTGGCTCTGAGTGCGTCGCGGCACGCGCTTCACGCGACGTGCCGACGGACCTCGACACGCGCCCGTCGAGGCCACGGGGACACCGCCCGCCGCGTCGCGAGGTGCCTGGCGCTGGTGTCGGGCAGCGTGGCGCTTTAGGTTCCATCGGCCATGACCGCCCACGGCATCCCTGAGCTCCTCGACCACCTCGGCGCCGCCGTCCTCGCGTTCCACGGCTCGCGCGCCGCGACGTTCCATCGCCCGGTGACGCTCGACACGACCGAGGCCGGCGGGATTGCCTTCATTCGCCCCGGCTACGGCAGCGCCGAGGCGTGGACGCGAAAGACGAAGGCCTCCGTCGTCCTCTGCGGCGCCGAGCTGGCGGAGCTGTCCGATCCGCCGGAAGACAAGGCCGTCATCGTCGTCGCCGATCCGAGGCTCGAGTTCCTCCGCATCGTCCGCGCCTGGTTCGCGCCGCCGAAGCCGCCGGCGGGCATTCACCCGAGCGCGGTCATCCATCCCGAGGCGCGTATCGATCCCACGGCCCACATCGGACCGGGCTGCAACGTCGGTCGTTGCACGGTCGGCCGTGGGTCGGTGCTTCACGGGAACGTCCACCTCTACGACGGCGTTCGCATCGGCAACGACGTGACGATCCATGCGGGCGCGGTCATCGGCACGTCCGGCTTCGGCTACCAGCGCGCGCCGGACGGATCGTGGGAGCACTTCCCGCACATCGGCGGTGTCGTGATCGAAGACGACGTCGACATCGGCGCCAACGCCTGCATCGACCGCGGCACGCTCGCAGACACCGTCGTGAAGCGAGGGGCGAAGATCGACAACCTCGTCCACATCGCTCACAACGTCGTCGTCGGGGAACACGCGGTGATCATCGGCACCGCTCAGGTGGCCGGCAGCGTCGTCATCGGCGACCACGCGTGGATCGCGCCGAGCGCGACCATCATCGACAACGTCCGCGTGGGGCGCGAAGCGACGGTCGGGCTCGGCTCCGTCGTAGTGAAGGACGTCCCCGACTTCGCGAAGACCATGGGCCCGGCCGCGACGCTGCTGCCCGAGAGATTCTGGAACAAGCCTCGGAGCTGAGGAGCCCTGCCCAGGAAGCGAACCAGGGAGCAGGCAGACATGGAGCTGAAATGGAGCTGACCGATCGCGTCGTCGTCGTCACCGGTGCTGCGGGCGGGATCGGGCGCGCCATCGTCGAGCGTCTCCTCCAGGCGGGCGCGCGAGTCGGCGCCATCGACAAGGTGCCGTGCGCCTTCGACGGCGCGCTCTCGCTCGAGGCAGACGTCCGCGATCCCGCCGCTGTAGCGGCTGCGGTCGACCGGATCGCCGCCGAATACGGCCGGCTCGACGGCGTCGTCAACAACGCCGCGATCCTGCGCGACGGAGCGCTGGTGAAGCTGACGCGCGGAGGCATCGACACGCTCGACCTCGACAGCTGGAACGACACGCTGCAGACGAACCTGACAGGGACGTTCCTCGTCACTCGCGCCGCGATCACGCACATGATCCGCGCCAAGTCGAAAGGCGCCATCGTGAACCTTTCATCGATCTCGCGTCGTGGCAACGCAGGGCAATCGGCCTATGCCGCGACGAAGGCCGCGGTCGATGCGCTCACGCGCACCTGGGCCGAAGAGCTCGCGTTCTTCAAGATCCGCGTCGTCGCGATCGCGCCCGGCCTCGTCGACACGCCGATGTACCGGAGCATCCCCGAAGCCCGCGCCAAGACGTACATGCAACGGATCCCTGCGGGGCGCATCGGTCTCCCGGACGACATTGCGAAGATGGTCCTCGCGGTCTTCGACAACGACTACGTCAACGGGACGACCCTCGAGGTCGACGGCGGCTTCAAGTTCTGACGGGGTCTCCCGCCGGTCGTCCGCCTGAGCGCGTCCGCCCTGGGCGCGTCCGTCTGGCGCGTCCGCCTGAGCGCGTCCGCCTCCCCCTCGAACGAAGGCCCGCACCGGCGCTTTCGACGACGGCAGGGGCTCGCCAAGGCCGGCCCGCTCGACTAGGCTCCAGCCCCGTCATGGCTCAGGAATCTTCTTCGAAGACCGTGGTCATCACTGGGGTCACGAGCGGCATCGGCAAGGCCGTTGCCGAGCGACTCGTCGGCAGCGGGCATCGCGTCGTCGGGCTCGCGCGGTCGAAGGAGAAGCTGGACGCCTTCGCCGCTGCGCATCCGGACAAGATCCTTCCCTTCGTCTGCGACGTCCGCGACGCGGCGCAGGTGAAAGCTACCGTCCAGGACGTCGTCGCCAAGGTCGGCACCGTGGACGCGCTCGTCAACAACGCCGGCCTTCTCAAGTTCAGCGCGACGCACGATCTCTCCGACGCGGACCTCCTCGCGCAGGTCGAGACGATCCTCCTCGGGACGATCTACATGACGCGTGCCTTGCTGCCGACGTTCATCGCCCAGAACCGCGGGCTCGTTCTGAACCTCGGCTCCGTGAGCGGACAGAAGGCCTCGCCGAAGATGGCCGCCTACGGCGCCGCCAAGGCCGGCGTCGAGAACTTCACGAAGTCGATCGCCCTCGAGTACGCGGACAAGAACATCCGCGCCATCACGATCTGTCCCGGGACGATCGAGACGGGGCTGATGGACAAGATGATGTTCGCGATGATCGGCAAGAAGGTGCCCATGAAGCGCATCGGTCAGCCGCGCGAGATCGCCGGCCTCGTCGAGTTCCTCTTGTCCGAAGACGCGGCCTACATGACCGGATCCTCGGTCGTGGTCGACGGCGGCGTCGGTCTCTGAAAGCGTATCGATCGAAGAGCGGTGACGAGAATGTCCATGGTCGTCGACAAGGTCAAAGCAGCATTCGTCTCGGCGTTCGGCGTCGACCCCGAGAAGTTCAACGTCGAGATGATGCCGGAAGACATCCAGGGGTGGGACTCGCTCGGTCACCTCACCCTCGTGACCGCCCTGCAGGAGCAGTTCGGCCTCGAGTTCGAGGTGAACGAGGTCATGGACATGGACAGCGTGAAAAAAGTCGTCTCGATCTGCGAGTCCAAGACGGCGTCCTGAGCCGTCGTCGCCCCACCGCATCGAGCCGTGAACGCAGCGACCTGGCTCCTCGAAGGCTCCGAGCGACGACCTGACGAGCTCGCCTTCGCGCAGCAGGGGAAATACCTGACCCATCGCGAATGGCGCGAGCGGGTCCTCGCGGTCGCCGCCTACCTCCGCGCGAGCGGCGTCGAGCCCGCGGACCGTGTTGCTTCGATCGCAGCGAACGGTCCCGACGCGGCCGCCGTCCTCGTCGGCACGATGCTCGTGGGAGCCACAGCCGTCCCGCTCCCGGCGAGCGATCCCGCGCCCAGGCTCGGTCGGATGCTCGCGCGCGCGAAGCCGGCCGCGATCTTCGCCGATGGACGCGCCGCGACCGTCGCCAAGGAGCTCGCGCCGAACGCCATCGTCTTCGGCCTCGCCGAGATCGCCGCGGCGTCCGCTTCGAGCGCGGCCCCCGCGAGAGGCGCGAGGGGCGCGAGCACCGCGCCAGACGATCCCGCGCTGGTGCTGTTCACGTCCGGCAGCACCGGAGAACCTCGGGGCGTCGTCCTCTCTCACGAGAACATCGTCGCGAACACGACGTCGATCCTGGCCAGCCTGCCGATCCGCGAGACCGATCGGATGATGGCGGTCCTGCCGTTCTACTACTCGTTCGGCGCGTCCGTCCTCTTCACGCACGTTCGCGCGGGCGCGGGCATCGTGGTCAACAATCAGTTCATGTTCGCAGACCGCGTCCTCGAAGAGATGGTGCGCGAGCAGTGCACGACCTTCGCCGGCGTGCCGAGCACCTACCAGCTCCTCCTCCGGCGCTCGAGCCTCCCGAAGATGACGTTCCCGCATCTTCGGTACGTTCAGCAGGCGGGTGGACGCCTGCCGCCCAACTTCGTCCGCGAGCTCGCCGAACGGCTTCCACACGTCGAGATCTGGCTCATGTACGGTCAGACCGAGGCGACGGCGCGGCTCTCGTGCCTCGATCCCGCTCGCCTGGCGGACAAGGCGCACACCATCGGCCGGCCGATCCCGGGCGTGACGTTGGAGATCGTTCGTCCGGACGGGACGCCTGCCCCGCAGGGCGAGATCGGCGAGCTCGTCGCGCGTGGCAAGAACATCGGCCTCGGGTACCTCGACGAGCCCGAGGCGACCGCAGAGACGTTCGTGGACGGATCGCTCCGGACGGGCGACCTCGGCAAGGTGGACGAGGACGGGTTCTTCGTCCTCGTCGATCGTGCGAAAGACTTCCTCAAGTGTGCCGGCTACCGCGTCGCGATGAAGGAAATCGAGGACGTGCTCGTCACGTTTCCCGGGGTCGTCGAGGCGGCCGTCGTCGGGATCCCGGACGACCTCCAGGGAGAGGCCGTGCAAGCCTTCATCGTCCACCCCCGGGGCGACGATGCACGCAAGGACCTCGAGTCCCATTGCAAGCGCGCGCTCCTGCCTCACGTCCAGCCGCGGGTCACCGTCTTCGTCGACAGCCTTCCCAAAACGGCCGCCGGCAAGCTCGCGCGCGAGAAGTTGCGCTCGATGACCAGCACGAGCACGAGCACGAGCACGAGCCCAGGCACGAGGAACGAGCCGTCATGACCGCGGAAACGAGCACCGATCACGAGATCCTCGCGTTGATCGAGCACGAGCAGTTCCGCCTCGACCCGGTCGAGAAGGAGCAGCGGCTCTGCACGGTCCTGAGTCATCAGGTGGCCCGCCATGCCGCCGCGCTTCCTGCATTCGCGCGCCTCGTCGATCGGCTCGGCTTCGGTCCCGGCCCGCACCGTCGCTACGAGGACATCCCCTGGGTCCACGTCTCGGCGTTCAAGAAGTTCGAGCTCCGGACCGTTCCGGCCGACAAGATCGTCCGCGTCGTCACCTCGAGCGCGACCACGAGCGGCACCCCGAGCAAGATCCACATCGACAAGCCGACGAGCTTTCGTCAGTCGAAGGCGCTCGCGGCGACACTCACGGACGTCCTCGGAAAGACGCGCCGACCGTACCTCGTGCTCGACGCGGCAGAGTCGAACGCCGCCGCGAGCAGCCTGAGCGCACGCGGCGCCGCCATTCGCGGACTGTTACCGTTCGCGTCGGAGGTCACGTATGCGCTCGACCTCCAAGGCACGACGCTCGTCCCGAACGAGGGCCGGATCCGCACGTTCTTCGACAAGAACGCCGGCAAGTCTCCCCTGCTCTTCGGGTTCACGTACATCGTGTGGAGCGTCGTGCTCGAACAGCTCGGGAACGCGGGCGTCTCCTTCGGTCCCGCACCCGGGGCGATGCTGCTCCATAGCGGCGGGTGGAAGAAGCTGACGGAGCTCGCGGTGGAGAAAGACACCTTCGCCGCGAAGGCCGCGCGCGTCTTCGGCATGCAGGCGAGCCACGTGCTCGACTTCTACGGGATGGCCGAACAGGTCGGAGTCGTGTTCGTCGACTGCATCGCCGGCAACAAGCACCCGCCAGACTTCGCCGACGTTCTGCTCCGGGATCCGCTCACGCTCGAGCGCGTCGGGCCCGGCCAGGCCGGTCTCATCGAGGTCCTCAGCGTCCTGCCGGAGAGCTATCCGGGCCAGGCGCTGCTCACGGACGACGTCGGCATTCTCGTCGGCGAGGACGGTTGCGCATGCGGCCGCCGCGGGCGCCACTTCCGCATCCGGTCGCGCGTGGCGCAAGCCGAAGTTCGTGGCTGCGGTGACACCTTCGCGGCAAAGCGAGTCGTCGGATGACGTACCTGCACGAACGAATCGAGGCTGCAGCCCTCGCCGAAGAGGCGGACCGCGTCGCGCGGGCGGCAGAGGCGGCTGCCTCGCGGAGGACTGCAGATCTGCTGCAGCTCTTCGACGCCTTCGCCGGCAAGCTCGCGACGCCGGCGTTTGCCGACGTGGAAGGCATCGCGTTCCTTGCAACCTGGCTCCGGAAGAAGAGCCTGGAATCGACGGTGCGCGCGAGCCTCGGGTCCCGCGAGGCGGCCCTGGACGGGTTCATCCCGGATGGATCGCGCAAGCTCCGCGCAGCGCCCCGTGGCGCGGTCGCCCACTGGATCGCCGGCAACATCCCGACGCTCGCGGTCTTCTCGTTCGTCCTCTCGGCACTGGTGAAGAACGTCAATCTGGTGCGCGTGCCGAAAGAGAGCCTCGGTGTCGTCCGACGCATGTTGGCCGTGCTCGAGACGACCTCGATCGCGACCGCAGACGGAGGGACGCTCTCGGGGCGCGACCTGCTGGAGGGTGCATCCTTCTTCTACTTCCCGGGTCAGGAGCGTTCGCTGCATGCGACGCTTTCGCTCCGCGCCGACGCGCGCGTCGTGTGGGGCGGACAGGAGACGCTCGCCTCCGTGCTCCCGCTCCCGCGTCACGAGCACTGCGAGGATATCGTGTTCGGGCCGAAGTTCTCGCTCGGGCTCGTCGATGCCGCTGCCCGAGAGCGCGTGTCGAGCGGCGGTGAGGACGGCGCTGCCGTCGCTCGCTCCCTCGTGCGGGACGTCATCCTGTTCGAGCAGGCCGCGTGCTCTTCGCCGCACATCCTCTACGTCCAGGGTTCTCTCGACGAGGCCCGCTCGTTCGCCCGTGTTCTCGCCGCGGAGCTCGAGAAGCAGACCAAACGCTCTCCGAAACGCGCGATCGCCGAAGGCACGGCGGCGGCCATCCTTCGCCTCCGTGCCGACTACGCCCTTGCAGAAGAGCGCGACGTCTTCGCGTCGCGACACGTCGACTACACCGTTCTTGTCGATGCCGACGGCGCGGTGCTCTCCGAAGGCGTTCAGTCACGCACGCTCTTCGTACGCGCCGTCGACGACCTCAGGGCCGTGGTGCAGATCATCAACCCTCAGGTCCAGACGGTCGGCATGCTCGTCGACGACGCCGCGCTCGCCGCCGAGCTCGCCGAGGCCGTTGCGCGCAAAGGCGTCTCACGCCTCGTCCGTTTCGGTCTGATGAACGTCTACGATCAGCCGTGGGACGGCATGTTCGCGTGCGACCGCTTCGTCCGCTGGATCAGCTGGACCTGACCGCGACGCCCCCCCCGGCGCCCCCTTCAGCGTGCGTTCTTCAAGCGCTGGCGGAGCTCGACGAGCTCCTTGGCCATCCGCCACCCGTCCTTCACGACGGAGACGGAGCTCTGATGGGGGTTGTGATCGACGATGATGGGCACCTCGACGACGTCCCCCCCTCGACGCAGATGAAGCGTCGCGAGCTCGAGCGAGCAGAGGTAGTGATCGTAGACGAGGTCCGGAAGCAGGCTCTTCGCCACGGACGTCCGAAGGATGAAGCTGCCCTGGGAATCGCCGGGCGTGCTCCATCCGAGGAGTAGCCGTCGGAGCGTCAAGAACGTCAGCGACGAGAGACGACGCACCTTCGTTACGCCGACGAGCTGGGACTCAGGATGGGCCTTGGACCCGAT
The DNA here is from genome assembly GCA_023423895.1 of Pseudomonadota bacterium. GTDB lineage: Bacteria > Myxococcota_A > Polyangia > Polyangiales > Polyangiaceae > Labilithrix. Next base: position 18,119 of record JAFAER010000208.1, read on the forward strand.
CGCGAAGTCGGGCCGTCCCGCTCGCTCGAACGAGATCACGTCGGACCAGCCGAACGGCAAATCGTCGGCCGAGAGGATCACGAACTCTTCACGAGCCTCGCGAATGCCAAGCTTGTAGCCAGCGCCGATCCCCTTGGCCGTCGTGTCGAGAAAGCGCACCTCCGGCTTGTCGCCTTCACGCGGGGCGACGAGCGCGTCGACCCTCGCTTGCGCCTCGGGAGTCAGCGGCTTCCCGTTGTGTGCGAGCAGCACCTCTCGAACACCGTGCGCAGGACCTTCCTCGCGTGCGCGGCGAACCGTCGTGCCGATGGAGGTGAGATCGCTGTGGAACGGCAGAACGAGCGTGTACATCAACCGGCGTCCGCGGCGCGGTAGATGATGTGGTCCCAGAGCTTGTCGTTCAGCTCGGCATACGTCCCACCAAGACGTGGTGCGACCTCGAGGAGGAAGTTGCGCGTGCGGAGCGCCGGGTGCTCGTGCCGGCTGCCGTACCAGATCGGATGAATCAGGATCTGGAGGTTCGGACCGCGAGGACGAGTCAGGCTGAGCAGCGGCTCACCTTCACGCCAGCGGGCGCGAGAGTCCGAGATGTACCAGCGGAAGAGCTCCTTCGCGTACCCACTCACGCGGCCAGCGATCCGGAGCGGCCCATTGATGAGCTCGGGAACCGGGAGGTGGAACGAAACCGAGCGAACGGGGCGACCGAGGATGCCCTCGAGCTCGTCACACGCGTTCGCGATGTCGCGTTCACGCGTCGCCTCGTCCACATCTTTCGTTCCGCGGGCGACGACGTCGTAGTGCAGGCCGATCTCGTGGCCGAGCCGGTCGATCTCGGCCAGCGCGTCGCGCGAGCTCGACCACCCCAGCTGGTAGAACGGTGATGCAAGCATCACGTGGTACGTCGACACCACGCCTGCTTCGCTCTCCAGGCGGGCGATCGGGACGGCGCGCTCGAGAGACACGTCGATGTCGTGACGAACGAAGACCCGCCGTGGGGCCGCTTCATCCGTCGAGACGTCTCCGGCGTCACCGACGAGCGTGGGGACGAAGTCCCGCCGCAGCACCGCATACAGCTTGGCAAGGTAGTCGTAGCTGAGGTCCGAGTCCCAGGCTCCGGGCTCGTTCGGTAGGTTCGTTGCGCTCATCGGCCGTCTCGGGGAGGCATACGATAGCCGCCCTCATACGCGGCGCGCCAGCACGTCGCGTTCGTCACTCGCCGTCGAGTACCCGCCGACGATGACGCAGCGCCCGAGGTCGCGAGCTCGCCGACTCGAGTCGAGGGGGTGGGATCGCACTGCGAACGACTCCACCCATGAGGGTCGACGTCCGGCCCCATGCGGTCGAACGTGCGTGTCGTCAGATCGCCGCGAGGAGCGCTGCCGCCGCGGTCTCCCGCTCGTCGGGACGGATGCCATAGAACAGCGGCAGGTTCACGACGGACTCGCAGAAACGCTTCGACACGGACAGGTCGCCATGAGCGATCGCGCCCGCTCTCTTGGCGGGCGGTTGCACGTCCATCGTCTCCGGGTACGTCCGCGCGGCGCCGACGCCTGACTTCTTCAACGCGTCGACGAGCTCCGCGCCCTTCTTCCCTTCGACGGTCACCACGTTCAGGTAGCCGTTCTCGACGACACCGGCGGGCGGCCCGTAGACCTTCAGTCGCTTTCCGCTGCTCGTGAGGCGGTCGCGGTAAAACGCAGCCGCCTCCCGGCGCGAGGAGAGGATCGCCGGAAGCTCGTCGAGCACGCGCGAGATGAACGCCGCGTTGATGCCGCCCATCCGGGAGTTCCAACCGACGTGTGCATACGAGTAGTGATCCGAACGCCCGTGGTTGCACAGCGAGCGCACGAGCGACTCCTGCGTCTCCGTCTGCAGCGTGATCGCACCGCCATCCATCGCCCCACCGACCACCTTCGCCGGGTAGAACGAGAGCGTCGCCGCGTCGGCCTTCGCGAGCACCGGCTCGCCGTTCGCTTCGACGCCGAAGCACTGCGCGCCATCCTCGAGGAGCGCGATCTCACGCTCCTTGCAGAACGCGCGAATCTCGGCGAGCCGCGCCGACGTCCATCCGAACAGATGCACGAGGATCGCCGCATCGAAGCGATGCTTCTCGTGCGCGGAGCGGAGCTCCGTGAGGCTCACCTGGAGATCGTCCGGATCGACATCGACGAGAACCGGGATAGCCCCGAGCTGCGCGATGGCCTCGAACGTCGCCCAGAACGTCAGGTTCGGGAGGGCGACCTTGGAGCCGGCCTTCACGCCGAGCGCTTGGAGCCCGATGAGCAAAGCATCGGTTCCGTTGGCGCACGAGACCACACGGGGCGCACCGAGCACTTCGGAGAGCTTCCGCTCGAGCGCGCCGACACGCGGCCCACCGACGAACTCGCACTTGTCGAGGCACTCGGCCCAGGCCGGAAGGACGTCCTCACGAACGCGGTGGACGATGCGGGTCAGATCGATGAACGGGACGGGCATGGATGGCGCTCCAGAGCCGGTATAGTGCCGGCGTCTGCGGTTTTCCATCTTCCGGTCTTCGCCTCTGCGCCTGCGGGGGGTGCTGCAGAGCTTTCGTCCGCCGCTTGCTCCGCTTGCTCCGCTTGCTCCGCTTGCTCAGGGTTGGGCGCCCGCATTCACTTCGTGCGTCGCAGGCGCTCGCGGCGTTCGACGGTCATGCGTAGACCCGCGGCGGGGCCGTCCGGAGCGCCGCCGCGAGTCGTCTCGCCTCCTCCGCGACGTCCGGCCGGAATGCCATCCGCCACGGACGGCGAATGGGTCGGCCGCGAAGCCGCTTCACCACGAGGTCACCTCCTCCGAGATACGGGCTCGCGACCCACTCCGAAAAGACCGCGACGCTCGCTCGACCGCACGTCGGCCGCGCAGTCGCAGAGGAGAAGCGCCTCTACGTCGAGGAGCTCGCTCGCGACGGGACACCGCTGGATCCGGTGACCGCGAAGGCGCTTCAGCAGGTGTCGTAGCGTCGGCCCTGCGCCAGCACGTCGCGCGCGTCACTTGCGGTCGAGCAGCCGGGCTGGGTTGCCGACCACCGTGCCTCCCGGGGGAACGTTGGCGACGACGACCGCACCGATCCCCACCAGAACGCGATCGCCGACGTGGACGTTCTCGAGCACGCTGGAGCCCGGCGCAACGAGCGACTCCTCGCCGACGGTCACTCCGCCGCTGATCTCCGTGCAGGCGGTGACGAGGGTCTTCTTCTTGATCCAGCAGTTGTGGGCGATGTGGACGTGGTCATCGACCTTCACGTCGTCTTCGAGGATCGTCGGCGCCAGCGTCCCCTGGCAGATCGTCGTGAAGCACCCGACCTCGACACGATCGCCCAGGATGACGCCTCCGAGATGCAGCATTCGGAGCGGCGTCCCGTCGGCGTCGCGCTCGAATCCGAAGCCGTCCTCCCCGATCACCGCGCCCGACTTGATGATGCAGTCCGTTCCGATGCGGGTGCCATCGGCGATGCGGGCGTTGTTCCCGATGACGGTCCCCGCGCCGACGATCACGCCGCGCCCGAACGTCGTGCCGCTGCCCACCGTGACGCTGGGGTGGATTTGCGGGTCGCCTTCGAAGCGCTCGAACCCGGCATTCGCGTCGAGCCAGCGCAGCGCTCTGATGAAATCGAGCCGCGGCCGGTCCGTCGGCACCCAGGCTGCCGCCCCCGGCCGTTCCGCCGCGAGGACCGCGACCTTGGGCGGAAAGCTCAGCGCGGCGGCGCGGTTCATGAACGTGAGCGCCCCTTCTCGCGGCGCCGAGAGAGGCGCGACCGCCTCGAGGTCGAAGTCTTCCCCTTCGAACGTCCGCCCGAGCGCCCTCGCGAGCTCGGACACACGCACGTGACGTTTCACTCGGGTCGACATGGTCGAACCGTAGCCACGACCGAGCGTGTGGCGAGCCGGGCCCTCCGGCGCGGGCGCTCGAGCGCTCGGCCCGGACGGCGCGAGGAGCGCTGCCGCTGCGGTCGCGGGTGGGCCCCCTGCGGATCCGGGCTCGATGCGGCGGCGGAGCCGGTATAGTGCCCCAGCACTTTCCTTTCCGCGGAGCTCGGGCCCGCCCCGCGTTGCGCACGTACCTTCCCTTTCCACGACGTTGAATCCCGCATCGCCGTCACGGTCCAAACGCCTCCTCGTCTTCGCGGCCAAGGCTGGCGTCGCCGTCCTCCTCATCGCCTGGCTCGTGAGGGGCGGACATCTCGACATGGGAGCGCTCGGGATCTTCATCGCGCGCCCCTGGCTGCTCGCGATGAACCTCGGCCTGTTCACGGTCGGCGCCGTCATCGCGACGCTCCGCTTCCGCGTCCTCCTTGGAATCGCCGGGGTCCACGTCCGCTTCGGGACCGTCCTGCGCCTCCAGATGACGGCGTTCTTCTTCAACGTCGTCATCCCCGGGAACATCGGCGGCGACGTCGTCAAGGCACTCTACGTCGCTCGCGACGCGCCGCGTGAGAAACGGACGACGATCCTGCTCGTCGCGTTCGTCGAACGCCTCCTCGGACTCTCGGCCCTCGTCATCCTGGGCGCGCTCGTGACGCTCGTACGGCCGAGCGTCTGGTCCGATCCCCTCCTCCGGCCGCTCGCGACGGTGGTCGCCGCGATCGGCGGCTCGACACTGGTCGGAGGCTTTCTTGCGCTCGTGCTCGTGCGCAAAGCCGGTGCGCGCCTCGACCGGTACACGAGCGGTCCGTCGAAGCTGAGCAAGCTGCTGAACCAGCTCGTCGCGTCGATGCGCCTCGTGTCGTCCGGGCCCCGCCGGCTCATCATCGCCCTCGGCCTTTCGATGGCCTTCCACGGCCTCGGGATGGCGTTCTTCACGGTCCTCACGCGAGCGCTGCTCGAGCAAGACGTGCCCTACTCGGCCGTGGCCACCGTCTTCCCGCTCGGGCTGTTGACCCTCGTGCTCCCGATCTCGCCGTCGGGCCTCGGCGTCGGTCACGTCGCTTTCAAGCGGCTCTTCGAGGCCATCGGGCTTGCCGGCGGCGCGACGGTCTTCAACGTCTACCTCCTCGGGCAGATCACGCCGTGTTTGCTCGGCGTCTTCTCGTTCCTCTCGCTCAAGCGTCGTGGCGAGCTGCCGACGGAGCTGCCTCCCGAGCCGGAGGCCGACGCGCCTCGCTCCCGCGGCTGACGAGTGAGGGGCTCGCGGCTGCGATCCGGGAACGCGAATCGCAGCGAGTCGGCCATGTCTGCCCGCTGGCGAAGGTCGGTCACCCCGGACGCAGCGCGAGGGCGCGCGCGTGCTCGAGGACCTGCGCTGCGTCGCGGTCGAGCAGCACGGCTTCCTCGAGCCGCGGATCGACGATGTCGCGCTCGATGCGGAAGAGCAGCGGCTCCCACGGCCACGGATCGACGCTCGCGAGCTGCTTCTGCGCGACGTCGTCGTTGGGATGTTTGGCGAAGAACCCGTCGGCGCGCATCCGCTCGGCGGCGGGGACGGTGATCGGCAGGTAGCCCGTCCGCGTCGAGACGTACGCCGCTTGCTCGACCTCGCAGAAGAAGCGGAGAAAGCGAGCGGCCGCGGCCTTCTCTGCGTCGGGGGCCTGCTTCACGACGACGAAGAACGTTCCTCCCGTCGGCACCGACGCGCGGACATCACGCGGAAGCGGCGCTGCGACGACGGGGAACTTCGCGTTGTCCTCGAGGTAACGGATGTACGCGGTGGAGGTCCAGATGAACGCCGCGCGTCCGCCGAGGAAGTCCTGGTTCGTGACGTTCCACGCGTCGTAGTCGCGGCCCGGAGGGGGACGCATCACGCGGTCGCGATGAATGAGATCCTGCCAGAGGCGGAGCGCTCGGACGCCGGCGTCACCGCCCAGCGTCGGCCTGCCCTGCTCGTCGAACACCGAGCCGCCCGCCTGACCGAGCAGCGCGACCCAGAACCACCAGGAGATCGGGACCTCGTGGCCCCAACGCTCGCCCGGCCGCGTCAGCGCGCGCGCCATGCGTCTCAGGTCGTCCCACGTCTCGGGTGGACGAAGGCCTTCCTTCGCGAAGATCTCGCCATTGCAGTACATCAGCGGCGTCGATCGGTTGAGCGGGACGCCGTAGAGCGGCAAGCCGGCTCCGCCGCGGAACGCGCCGCTCTGGCCGAGCGCCGGAACGAACGGGATCTCCTTCAACCCGGGATATCCGTCGAGCGGCTCGAGCGTCTGCGCACGCGCGAGGTAGGGCACGACCTCGGCGACGACATGGCTCAGCGCGGGCGCGGCCTTCGCCGCAATCGCCGTCCGGAGCTTCGCGAGCGACTCGAAGTAGTCGCCCTGATACACGGCTTCGACGCGTACCTCGTCTTGCGACGCGTGGAAGCGACGGATGATCTCGAGGAGCACCTCGCGGTTGCGGCCGCCGAGCGTGTACCAGAAGCGCAGCTTGACGCGCCCTTGCTCGTCCCGCGTCCGGCGCGCACATCCGGTCGCCAGCGCGGCGGCGCCTGCGAGCGCGGAACGGCGGGACAGCTTGACCGTCATGTTCGCCGGAGGACGCGTGGACGAGCGGTGCTCATGCGATCCTTCCCCCACCCTCGTCGGCCTCGAAGACGTGGAGCGGCGCGCGCACGAGCGACACGTGAATGGAAGAGCCCTTCGGACGCGGGTCGAACCCGGGGGCACGTGCGCGCAGCTCGCTGTCGCCGGCCCGCAGGACGAAGTTCGTCTCCGCGCCGAGCGGCTCGGCGACCGTCACCTCGAGCTTGGTCGCGCCGTCGTCGCTCGGCTCGACGAGGCGCACGTCTTCCGGACGCACGCCCACGAGGACGCGATCCGGCAGGCGCTTGCCTGTCGGCGCGGCGAGCACGAACGGACCGCACGTGATCGTTCCGCCTTCGACGCGCCCCTCGAGGACGTTCATCTTCGGCGCACCGACGAACGTCGCGACGAAGCTCGTCGCGGGCTCCTCGTAGATCTTGCGTGGCGGAGCGACCTGCTGAATCTCGCCCTTACGCATGATGCAGATGCGGTCGGCGAGTGTCATCGCCTCGACCTGATCGTGCGTGACGTAGATCGCGGTGACGCCGAGCTCGCGCACGAGGACGCCGATCTCGACGCGAAGCTCTTGCCGAAGGGCAGCGTCCAGGTTCGAGAGCGGCTCGTCGAAGAGGAACACGCGCGGCCGGCGCACGATCGCGCGCCCCATCGCCACGCTCTGGCGCTCGCCGCCGGACAGCTCGGACGGAAGGCGGTCCATCAGGCGTCCGAGCTCGAGCAGCTCCGCGGCCTCGTCCGCGCGCTTCTTTCGCTCGGCGGGATCGACCTTCCGCATCTTGAGCGGGAACTCCATGTTCTCCCGCACGGTCATCGTCGGGTAGAGCGCGTATCCCTGGAAGACCATCGCGACGTCGCGGTCCTGCGGCGCGACCCCGGCCATCGACTTGCCGCCGATGCGGACGACGCCTCCGTCCGCTTCCTCGAGCCCGGCGACGATGCGCAGCGTCGTCGACTTCCCGCAGCCCGACGGTCCGACGACGACGACGAGCTCGCCCTTCTGCACCGCGAGCGAGATCCCACGAAGGGCCGCTCCGTCCCCTTCCTCGTAACGCTTCGTGACGTTGTCGAGCTCGACCTCGATCGTCACGATCCGCCTTGCCACCAGCTGTCGGCGAGCGACAGGTCCTCGAGCGTGTCGAGCTCCATGTAGCCGCCAGGGGTGTTCACGCGATGGAACACCGACCCGCGGTCGATCATCCACTGCCAGAGGTGGATGAGGTACGCCTTCTGGAACGGGCGATCGCCGAGGACGGTGCACGTTTTTTTGGCTTCGTCGTACGCGGCGAGCATCTCCTTGGCGCCGTCCGGGTCGAACTTCGCCACACCGATGAACTCGCCGGAGGCATCCTCGCTCGCGATCGTGCGCGAGACCTCGATGACGCGCTCGCCGTCGGCGCGCATCTTCTCGGCGTCCGACTCGGGGTGTTTCGTCCGCCGCACGTAGCGGCGACGCCAGTCGGTGTCGCAGACGAGGACCTTGTCGCGGCTCGAGGCCACGACGTCTTTCACCGCGCTGCCGCGGTACACGATGTCCGTGTAGCTCGAGAGGAAGCCGCCGCCGAGGTACTCCCGTGCGTAGACGAGCGACTCGAGGATGTTGTTGTTCTCCCACTCCCGATTCTCGACGTACGTGAACTCGGGGTACTTCGCCTTGAGGACGTCGGCCTTGTAGCCGCACACGAAGACCACGTCCCTGCGCGTGAAGCCGGCTTCCTCGAGCGCCTCGAGGATCCATTCGAGCATCGGCCGTCCCATGACGGGCACGAGCGTCTTCGGGACCTCCTCGGTCCGGTGTTCGAGACGACTACCTCTGCCGGCGCCAATGAGGACGGGACGCATGAACGCAAGGTACCATGGTGGGCGATGCCCCTGAAGATCGGCTTCGTCACCGACCTCCACTTCGGACCGCAGGCGTTCCACGACGGAAAGCTGAGGAAGCTGACGCACCACGCATCCGAGCTGACGCGCGAGGTCGTTCGCCGGATGAACGAGGACGTGAAGCCGGATCTGCTCGTGAACCTCGGCGACGACATCGAGGACGAGAGCCGCGAGGCCGACCTCGCGCGGTACACCGAGTGCCAGGACATCTTGCGGACGGCGAAGGCCGAGCTCGTCAACGTGGCCGGCAACCACGATACCATCCACCTCACCCGCGACGACCTCGCGCGCATCTGGCGGCGGGAAACGCTCATCACGAAGCCTGGTGACCAACCGCTGTTCTATTCGTTCGACCGCGGCGGCTTCCACTTCACCGTCCTCCACACGCTCGAGCGCAAGGACGTCGACGTTCGCATCCCGCAGGCGCAGCTCGAATGGCTGACGCGTGATCTCGACGCGACGGCGCTGCCTACGGTCGTCCTCATGCATCACTCCGCGAGCGAGCAGGATCTGTCGGACTCGTTCTGGTTCAAGGGCCTCGCCCACCTCGCGCTCGTGAAGGAACGCGCGGAGCTCCGAGCGATCCTCGAGCGGAGCGGGAAGGTCCGCGTCGTCTTCAACGGGCACGTCCATCGGAACCATTTCGACGTCATCCGGGGGATCCCTTACGTCACGATCCAGAGCCTCATCGAGAACCTCGACGAGGACGCCCCCGGACGTCCCGCAGCCGCGTGCGCGGTGGCGATGCTCGAGGACGCGCGCACGACGATCCGCGTGCTCGGAAACGATCCCGCGCGCTACCAGATCGAGCACACGTAGCGAACAGCGGCCTCGCGCGCCCTCACCGCTCGACGGCTCACGAGCGCACGAGCGCGGCGGGCGGGTCCGAGCGGTAGAGACCGTGGAGCGCTTTGCGGCGCGCGTCGTCGACGCACCGGCGGACGTCGTTCACGTTGGTGCCCGTGAACCACCGAACCGGTTCCGCACCCTTCCGATGCAGCACGAGGATCCCGGCGGCGTCTTCGACGGTCGTCGCATCGAGATCGCCCCAGTCGATCCTCGTCTCCTTCCCGTTGTCGTGAAGGAGCAGGCCCTCCTCTCGAATGAGGAGGTACACGTTCTCGAACAGCAGCATCGCCATGGCGCCGAAGCCGAGGATGAGGCCGCCGATGACGACGAGACCGCCAACGAAGCTGATCGTCTGCGCGACGTCGGCCGTCAGTCGGCTCACGAGATGCGCGCCGATGGACGTCGCACCGACCATCACCATTGCGCCGGCGATGACGAGCAGTCGCCTCGTCGCCCCGGAGCGATCGACACGGAAGAAGTCGACACCCGCTGTCGCCACGAGCGGAACGTTAAAGCGAGCGCTTCGCTCTGGCTACTTCATCTGCGCCGGGCCGTAGCTCGGCGGTGGCGCCCAGTTGCCGCCGATGCCGGGCGTCTGCCCCGGAGCTGCGGTTCGACGCGCCCCCTCCCAGCCCGTCGACCCCCAGGCCGCCCCGCGCGCGCTGCCGCCGCTGCGGCCGTCGCTCGGGTAGAACGTCGTCGGCCGGCCGTAGCCGCCGTGGCCCGAGTAGGTGCCGTAGCCGTAGTAGCCCGGTGCGCCTTGCACGACGACGTTGTTGTTGTTGTTGACGACCACGCTCGGGCCGGGCGCCGCTGGAGGCTGCGGAGCCGTCGGCGTATACGGCTGTTCGGCGCCTTGCCCGAGCGTGATCGTCTGCGAAAGCCGCGGTCGTCCGCGCGGGACCGTCTCCTGCGGAGGGGCGCTGTCGACCGCGATGACCTCACGCTCCTCGCGCTCCTCCCGCTCGATGGAGGATGGCGCAGGCTCGCCCGTCGCCGTCTGCAGCTCTGCCCGGTCGCGCGTGTGCGCGCAAGCGGCGAGCAGCACTGCCGACAGGCCCAGGCAGACGGTGTTGGAGCGCACGTGCTCATCTTGGATCGCGGGCGGTCGAGGCACCATCGACTTTCGCGCCGTCGCCGACGTTCGTTGCAAGTTGCGACGGGTCACCGCGGCCCGTTCACACGGTTCAGCTGCGCGCGGAGCTGCGCGTGCGGAGTCAGCGTCGGCGCAGGGCGAAGAGGAGGTAGAGCGGCGCGCCCGCGAGCAGGACTGCGACGCTCGTGAGGCATTCGACCGGCTTGCCCGCAACCATCGAGATCGCGATCGCCAGATTCGCGAGAATGTAGAGTAGCGGGACGACGGGATAGCCCTTCGCTCGGTACGGACGATCGCGCTGAGGCTCACGGATTCGAAGGACGTAGAGGGCCGTCGTGTCCGCAATCGTCGCGATCACGATCGCGAACGTCGTGTAGTTGAGGACCTCTCCGAGGCTGCGATCATTCGCGCGGAAGCCGACGACCAGGAGCGTCGCGACGACCGCCTGACCGATGACCGCGAGGTAGGGCGTCTGCTCCGAGTTGAGCCGCCCCGCCGCGCGGAAGAACAGCCCGTCTTTCGCCATCGCGTACGCGATCCGCGGCCCGACGAGCACGTTCGCACCGACGGTCCCGAAGATCGACGCCATCATGATGACGGCGAGAATGGGTCCGCCGAGCTCCCCGAAGAGGACCTGTCCAGCCTTGATGCCGACGACGGGCATGCCTGGCAGCGCGCGCATTCCGAGGGCGTAGACGTACGTGGCGGTCACGAAGACGTAGATGAACGTGCAGATCCCGAGGCCGACGAAGAGCGAGCGCGGGAGGTTCTTCCCCGGCGACTCGATCTCGCCGGCGACGAACACGCTCGCGTTCCATCCGAGATACGAGAACAGCACGGGCGCGAGCCCGATGCCGAACGAGCTCAGCGAGGCCGTCCCTTCACTCGCGAGCGGCTCCGCCGGTGTCCGCTCGTGCCCGAGGATCGGCCCGAGCACCACGATGAGGACGAGCGCGGCGATCTTCAGGTACGCGGTCGACGTGTTGAGCGCCGCCCCCGCTTTCGTCGCGTACGCGTTCACCGCAGAGGCGAACCAGATGACCGCGATGGCGACGGCCATCTTCGCGACCGGCGTGAGCGGGATCAGGTTCGACAGCGAGATCGTGAAGCCGATCGCGAGCGTCGCGACCGTCCCGGCGAAGATGCCGAAGAACGACAGCCAGCCGACCATGAAGCCGGCCATCGGATGATAGGCCGCGGTCAGATAGACGTAGTTGCCGCCGGCCTTCGGGAACATCGCCCCGAGCTCCGCGTTCGCGAGCGCTCCTGCGAGCGCGAGCGCGCCGCCGAGCAACCACGCGAGGAAGAACGAGGTCGGGCTCGGGAACTCCTTCGCGACGTCGCCGGGCGTCAGGAAGATGCCGACCCCGATGACGGACGACACGACGAGCATCGTCGCATCGCGGAGCTTGAGGACGCGGGGCAGGTCCTGCGTCTTCGCGGTCGCTTCGGGAATCACCAGATGACGTCCTGATCCTCGACGACGCCCGGAACACCGTCGAGCTCGACGTCACGCCCGTCGACTCGGAGCGTGCCTCGAAAGGCGCCTGCGGGCTGGAGGAAGCGCGTGCGGACGACGACGAGGTTGGTGTGCTGCTCGTGCACCGCGCCGATGTCGAACGTCAGGTCGATACCGTCGCCCACGAGCCGCCACGCTCTCTCTGGACGTGGCGGATGATCGATGTCGAGCTCGAACCGCGGCTCGGCGATCGGGAAGGTTCCCTCCCTCCGGAACGCCGCGCACTCCGCCTCGCCGACGAAGCCCTGGACGACGTTGAAGGCGATCGGCTGGCCATCCTTTGCATTGCCCATCGCGAACGCCCATCGCCAGCGCGTGTTCCGCGGCATCAAGCCGTGGGTGTAGTCGTAGCCCGTCATCGCGCCGTCGAGGGAGATGCGCCGGCCGGAGGCCACGATCTGCCCGCGCGTGCGCGCGAGCGCTCGCTTCTCCGTCGCCGACGTGAGCGACGGACCGAGCTTCGCGATCGCCGAGATTGAAGGGGGCGCGGAAGACGGCTCGAACGACAGATCGATGTCGAGCTCCGCGAAGCGTGCGCGGAGCTCGCAGGTGTCTCCGCGCCGCTCGAGCGCGACGCTCGAACGGCCGAGGCCGAACGTGGCGAGGACGCCTTCCGCATGAGGGTCGTCGGCGATCGTCGCAGCGCGCGGCGGACCGACCACCGTCCGATCGACGAGCATCCGTCCCGCTGCGCGGTCGAAGACGTATGCGAACGCGCTCGTCGCATAGCCCATCCGAACGACCGCGAGCGACATCCACGCCTCCTCCGAGGAGACGGCGACGAAGAACCACTTCTTGCGGCGCAGCGCCCGGTCGACGAGCGCCGAGCCGAGCGTGACCGGCGGGAGCGGCCCAGCATAAGAGCCGAACGCCGGCGCGCCCGTGGCCGGATCGACGAACGCAGTGGGCGCAGGCGGCAACATCCTCATGGGAAGCGCGGATTGTAGCGCGGTTGTCGGCGGCCTCCCGGTCCATGTAGAAGATCCGGACATGCGCGCGGCCCTGCCCTCCCTCGTCGCTGTTCTCTCCCTCGCGGTCGCGGCGTGTGGTCCGAGCCGGCAAGAGGCATCCACCGCGGCGGGCACGGGCCCGTCGCTCAAGGCACGAGGCGACACACCGCCGGTGCCGCCGGACTCGACGAAGGTGACCGCCTTCTCCGTCGACATCGAGAACCTGAACGTCGACAAGATCGCGATGCGCGACGGCGGCATCCGCCCCGACGGCAACCGAGACCTCGTCTTCCGCGCGACCGTCGACGGTCCTGCGGATGCGCTGTACATCGTGACGACCAACGAAAAGGGCGAGCCGCACTACGGCTTCCGCGCCGATACGATCGCAGGCCACGAGGAGCTGCCCAGCGAGCTCGGGAGCGTCGTCGACGTCGGCAGGCTCACCGTCTGGATTGCCGTCGTCGAGGACGGCAAGTTCATCAACACGGACGGTGGCGCGCTCGGCGACCTGGCGCCTGGCCCCCACCAGCTCAAGCTCTACGTCCCGAACACGGGAAACCTGCAGCCCGGGACCTATCTGCGCCTCTACGCGCGCGCGCCGAACGGCGGGCTCGCGAAGAGCCCGGTCGTCCGATACTGAACGGCAGCCGAGGTAAGGGCCCTGCCAGCCGGCCTGTGCGCCTGCCTGCCTGAAAGCCCCGTACTTTTCGCCTCAGGAACGTCGCTTGTCGCCGGGAGTCTGTTCTAGACTCGCCTCATGACCATTCGTGGTTGGAACGAGGCCTGGCAGCCGGTGTTCGACAGTCTCGGCCGCATGAAGGCCTCCTGGCCCACGCGCGGCTGGAGCTGGGACCCGCGCCTCCTCTGCGTGACTTCGTCGTTCACGACCGAACAGGAACCCGCCGCCCGCACGGCGACGCAGATGGCGCTGCAGAACGAGTGGACCGCGGCGACGCTCGTTCGGGCGCCGCAGCAGCTCCGCGACGTCGTCGAGCGCGCGGGCGGAATCCGCCAGGGACAGCTCGCGCTCTCGACCGGTCCGGTCAACGGCCTGCTGGTCTACGGCCTCTGGTGGCCGTGGGGCGACGGCGAGACCGTCTCGCTCCGCGTCGGCCTCGCCGACGTCGATCCGAATCGCGAGCCGTACATTCGGTTCCGCGACGTGTACGGCGTCACGTTCTGACCGCGCCGCCTCGGACGCGCGTCTCCGCTCGCGTCAATCGCGGAAGCGCGTCCAGCGCGGCTTGATCTCGAGGCGTGCGCAGAGCTCTTCGAAGGGGCCGCGCGGCGCGCCCTTGTATTCGAGATCGGCCAGCGACTCGCGGAGCGGCACGTCGCGGACCAGCGTCGCGAGGCGCTTGTAGAGCAGCGCCTCCTCACGCATCGAGGCGAGCGTCGCTGCGAGCCGCGGCGCGCCGACGACCTTCACGTCCCACGCGCTCGCGTCGTCGGGGATCGCCTCGATGGTCTCGAAACGCGCGAGCAGCGCCGCGGACGATTTCTCGCCGAAGCCGGGGATGCCCGGGATCCCGTCGGACGTGTCCCCCGTCAGCGCGAGCAGATCGGGGATGCTCTTCGGCCCTACCCCGCGGCGCTCGCGCATCGCGGCCTCGTCGATGACCTTGCGCCGGATGCGGTCGACCTGGACGACCCGATCCCCGTCGAGGACCTGCCCCAGATCCTTGTCCGGCGTGAGGATGCGCACCTGCACGTCGGGCCCGGCGAACCGCGTCGCCGCCGTGGCCAGCGCGTCGTCCGCCTCCCAGCGGTCCATCGACCAGACGACGATCCCGAGGGCCTTCGCGGCCACCTCGACGAGGTCGAACTGCGCGCGGAGCGATGCGGGGATCCCTTCATCGCTCTTGTAGCCCTCGAACAGCTCGTTCCGAAAGCTGAGGATCGGGTTGTCGAATGCGATCGCGAGGTGCGTCACGGCCTCGGAGCGCTCCTCGAGCAGCGCCAGCATCGAGCCGATGACGCCGGCGGTCGCTTTCACGTCGATGCCGCCCACGACCTTGGCCGGCCGCGGCGCAAAGTGGGCGCGAAAGAGCTCGAACGTGCCGTCGACGAGGTGCACTCTCATGGTTCTGGCGTGGGTCGGGGATGGTACGATGCGGGTGGGCTGGGGATTCCGAGCTTGCCGACATCCGGCGAGGCGAGGTCGAGGGGCGAGGAGGGCGAGACGTTGGCCGAGGGGCCGGAGCAGCGGGCGCGCCGTCGCGTCGGAACGATGGTCCGGGACAAGTACCGGATCGACGCGTTCATCGCCACGGGTTCCATGGCGAACGTGTACGCCGCGACGCATCGAAACGGCAGCAGGGTCGCGCTCAAGATCCTCCACGAGGACCTCGCCCGCAACGCGTCGATGGCCGAGCGCTTCCGGCGCGAGGGCTACTTCGCGAACGCGATCGGGCACCCGGGCGTCGTCCGTGCGATCGACGACGACGTCGCCGAGGACGGCTGCGTGTTCATCGTCATGGAGCTGCTCACCGGTGAAAACCTGGAGGAGCGCCGGCAGCGGCTCGGGGGGAAAGTCCCGCTGCCCGAGGTGCTCCAGATCGCAGACGCGATGCTCGACGTGCTCTCCGCGGCGCACGACCACGAGGTCCTCCACCGCGATCTGAAGCCGGAGAACGTCTTCATCACCCGGAAGAACGAGGTGAAGCTGCTCGACTTCGGGGTGGCGCGCTTCAACGACGGGCGGAGCTCGAGCGACATGACCGCCACCGGGATGGTGCTCGGGACACCGGCGTTCATGCCCCCGGAGCAGGCGCTCGGCCGTCGGGAAGACGTCGATGCGCGCAGCGACATCTGGGGCGTCGGCGCGACGCTGTTCACCGTCATCACGGGCGAGTCCGTCCATGTCGGCGGGGACGCAAAGACGAAGCTCATCGCGACCGCACGCACGCCCGCGCGCCCCATCCGTGACGTTGCTCCGCACGTTCCACGCGCGGTCGCATCCGTCATCGACCGCGCGCTCGCGTTCGACAAGGCGAAGCGCTGGGCCGACGCGAACGCGATGCGCGAAGCGCTTCGCTGGGCGAGGATGTCGCTCGACGACGACGTCGCTTCGCGTCTCGAGCGTCCAGACGACGTCGAACCGCCGCCGGTCCCGACGCGCCGGACCACCGCGACCGAACAGCACGACGAGCCGACGCTGGCCGGTCGCCCCCTTGCATCGACGCACGCGCGGAAGAGGGACGTCTCCTTCGACGACAGCACGGCGAAGCGTCCGCCGATGAGGCCATACCCCACCGCCGACGAGGTCTTCACGAGCGCGCCTCCGGCCACGGAGCGCGAGCCGCCTCCGTCGATGGCGATGAGCGAGGACCCGACGTTCTCGCTCCGCAACGCGAGCCCGAGGAGGGCACAGCCCGAGCCCGTCCCGGCGACCGAGCGGATGCCGCAACACCTGATCGTTCCGCCCAGGACCGTCGGTGTCGAGCAAGAGACGGCCGAGCGCCTTCCTGCACCGGCTCCGCACATCGTCGATACGGCAGCTCTGTTCCGGACCGCGCTCGCAAACACCGGCTTCGTCGCCGACGAGAGCTCCAGCGCGCGGACGCTGCCTCGGTTCGATGCACGTGCGACCGAAGCCGACGCCCGATCGGCAAGCTCTCGACCGGCCTCGGCGTCGGCACCCGCCGGATCGGCGCGCCCCGTCGCGGGCCATCCCCACCGCGCGCATCCTCCCGCTCCCACCGCATTCTCGCTCGCGCGGACCGCCCCCGGAATCGGGACGTCCGCTCCGGAGATCCTGGTGCCGGACGCGGCACCCGCCCCGCACGCCTTCCCGTCCGCGCCCCCCGCACATGCGCTGACCTCTTCGTCGGTGCCGCCGAAGTACCCCTCGACGGTGCCGTTCGCGCAATCGTCTGCCGGTTCGGTCGCACGGACGCCGCGTCCCCCCGGCGGTCGGCCGTCGCTTGCGCCCGAGCAGCCCGGACCGCTCCTGTCGACGATCGTTCCGAAGAAGCCGCGCTCCGGATCGCTTCTGCGCGCGCTCGTTCCGATCTTCGTCGGCATCCTCGCGGGCGTCGTCACGTACGTCGTCGTTGCCCGCCAGCGCGCCGCCAGCGCGAGCCATGCCAGCACGACGACACCTTCCACATCGGCCTCGGCCGTCGTCTCCCCGTCCGCGCTGCCCGCCGGCGCCGTTGCACCCGAGCCCTCGAGCACACCGGCCGCGTCAGCTGCGTCAGCGGTACCGGCGGCGAGCGCCGCGCCCGCGGTCTCGAGCGCGCCGAATACGACTACGAACACGAGAAAAACACGCAAGCCTCGGCCGAAGCCGACGAGCGCTCCAGCGACACCGGCGACATCGACCGCGTCGACGGAGGCCCCCGCCCCTACTCCGGTCGACGCGCTGCCGGCGAGAGATCCCGAATGACGCCGCGGTCGCGCGCGCTCAGCGCCACTTGAAGAGGCGGACGGCGAGCACGAAGGAGACGCCGCCCCAGACCGAAAGCATGCCGAGCTTGCCGCCCACGTCGGCCAGCGAGGCTCCCTCGATCATCACCGCTCGGAGCGCGTCGTTGAGCGCCGTCAGCGGCAAGAACCGGATCAGCGGCTGGATCGCGTCCGGGAAACGCGACGACGAGAAGAACACGCCCGAGCAGAGGTACATCGGGAAGGACACGACATTGATGAGGCCGCTCACGATCTGCGGGTTCTCCGCGCGGCACGCGAGGAAGAGGCCCATGACCGCAAACGTGAGCCCTCCAACGAGCGCCGTGAGCGCCAGCGTGAAGATGCTGCCGCGCACACCGACGTCGAAGACGAGACGCGAGAAGACCAGGAGCGGGGTCAGCTCGATCGGCAGGAGCACCGCGCGGACGAGCAGAAACGACAGCAAGAAGTCGCTCCGCCGCATCGGCGTCGCGGTGAGCCGCTTGATGAGCTTCTTCGTGCGCATCTCCGCGAGCGAGAAGCCGATCCCCCAGAGGCCAGTCGACATGAGCCCGAGCCCGACGAGCCCGGGGATCAAGAAGTCGATGTAGCGCGAGCCGGGCTCCGTCACGATCCTCGCGACCGGCGCGAAGGCGTCCTTGCGTCCCTCTCCTCGCTGGAGGACGTCGTCGGTGACCGCGCGCGCGAGGCGGCTCTCGGGCCTCGTCGGATCGAAGCGGTACGCGTAGCCGCCCTCTCCGTCCGCGGAGACCACGAGGCTGACCTTCCCCGTTCGCAGCTCGGCGGCGGCCTCGTCCGGGGGGAGGATCTTCACCTTCACGTCGTCCGCCTGAGCGAGCAGCTCCTTCGCGTGCTCGGCGCGCGCGAGCGTCGCTGCAGAGACCGACTCGACGGCCACCACGACAGGCTCCGGATCGCGGTTCCGGAAGGCGATCCCGAGCACGATCGAGATGACGAGCGGAAACCCGAACGTCCAGAACATCGTCCCGGGCTCGCGGTAGAAGAGCCGGAAGCGCGACAGCGCGAGCTCCGTGATCGCGTTCAGCCGTGCGCGCTGCGGACTCACGACACCGTCACTCACGAAGCGCCCTCCCCGTCAGGGTCACGAAGACGTCCTCGAGGGTCGCATGGTGCGTGGAGAGGTTCGCGAGCTCGCGGCCCTCGTCCTGGAGCCTGCCGAGCACGGCGGGCAGCGCGAGATGCAGGTGCTCGACGGTGAGCACCACACGCCCCGAGAGGAAACGCGAGGCCTTCACCCCCGGCAGCGAGGCCAGCCCCGCCGCGAGCGCGTCCCGAGCGCTCTCCTCTTTGGGCGCTGCTGCGAGAGTGATCTCGACGATCTGGCTGCCGCCGAGCGAGTCGATGAGCTCCTTCGGCGTGCCGAGAGCGATCATCTTCCCGTGATCGATGACACCGACGCGATCGCACAGGCGCTCCGCCTCGTCCATGTAGTGCGTCGTCAACAGGACGCTTCCACCTTGCTCCTTGAAAGCGAGGACGACGTCCCAGAGCATGCGCCGCGATTGCGGATCGAGCCCCGTCGTCGGCTCGTCGAGGAAGAGCAGCTTCGGATCGCCGACGAGCGCACAGGCCACCGCGAGTCGCTGCCGTTGACCGCCCGACAGCGTGTCGTACTTCGCGTGCTCCTTCTCACGCAGCGCGACGAGGTCGATCGTGGCCTCGACGTCGCGGCCTTCGGTGAAGAACGAGCGAAACAACTTGATGGTCTCGCGGACGGTGAGCTTGTCGGGCAGGTTCGTCTGCTGGAGCGAGACGCCGAGACGTTCGCGCAGCCACCGCTCGTCCGTCTCCCAGCGCCGTCCGAGGATCTCGACGGTGCCCCCGGACGGCTGGAGCAGGCCCTCGAGGATCTCGACCGTCGTCGTCTTCCCTGCGCCGTTCGGTCCCAGCAGACCGAAACACTCACCGACGCGGACCTCCAGGTCCAGTCCGTCGACGGCTACGACGTCTTCGTACGCCTTCTGCAATCCTCTGCAGCAGATCGAGAGCTCTGTGGTGGCGGAGGCCTGCGCTATCCGAGGCTCCGTCGCGGCGCCGTGCATGCGGCCACCGAGCCTACCATCGTCTTCCCGGTTCTGGGGCGGCACGACGCCTCGGTCCGGCGGGTCTCCAGGCTTCCGACCCAGCCCAGGGTTCCTCGCGTGCGCGCGGCGCCGTATGCTCGCGCGCCCACGATGACGAGCACGAGCCCGACGAGCCCGACCACTCAGAGCCCCCTCACCTCTTCCCCCGCATGGAAGGCGCTCGCGAAGCATCACGAGGACGTGTCGCGGCTCCACATGCGCGAGCTGTTCGCCAGCGATCCGGACCGCTTCGCGCGCTTCTCGCACGAGGCCTGCGGCATCTTCCTCGACTACTCGAAGCACCGCATCACCGACGAGACGATGAAGCTTCTCGTCGGGCTCGCCCGGCACGCCGAGATCGAGAAGTGGCGCGACCGCATGTTCGCCGGAGAGCGAATCAACTTCACCGAGGACAGGCCCGTCCTCCACGTGGCGCTCCGGAATCGGTCGAACCGCCCGATCCTCGTCGACGGCAAGGACGTCATGCCCGACGTGCGCGCGGTGCTCGCGAAGATGCGCGCGTTCAGCGATCGGGTGCGCACCGGCGACTGGACCGGCCATACCGGCAAGTCGATCACGCACATCGTGAACATCGGCATCGGCGGCTCCGACCTCGGGCCGGTGATGGTGACCGAGGCGCTGAAGCCTTACTGGAAGCGCGACCTCCACCCCCACTTCGTCTCCAACATCGACGGCACGCACATCGCCGAAGCCCTGCGCTCGATCGACCCGGAACGCACGCTCTTCATCGTCGCCTCGAAGACGTTCACGACGCAGGAAACGCTGACGAACGCGCGCACGGCTCGGGCCTGGCTCGTCAAGCAGCCCGGCTTCGACGACAGCGCGGTCGCGAAGCACTTCGTCGCGCTATCGACGAACGAAAAAGAGGTCCGCGCCTTCGGGATCGACCCCGAGAACATGTTCCCGTTCTGGGATTGGGTCGGCGGGCGGTATTCGCTCTGGAGCGCGATCGGCCTCACCATCGCGCTGATGATCGGAATGGACAACTTCGAGGAGCTGCTCGGCGGCGCCTACGAGATGGACGAACACTTCCGGTCCGCGCCGCTCGAGAAGAACCTGCCCGTCGTGATGGCGATGCTCGGCATCTGGTACTCCGAGCTCTTCGGCGCCGAGTCGCACGCGATCCTTCCGTACGACCAGTACCTCCACCGCTTCCCGGCGTACTTCCAGCAGGGCGACATGGAGTCCAACGGCAAGCGCGTCGACCGCCAGGGAAAGCCGATCGCCGGCTACACGACGGGGCCGATCCTCTGGGGCGAGCCGGGGACCAATGGGCAACACGCCTTCTACCAGCTCATTCATCAGGGGACGCGCCTCGTCCCCTGCGACTTCATCGCGCCGATCGAGACGCACAACCCGATCGGCAAGCACCACGAGATCCTGCTCGCGAACTTCTTCGCGCAGACCGAGGCGCTCATGCGCGGCAAGACGGAAGCGGAGGCCCGTGCGGAGCTCGAGGCCGCCGGCATGTCGAAGGAGCGCATCGAGCTGCTCGCGCCGCACAAGGTCTTCCCGGGCAATCGCCCCACGAGCTCGATCCTCGTCCAGAAGGTCACGCCGCGGACGCTCGGCGCGCTCACGGCAGCCTACGAGCACAAGATATTCGTCCAGGGCATCGTCTGGAACATCAACAGCTTCGATCAGTGGGGCGTCGAGCTCGGCAAGCAGCTCGCGAACAAGATCCTCCCCGAGCTGGAGGCTGAAGGCTCGGTCACCAGCCACGACGCGTCGACGAACGGCCTCATCGATCGCTACAAGAGCCGCCGTCCTCGCTGAGCGGTCGCGCGGTCGCGCGGTCGGGAGGGTCGGTGGAGAGAGGTCTCGTCGAACGTCCGCTCGAGCGCTTCGCGAGGCGCGGGCGCTCTGGCCGGGATATGTTGCCGGCGATGACTTCACCGCTCGCCGCACCCGGCTCATGGGACCTCGTCGCGCCGACCTACTCGGCCGAGCTCGTGCCGCGGTTCGAGCACTACGCCCGCGAGGCGTTGCGCCTGGCCGCACTTGCGCCCGGAGCGCGCATCGTCGATGTCGCCGCCGGGCCCGGAACGCTGAGCGTGCTCGCGGCGCGGGCCGGACACAGCTCGGCAGCCCTCGACTTCTCGCCGAAGATGGTCGCCGAGCTCCGCGCCCGGATCGAGCGGGTCGAGCGGGTCGAGATGGAGGGGCTCGCATCGAGGATCGAGCCGCGGGAGGGCGACGGGATGGCGTTGCCTTACGAGGACGCCTCGTTCGACGCCGGGTTCTCGATGTTCGGCCTGATCTTCTTTCCCGACCGCGACCGGGGATTTCGTGAGCTGCTCCGGGTCGTGAAGCCGGGAGCCCCCGTGGTCGTGTCGAGCTGGCAGCCGCTCGAGCGCGTCGTCTTCCTCGACGCGGCCATCACGGCGATGACGGAGCTGTTGCCGCCACCGCCGAACACGCCACCGTACGATCCCCCGCTGACGACGCGCGAGCGATGTCGCGACGAGATGAGTCGCGCCGGCTTCCGCGACGTGGAGGTGCACGAGGTCACGTTCGCGATGCCCCCGATGACACCCACGGATGCTTGGTCGTTCCTGGAGCGGACCACGGCGCCGATCGTCCTTCGCCGGAAGGCGCTCGGCGAGAAGTGGACGGCGATCTCCAGCGCCATCCGAGACAAGCTCCGGGCGAAGTTCGGAGACGCGCCCCTGACCTACGACATGCCGGCCTACCTGACCGTCGGGCGCCGCTGACGCCGTTCAGACGGCGTCGATGTCTTTCGTCTTGTCGAGCAGGCTCGGAAGCTCGCCGCGGAGGCGCTTCTGCCAATCGCGGCTCTCGGCGACGTGTGAGCCCTCGGGCCAGAGCTGGCGATACCGGTCGAGGCGAGCGAGCGCTTGCTGCAGGTTCGTTTTCGCCTCCGCGCGTGCAGCAGCGAGCGACGCGTTGAAGTAGGCGTCGTCGAGCACGAAAGGATCGAGCTCCTTCTCGGCGCCGTTCTTCTCGATCGCGAGCTCGAAGTCGGACACCGCCTCGGCGTACCGCTCACAGAGCTCGTACGCCGTCGCGCGGTCGAACAGCGGCTCGGCGCCGGTGTTTCCACCTTCGATCTCTTCGGTCGCTGCGGAGATCGCCTCCTCGTAGTCCCCCTGCTCGATGTGCTTCTTCGCGAACGACATTCCGTAGCGGCCAGCCATGATGCGGCGACCCTAGCGGAAGCGTCCAGACGCCTCAATCGCGCAGTCGGCCTGGCGAGCTCGCGAGAGTAGAGTGCATCGCGATGAAGGCCATTTTCGTGACGGGCGCTGCATCAGGCATTGGACGAGCCACGTCGCTCCTCTTCGCACGACGGGGCTTCAGGGTCGGCTGTTACGACATCGACGTCGAAGGCGTTCGCCGCGTCGCCGAGGAGGTGGACGCAGCGGCAGGGATGAATCTCGCCTGCCACGGCCGCATCGACGTGACGAACGAGGAGTCGTGGACCGCTGCGCTCGTCGACTTCGAAGCCCACACCCACCGGATGGACGTCCTCTTCAACTGCGCGGGCATCCTCCGGACCGGGCGTTTCGAGGACATTCCTCCGAGCGAATGCCGCAAGCAGCTCGACGTGAACGTCATGGGCGTCGTCCTCGGCATCCAGAAGAGCCTCCGCCTCCTCGAGCAGACCTCGGCCACACACGGGCAGAGCGTGATCGTGAACATGTCGAGCGCGTCGGCGACCTACGGCCAGCCGGAGCTCGCCGTGTACTCCGCGACGAAGTTCGCCGTCCGCGGCCTCACGGAGGCCCTCGATGTCGAGCTCCGCCCGCGCAACATCCGCATCTGCGACGTCATGCCGAGCTACGTCGACACGCCAATGGTTCACGCCCAGCGGCACACGCCGAAGACGCTCGACCGCCTCGGCGTGAAGCTCACTGCCGAAGACGTCGCCGAGGTCGTGTGGAAGGCCGCCCACGGCCGGGGGCTGCACTACATCCCTCAGCGCGACGTGGCGCTGATGAACCGCTTCAGCGGGCTCTTGCCGGAGCTCGGTCGCGTGGTGATGAATCGACTCGCCAAGCGGTGAGCGCGGCGCCGCTCAGGAAAGCGATTCGAGCGCCAGGCGCGTGCGTCCGACGATGATCTCGTCGCCGGGGAGCAGCTCCTGCTCGCCCTTGATGCGGACGAAGACGCCCGTGCGCGAGCCGAGGTCGGACAGGACGATCGAGCCGGCCTGCTCCTCCACGAGGCAGTGCTGGTCCTCGACGAGCGGGTCGGCCGTGAAGACGAAGTCGCCGATGGCCGAGCCGATCTGCATCGTCGTGCCGCGCGCGACGACGCACGCGCCCTTGGCGCCGCCCTCGAAGAGCTGGACGACGCGGAACGACGACGGCCACTTCGGCGACGAATAGAAGTAGGTCGGGCCCGGGCCGGGGCCGTCGTTCGGCTCCGGATTGCGCTCGATGAGGAGCACCTGATCGCCGACCATGAACTCGTCGCCGATCTCGAGCTCGACCGGCTGACGGATGCGGAGGAACACGCCGTTGCCCGCTTCGAGATCGACGAGCCACATCCGGCCCTTCTGCCAGCGGATCTGCGCCTCGCGCGGATGGCAGAACCGCTCGTTCTCGAGGGAGATGGCGCCGTCGCGCCCGATGATCGCCGCGTCGCCGAGAGGCTCGTAGAACGCGGGGCCGCCGGTGAGGCTGCGGATGACGTTGAGCCGGAAACGCGCCTTCTGCGCCGACTTCGGCGGGGGCTTCCCGACGAGCTTCGAGAGGAGCGGCTCGGGCGGAGGCGGCGGCGGGGCGACGACGGGCGGAAGCGCGGCCGCTGCGGGCGGAGGCACCGAGCGCGCGGCAGGTGCTGCCGGTTCGACGGCGGGCGCGGCTGCCTCGACGCGCTCCTCTTTCTTCGTCGCGAGCTTCTGGACCTCGAGCCGCGGGGCCTCCTCGAAGAGCTCCATGCCACCGAGCTTGCGCCCGGCGATGACCTCGTCGAAGCGCCCCTCGCGGAGCATGATCGCCATCTCCATGTGCTGACCCTTCATCAGGGCGCGCACGTATTGGGCGACGTCGTCGCGCTTCACCTCGCTCGCGTAGATGCGCTTGTGGCTCTTGATGATGCGGCCACCGTCCGCGAACAGGTGCGTGATGACGTGAGGGCGATCGAGGCCCGAGTCTTCCGTCTGGATGTGGAAGACGAGGCCGTTGTACTTCACGTTGTTGTTGAAGCCGACCTGCGCCCGCATGAAGTTCGGGCGAGCGATCTGCTTCTCGAGCTTCGTGATCTCCTCGAGCGTCCAGCGCGCGATGGCGTCGTCGAGGGGACCGTGATCCTTCGCGGCGATGCCCTCCATCCGCTCGAAGGCGAGCTGCGCCAGCTGAGAGCCCGGGTCGAGCCGGAACGCCTCCGCGAGCAGCTCTTGGCCATCTTTGTCGTTGGGGCCGTTCGCCGCCCAGGAGCACAGCAAGGCAACCGCTTCATCGCGTCGTTCCTTACCGACCAGCCAGCGCGCGACCTTGGCCGCAGTGCTCCGAGACATGTTCGAGGACATCATCGATGGGCCCTCCCATCCATGCAAGCCCTTTACGCGCAGGCTCAGGCACGACGCGGGGGGCTCCGTCCGTCTTCGCTCGTCTGTACGCGTCGGCCCCGATGGCCGCGATCGCGCCCATCACGCCCATCACCCTGGCACGCCCACCACGCCCATCACGCCCATCACCCTGGCACGCCCACCACGCCCAGCCACCTCGGAACGGTGCAGACCTCCACCCAGGCCTGGGTGACCAGGACGGGATTGTTCGCATCGGCCGGCGCGAACGCGAGCGCGAGATCCACCGGCGCGAGGTCGGAGACGGTCCAGGACCGCCCTGCGTTCGGCCTGAACGGAACGACGGCGAGCTCGAGCGTGCCGACCGCGTACGTCGTGCCCACCGGGGCGACCTCCTCGCGGAAGGTCGTCGTGGACGCAAGGTGCCACAGGCCAACCGCGAGACCCGGTCAGCGCGCGACGACGACCGCACACGGAAGCATTGACCTCGGCGTCGACCTCGACACGATCCAATCCTTTGGCGCGACTTACCGTGCGATGGGCGCGTAGAGGGAGACCCCGCGCACGTTCTCGTCGACGCGCAGCGGGACCTTGAGCGACGGGAGCGCACGCTGCTCGCAGTCGGTGCGCTCACAGAGACGACAGGTGACGCCGACCGGCACGCAGATGTCCGGGTTCGCGACGTCGATGCCGTCGGAGTAGACGAGCTCGCGCGCGTGCTCGACGCGACACCCGAGCGCGATCGCCTGCACCGGGTGCTGCGCATGATAGCCGCCCGAGTCCTTCTGGATCGTGCGCGCGATGCAGAAGTAGACGTTGCCGTCCGGCATCCGCGAGACCTGGATGCGGATCATCCCGGGCGTGAGGAACGCGCTGAACATGTTCCACCGCGGGCACGCGCCGGAGAAGCGTGCGAAGCGGATGCCCGACGCGCTGAACCGCTTCGAGATGTTCCCGGCGATGTCGATGCGGATCATGTGGAACGGCACCCCCTCGGCTCCGGGGCGACGCAGGGTCGTCAGCCGATGGCAGACCTGCTCGAAGCCGACACGGAAGCGCCGGCCGAGCACGTCGATGTCGTACCGCTCCTGCTTTGCCGCTTCGAGGAACGCCGCGTACGGCATCAGCACGGCGCCAGCGAAGTAGTTCGCGAGCGCGGCGCGCGCGAGCCCACGCGATTCCTCGGTCGTCAGGCGGCCGTCGGCGCTGATCCGATCCATCAGGTCGCCCTGAGTCATCACGGCGATCTGGTGCGCGAGCTGGAACGTGCGGCTTCGCGTCGGCAAGAGCTCCGACAAGAAGAGCACCTTCCGATGCGGGTCGAAGCGCCGGAGGACGCCGCGCTCGGAGCCCCAACGCGCGATCTGCACCTGGATGCCGAGGTGCTTCTCGAGATAGCGGATGAGCCCGGGGTACAGATCTTCCGTCGTGAGCTTCGCTCGTGCAGCGATCCCCTCGGCGGCGGCTTCGAGATCCGGGAAGTGGTTCGAGTAGAGCTGGATGAGATCCGTCACCTCCTCGCTCGGCAAGTGCGCGCCCGGAGACGCGAGCTCTTCGCCATCCGAGAGGCGCGACGACAGATCGTCGGCGGACGATCGCGCCGACTGATACGCGCGATACAGTGACAAAACGGCGCGTGCGGCACCCGGGCTCGCGACGGCCATCTCGCGCACGTCGACGGAGGTGAGATCGTGCTCTTCGAAGAGAGGGTCCGCAAATGCCTCGGTCAGGTCGGAAACGAGACGCGCGTCCTCGTCCGTCGCGAACGAGTGGACGTCGACGTTGAACAGCTGCGCGAGCTTGATGAGCAGGTTTGCCGGCAGAGGACGCCGGTTGTTCTCGATCAGGTTCAAGTAGCTCGGCGAGATCCCGAGCTTGTCCGCGAGTTGCACCTGACTGAGCGCCTCACGCCTCCGGAGGGCTCGAACCTTTGCTCCGAATCGAGGGGCTTCGGCACTTTGACGCAGGGGCATATTTCACCTCCGTGGCGACCCTGTCATTGACAACATTTACATCAACACAACGTGTCATTGACAACGCGAAACTAGGCTTTCTTCGTAGCCAACTGACCAATCTTGACTGCAAAGTGCTCACACCGCAATCTCCTAACACGTTGCATCAACGCGACGTGGATGCTCGGTGAGGTGAAATGACGACTCCCGCTCCTTCCTGTTCCCTCGTGGCCAAGCCCGTCCCGGGGCAAGACGACGTCCTCACGCGCGAGGCCCTCGACTTCGTCGCCGATCTCGTTCGCACGTTTCGTCCTCGCGTGAAGGAGCTGCTCGCGCGACGCGCGGAGCGGCAGCGCGACTTCGACTCCGGCAAGGCCCCCGACTTCCTCCCCGAAACGGCAAGCGTCCGCAGCGGCGACTGGCGCTGTGCCCCGGTGCCGGAGGTGATCGCCGATCGCCGCGTCGAGATCACCGGCCCAGTCGATCGGAAGATGATCATCAACGCGCTCAACTCGGGCGCGAGCGTGTTCATGGCGGACTTCGAGGACGCCACCACGCCGACCTGGCAGAACCTCATCGACGGTCAGAAGAACCTGTTCGACGCGGTCCGGCGGACGATCACGTTCGCGTCGGGCGAGAAGAAGTACGCGCTCAAGGACAAGACGGCCGTCCTCTTCGTCCGCCCGCGCGGCTGGCATCTGCCCGAGAAGCACATCGTGATCGACGGCGAGCCGGCCACGGGGGCCCTCGTCGACTTCGGCCTCTTCTTCTTCCACAACGCCAAGGAGCAGGTCGCGCGCGGCGCGGGGCCCTTCTTCTATCTGCCGAAGATGGAGAGCCATCTCGAGGCGCGTCTCTGGAACGACGTCTTCGTCTTCGCGCAGGACCGGCTCGGGATCCCGCGCGGCACGATCAAGGCGACCTGCCTGATCGAGACCCTTCCCGGCGCGTTCGAGATGGACGAGATCCTCTACGAGCTGCGGGAGCACTCCGCCGGCCTCAACTGCGGGCGCTGGGACTACATCTTCAGCTTCATCAAGAAGCGCGCGAACGACAAGAACGCGCTCCTTCCCGATCGCGGCGAAGTCACGATGGACAAGGCGTTCCTCGACGCCTACGTGACACTCCTCATCGCGACCTGCCATCGCCGCGGCGTCCACGCCATGGGCGGGATGGCCGCGCAGATCCCGATCAAGAGCGACCAGGCCAGGAACGAGCAGGCGCTCGCGAAGGTCCGCGCGGACAAGCTCCGCGAGGTGACGAAGGGACATGACGGCACGTGGGTCGCGCACCCTGGCCTCGTCCCGATCGCGAAGGAGATCTTCGACCAGCACATGCCGGAGAAGAACCAGCTCGCCAAGAAGAGCCCCTCGACGGACGCTGGCGCGGCCAAGGTAACGCGCGAGGACCTGCTGCGGCCGCACCAGGGCAAGCGCACCGAGAACGGTCTCCGCCACAATATCCGCGTGGGCATCCAGTACCTGGAAGCCTGGCTCCGCGGTCAGGGCTGCGTCCCGATCTACGACCTGATGGAGGACGCCGCGACCGCCGAGATCTCTCGCGCGCAGGTCTGGCAGTGGATCCATCACCAGGCACCGCTCGACGACGGCTCGATCGTCGACGCGAAGCGCTTCGAGCGCACCGTCTCGGAAGAGATGAAGCGCATCGAAGAAGAGGTCGGCGGCGCGCGCTTTGCCTCCGGCAAGTTCAAGGAAGCGTGCGACCTGTTCGTGCGCCTCTCGCTCGCTCCTCGCTTCGAGGAGTTCCTCACCCTACCCGCCTACGAGATCGTCACTCACGACTCCCTCGGGGCATGACGAGACCGCTGTAGCTGACTCAGGAGAAACCTCAATGAGCGCCGCCCGTACCGAAGTCCTCGATCACTCCCTGAACGACCTCCGGGAGTTCGTGTCGCGTGATTCACGCGACCTGCTCCATGCGAAGCGCTTCGACGGCATCGTCCGCGCTTACTCCAAGGCCGATGTCGAGCGTCTCCGGGGCTCTTACAAGATCGACTACACGATTGCGACACTCGGGGCGAAGCGCCTCTGGGAGCTGCTCCACACGGAGTCGTACGTCGCGGCGCTCGGCGCGCTCACGGGCAACATGGCCGTGCAGCAGGTCCGCGCGGGCCTGAAGGCCATCTACCTCTCGGGCTGGCAGGTCGCGGCCGACGCCAACACGGCGGGCCAGATGTACCCTGACCAGAGCCTCTATCCCGTCGACAGCGTCCCCACGGTCGTGAAGAAGATCAACGCGGCGCTCCTCCGTGCCGACCAGATCGAG
Source organism: Pseudomonadota bacterium (assembly GCA_023423895.1). Lineage (GTDB taxonomy): Bacteria > Myxococcota_A > Polyangia > Polyangiales > Polyangiaceae > Labilithrix. The sequence continues at coordinate 47,142 of JAFAER010000208.1, forward strand.
CACGCCGAGGGCAAGCGTGACCGCTACTGGCTCGCGCCGATCATGGCCGACGCCGAGGCGGGCTTCGGCGGTCCGCTCAACGCCTTCGAGCTGATGAAGTCGATGATCGAGGCAGGCGCCGCAGGCGTCCACTTCGAGGATCAGCTCGCGAGCGAGAAGAAGTGCGGTCACATGGGCGGCAAGGTCCTCGTCCCGACCTCGCAATTCATTCGCACGCTGACGGCCGCGCGCCTCGCCGCCGACGTCTGTGATGTGCCGACCCTCGTCGTCGCCCGTACCGACGCCGACAGCGCCAAGCTCCTCACGAGCGACGTCGACGAGCGCGATCACCCCTTCATCCTGAAGGGGGAGCGCACGCCGGAGGGCTTCTATCGCATCAAGAGTGGTGTCGACACCGCCATCGCACGTGGCCTCGCGTACGCACCGTACGCGGACCTCGTCTGGTGCGAGACCTCGACGCCCGATCTCGCGCAGGCGAAGAAGTTCGCCGAGGGCATCAAGAAGGAGTTCCCCAACAAGCTCCTCGCCTACAACTGCTCGCCGTCGTTCAACTGGAAGAAGCACCTCGACGACGCGACGATCGCCAAGTTCCAGCGCGAGCTCGGCGCGATGGGGTACAAGTTCCAGTTCGTCACCCTCGCCGGCTTCCACGCGCTCAACTACGGGATGTACGAGCTCGCGCGGAAGTACAAGGACGGCGGGATGGCGGCGTACTCGGAGCTGCAGCAGGCCGAGTTCGCAGCCGAGAAGGACGGCTACTCCGCGACGCGCCACCAGCGCGAGGTCGGCACCGGCTACTTCGATCAGGTCGCCGAGGTCATCTCCGGCGGAAAGGCCACGACGCTCGCCCTCGAGGATTCGACGGAGGCGCATCAGTTTTGATGGGGCTTTGCCCCATACCCCACCCCGCTCCGCGGGGGTTGGCTGCGCCAATCCCCCGCGCATCCGCTTCGCGGCGCGGGGCTTCATGAGGCTGACCCGCGCTCCGCGTCCCCCGCGGCTCTTGTGATGGGGGCCGGGGTGGGCTCGGCGGACTTGTGCGAGAGTGGCTCGCTTGGAGGCCGCGGCGGCGCGTGAGCGCTTGCCGCGGCCTTCGTGTTTCAGCGGCTCAGAGCGGGCCCACGAGGCGATCGCGGATCAGGCCGTAGAACGTCGTCGTGCCGTGGAACGACCAGCCGAGATGCGCTCCGCACGCGCGACAGAGCTCGACTTGCCACGCGTACCCGGGGAACCACGTCCACACCGTCGAACGCTCACCGTCCGAGACGCAGCCCGGCGCCGAGGACCAGCAGCTCACGACGAAGCGAAGGCCCGCGGGGTTCATGAAGGCGTGCTCGTGGCTTCCGTTCACGACCAGGCTCGCCTTCTCGCGCACCACGCCCGCCCGACAGAGCACGCAGCGAAGCCACTTCTCCTCTTCGTCGAGGGACTCCGGCGCGCCCGCCCCCTCTCGCTCGGGTGATGGCGACGGCGCAGGGCCGACGCGGCGAGCGACACGCGGGAGCTCGAGGCACGAGACGTCCACGCGCTGACCATACAAGCTCGAGCGCTTCCGGAAGCGCGGAGACGGCGCGCAGGGTGCCGGATCGCAACGGCACGTTCGGCACGGACCTCTCGGACGCGGACATCCGAATGCGGATCTCCTGGACGCGGATGCCTTGGACGCGGACGCCTTCGGCGCGGTCACGAGCCTGCGAAGGAACGGCCGTCTGGTCCGACCCTTCGAGAATGCTTACTGATTACTCGCACGAGGGTCGTTCGACGTTCCGTCATGGTCTGCTCCTTCTGTCATTCCCCTGCGGCGCACCCTGCCACCGGCTGCCAGTACGGCCCGAGCACACTCGCCTGCCGCGAGTGCGTCGAGTCCTTCTGGGCGTGGCTCCGGTCGCACACGAACAAACGCGCACGAAAGGGGCACGGGCCCCAGACGGCGCTGTCCTTCTACGAAGCGGCGACGCTCTTCTCGTGCCCGCGTTTCTCCGCCGGCGCGAAGAAGCACGCGCAGCCGCCGTCCGCGCTCGACCAGACCGCGCACCGACCGTCGGTATCGACGTCACGCAGAACGGACCGGTGAGCGCCCGCTCGAACGAGGGACGCCGCGGAGCCGGGGCACCAAGCGCCGATGTGCTCCGCTCACGCACCCATTCGAGGAGCACACGTCGGCGCCGGACCGCAAGACTCCAGGTAGATCCAAGCGCTTCCCGCAGCCGCCTTGCTAGCATCGCCGCGACGATGGCCGAGCCGCGAAAGCCGAAGGACAAAGAGAAGACGCCCCCGCTCGCGGCTCGCCCCGAGCGTTCCGCCGATTCCGAGCGCTGGGAGTACGAGAACGACCTGCGACGCACGGTACGGATGAGCAACAGCCCGCGGCCGGTACGCCCTCAGACCGTCACCGAAATCCCTGCCGCCATGCCGCGTGTCGCGGGCAAGAGCGTCGAGCTCTTCGTCGTCGACGAGACGCAGCTCCCCGGCGGCGAGCGCAGGCCGTGGCGCGCCGCCGAGATCTGGACGAGGCGCCGGGTGTACGGCCTCGACTCGACGTTCAGATGCGTCGAGATCCTCGATCGCGAGACAGGTCGCCCCGACCTCGCCCACGACCTGCTGGGGGCGCGCCTCGGCGGCGGCCGCTTGCGCGAGCAAGACACCGTGCGGTTCAGCTACCCGCTGCCGCTGCCCGGCATGGAAGCGATGTTCACGAAGGGCAGAAAACACGGCTACACATCTGCGGTCGAACGCATGATCGTCCGCATCCGGGTGCTCCACACTTCCGCGCACGAAGCGATCCCGAGCTGGGACGATATCGCCAGCCGCTGGTCGGAGCCCCCCGCCCGCTGAGCGCTTTCTCGGGACGGACCTCCCACGAATCGCGCTCGTCTCACGCTTCGGTTGTAGAATGTCGATGGTGTCTTCTCTTCGCTCGTACGGTCTTTCCCTCGTGATCGCATCCGTGGCCGCGCTCGGCTGCAGCCGCGCGGAATCCACGTCGACCGGACCGGATCCCACCAGCGCCCCGTCCGGGAAGCCCGCGGCAAGCGCCGCGGACAACGGCGGCGCACCGCTGGTCCTCGCGCGTGGCATTCGCTTCGTGAAGGCCGACAGCGGTGACGTCCCGCAGGTCGTCCGTACCGAGCGCGAAAGGGCGGCCACGGACGGCCGTGACCTCATCGTGTACGTCGGCGCGAAGTGGTGCGAGCCGTGTCAGCGCTTCCACCAAGCGGCCCAGCGAGGCGAGCTCGACGAGGACTTCCCGAACCTCACGATCCTGGAGTTCGACCTCGACGAAGATCGGGACCGCGTCTTCGCGGCCGGCTACTCGTCGAAGCTGATTCCGCTGTTCGTCAAACCCGGCCCCGACGGGCGCGGGTCTCCGGTTCGATTCGAAGGCGGCGTGAAAGGCGAGCGCGCTGTCGCCAACATCACGCCTCGTCTCCGCAAGCTGATCGAGAACTGACGCGAGCGTCGAGCCGCCGGGTCACGCCGCGAGCCCGAACGCCGCGACTCCGCGGCTCCGGAGCTCGTGCCGAAGCATCGGCGCCTTCGCGGGCGCTTCGAGCAACCCCGCGAGCAGCGCGGCCGCCCACTCGTCGAGCATCGTCGCGCCGCACGCGTCGAAGTCGTTGCTCGTGCCGCGAAGGACCGCCCGCCATGCCGCCGTCACCGCGACGAACGCAGGCGCGACCTCGCTTCCGTCCCAGAGACCCGCAGTGCGCAGAGCGAGCGCCGTCGCGGCGTCGATCGACTCGGGAACCCGTCCGTCGAACAGCAGCCCCGGCAGGAGCGAAGCGACGTGCGGCGAGCCGGCACCGATCGCTACGTCCGCGAGCGTGCAGACGAGCACGGTGAACGGATCGTCCGGGACGGGCGGGAGCGACGTCGTCTCGCGCGGGACCTCGCTCGTGACGATCTCTTCGAACACCGGAGCGACGTCGGTGACCGCGGGAGCGCCGTCGTCCTCCGGTACGACGCGAGATCCGACCAGGACGACCTCGCTGTGCGCGGGCGTAGGCGCCCCCCGGTGTTCCGCCTCCGCTTCGTCGACCGTCCCCTCCACCGGAACGTCGGCTTCGAACGGCTCGACGCGCAGGTCGTCGCAGAGCGCTCCTTCGAGGCTCGCCTCGACGGGCTCGAGCTCTTCGACGACGATCGGCCCTCCGCTCTCGTCGATCTGGTCGTCCTCCGGCGGCGCGAGCGAATCGTGTTTCGGTGGAGCGACCTCGATGGGCTCCTCCGACGACGCGGTCGGCAGGCTCGCGGGCTCGACGCCGAGCGCCGGCGCATCGCATTCGACGGCCTCGGGCTCGGTGGGCTCCGCCGCAGCGTTCGCGACGGAAGGTCGGTCTGCACGCGGTCCGCCGGTCGGCTCCGGACACACCCAGATGACGCCGCGATGAAGCGCAGGATTGTCGTTCGGAAACTCGGAAGCGAGGCTGACCACATCCACCTCCAAGACCCGACATTAGCGAGCGCTTGCGTGCGGGCCAAAATTCCGAGCCGCGCGTCGGTGGGTGGTGGGCGATCGACGGCTCCGAGGCCGTCACGAGATCGATAAGCGGTTACGGAACGTGCACGGCGCTCACTTCGCCGCGCGCGGCCCCGCGCCTTCGATCATCGCGGGCGCCTTCGTCAGCGTCGCCGGCGGCGCCGTGTTCAGGATCACCTCGCTGCCGCTGGCGAACACGTTCTCGAAGTGGATGGGCCCGTGGTCGCCCTGCAGATCGAGCCACGCCGTCACGCCGATGAAGTTCGAGTCCTTGATGACGTGCGGGCCCTCGACGCTCGCCCCGTAGATCGTGATCCCGAACAGGTTCTGATCGCTCGTGATGTGATCGATCTCGGTCGTCTCGATGGCCTGCAGGTGCGGACCGCAATGGGCGCCGCGAAGTGTCGAGTAACGGAGCTTGAGCGACTTGCCGCCGTACGACGAGATCAGGTCCTCGGCCTTACCCTCGAGGATCGAATCCTCGATGTCGGCCTCGCCGCCCTCCTTGAGCATGATCCCTTCGTTCGTATTCGAGTTGTACTCGAGGAACTTCGCGATCAGCTTTCCCCTCACCTCCGACACGCTCGACTCGCCTTCGAGCAGCCTCGTCGATGCGGTCGCCTTCACGCGTGTGAGCGAGAGCGTCGACTCGGGGCCCACCGTGAACGGGTGGACGGCTGCCAGGATGTTCGAGTCCGTGACGTTCACGGCGCCCGCGCCCTTCGTCGTCTCGACCGCGTACTCCGCGTTCTCGATGTCGAGCCCGTCGACGTCGAGCTGACCGTTCTGCGCGACGACGATGCCACGCCAGCGCGAGCAGCGGATCGCGGCGTGCTGTGCGGTCGCCTTCACGCGCAACGTACCGCCCACCTGGATCTGCGTCGCATCGGTGCAATCGATCGTGGCGCCGGGCTCGATCTCGACGGTCGCGCCCTCGTAGATGCGGACCACGCCGCTAAGCTTCAAGCCGTCTTTCCAGACCTCGTTCGTCCGGACATCGCCGGCCTTGCCCGTCTCCGTCGTGGTCTTCGACTCCTCGTCGGAGCAGGAGATCAGTCCAGCGGCGATGAGCGTCACCAAGGGGAGCGGTCGAAGCATCGACTCCATGTTAGCAAGAAACGATCGCGCGCCCGTGCGGTTCGGTGCCCGCAAACGCCAGCGTCAGAGCGCGCAGCTGGCTCTGGACGCCCGCCGTGCTCACGAGCCCGGCTTGCAACGACGCTGTCCGTCTGGGATGGTGCTGTCCCAGGGATCTGACCGCGGATCCGGAGGATATCGTGCCCAACGCATTCATCTCAGGGACCGGCTTCTACGTCCCACCTCGCCGCGTCACGAACGACGACCTGCGAACGCAGTACGGGATCGACACGACCCACGAGTGGATCCACAAACGTACAGGCATCGAGGAGCGCCGCTTCGCGGAGGAAGGCATTGGGACGAGCGATCTGGGGCTCGAGGCGGCCAAAGCAGCCATCGCGCGTGCCGGGATCGCCAAGACCGATCTCGACATGATCGTCTTCGCGACGCTCTCGCCGGATCACGTGTTTCCCGGGTCGGGCGTGTACCTCCAGCAGAAGCTCGGACTCTGCGACGGACCGAACGCGAAGTTCGTCCCCGCGCTCGACGTCCGCAACCAGTGCTCGGGGTTTCTCTATTCGCTCGGGACGGCGACCTCGATGGTGAAGTCCGGCGCGTGCAAGCACGTGCTCGTCGTCGGCGCCGAGACCCATTCGGCGGCGATGGACCTCTCGACGCGCGGACGCGGCGTTGCGTCACTCTTCGGCGACGGCGCCGGCGCCGTCATCGTGAGCGCGACCGACGAGGACCGCGGGATCCGCTCGTGGAAGCTCGGCGCCGACGGTCGTCACGCCGATGCGCTGTGCCAGAAGATCTGGGACATCCGCCGGCGGCCGTTCATTCCTCAGAACGCCGACGGGTGGGGTCAGGTCGATCCCGAGGACATGTGGGCCAGGATGGAAGGCAAGCTGGTCTTCAAGAACGCGGTGGAGCGCATGATGACCGTCCTGATGGAGGTCTGCATCGATGCCGGCTGCTCGGGCCAGGACATCGACATGTTCTTCTTCCACCAGGCGAACATGCGCATCAACCAGTACATCCAGGAGCAGCTCGGGATCCCGGATGACAAGATCGTCCACAACATCCAGCGCTACGGCAACACGACCGCCGCCACGATCCCGATCCTGCTCGCCGAGGCGGAAGCGAGCGGAAAGCTTCGCCGCGGGATGAAGATCGCGATGGTGGCGTTCGGCTCCGGCTTCACGTGGGGCGGCGCAATCGCCGACTGGTAACCGCTCCGGGGCCCCGCGCGACGAAGCCGGGCGCGTGGGTTGCGCTTCGCAATCCCACGCGGAGCGGGGCGGGGTTTGGGGCGGAGCCCCATCAAAGACAGAAGATCCCTTCGACGCGGACGAAATGCTGTTTCTGGTCCGCGTCGCTGCTCTGACGGAAGCAGTCGTAGGCGCCGCCGTCGGGATCGTTGTAGGTGGTCCCGCAGATCTCGCTGATCTTCGACTCGTAAGAGGCGCACGCGCTCGCCTTCGCGCTCCCCTGGCATTTCTGGAAGTCGGGGAAGGTCGCGTTGTCGATGAGGAAGCAGTCGCTGCACGAGTCTCGCTGACACTGGATCGATGCCGCGTACGTCGCCGGGCACTGCCCTGGGTTCATCTCGTCACGCGAGATGGCGAGGCAGCCGGCAACGTTGAGCGTGTAATAGAAGCGGTCGCGGTGCCACTGGATGGGCCCGCTGTTGTCTGCCGGCTCGATGCAGGCTGCACAGGATGCATGCGCGTCCGTCCACGTCTTGCACGGATCGCCCGCGTCGGGGCCGTGGCTCGTCAAGCATGCGTCGAAGTACTCGCCCAGCTCCGCCTGCGAGCACGCCGAGCTCTTCGTCGGCGGCTTCCAGTTCGGCGAGAAGCTGTTCGGCAACGACGGACTGCATTCAATGGGTCCCCTGCCGTCCTGGTCGTTCGAGCTGCCGTCGGTGTTGAAGCCCGGGCCCGTGTCCGTGGAGCCGGCGTCCTGCTCGGTCTCGTCGAAGCTGCTCCCTGTTTCGCTTTCGCACGCCGCCACGGCGAGTGCGAGCAAGCCAACCGTCAAACCGACGGACAAGAACGCGCGACCCTTCTGCATGTCCAAGCTCCCTCTTGCTCCATCTTCCCATCGATCCCACACGCGAGGCTCGAAACCTCGACGTGACCTCGGCGGACGAAGCACGCGCGATCGTGTGCACGTTCGAAGCCACGAACCGGAGACGAAGCGACCGCCCCGGCCGAACGCGCGCGGCGCCCGGACCATGTCCGCGTGTCGCGTGGAATCACACTTCTCCAAATCTGCTGTAATCCAGCGGTAGTGCACGCGCGAGTGACGTGGATCGGTCGGGGGGAAAAGGATGATCCAGGCTGAGGACTCGAGAACGCACTCGGTGCTCGGACCTACATTGGGAAATCGGCTCAATTCGTGCGCGATTCCCTGATCTATCGATCAGTCATGCTTGGCAGACCTCGTGCACTAGGACAGCAAGCCCGACGGGCAGATCAGCGATAGCGGATTGGGGCGCTGCAGCTGAAACCCTGTCGACGCGGAGGTTCAAGCCATGATCGGATCCCGGGTTCTCGGAGCAGCATGTGCGGCCGTCCTCATCAGCTCCCTAGGCAGCCTCGCCGGCTGCGGCAGCGTCGATGAGAAGAAGGACGGCGTCCTCACCGCTCAGCAAGTCCAGGCCGCCAGCGTTTCGCTCGTCCTTCACGACGACAACGGAACGCGCATCGGGCAAGGCTCGGGCATCCTCATCGCCCCGCGCGTCGTCCTGACGTCCGGGCATCTCATCGCCGGCAACGCCCGCTGGACGGTCACGTCGGCGGACGGGAAGACGAAGGCCAACGGCGTACGTGGAATGACGTACGACTGGATGAAGTACGACAGCAACAAGTCGCACCCGCGCAAGCACGACGTCGGCGTCATCTACCTCGATCGTCCGATCGAGCTCGCGGCCTACCCCAAGCTGTCCAGCGAGAAGCTCGCCCAGGGCGAGAAGGGCACGCGCATCCGCGGCACGGGCGCGAACTTCCAGATGCTGCCCGCGACGTTCAACAAGGTCCGGTCGTTCCCCCACGCGTACCTGACCGACATCCCGAGCGGTGAGCCGCTCGACACGGGTGGCGCGGTCCTCAACGAGAACAACGAGATCGTCGGCCTCGTCACGGGTCGCGGCATGCAGACCGGCAAGCTGCACGTCGCCCGTGTGAGCGACCTCGTCTCGTGGCTCTCCCCCAAGGTCACCTGCGGGAACAAGTCGGCCAAGGCGCTGAGCACCCGCACCTACGGGACGCCTCCGCCGAAGCCGGGATGCGAGGACGACGGCGGCGGCGCGTCGTCGAGCGGCGGCTCCTCGAGCGGTAGCTCGGGCTCGTCGGGTGACGGCAGCTCGGGCTCGTCCGGCTCTTCGGGCTCGTCCGGGTCCTCGGGCAGCTCGGGCGGCTCGAGCTCCGGGTCGTCCGGTAGCGGCGGAGACGACGGCGTCCCCGGCACCTGCGACGACGGCGGCGGCGGCTACGACTCGAGCGGCAACCCGATTCCGCCGAGCGGCGGCTCCGGCGGCTCCAGCGGTGACGGCTCGAGTGGATCGAGCGGTTCGAGTGGATCGAGCGGCTCGAGCGGCTCCTCGGGCAGCTCCGGCGCGGGCTCGTCCGGCAGCTCCGGCTCCTCGGGCACCGATGGCTCGTCGGGTTCTTCGGGCTCGTCGGGCAGCTCCGGCGCGAGCTCGTCGGGTAGCTCCGGCTCCTCCGGCTCCTCCGGCTCCTCCGGCTCCTCCGGCAGCTCGGGCAGCTCTGGCGCCTCGAGCTCCGGCTCCTCCGGTACGTCGGGCACGCCCGGCTCGTCGTCCGGTAGCTCCGGTGCGAGCTCGTCCGGCTCCTCGGGCACGGACGGCTCGTCGGGCTCGTCGGGCTCGTCGGGCTCCTCCGGCGCTGGCTCGTCCGGCTCGTCCGGCTCTTCTGGCTCGTCGGGTTCCTCGGGCTCGTCCGGTTCCTCCGGTGCGGGCGGCAGCAGCGGCGACGGCGACGGCGAAGCGTGCACCGGCCCGTCCGACAACCCGGATGTCTGCCCGCCCGAGCCCGATGGCTGCACCGGCCCGGCATGCGGCGGCGGCCAGCCCGACGACACGATCGACTACGGTGGCTGCAGCAGTTGCGGCAGCAGCTCGAGTGACGGGACGATCATCCTTCGCTGATCGCCGCGTGACCTAGCCGCGCTGAGCGCGCTTTCTCCGGCGTCGCGTCCCTCCCCAAGGGCGCGGCGTCGTCGTTTTGTTCGAGCCTCACAGAGGCCTTTCGCCATCGCCGTGCGGGCGAGGAGCGTCGAGATCCGAGGTCGACGGACCGCGGCCCGATCAGTCGGCGATCGCCGAGTCGCTCTCGACGACGAGCTGCTGCCAGGCGCCGACGACCGCACGGAGCACATCGAGGCCGTCGATGTTGCCGTGATCTTCGTCGACGTCGAGCGCGTCGTCCGTGACGTCCACAGTCAGGGGCGCCAGCGTCATCTCCTGCATCGCGACCGCGTCGGCGAGCTGAGGAGCCGCCTGTCCGCGGCGCAGGCGTGCGAGTGGACCTCGACGCGGAAGAGGCGATCGACGCCCATGGAGAAAACCTGCGAGTGCAGCGCGCGCCGACGGGGAGAGCCGATCGAAGATGACGCCGGCGGCGAGACCGTCGTCGCCCGGGCGACGCCCGTGGATGACGCGCGCAACGGTCGCCTCGACGTCGATCCACATCCCGGGGATCTGGAACGAGACGATGAGCGACTCCCCCGTGAGCACGCGCCGGCGCAGCGGCAAGAGGAGCCCGTCATTCGAGATGTCCAGCGTGCGATCGGCGATGAGCACGAAGTCGTGCTCGCGCACCGCCTGACACGGAAGCACGACGTCTCGTCGCGAGGACGCCCTTCGCGAAGCGCGGACCGAGGCGGGAGTGGCCGATGATGGATCGAACCCGAAAGTGGACGCGGCGATCATGTCTCGATGCTCCGGATGGTGGCTGCCCAGTCGATACGCTGGGCGCGTCGCGGGATCGGCGGAGGGACCTTCCGCAGGTGCCCGCGAAGAATGAACCGCTTCACGTGCGGCAAGCTCGAGAAGCGGAGCGCGACTCCCCTTCCTCGATCGCCGGGGCGGCGCCCTCGAATGACGCGTGCGACGCTCGCCTCGGTGTCGAACCAGAGCCCGAGGTCGGTCGCACGGAACGAGACGAACACGTTCTCGCCCGGCTCGAGTTCGACGTCGGTTGCGACGAGCATCCCGTCAGGAGAGACGTCGAGGGCCTTCTCCGAGACGAGCCGGAAGTCGCGCTCGCGGACGATCTGACACGTCATCGAAATCGCACGCCGGACCTCACGGCGCTCGTTCTTGCGGATGAAGAGCGGCATGGGGACGATCGTAAGCGTCCCCCCCGAGCGAAGGCCAAGTTGTTGCCGGAGCGCGCGTCGCCGCCCGTCGAATCAGCGGCGTTTCGTGCCCCGCTTCGGGGCCCGCGGCGCGCTTTTCTTGGGCGAGCGAACGGGAGTCCCCTTCTTCACCTTCTTCACGGGGCGCGCAGACGCCACGGGCGCCGAAACGGCGACCGCCGGCTCGGCCCCGATGACGTCGGCGCAGCAGCGGAAGCCCGTCGAATAGTCGTGGTACCGCGCCTCGTGCGCGGTCGTCGAATACCCGCAGCCGTCGCCGTGACCGATGCTCGCGACGTCCTGGTAGTAGCCGCCATAGAAGGTCCCGTTCGGATCCGCCACCCACTCGTGGAGGTTGCCGACCATGTCGTAGACCCCGTAGCCGTTCGAGCACCCGTCGTGCTCGCCCGTCTTTGCGAGCGTGCCAGCGAGCTGATTGAGCATCGGCTGGTTCATCGTCGACGCGTCGTATCGGAAGCCGAAGAGTGCGACGACCGGGTTTCGTCCCTTGTCGTTGCAGCGTCCCGGCTCGCGCTCATCGGCGTAGCCATAACGTTTGCTTTCCGGCCCACGGCACGCCTGCTGCCACTCCGAGATCTTGCAGAGTCGCTTGCCCGACGCCGCACACGCGCGCTCCGCCTGCGTCGCGCTGATGTAGCCCTGCGGATGGACGTTGGGCTCGCTCACCGCCCGCACGTGGTGATCGCCGACCGTGTAGAACGGCGAGAAGCGACGCTCTTCGCCGCCCGGCAGGACCTCGACGAGGCTCGCTTCGTACCGGTCGATGCAGTAGCGCCCTTCGATCGACACCATCCCAGGACGACAACGCACTTCTTCTGCGGCGCCTGCTGCGAGCGCAGCCGCCACGAAGCCGATGCTCTTGTCGGAGCCGTCGTTCGAGGACGTCGATGCGGTCTCGCTGGTGCGAACCGCACGTCGACCACCGCGCTCGTGCGCATGCGTCTCGGTCGTAGCGCCGCAACCGAGGAGCGACACGGTGAGGAGCGACACGACGACGAGCCCGATCGCTCCGACGACGACGTCGAGTCTGCGCGCCTCGCACCACTTCACGCTCGTTCGGTGTAGCAGCGCGCATGCCGCCGAGCGCGTCTCCGGAACCTCACCAAAGCCCTGCGTCGAAGCGGGATCGAAGGCTATGGGCACCAGGTCGCCTGGGGGACCGGTGATCCATCGCACGGTGGATACGAGCGCTGCGTCGAACCTCGCTGCGCCGAGAAAGTCTCGCGCAGCGGGGATCGCGATCGTCTCCGCCGACGGCGCATCCGTGGCTCGTCCCTTGCTCGGAGGGACAAGGTGATGCGAGGTTCCCGTCCGCGTTGCGATCCACGCACCGTGATCGTCGACGAGACGGCGATGGTGGACTTCGCGTTCGCGGACACCGTCGTGGCGACCGATCTCGACGAGGTGATGCCGCCGAGCGGGATCGTCGTGAGCGGCGAGGCCGGCCACGCGCACTGCCTCACGCCGCACGCCTACCCGTACCTCACGACGCATCCCGGCAGCCCTGCCAGCGTTGGCGGCGCTGGCAGCGAATCCGGCCTCACGTCGCGCATGCGCGACGCCTGGACGCAGATGCGCCACGGCGTGGAGGCGTCTCGCGCAGAGATGACCGAGCTCTGGAGCGCGACGGCGTGCCTCGAGCACGCGCATCCTCGGCACGACGGCGTCGGCGCGATCGTCCACGAGGACGATCCGTTCTCCCGAGCGAAAACCGTGGGCCGGCGCGTCCGCACGTTCTTTTCGTTCTTCGAGTGGGACCGCGCCGACGTCCTGCGCGCCACGTGGATCGGGCTACTCGTCTTCGTCCTCGTCGCGACGGTGGGCGCCTTCGCGTTGCAGAGCGGAGGCGCCGCCGCCTCGAGCGACGTGCTGCATCCGTCCAGTGTGACGGCACGCTGACACTACCCAACAGGCCGGCCGCTCGGCGGGCTTGCAAGGAGCGATGGAGAGGGGCACGATCACGACCATGGCTCTGTCGCGCAACCGCGCGATCGCCTCTGCCTTCGCGGCAGCGGCCATCGGGCTCGGGATCTTCGCTTGTGGTGATGACGCAACCGACGGCGGCACCGGCCCCAACGGTGGCCCGGACCCGGAGCCTTTGTTCCGCGGGCTCGAGGCCGACCTGGTGGCGACGTGTGGCGGTCCGAACGGCACCTGTCACGTGCGCGGCAGCTTCCAGCAAGCGCCCGCATGGCTTGGTGGTCCAGACCCCTACGTGACGATCAAGAAGTATCGCGGTGTGCTGCCTGCGACGAAGGAGGTCGGCGACAGCATCCTGCTCACGCAGGTCAAGCACGCCGGCCCCGCGCTCACGGACGCGCCCAACGATCTCTATCGCCGCGTCTCGGACTGGCTCACCGCCGAGGTCCCCGGCCCGCCGCTGCCGAACACGGGCGCCTTCAGCGTGCGCTCCGGGTTCAACAGCATCCCGCTCGACATCGTCGCGCCCGGCCTTGCGAGCGCGCGTCTCTCGTTCCTTGCCGTCGAGTCGAACGGAACGCTCACGCTCTCCGCGTTGAAGCTGACCGCACCGACGAACGCGAACGTGAAGGTCGACTCGCCCTTCTTCGTGATCCTGCCGCGCAACGGCAAGGTGAAGGCCGATCCGGAAGTGAACGGCTTCAAAGGCGAGCTCACGATCCCGGCAGGACAGAGCGTCGATCTCTTCACGGGGAAGATGATCCTGTTGCGCTGGGATCCCACCGGTCAGCTGAAGGTCGTCTTCAACAAGATCGAGTCGACGCCCGGCCAGGCGACCCTTCCGAGCTGCAGCGCACTCGAGCTCTTCAAGTCGAGTGCACTGCCCGCGATGGGCATGCCGGTCGACGTGATGCCCGACGACGATCTCGAGCCGTCCGACGGCGGTGACCTCGGTCAGAGCTCCTGTCTCGGGTGCCACGCGAAAGAGCCGCTCCCGGACGAAGCTCCCCAACCGGCGGTGCAGGCCATGGACCTCCGCGCCGTCGCGACGGATCCGGCAGCCGCTTGTGCGCAAGCGAAGCTCTGGATCAATCTCCAGGACCGCGCGCAAAGCACAATCCTCCTGAACCCGACCGGCAAGGGCAATCCGAAGCACCCGATGAAGCCCGTCCCCGAAAGCGATCCGATCGTTCAGGGCATCAAGGCCTGGGTCGACGCCGAGAACTGATCTCGCTCGGGTCCGTCGACAAGCGAATCGAGGCGCGACCGCCCGCAGCGCCCGCAGCGCCGTTGCATGTCCTCCCCCGACGCGCGGTCACGCGGTTCACGCGGTTCACGATGTGAGGCCGCACCCTGGGGGTGCGCCGCTGCAACTGACGAACCGATGATCCACCCTGATCGTTCCGGTCCGCCTCCTGGCGTCGCGAACACGAACGATCTTCCGCGAAGATCGGGCTGACGTTGCGACCTCGACGACACGCACGGACGTGGCGTGGAGCTTGCGAGTGAGACGGGCGTGGGACAGAGCGCAAACAATCCTTTCCTCTCGCCCGTCACCAACGCCGCGCCCGCGGCCAGCGCCAAAGCAACCGCGACGTCGTCGGTGCCGTCTCCTTTCGCGGCGCCCGCACCAGCGTCGAGCACGGGCGTCGATGTCGTGCTGGACGGCAACATGCAGATGTCGGCCGACGACGCGACGTACGAGGATGCTGCGCCGTCTCGCCAGGACCTCCTCCAGCGGGCCGCCGCGCTCGGTCCCGCGCGCATGACCTGGGAGAGCATCGTCCTCCATCCGGCGGATCCGATCCTCGGCGCGAAGATGTTGCCTCGGGTGGCCGAGCGCCGCGAGCGCTTCCGCAAGATCGTCAAGGTCGCCCTCGGCGCATGCGTCGCGTTCTGTCTCGTCGCCACCGTGGCGAGCGCCGTTTCGAGCACGTCGAGCCCGTCGACCGCTTCGACCTCGTCGTCCGCAGTGAAGACCGCCCCTGCAAACGGGGTCGTCCCCGTCGAGAAGCTCGAGATCGTCATGCGCACCAAGGCGCCGAGCAAGGTGACGGCGGCCATCCGTCCGCGTCCCGCGCCGAAGAAGCGTCGCTGACCTCGCCCCGTCGAGCACGCGCGAAAGCCCTCGCTCGGTGGAGCGAGGGCTCTTTGCGTTCAGGCGTCGACCGGTCCTCTCGCGCCGCTCCCGTCGCACGTGCCTTGGCGCATGCGCGAACGCGCGTCGCCGCCGGAAGAGCGAGACGCGCGCGCGGAGCCTTGGGAAGCGATCAGACCATCTCGTAGAAGCGCGAGTGAATCGCGACGGCCGCGAGCAGGCCTACCTGGAACGGCACGGCCTCGTTCGTCTTCACGGAGAAGGTGTCGCGGATCGAGAGCTCTTTGGCGATCTCGATCACGACCTCACCCTGCTTGTTCTTGCACTGGAAGACGCCGCGGAAAACGCCGCCGTCGGCCTCGTAGACCTCGTCCCCCACCGTCAGCGAGAGCGTCTTCTTGAACGCAACTGCAGGGAAGACGAGCGAACCGACCGTCTTCGTCTCGTCGTTGATGTCGTACTTGGTCTTGATGAAGTTGCCCGTGAGGGTGCCGACTTCTTTGCCGTCGTCGCCCTCGACCAGACGAAACTTCGGTGTCGGGCTCATCAGCACGCCGCGCACCGTGTAGAGGACGTCTTCCTCCCGCGGCTTACGGACGTGGTAGACCGTGCCGACGCTGAGGAACGCCTGGGTAACCTCGTACGCAACCATTCGCGGATCGAGACTACGGCAGGTTTCTCACACTACCAAGCCCACCGCGCGCGGCGGTCACTTCGCGGATTTCGCGCTGGCAGCGGATCCGCCGCCCTTCGTCTCGGCGATCGCCTTCTTCTCCCGCCACTCGGCGAGCTGCTTGGTACGACGGGCCTTCTGCTTCCTGCGCTTCGGAGCATCCTGGGGGGTCGACATGGCGGCGCACCCTAGCACGTTTGTTTCCGACCGCGAGGCCCTCGGATGTGCCAGACGCACGGTCGAGCGCCGCCGACGCCTCGGACGGGGCTCGTCCGCCTTCAGCGGACGCGATGGAGCCTTCAGCGGACGCGATGGAGCCTTCAGCGGACGCAGTGGAGCCTTCAGCGGACGCGATGGAGCCTTCAGCGGACGCAATGAAGCGGCGGACTTGCGAAGGTTCGACCGTGTTTGCGCACCGGCGGCCGGGGGATGCTGTCGAGCTTCAGGCCGAGCTCGGTCAGCTTGGCCGTGTCGTTCGACAGCAGCACGCAGAGCGGTCGGTCCCGTTCGTCCCTGGGATCGACGAGGGGCACCGAGGTCATGTCCTCGTCCCACTCGGACCAAGGAAGACGCACGAAGCTGACGCCTCTCGTGCGGAGAGCTTCGTCGACGAAACGGTAGTAGCTGACCACCTCGACGCAGCCGTAGTGCCCGCACGGGACCGCGATCTTCGCGTTGTCCGGAACGACGTCGGCGAGCGTCGGGAGGTTCAAGGTCACTCGCCCTTCCGGCGTCTGCTGCACGTACGCCGTGTAGAGATGGGTTCGCCACCGTTCGGCGTGCGCGACCGCGAGGGCGCCGTGCACGAGCAACATCGCACCGAGCACACGCGGGGCGGTGACCGTCGTCCCTGCAGGCGCGAGTTCCGCTTCGACCGCGGCAGGCACGAGCGAGAGCGGGACCGTGACGAGGACGGAAACGGACGCGAAGAGCCCTTCTGGGTCCGGAATGCGGAAGACGAAGGCGAGCACGAGATGGCCGAGCACGCCGAGCGCGACGAACGCCGCGAGCATGCCGCTCCGACGCGCGAGCCGAACGGCACCGAGCGGGAGAAAGAGCAAGAGCGGCCACGCCCATTGCTTCTGCAGGTGAGCGAACGATTCAGGCAGCCGGTCGAAGAGCGCGGTCGCATAGGTGGTCTTCGCGAACGTCGCGCTCGCTACCCCGCGCCCCGTGACGAAGTCGAGGAACGTCTTCGCGGTCAGCGACTTCGGGAGCTCGGAGTAGACGAGCGGCGCACGCGTTGCGCGCCACGCGATCCAGCCGTACGCCAGCGCGGCGAAGGCGAGCGAAGCGAGCACCACCGCCCAGAGCCGCGGCGAGCGAAGCGCTTCCCTCCCCACCCGCTCGCGAAGCACGACGAACGCGAGCGCCGGTCCGAGCGCGACGATCGTCAGATGATTGGCGAGGCCGCAGCCGACGGACGCGATCGCGACGTAGAGGAAGCGGCGATCCTTCTTCGTCGTCCATCCGGTCACCCCGAGCACGGCGCCGGCGATGAACACCGTACCGAGCGTGTAGACCTCCGCCTCCGTCGAGAGCGTCCAGAACAGCGACCCCAGCGCGAGGAGGATCGCCGCGAACGTCTTCGCCTCGAGGACGAAGGGTCGCCGGATCACCGGCGGCACTTCGAGGAGGCCGACCGCGCGGCCCACGAGCGCGACCGTGAGCAGCCCGAAGACGCTCGAGAGCAACGTGACCTTCGTCGCGTCGGCGAGCGGCAGCGGGATCCTCACCCAGAGCGCGCTGGCCATCAGATAGAGCGGATTTCCCGGCGAATGGCCGATCCCGAGCGTACGCGCGAGGAACTGGAACTTCGCCGAGTCGCCCATGTTGATCCGTCCGCCGACGTCCGGATAGCGGGTCAGCACGTAGATCAGGGCGATCGCCGCGAGGACGGCCCAGTGCGGGACGACGCGAGGCGTCGCCTGCGAGACAGCGCTCGGGCTCGTCGCCTCCGCCGAGGTATCCGCGGGCGCTCCGCGCGTCTCCATCGGAGCTACGAAGCGCGCGGCGACGCGGGCCACCTCGACGAGACGGACTCGTCGGGGTTTGCGCTCTCGACCAGCGCGAGCCAGTGGGCGATCTTCCCGGCAGACGCGCCCTGCCAGTCCATGCTGACGAAGCGCTTCAACAGCTGCGGGGTGTGGTCGCCGCAGCGAGCCTTGTCGCCGAAGGCTGCGCGCGCACGATCGATCTCGTTGGCGGCGTCCTGCCAGCGCTTCTCGATCTGAGCGAGCCACGCGAGGGTGAGATGCCGATGTTGTCGAGGCTCGGCCTCGTCGAGGACGATGCGCTCGCAGTCCTGCACGAGCTCCTTCGCATCGTCGTCGCCCTTCGCGAGCGCCACCTGAGCAAGAAGCAACCGCGCCTCGAGATCGCCCCAGGGGTCCTGGAGTCGCTCGAAGATCTTGGCCGCGACCGACGCATGCGCGCCGCCAGCCGCGAAGTCGTCCGTGTCGATCGCGATGAGCGCGAGCAGACGTTCACACGCCGCCTCGCCGCGCGGATTCATCAGCTCGCGGAACGCAGCCCGCGCCGAGAGCGCCCGGGCTCGCGCAGCGTCCATCTCGCCCGCGCGATGATCGGCGTGGCCGAGGACGACGTCGCACTGAGCGATGCCGAGCCTGTAACCGATGGCGTCGAACGACTGCCGCGCATGAATCAAGAGGTCGCGCGCGCGTCGGAAGCCGCCGACCGCGGTCTCGATCATCGCGAGCAGGATGAAGCACTGCGCCCCGCCGAGCATGTCGCCGACGGCATCGCACCGCTGGCTCGCCTCGTTCAGCACCTCGCGCGCGCGTGCGTGCTCGCCGAGGAGGTAGTCGATCTCGCCGAGCACGACGAGCGCCGCGGCGAGCCCGCGATCGTCCTTGAGCTCTTCGAAGCGCGAGATCGCGAGGGCGACCTGGAGGCGGCCCTGCGAAGGCGCACCGGTATCGCTTGCGAGGTGACCGAGCAGCCGCAGGGCATGTGCCTCGCGGGTCTTGTCGCCGGCTTGCTCGAAGGCGCGCCGCGCGGTCTCCGCCTGATCGCGCGCCTCCTCGAGCTTGCCGATGTGTCGGAGCGCTTCCGCGCGCCAGTAGGCGTATTCGGCAGCGGCCGAGCCCGAGACGCGTCCGTCGAGGAGCGCGAGGTCCTTGAGCGTCGCCGCGGTGTCGCGACCACGGGCCCAGGCGCCTTCGATGAACGAGAACATGAGGCTCGCCGCGACGTCGTCGTCGCCTGCGCGGAGCAGGTTACGGACGCGGTGCTTCATGATGCGGCGCGAACCGACCTCGGGATGTTTCGCGAGGGCATTGGCCGCAAGCCGGAAGATCGCCGGCGCGTCGTTGCGCTCGTGGAGGCGACCGAGCAAGTGCTCCTGCAGGAGCGCATGCGGCCACCGGAACTGGTCGTTGCCGGACGCGAGGAGGATCTGCGCGCGCGTGAGGGCGACGAGCGCGTCGCGCGGGTCCATCCCGAGCGCGGCGACGAGCGACTTCAACACGACGCCGCGGACGTCGTCGCCGAGCGCCGCCGCTGCGTATGCCGCGAGGCGGAGGTCGGTCGGGACCGCCCGAAGCCGCTCGTCCCAGAGGTCGGCCGTGGTGATCGCGCGACCGTGCAGCGCCTCGTCCGGGACCTTGTACTTGCCGCCTTCGAGCGTGAGGTACCCGCCACCTGCCCAGGCATGAAGGAGCTGGAGCGCGAAGAGCGGATTGCCTCGGCTCTGCGCGACCGCGGCGGTGATCGCGTTCGAGCTGAGCGGCAGCGTCGCGCGCAGCAGGACCTCGGTCTCTTCGACGCCGAGCGGCGGCAGGTCGAGGACGCGCCCGCCCCACTCGGCGCGGAGTGCTTCCATCCGGACGGCCGCGTCGAGATCCGTCTCGAGCGACTCGCTCCGTGCGGTGGCGAGGATCAAGAGACGGAGCTTCGTCGCGTCGCGCTTCAGGCGCGACAAGGTCTCGAACGTGTTCGCGCTCGTGAGATGGAGATCGTCGAACCAGATCATCACCGGCCGGTCATGGCCGATGCGCTCGAGGATGCGTCGCGCGACGGCGAAGCGGAGCTCCGGCGTGTCGAGCACGAAGCGCTTGCCGGTGGGACCGACGGGCGGGACCGTCCCCGGCGGCGTCGGCCGGAGCCACTCCGCGGCCGCGGCGACCCAGGCGAGCTCTTCGCTGTCGCCCTTGTCGACCTCCCAGCGGTCGAGGAGCGTCTGCTCCACGGTCTCGCGATCGGCGCCCTGGAGGCCGTAGAACGAGTTCACGGCGCCGGTCAGACCGTCGAGCGGTGACGGCGTGCGACCGTAACGCGCGCGGAGCGGCCACATGAGACCGCGCTCGTGCACTTGTTCGCAGACCCACTCGGCGAGCCGGCTCTTGCCGACGCCCGCTTCACCGATCAGCGCCACCATGCGGTGTTGCGGCGGCTGCCCGGCGCACACGGAGAGCACGAGGTCGAGGAGCTCCTGACGCTCCGGCTCGCGCGCGACCATCGGCGACGGACGCAGCGACAGAAGCCCCGGCGCGAGCGACCGTGCAGCGGCCACCGCACGTCCCATGTCGGGCGAGCTCGACGGCTCGGGCGGCGGCGCCGGTGCGCTCGCGACGGTCTCTTCGAGCGTCGGCGCGTGGCGCGGGCGGAACTGCGCCCAGACTCGACGCGCGTCGGCGGCGAGCTCGAAGCGATGCCACGGCTTCTTCGCGAGCAGCCGCTGGACGAAGAGCCCGACCTGGTGAGGTACACCTTCGGGCAGCACCGGCGCGGGGACCGGCGTCCGCTTGTGCGCGCGGAGGACCTCCTGGGCGGTGCCCTCGAAGACCTCCTTGCCGGTGAGCACGCGATACATGATGCAGCCGAGCGCATAGAGGTCCGTCGCGGGACCGACGAGCGTCGCCTGCTTGCGGATCTGCTCCGGCGCGACCCAGCCGACGGTGCCCGCACCCGCGTGCACCGCGAGCTCGGGCTCCGGCGCGCCGTCGAGACGCGAGTCGTGGCGCGACTCACGCAGCCACGCGAGGCCGAGATCCAGCACGTACGCGCGTGGACCGCGCCCTGCGCCGGCGAGATCGAGCATCACGTTCGAAGGCTTGAGATCGCCGTGGATGATGTGCCGCGCGTGCGCGTGAGCGAGCCCGGCGAGCACTTGATCGACGAGCGCCCAGATCACCGACCAGGGCATCGTCGTCGTGTGCATCCACTCGTGGACGCTGCGCCCCGGCAGCGCGTCCATCACGAGGTACGGAGAGCCGTCGTGCAGCGTGCCGAAGTCACGCGCGCGCACGATCGCCGGATGCTCGAGCGACGCGACGGCGCGTGCCTCTTGCTGGAACCACCAGCTCTCTTCGGCGCGCGTCGCCTTCGCTTCTTCCGGCGGCCGAAGCCGCTTCAGCGCAACGCGTTCATGCGTGACGATGTCTTTGCACAGGTACACGACCCCCATGCCGCCACGACCGAGCTCGCGCAGTACCTCGTAACGATTCGCGAGGACGGTCCCGATCTCGGACTTCTTCGCATCGTCGCCGCTCTTGGGCGTCTTGCCCTGCGTCATCGCGTGTTCCGGGTGAGAAGACTAACAAGGTTATCGAACGGAGTGCGATCTGACGGTGTCCGCTCGGCGACACTTCTCGTCCGCGGATGAGCTCTTCGCGCGGCAAGCGTACCGTAGCATTGGCGTGAGGTGGCGCACGACGTTGTAAGGACTCCTACTACCGACTCGGCTTGCCGCACCACGCGCCGGCACTGACTTCGCGTGGAATGACCGCGGCTTCGCCCGCGTAGGACAAGGTGAAGCCTCACATCCTTCCCGTGCGGCAGCCTAGAAAAATCCGCTCGCCGTCGAAGATCGGGCTGCGGCAAATCTCCGGTACCGCGGAGCTCCGAGGCAGGTAGATTGATAACTGCGCCACGGTTCCGGCTTATTGGGGGGACACCCGGTCGTGGGGCTTTAGCCCGCTTCGCTTTGGTCGCTTGATCACGGAGGACGACATGCGAAGCCACGTGGCCACCAAATCTGCTGTCATCGCTCTCGCGCTCGCGGGAACCGCCGTCGCGTTCATCATCGGCGCACAAGCTGGAGCGCTGCTCAACGGGCGCGTCATGGCCGTCTCGGTCGCGCGCGTCCCGATGCCCGTCATCGCGAGCCCGAAGACCTCACCGGTCAACGGCCACGCGCGCTGACCGCAGCGCGCGTTCGGGAACAGCTCGAGCTTGGGTCGCCGCCGTGGCGGGCGGCACGCTCGAGCTTGCGCGGCGCCCGCGCATGCACGCCTCAGCCGTTGTTGGTCGTGGCCGCGCGCGTAGCGCCGAGCTTCTTCACCTGGGGCATCGTCCCGAAGACGTAGTCCCAGATCGGCGTCGAGACGCCGAAGCCACCGTCGTGATCGGCGTGGTGGTGAAGCATGTGGTGACGCTTGATGAACTTGCCGATGCGCGTCGTCTGCTTGAAGTGGTGCAGCGCGTAGTGGGTCCCGTCGTACATCATGTACCCGATCGCGAAGCCCGCGTAGAACGGCTCCGCGTAGCGCATCCCACCGAACGCGAAATAGAAGAGCGTGTAGAAGATGACCGCGAGCGGCACGCTCGTGAGGAGCGGCATCACCAGGCGGTCAGCGTCGTTCGGGTAGTCGTGGTGCACGCCGTGGAGAAGGAAGTGCACGCGCCGCCCCCAGGGCGTGTCCTTGTACCAGTGGAAGATGTACCGGTGCAGGACGTATTCGGTGAGCGTCCAGACGAGGATGCCCCCGAGGACGAGCCCGAGCGTGGAGAGCAGCGGGACGTGCCGCGCCCAGGTCCGGTACATCAGCACGCCGACCATCGGGATGTAGACGACGAACGGAGTGACCGGGTGAATGCGCGAGAACTTCTCGAGGAGATCGTTCTCGAACATCCGGCAGGTCTCCGGACGCTTGGAGCGGGTGGCTTGGGCGATCTGGTTCACGGGACTGTTCGCTTCCGGGCAAGCGGGGGTTAGCACGCGTCAGGCCGACCGGCGAGGCCTCAAGTTACGCAGGCCACACTAAAGAGCAAAATCATCCGA
The DNA here is from genome assembly GCA_023423895.1 of Pseudomonadota bacterium. Lineage (GTDB taxonomy): Bacteria > Myxococcota_A > Polyangia > Polyangiales > Polyangiaceae > Labilithrix. The sequence goes on from JAFAER010000208.1 coordinate 69,820, forward strand.
TGCAACCGGCCTTCTCCGCGCATCGCCGAGGGCCCCATCAACGGGTCTTCCCTCGTCGTTGGATGCATCTCTACGCGCGACGGTCGCGAGCGGACGCGTGATTTTCTCGTGCGAACACTCGGGCGTGCTCGCGTTCCGCTGCACGCGTCGCGCTCTGGCTCTTCCGCTGCGTGGGTGTCGAGACGATGGCGCATCCCGTCGCGCGTAGCGCCGCTCGTGAACCGAGCATCGCGCGTAGAGGCCTGCGCAGCGAACGCGCGCACGCGTTCGGCCTTCACGTCGCTCACGCAAGAATTCGCAGCGATTTCGAACGGAACAACTCGAGGCTTGACGCGAGGGCAAGACTTGTAGAGTACAGGGGCCTCCCATGGCCGACCAGGACAGGTTCGCGCGCGCCCTCCTCGCCGTTGCACGTGGTCTCGGCCGCATTGCTCGTGAGCGCGCGCGCGCCGGTGACGTCACTCCGCAGCAAGCAGAGACGCTGCAGCTCATCGCCGAGCGAGGAGCCCTCTCCACCTCGACGCTCGCGACGTTGCTCGGCATTGATCCGTCCACGGCGAGCCGCAACCTCTCGGGGCTCGAGCGCGCGGGCCTCATCGCACGCCAGAAGGGGTCCGACGATGGGCGCCAGACGGACGTCCGGCTCACGCCACGCGGCCGACGCGCAGCGCAAGCCGTGGGGACCGGCGCCGCCTCGGCGTTCGCATCGCTGCTCGACCGCGTGCCCCGGAGTGACCGCGCCAAGGTCGTCGACGCGCTCGAGGTGCTCGTGAAGGTCCTCGATCAGACGAGGTAGTGCCCGTCCGTCTCCGGCCGGCGGAGGGCTGCTAGTCTACGCCGATGAGCGGCGGCGGCCGGACCGTTCTCTTCGGGCTCCTCGGGATCATGATCTCGCTGGCGACCGCGTTCGTCCTCCATCACCAGCACCAGCGGCGCGTGCACGAACGTGAGAGGACGACCGAGTCCACGTCGAAGCGGCCCGCAGCGCCGCCCTCCCCTCCCACCAAACGCCGCCCCTGACGACGCGCGCAAGAGGAGGTAGAGCGCGCAGCGCTTCCGTGGCGCCGTCACGCGGCTCCGCTCAGCCCCGCTCAGCCCCGCTCAGCCCCGTCAGGGGAGGCTGAAGCTCTTGCCGACCCTCGCCGGAGGCCCCGTGAACGGAGCCATCGACGCATTGAAGAACGCCGTTTGCACGCAGCGGCCCGCCGGCGTGCCGCTGAAGTTGGCGTCGTCGACGACGACCTCCGACACGCGGCCGGTCGGCGCGAAGGTCACCATCACGTGTCCGGTCCCGACCTGCCCGCTGGCGCCGCAGTGCCGGACGCTGACGTTCGCGAGCGCGCTCGCCGCCGCGCTCTGGTTGAACGTGCTCATCGGCGGAGGTGAGGGTGGCGTGAACCGGCGGTCGTCGATCGGCACGAGCTCCGATTCCCAGCGCACGTCGACACGACCAATCTGCGTGCGAGCGCCCGTGAGCGTGAACGGGATCGCGCGCGTCTGCCCGAATGCCTTCACCGTGACGGTCCCGCTGACGGGAGCCGTCGCATCCGCTGCGTTTGCGCGGACGACTTCGACGAGGAACGCCCCCGCCTCGCCGCTCGACAGCGCGACGGTCTCGTGATCGCGCGCCGTCGCGGCCTCGACGCGAGCGCCCTTCATGCGCGTGACCGCACCGGCCCGCCGGCCGGCGGGATCCACGAGCGCGATGTCGAGATCGCTTCCGCCGTTCCATGTCGCCGACACGACGACGTCACCGAAGGCGCCCTCTGACTTTTGCGCTTCGAGCTTCGCGAGCGTCGTGGAGACGGCCTTTCGCTTCGCATCGTCGAGGCTCGCGAGCCAGCGATCGGCCGACGCGCCCCTGCCCTGCGCGCGTTCGCAGGTGACGGCGCGCGCGACCGCTTCCGGATCGGTGCTCCGAAGCTCTGCAGCGGCGACGTGGAAGGCACATGCCTCGGGCTTGCCGATGCGGTCGTACGACCGCGCGACCGCCTGCGCGAAGGTGAAGGCATCGGCTGGAGTGAGCGCGCTCGCTGCGAGCGCCCCGCCGAGGATGCGGAGGGAGCTCTCGCGGTCGCCGCGCCGCGCGGCGACGTCCGCGCGCCCCACGATGACGTCCACGTCGAGAGGATCTCGCGCCGACCACTTCTCGAGCGTCTCGCCGAGCTCGTCGAGCTGGCCCGAGAGCGCGAGGAGCCGGGCAAGGTCCTTGTGCTTCGCGCGCTCGTCCGGTGCTGCCGCGACGGCGGCGCGGGCCTGAACGATCTTGTCGGCGGTGACGGCGGGGCCGCCGTCGGCGTGCAGCGTCGCGCGCCGCACGAAGACCTTCTTCATCAAGCGCCCGCCCCGGGGCGCATCGGCCAGAGCGTTCTCCAACTTGTCCGCGCTGAAGTGACGCCGACCCTGCGCGTCGACCGTCACTGGGGCCGCGGTCGCTCCCTTCGCCGGACGTGAAGGTGGAGGTGGAGGTGCTGCAGGGGCAGGCGCCATCGTGGGCGCCGGCTTGGTCGACGGCCCGCGCGAAGCGCCGAGGTCGCCGAGGCCCGAGCCGCCGGCGCCGAATCCGTGACCGGTCGCCTTTTCGTCCTTCTTCGCCTCCTCACGAGCGAATGCGCCGATTCCGCTCGTCGCTTCGTCGTCGAAGAGTGGATCGGCGACCGACTCACTCGGGTCGCTCCGGTCGGAGCTGCTCTTCCCGCTCGCGAAGACGGCGCCCTGGGCGAGAGCCTCCCCGGTCCACTGGGGCCCGTGCGCCGCCCGCTCGATGCCGAATGCCTTGAACATCGCCTCGCTCTCGAGCACGAGCAGCGACGTCGTCCGCGACGGCACCGAGAACTGGCGCGATAGCGCGACGAGCTCAGGGCGGGCCGAGTCGCCGGGTTGCCGCTCGCGATCCGCGATGCGGGCCGCCGCGTAGAGACGCGGAACGAAGGCGTTCCCGGCGTCGGTCGTGGCGCGCACGTCGATCGGGTACTTCGCCTCGAAGGGCTCGCCGCCGACCTTGCCGCGAAGAACGATCTCGCCCTTCACTGCGTCACCGCTCATGCGTGCGGTCACGATCGTCTCCGCTCCTGCCCGAAGAGGCGCGATCGCGGCGGGCGCCGAGTCGTGCAGCCCCTCGGGCAGCACCACCTCGACGTCGCGGAGCGTCGTTCCGTACGTCGCGTTCAGGACCTCGATGGCGGTCGCCTCGAGACGTTGTCCGGGCTGATAAGGGACGACGACACCGCCACCACCCCGCGCGATGTCCGACAGCAGGTTGACGTCTGCGTCCGCGCCGATCGGCACGGTCACGACGAGGCCCCGCGCATCCGCGACCGCATCCGCGACCTCGGCGGAGATCCGGGACGCCGACCGATAGCCGGCCGTCGCCACGCCGTCCGAGAGCACCGCGATGCGGAGATCACGGCTGCCGTCGTGACCTCCGAGCTTCGATGCCGTGCGAACCGCGCCGACGAGATCGCTCGCGCCGTCCGGAGTGATGCCCTGGAGGAAAGCATCGACGTCGTGCGCGCTCGGAGCGCCCGGAGCGACGAATCCACCCGGCAGGGTCTTGCAGCTCACGTCACACGCGACGACGGTGACCCGATCGCGCCGGTCCATCTCTTGCGTCATCTGGATCGCGAGCCGCTTCGCCCGCGCAAAGCGCTCGCCGTACATCGTTCGCCCGGCATCGACGACGATCACCTGGTCGCGAGGTTTGCTCTCGGACCACTTCGGCAGCTTCGGACGCAGCGCGATCGCGACGAAAGGATCCGTGCCGATCGGATCTGCGACGTTCGCGTTCGTCTTCGGCGCCGCCGAGCCTGCCGCCTGCACCTCGCCCCGGTACGCCCATGCCGTCGCGTCCGTGGTCTGGTCGGCGAGACCGTATTCGATGGACAGGTCGCCCGAAGGCGAGAACGAGGTCATCGTCGTCGCGAGACGCGCGGCGCTGCCATCGGCAACAGCCGCGTCCCGCGCGAGCTCGTAGCCCCGGACGCGCACCGGCACCTTCGGATCGTGCCCGAGCACCTGTGCGTCGATCGACAGCTCGTCGATCGTGATCTTGCTCGAAGAGCCTTGCGGCAGCGGATAGACATAGCGGCGAACGCCGGAGACGGGCGCGACGGTCTCCGTGTAGGAGATGACGACGCGACGCGACCCGCGCTTCGGGATCGGAAAGATGCGGAGCTCGAAGCGCCCGCCGCGCTGCCACTCGAGGAGCGCAGGGTCGTGCCAGGGACCCGGCACCCAGACGATCTCTTCTCTCGGCTTCGGCGCCTTCGGAGCAGCGTTCTGGATGGCGCCGCGCCAGATGGCCGCCGCCTTTGCCTTGTCGATGAACTCACCGTCGAGGAGCTTGCCGTCGACCTCGAGCGCGAGGCGCTCGATCTGGGCGCCGGGCGGCAACGGGAACCGATAGATCCCCTCGAGCTCGTCGTCGGTGTCGTTGGCGAACGTCTCGTCGATCTCGGTGCGCGCGACGTTCCCCGCGATACGGATCTTCACCGCGTGCTTCTGCAGGCGGACCGCGCGGTCTTTCTCGTCCGTGCGGCCGGGTCGCTTCGCGCGGAGCTCGCCGAGGCCGCTCGCCGGCGCCTCCGCGTCCTCGTTGTGCGTCGTGAGCAGTTGCTCGCCGAAGGCAGCGCGCTGGGCGAGATCATTCGCCGGAGCCACGTCGACCCTACCGTCCTTCCCGACGACCCCTTCCTGGCCCGCCGAGACCTTGCGGCTCTCCGTCGTCGACTTCACCTCGACCTCGCCGCGAAGCACCTCGACGTTCGTCCGGTCCGTAGCGGCGGTGACGGCGAGCTTCGTCCCGAGGACGTTCACGTGGCCGCTCGGCGTCTCGAGCTGAGCGGGCGGCGCACCGTCCACGTGCGCGACGTCCGCGAGGATCGCGCCCTCGTTCACGGTCAGCATCCGCGGCGCGTGCTCGACGACGACGTCGGTCGCGCGATCGAGGACCACGATGCTTCCGTCGTCCAGCGAGAGGCGTGCGCGCGTTCGACCGTCGGTGACGAGGTGCATCCCCGGCGTGATCTCGGCGCCCTCCGCCAGCACGATCTTGCCGGAAGGCGTGACGACGGTGAGCCCGGTCGCCTCGCCTGCGTCTGCGCCGCTCCGCGCGATCTGGGCGACCTTCCCATGCCATGCACGCGAAGCGGCAGCCGTGGGGGAGCGCTGATGATCGGCGATGACGACGCCGACGAGGGCGCTCGCACCGATGCTCGCGCACGCAGCCAGCACGAGCCACAGCGACCTTCGGCTGTTTCGCGGCGTCGCCGTCGTGCCGGGCACCTCCGTCCGCACGCGCGTCTCGCTGATGCGGTCTCCGCTCGCGTGCTCTTCCGTGCCGACCGAGCGAGCAGCAGCCGTCTCTTCGGCGATCTTCGCAAGCCGATCAGCAAGGGGCGGAGATGCCTGGAAGTCGTCGCCAGCCTTCGCGATTCGCCCCGTCAGGCGCTCGAGCGTGTGGGAAGCATCGCGGCAGTCGTCACACGCAGCGATGTGCTCATGGAGCGCCCCGTCCGCCGTTCCGTCGAGCAAACCGATCACGTCCTCGCGGAAGCGATTGCAACGTGCCGCGCTCATCGCGCACCTCCGACTTCGCCGGGCGCATTCGCCAAGAGCTCCTCGAGCCCACGCGCGAGGCGCGCTCTCGCCGTCGCGAGCTCGACGTTGCACGCGATGGCGACGTCGTTCGCATCGAGACCGCCGACGAGGAAGAGGACGACCGCTTCGCGCTCCGTCGGCCGCAGCGTCGCGAGTGCGGCTCGTGCAGGGACGGCCGCAGCGGCGCCGAGGCGCTCGGTTCCTGGTGCAGCGTCGTCCTCTGCGGGAAGGCCGCTGCGCGTCCGGAGAGGCAACTTCGAGAGGTGGACGGCACACGTCGAGCGAACGAGCCCGAGTAACCACGCGAGTGGGCGCGCGCCTTCCGGTCTCGCCCGCGTGCTCGCCTCCCGCGCGACATGTTCGAGCACGCGCTCGACACGTGCGGCGTCGGCGAGGAGGGCCATCGCGACGCGGCACATGACGACGGCGTGCTCACGGAGCTGGTCCGCGAGCTCGCCGTCAGCGTCGCCGTCGTGTGTTCTCGTCCCCTCGCCCGTGCTCATGGCCCGTCCGACCGCTCTCATGATCGGTCATCCGACGCCCGGCAGAGGCAAAAGTTCTCGACACGCTCGGCTTTCAGTCCTCAGACCTCGGATGGATGCGGCTGGACGCTCCTTCCAGGTAGGGGCCGCAGCTGGCCGCCACCTGGGTTCCGAGGGCTCAGGACTGAATCCGGAGCCGCCACGTCACGCGGCGACATGCGCCGGACATGAATGGCCTCGTCTTCTCTCAGGTCTTTTTCGGGAACGGTAGGTTCGTCTGATCCATCCGTCCCGGCACGCGTTCGGGCTCCGACTCGAGCAGCGCTCGCTCGCGATCGAGATCGGCTTCGACGAGCTCCTCGTTGTCGTACGCGAACGCCAGTCCGCCGAGGACCTTGGCCCACCCTAGACTCGGGTACCGTTTCACCAGGGTCTCGACGGACACACCCTTCCGGTGCCATGCCCAGAGGCGACGTACAGGCACGCGAGTTCCACGCACGACGGGACTGCCGCCGAGCAGGTCATCGCGCACCTCCACGTGCGGATGCTGGACGAGGACGGGAGGGAGGCGTCCGTTCACCACACCTCTCTTGGCTCCGTTTCAAACCGGGGTCAACGTTTCGGCCGACCTGGCCGGGTAGGAGCAAGAGGTGGCTCGAACGAACCAAGTGGCCTTCTCAGGCCGACTTGGCCTCCTTCGACGTGTCGTGGGTCGCGGGCTCGGCTGCGGGTACCGTTGCGGACTGGCGCGGACCACGACCACGTCGGACGTGCGGGGCGACACCACCCTTCTTTCCGGCGGCACGAGCTTCCTCGCTCGTGAACTGATGAGCGGTACCGGCAGCATGGGCGGCTTTGCCACCCTTGCTCGCGATCTCGCTCACCTTCGCGCGATCCATGGCCGCGAAGCCGCGCGGCCGACGGGGCTTGGGGGGTTCCGCGGTCGCCTCGGCAGGCTTCTGCTCCTCGGAAGGATCGCCGCCGGACGTCGGGTTGTTGTTGGGATCGAGCACGGGGTTCATGACTACTACTCTCCTCGATAGGGACGGACGAACGTCCCCCCCAGAAAACGAACGGCGGTTAGGTCGTCCGCTTTCAGTGACGAGACGCGCAGGGCGTCCTGTTTGTTCCGATGCGACGAGCTGG
>JAFAER010000246.1 GCA_023423895.1 Pseudomonadota bacterium
GGAGCCGATGGTACTGCACGGGTAGCCGTGTGGGAGAGTAGGACGCCGCCGGGATTTTTCCCAAAAGAAGCTCGAGAGACCGCGCACTGCGCGACTCTCGGGCTTTTTGCATTTTGTCTTCCGATTCCCCCGGCTCCTGCTGTGCTCGTCGAACGCTCGAGCTTGATGCACTCGCGGCGGTGCAGCGCTTGCGCTTCCGTCTCGGCGATGCCGGGCGTCTGGAGTCGATGGTAGCGTCGGCTCGAGATGCAGCGCTTGGGCTTCTGTCTTGGCGAGGCCCGGCGTTTGAGGCTGGGACCAGCGTCGGCTCGCGCTGAAGCGTGTGGCTCCTGTCTCGGCGACGCCGGGAGTTGGGGCTGAGCCAGCGACGGCTCAAGCTGCCGTGCTTGGCTTCTGTCTCGGCGACGCCGGGCGTTTGGGGCTGATGCCAGCCGGCTCGACGGCGACGGTGTCGCGTTCGCTTTCGGAGGCACAGGAAGGGCGGAAGTTCGGAAGGGGATTGCGGGTCGAGGCGGCTCGCCGTGTCCTCGCGCGCGACCCAGCGGCGGTCGGCGCCGCTGCAAAGCGCCTTTCAGGCTGACCGAGGATTCGGTGCTCGCTCGAGGAGCCGTCGTTCAGACGTTTCGGCTGCGTGGATGGGTCGTCCTCAGCCTCGCTGTGCGGGCGGGAAGGGAGTTTGCCCGCGTGCGCGACGAAGCGCGAGGTGTCCCGCGGCCCCGCACGTCCACGCGCTCGGCCAAGGCGTCGTGTCCGATTCGCCGTATCATGGACCGATGAGCAAGCCGTCCGAGCAGCTCGCGTGGTCCAAGAAGCAGCGCGCTCTTCTCAGTGGAGCTCGTGCGCGTCACCGGTTCGACCCTCCCGCGGGAAGCCGCGAAGTCGACGCATGGGCGCGGATCGTCGCGTGGGTTGCGGAAGCGGGGCAGTTCCGCGACGAGTCGCCCTCGGCCGAGCTGCGTGACGTGATCGCGTCGATTCGCGCGGAGACGACGACGCCGGCGCGACACGACGCGCGACGCGAGGCGCTGCGGGTGTACCTCGCGACGACGGGGATCGAGACTCGAAAGAAGATCCAGTCGAACGAGCCCCGGTTCGCCGAATCGTTCGCGTGCCTCTGGGCGGCGCAGGACATCGTCGCGGCCTTACGGCACTCGTCTGAAGCGCCGCGTTTCGTGGGGGCGCAGGGGCGCCTCTTCATCGAGGAGGAGCTCCCGCCCGGGCCGCTGTGGATCAACGACCCTTGGCGCCTTGGCGGCCACTCCCTCAACGTAGGGTACGAGCACTTCTCGGCGTTGCGCCGCCATGTCTTCGAGCTGCAAGGCGACGCGTACGCCGCCGCGCTCGAGTCGACGTCGCGGTTCAGGGACGAGGTTCTCGCCTCCGAGCGGGACGACCGCATGACGATGCTGTACGTCCTGGCGTTCGTGTTCTCGCGTGATGGCCGGTGGGCACGCGAACACGCCGTCGAGGCGCTCGAGACGCCGCGGTTCGCATCGTTCAGCGGATTCGATCTCCTGGTCCCCGCGCTCGACGACCCCGCCCTCGCGCTCGGTATCGTTCGGCTCAAGCCGGAGTGGCTCGATGCGTATGGCTTCAACTTGCCGCTCCTCTTCGACATCGTGGAATCGCTCGGCAGCGATGCAGAGCCGGTGCTGGGGGCGATCTCCACCCTCACGTCGAAGCCCCGCGTCGTCGTGAAGTACCGGGACGAAGTGCTCACGCTCGCGCGGTCGTGAGACACGCCAGGCGGCTTCGGATCGTGTTTCGCGAGTGACCGCGCCGGCCCCGGCGGGCGTGCGGACTATACTCCCGAGCGATGTTTGCCGTCGTTCGCCGACCGACGCTGGCCGCCGCGGGCGCCTGCGCGCCCATGACCGCGCTGTTCATGACCGCGCTGTTCATGACCACCGGATGTGACGAGAAGCGCAAGGAAGCGCCTCCGACGCCCGCATCCGTCGCGACGCAAGCCGCGGCGTCCGCCCCAGATTCGGGAGCGCCGGCTCAGGGACCGGCGTCCTCGGCGATCCCGGCGTTCGACCCGGCGCAGCTGAACCTGTTCGCGCCGATCCCCGAAGGGGTCGAGAAGCCGGAGATCGACGACGCGACGAAGCTCGGTCAGATGCTGTTCTTCGACAAGCGCCTGTCGCGCGGGCAGGACGTGGCGTGCGTGTCATGCCACGACTTTGCGAAGGCGGGGCAGGATGGGGAGGCCGCCGCTACCGGGACGAAGCAGCAGAGGGCTACGCGCAACACGCCGTCGGTCCTGAACGCCGGCGGCGCCTTCGCCCAAGGCTGGGACGCTCGAGCGACGACGATCGACGAGCTCGTCGTGCCTCACATCCTCGACCCGGCGATCATGGGGATGCCGGACGAGAAGCGGGTGACCGAGACGATCGGGTCGATTCCGGCGTACGCGGCTGCTTTCAAGAAGGTTTTCCCCGACGAGGGCCCCAGTGTCTCTGCCGATACCGTGGGGCGCGCGCTCGGGACGTACACCAAGAAGCTCTTCGCGCGGTCGCGATGGGATCGGTACCTCGCCGGCGACAAGGCCGCCCTGAACGACGCCGAGCTCGGCGGGGTCGCGACGTTCGTGGAGGCGGGCTGCACCTCGTGTCATCAAGGCAAATACGTCGGGGCCACCCAGGCGGCGAAGCTCGGGATCGCGAAGCCGTGGCCTGGGCCGGCGGGCGAGGAACCAGGCCGGTTCGCCGTGTCGAAGCAGGAGGCGGACCGTGGGATGTGGAAGGTCCCGAGCCTCCGCAACGTGGCCCGGACCGGCCCGTACCTGCACGACGGGTCGGTGGCTTCGCTGGAGGAGATGACGCGGCTGATGGCGCGTCATCAGGCGGGGCGCGAGCTCTCCGAGCTGCAAATCAAGGCCATCGTCACCTGGCTCGGCACCCTCGACGGTGAGGCGCCGAAGGTGCTCACGACCAAGCCGCAGCTCCCACCGAGCGGTCCGAAGACCCCGAAAGCCGACTGAACGCACGCCTGCGAGGGGCGGTGCCCCCGTGGCCGGGCGCGACGCGTGAGCGCGGAGGGGCGAGGACCCGCCCTGCCCCCTCTCGCGGCGCCGCCGATGGCTGTCGATCGCCGCAGGGGCGAGGGGTATCCTGCCGAACATGAAGCGGCTCACGATCAGTGTCGATGCGTGCATCGAGACCCTCGCCCTCCTCATCACGATGGCGTGGGCTGACGGCCACCTCGACGATCAGGAGAAGGAAGGCGTTCGCGCTGCCGCGAACGTGTTCAACCTGACGAAGGAGCTTCGCGAACGTCTCGATCAACTGATCGAGAAACCCATCGCGGTCGAAGAGCTGCTCTTGGACGGACTGAGCGCGCGTGACAAGGCGTTCGCCTATGTCGCCGCCGCCTGGCTCTCCGGCGTCGACGACGACGTGCACGCGAAGGAAGAGGAGCTCCTCGGCAAGCTCGCCGGCCTCCTCGGCTTCACCGACGAGCGCCGCAACGAGCTTGCTCGCATCGCCAGTGACCTCGAGCCTCTTCGCAAGGATGGCAAGTCGTGGGCGACGGAGCTCGTCGCGCTCTTCAAGGCAATCCCCGCGCGGCTCGAAGGCGACGGGACCGAGAACTTCGACGTCGCGTTCGAGTAGAGGAGCCTGCCGGCGGCGGCCGACGATCGGCGCCCGGCGCGAACCACGCGGGCATGCGGCCGAGAGCGGTCACGGCTGTGCCGGCAGCAGCAGCAAGCTAGCCGAGCAACGAGGCGACGCGCGCTCATCCCATGTTCTGGCGCGGTTGCTTGCGCAGGCGGACTCGGCCTCCGGAGGAGCAAATCGAGCGCCAGGAGCTCCGCGAAAGCTCAGCTGCCGCAGCAGGGCAGACCTCTTCCCGAGCGGGAAGCCAGGGACCTGACACGGACCTGGGACGGAATGATTGGACCCGGCGCCTCAAGCGTTACCATGGGCGCCCATGTTGCGCGCACCCATCCCGCCCGATCCTGCGCCGCGGTCGCAGGACGAAGCCGAGCGGAGAGAAGCGGCGCGCGCGCATGCACTCGCGCCTGCAGCGGAGCCCGTCGAGAAGAGGACGTTCGCCGACGTCCTCCGGCGCATCGACTGGAGGCGCAGGCCCCCTCGCGGGGTCATCGTCGCCGGTGCGCTCCTCCTCGCGACGCTGCTCGTGACGGCGTTCTCGTTCGGACCGATCGTGCGCGGTCGCATCGCCAAGGAGGCCGAGAAGCGCAAGCTCGAGGTCGAGGTCGGCGGGGTGCGCCCCGGCTTCTTCAGCGTGAGCCTGACGGAGCTTCGCGTCCGTCCGCGCGGTGTTGCAGGGATCGAGGCTCGCATCGACGAGGTCCACGTCGATCTCGGGGGCAGCCTTTCGGTCAGCGAGGTGCGTGCGAAGGGGGGCGCCATCACGGTCGAGGGCGAGCCTGAAGACCTGGCTGAACGCCTGCGTGAGCTTCGCGGCTCGAAGGACGAGGTGTCTTCGCCCGAGCGCAACGCTGGCTCGAAGACGCCGATGAGCGTCGAGGACCTCGCGCTCACGTGGAAGCTTCCCTCGGGAGGCGAGATCTCCGGCGCGGCCATCCGCGCGTCCCGCGACTCGGCCGCCATCAAGCTCGGGTGCGGGAAGTGCGCCGCGCGCCATCGCCACGTGACGGTCGAGGTGACCGGCGCGGACGTCGAGCTCGGTCCCGACGGCGCGCTCCGGCGCGTGACGGCAGCGACGCTCTCTCTCGGGCACGAGCCGCCGCGCGCCGCGACTAGGGCTGAGCCCGCGCGCGCGGCTGCGGCTGAGCCCGCGCCGCCGCCGCTGCCTTCCGTTCAGCGCCGCGGAGCGAAGCCGGTGAAGGCCGCGGCCCCGATGACGCCGCCCCCGCCGGACGAGCCGGTCCTCCCGTTGCCCGACCTTCATGCGCTGCGTGCTCGCATCGCGTCGGCGGTCGCGACGTTCGCTCCGCGCCTCCCGGACGGTGTGGTCGTCGAGATCGGTGGACTCTCGGCGAAGGTCGACGTCGGTGGTGAGCCGATGGCGTTCGGCCCGGGGGCGTTCACGCTCACGCGACGCGCGGATCGCGTCCACCTCGGATTCGCCAGCGCCAATGCCGGCGAAGGCGGAGCGCCGGGCGGTACGCCCCTGTCGCTCGACGCCGATCTCCCCGTCGGGGCCGGCGCGATGACGGCGCGCCTCGCCGGCGGTCCGGTATCGCTGGCCGCCCTGGGCGTGAAGGAGGGGATGAAGGGGCTCACGGACGTGTCGCGTGGGACGGTCTCCGGCAAGGGACAGCTCGTGCTGTCCGAAGATGCCGACGCCCTCACGTTCGACGGCGAGGTGAAGCTGGGGTCGATCTCCTTGAAGCAGCCGCGCCTCGCGACCGAGACCCTCCGCGGGATCGACTTCTCGCTCTCCGGGCGCGGCGTCCTCGACGATCGAGGCAAGCTCCGCGTCGACGACGCCCAGCTCGACATGGGCGCCCTCCACGTCCGAACGCATGGCATCGTCGAGGAGTCGCCCGACCATTTCGCCGTGTCGCTCGCGATCGACGTCGCCCCTGCTTCCTGCCAGGCCCTGCTCGACAGCGCGCCTCATGGGCTGCTCCCGCTCGTGCGCTCGGCGCGGATGGGCGGGACCTTCGGCGCGAGCGTGAACCTCGCGTTCGACACACGCACGATCGACAAGCTCGCGCTCGACTATCGCGTCGACGACCAGTGCCGGATGATCGAGGTGCCTCCGGAGCTGTCACGCGATCGCTTCGTGGGCGCGTTCAGCTATCGGACCTACAAGCCGGACGGCTCGACGGGCGAGACGACGACCGGGCCGGGCACGTCGAGCTGGACCCCGCTCGACGACATCAGCCCCTTCATGATCTCCGCGGTCCTCACGACCGAGGACGGCGCGTTCTACCGGCACAAGGGCTTCAATCACGCCGCGATCCGCTCGAGCGTGCAGGCGAACCTCAAGGCACGCCGCTTCGTCCGGGGCGCGAGCACCATCACGATGCAGCTCGCGAAGAACCTCTTTCTCGCGCGCGACAAAGCGCTGTCGCGAAAGATCGAGGAGGTGATCCTCACGGACTACCTCGAACAGGTTTTCCGCAAGGACGACATGATGGAGCTGTACCTCAACGTCGTCGAGTTCGGGCCCGACGTGTACGGCATCACGCAGGCAGCGGAGTACTACTTCGGTCGCAGGCCCGAGGAGCTTCATCTCGCAGAGTGTTTCTTCCTCGCATCGCTTCTGCCGTCGCCGATCCGCTACGGCAGGCTCCGCGACAAGGGCGAGGTGTCGGAGACCTGGATGCGCCACCTCAAGGCGCTCATGGAGATCTCCGCGAAGAACGGCAAGATCACGCAGGCCGAGCTCGAGGAAGGGCTCAAGGAGCCCGTCGTGTTCGTGCGCCCTGGGGACCCCCGCCCCGAGCCGCGCAAGCCCGTGACGTCGACGCGTCGTGATCCCTTCGAGGACGATGCGATGTGGCGGCCGCTCGACTGATCGCGCGCGATCGCGCATGCTCGCCGCGATGGCGCCTCGACATCATCCGCTGCTCGCCGAGCTTCGCCGAGCGATGAAGGCGGCGGGAGATCCTGCGCGCGCAGCCGGTCAGCAGGCCTACATGAAATCGGCGATGCCCTATCACGGGCTTCGCAACACGGAGACGCGCGTCATCTGCCGGAAAGTCTTCGCGGACTACGAGTTCGATCCCCGAGCCGGGAAGCGCTGGCGTGACGACGTGCTCGCCATCTGGCGCGGGGCCGAGCGTCGCGAGGAACGTTACGCCGCGATCGAGCTCGCACAGCATCGCGAGGCGCGACCGCTCCACACCTTGGAGGCGCTTCCGATGTTCGAGGAGATGATCGTGACCGGCGCCTGGTGGGACTACGTCGACACCATCGCGTCGCACGATCTCGGGCTCGTGCTGCGCCAGGAGCCGAAGCCCATGCGCCGCGCGATGCTGGCGTGGAGCAAATGCGACGACATGTGGAAGCGGCGGAGCTCGATCCTCTGCCAGCTCCACTACAAAGCCGAGACGGACCTCGAGCTCCTTTACGCCTGCATCGAGCCCTCCCTCGCGAGCAAGGAGTTCTTCCTCCGCAAGGCGATTGGCTGGGCGCTCCGTCAGTATGCGTGGACGGATCCGCTCGAGGTCCAGAGCTTCGTGCGCGCCAACGAGCACCGGCTCTCGGGCTTGTCCGTGCGTGAAGCGCTCAAGAACGTCGTCGGCGCGTCGGCGAAGCCGAGCACCGCCGCTTCGAGCGCGGTCACTTCTTCCCGAGCGCCCGGAGCGAAGCGAAGAAGCGCTTGAGACGGTCGGCACATTCGGTCTCGAGCACGCCACGCGTCATCGTGAACCGATGGTTGAGCCGTGTGTCCTGCCCGATCGTGAACAGCGTCGTGCACGCGCCCGCCTTCGGGTCGTCACAGCCCCATACGACGCGACCGATGCGCGCGTTGACGAGCGCCCCGGCGCACATCACGCAGGGCTCGAGCGTCACGTAGAGCGTATGCCCCTCGAGGCGCCACGACCGTCGAGCCTTCGCCGCGGCCCGAATCGCGACGACCTCGGCATGGGCCGTCGGGTCCGCATCGGTCTCGCGAAGGTTGTGGCTGCGCGCGACCTCTCGGCCGTCGGCATCGACGAGCACGCAGCCGACCGGCACCTCGCCGAACGTCGCGGCACGGTCCGCCTCGACCAGCGCTTCTCGCATCCACTGCTCGTCGGTCACGGCCATGTTGCGGCTGCGGCTGCGGCTCGGGCGACGACACGGGGCTCACATGCCCGAAGGGGCGGACCTCGTCGTCGGAGATGTCGGAGATGGTGATGAGTAGCGCGCCCGGGAAGATTCGAACTTCCGACACCTGGTTCCGTAGACCAGTGCTCTATCCAGCTGAGCTACGGGCGCCCTCGATCTCGCGGCTGCGAGGCTCGAAGGAGGCGCACCATACATCCGGCGTAGACGGTGTCAACGAAACACTTCGCTCGAGAGTGAAATCGCGATCGAAAAGCCTCAGCGAGCTCTACCTTTGCCTTCGACGACTGTGGTGAGGCGCGCCTTGGCAGAGCTCTCGGAAGAATGATGCCAACTACGCAAACAGTGCAGACCCGCGGGGGGACGCTGACTGTGCTGGCAGGCAACCGACCCCTGCGGCGGCCCTGTGGAGAACGCAAAGCTCGGGGATCGTTCGTTTTGTGAAAGTGGCATGAGCAGTGCTCCAAGGGAGATCACTGTCCCGCACGTAGCTTCTCTCTACCTTCTTCTTCGCTTTGGTAGGGGCAGTCCTTGAAAGACAGACACGGCGCGAGGTGCTGGGCTGCTCGTCGCGTCGCATCGGGCTCGATTCTCCCTTTTCGAGCCCGGCCTCGTCCGAGAGACGCCCGCCCCAGCAACGTGGGCGGGTTGCCTTTCTTCCTTCTGCGCCGTTCTTGTCGAGCTTTCTTCCCTGGCTTGGGTTCCGGTCACTGTTCTCTCCCTGAGATCGTGCTGGCTTTCCGTGGCGCTTCCCCTTCGCGGGGGTAGCGCCACGTCGCTTTTGTGCGTCAGACTTTCCTCGATGCGAGCCGCGCGCTTTCTCCTCGTCTCTGGTCTTGTCCTCGGGGGCGCGGCGGCCGAGACGACGGCTCGTGCGGATGATCGACCCGCGGCTGCTGCTCCTCCATTCGCCTCAAGCGCCTCGGGCGCCTCGGGCGCCTCGGGCGCCTCGAGCGCGTCCCCGCGAGCTCCGACCGGCCTTCCGTGGCTCGGTGTCTCGATGGACAACGGGGGAGATCTCGGCGTCCGCGTCGAGAACGTCGTCCGCGGCTCTCCTGCAGAGCGCGGCGGCGTCCGCGCCGGCGATCGGATCGTGGCCATCGACGGGACGCGGGTGACCGCTCCGGCGCATGTCTCGCGGACCGTGGCGACGCACAAGGTCGGCGAGACGGTGACGCTCGGCCTCGAGCGCACGGGCAACGCCATCACTGCTTCGATCGTCCTCGGCACACGCCCGTCGAGCGACGACCTGCTCAAGATGCATCTCGTCGGCGCCCCGGCCCCTGCGTGGACCAACGTGACTCCGCTTTCGGGAGCACCGGGGGCGGTCGCTGCGCTGAAGGGGAAGGTGGCACTGATCGACTTCTGGGCTTCGTGGTGCGGCCCGTGCCGCATGATCGCGCCGCGCCTCAGCGCGTTGAAAGATCGCCTCGGCCCGCAAGGGCTCGCGGTCGTCGGCATCACGACGGACGAAGCCGAGCAGGCCGCGGTCTTCGCCGAGAAACACCAGATGCGTTATCCGGTGGTCGTCGACAAGGACGGCGACACGAGCCGCGCGTACAACATCACCGGGCTTCCGACGATGATCCTCGTCGACAAGAAGGGCATCGTTCGCGACGTGTTCGTCGGGTTCGATCCCGGTGCGGAAGCGCGGCTCGAAGTCGCCGTGAAGAAGCTCCTCGCCGAGACAGGCTCGCCGGGGGCCGCGCCCGTGGTTCCAGGGCCGACGATTCCTCGTCCCGAAGGGCGCTGACGCGCTCGGCCTGGCCTGTCGGGCTCGGCGCGGGTAGGAGCAGAGGTGATGGATCGTCGCGCCGTGCTCCGCATCGTCGACGAGCTTCTCTGGGTGCTTCGTCGCGAAGGTCTGGCGATCGCGACGTCGCAGGCGATCGACGCGGTCCGAGCCATCGAGCTCGTCGGCTTCGAGTCGCGGGACGACCTGCGCGAGACGCTCGCCGCCGTGATCGTCCAGCGTGGGCGCGACCGCGCCCGCTTCGATCGTGCCTTCGACGCCTTCTTCGCTCGCACGGGGCACCGCCGCACGCTCTGGGAGCGGCTCGAGCTTAAGGGATTCTCCGCCGACGAGCTCGTGGCCCTTCGTGAGCTACTCGATCAGCTCGCGGCGTCGTCTCCCGACGGCGCGCTGAGTACGCTGCTCGGCCGTAGCTCCGAGCTCGATCGGCTGCTGCATCTCGCAGGGACGTCACGGCTCCTGGAGGCGATGCAGAGCCCGCTGCAGGCGGGGTTCTACACGCACCGGCTGCTCGATCGGATCGGTGCGCGAGAGGCCCGTGACGCGCTCGGCGCCTTGCGTCCTCGCCTCGTCGACGCCCTCGGCGACGAACGCGGAGCCGCGCTCGCCGTCGCGCTCGAGGCCGAGCTCGCAGCGGCGAACGACGACGTCCGCGCCTTCGTGAGGCAAACGGTCGGGCGGCGCGAAGAGGAGGAGGGCGCGCCGCGCGATCTGCTCTCGACGCCGTTCGCCTCGCTCGATGACGCGGAGATCGAAGAAGTCCGGCGGGCGGTCCGGCGCTTCGTCCAGCGACTGCGCGGTGGCGAGCGCGTCCGGCGAAGGCGTGCGCGAAAAGGAAGGGTCGACGCGCATCGGACCCTGCGGCTCGCGATGCGGACCGACGGTGTTCCCTTCGCGCTCGCGCGGAAGGCGCGGCGCAGAGACAAACCGAAGCTCGTCATCGTCTGCGACGTGAGCGAGTCGGTACGCGCGGTCGCGCGGTTTCTGCTCGAGCTCGCATACGCTGCGCAGGAGCTCTTCTCTGGCACGCGCACGTTCGTCTTCGTCAGCGAGCTCGGTGAGACGACCCGCCTGTTCGAGGACCATCCCGTCGAGACGGCGCTTGCGCGCGCATACTCCGGGGCCGTGGTGCCGGTGACGCACAACTCGAACTACGGCCGCGCGCTGCGTGCGTTCGAGCAAGAGGTCGTGCCCGCGCTCGATCGGCGGACGACCGTCGTGATCCTCGGCGATGGCCGCTCCAACTATCTCGATCCTGCAGCCGAGGTCCTCGATGCCATCCGCGCACGAGCGCGTGCGCTCGTCTGGCTGTGCCCCGAGCCGCGCGCCGCGTGGGCGACCGGCGACAGCGCCATGCCGCGGTACGCTCCGCGCTGTACGAGCGTCCTGGAGGTGCGCAGCGCCCGCGATCTCGAGGATGCCGCGCGCCTGCTCGTCACGCTCAGGTAGGACCGCGCACGGCGGGACCAGGCCTGCTCAGATGCCGTCGGTCGGGATGCCGACGAGCTGCAGCTTGCCCTGCAGCCGCTTGCTCACGCCGACATTGTTCTTGGCGTCGACGATCACCGCCGCAACACCTTCGAGCGACTCGACGAGCTTCATGCCCTTCTCGGGACCGAGGATGAAGACGGCGTCGTCGATCTCGTCCGCGAGCAACGCGGTGGGCGCCCAGATCGTCACGCTCCTGCAGGCGGTCGCGGGCTGACCGGTCCGGGGATCGATGATGTGGTGATACCGCTTGCCGCCGACGACGTACGCGCGCTCGTAGTCTCCGGCGGTGCTGAAGGCATGATCCGTGAGCGGCAGTGTCGCGAAGTACCGCCCATCCGGCCCGCGAGGATCGCGGATGCCCGCTTGCCACTCGCTGCCGTCCGGCTTCCTTCCGCGTGCGAGCAGATCGCCACCGGCCTGCACGAAGAACGATGACAGCCCCGCCTTCTCGAGTACGCGCGCGGCCATGTCCACCGCGTAGCCCTTGGCGATCCCGCCGAGGCCGATCTGCGTCTTGTCCTTCGCGAGCATCACGGTCTTCTCGCGCTCGTCGAGCTTGATGTTCCGGAAGCCGACGAACGGAAGACGCGCCTTGATGTCCTTCTCGGCGGGCGGGTGAGGGTCGAGGTCCTCGTCGAACTTCCACAGCCCGTGAAGCGTGTGGAACGTGATGTCGAACGTGCCTTCCGAGATCTCGCTCGTGTGCACGGACTCCTTGATGACGTTGAACGTCTCGTCGCTCACCTTCACCGGCGACTTGCCGGCTGAGGCGTTGATGCGCGACACCTCGCTGTCGCGCCACGTCGTCATGAGCGCTTCGATGCGCTTGATCTCTTCGATCGCCGCGTCGAAGGCCGCACGCGTCTTGCGCGCATCGACCGCGGGCGTCGTGTACGCAGCGAACGCGATGTGCGTTCCCATTGCCGCTCCCTGTCCGTGGACGCGCTCCGGTACGAACGCGCGCGACCCTGCGTCGGGCAGCGGATCTTCGGCGCTCGCGAGGACCGCCCTCGCGGGATCCTCGGAGAGCACGGGGGAGGACGGGGACTCCGGCGCGCTCGGGAGCGGCGGCACTCCGGCCGCGGGTTGATCGCGGCAAGCAGCCGTCGTGATGCCTAGGACGAGGAGCCACCCGAAGCGCGTCCGCACGCGTCTTTCATAGCATTCCTTGCGTGGATCCGGGCGTGCTGGTAGCGGCTACGCGCGATGCTTTCCGCCGAGCTGTCCACGGTCATCGACGAGACGGTCGACAAGGAGCGCTCCGCGCTCGCGAAGCTTTCTCGAGACATCCACGCGAACCCCGAGCTTCGCTTTCAGGAGCACAAGGCCGCGTCCTGGATTGCCGAGCTCCTGCGTTCCCGCGGGTTCGAGGTCGAGCACGGCCTTGCGGACATGCCGACGGCGCTCCGCGCGCGCAGAGGCAAGGCAGATGGACCGAAGGTAGCGATCCTCGGCGAATACGACGCGCTCCCCGACATCGGGCATGCCTGCGGTCACAACCTCATCGCGACGAGCGCGGTCGGTGCGTTCCTCGCGGCAGCGGCTGTCGTCGATCGTGCAGACGGCGAAGTGCTGTTCCTCGGCACGCCCGCAGAGGAGGGCGGCGGCGGCAAGATCAAGATGATCGACGCGGGCGTCTTCGACGGGCTCGATGCCGCGCTCATGTTCCACCCGTTCGATCGCGACATGCTCGCTCACACCGCGCTCGCGAGCATGTGGCTCGCGATGACCTTCAAGGGCGCGCCGGCGCATGCTGCCGCCGCCCCGCACGACGGCAAGAGCGCGCTCCAGGCCTGCATGGACACGTTTCGGCTGATCGACGGCCAGCGCGTTCGCTTCCGCGACGGCGTGCGCGTGCACGGATACATCACGAACGGCGGGCAGGCGGTCAACATCATCCCGGAGCTCGCGTCGTGCGAATTCAGCGTCCGCGCTCGCGACACGACGGAGCTCGCACGCGTCCGCGGCATCGTCGAGCGCTGCGCGCAGGCCGCCGCGCTCGCGAGCGAGGTGACCGTCGAGATCGTCGTTCGCCAGGGTTACCGCGACATGCGCAACAACATGACGATGGCACGGGCGTTCGGTGAGCATCTCGGGGCGCTCGGTCGCTCGGCTCCCGAAACGGATCCGCGCGTCGGCGCAGGCAGCACGGACATGGGCGACGTGTCCCACGTGGTCCCGTCGATCCATCCCTACCTCGCGATCGTCGACGAGAACGTCGCGCTCTGCCATCAGCATGCGTTCGCCCACGCTGCAGCGAGTGACCGTGGATTCGTGACGGCGATCGAGGCCGCGAAAGCACTCGCGCGTACCGCGGTCGAGCTCCTGACCGACGAACGGCTGCGCGCCGCCGCTCGCGCCGAGTGGATCGAGAGCCGAGCCTGAGCGCCGCGGCGCTGCTCGCACTCGCCGCTGCGATGATTAACCAAGGATCGAACGATCACGCGACGACGCCGGCGCGTCCGAGGGCCTCACTGGATGTTCCAGGGCTCAGCGCGCGTGGAGGAAGCGCGCGCAGCCTGGCCCACCAAAAATGCAAGCGCGAGCATTTGCCGGCTCGGCGCTACGGATGGGTCCAAGTTAGGCTCCCCTCGTGGTGACAAAACGCATCATCGTGGGCCTCTTCTTCGTCGCGGGCTGCGCTGTCGAGGCTTCCGACGCGGGGCGAGATGCCCCGGCCGACTCCGCCAAGGACACGCGTGGTGCAGAAGTCCCCACGCCGCCGGCGCCAACGCCGGGCGCGGGAGGCGCAGACGGGGGTGGTGCGAGCGCCGAACCTCCGCTCCTGTCGTGGGGATTCGAGCCCGCGAGCGCGGACTGCAACGGCTGGCCTGTGCTCGGTGCCGACGCGATCCGCGCGACGCCGGCGCGATCGGGCGGCTACTCGTGCAAGCTTTGCTCGAACGGAACGGCCGAAGGGCTCGGGCTCGAGCGTGACCTCGGCGCCGTCCCAGCAGGCCGGTATGTGCTCACCGCGTGGGTCCGCAAACGCGTTCAGAACGCTGCGCCTGGAGAAGCGCACGCGCGCCTGGACGCGGAGACGGCGCGCGGCGAGGCCGTGAGCGCGGTTGCACCGTCGGTCGCCGTGCGTGACGAGTGGGACCGTCTCGAGGCCACGATCGATCTCGCGGACGGAGCCTCGAAGGTCCGGCTGACGATCGGATCGGAGCTCGCCGAGATCGATCGGTGCCTGTTCGTCGACGACGTGACCGTCGTTCGCGTTCGCTGAGTCGCCGAGTACGCGCGAGTCGGCGAGTACGCGCGAGTCGCCGAGTCGTGTCTCAGCGCTTCGCGTCGAGGCGGGTCACCTGACGGCCGCGTCCCATGGCGACGCGCTCGAGGAGGTCCGCCATCTTCTCACCGTCGCGAACCTTCGGCAGCCGCTCGTACGTCCCGTTCCACAGCTCGAAGAGGACGTCTTCTTTGTCGAGGACGACCCGATCGATCTGCGGCCAGCCGTACTTGCGCACGCGTGGAATGCCCATCGAGAGCGAGCGCGTCTCGACGCCGTCGCGCGTGATGACGACGCCACGCATTCCGGATCGGATGAACGTCGCGACGGCGGCGAAGACGATCACGAACACGAGCGGCGTCCGGTTCTCCGTCACGATGAACCGGTAGAGCGCGGTGTTGCTCGAGCCCTGGTGAGCGAGCATCGTCGCCACGGCGAGAGTCGCTGCAAACCCGAGAAAGAGCAGCGAGGGAAGGCGCTGCCAGACCGGAGGCCCGAAGACGAAGCGGTCGTCCGGGTTCGGGTTGTAGGCCATCTCGAAGCGAGCGACCGTGCCGTTCACCTCCGTGATGGAGGGCCGGTCGCCGTCGTCGGCGGTCTCGATCATCCCCGGAAGCTTTGGTTGAGACTGCTCCTCAGCCATGGGCGCGAACATCACCTTCCATCGACACACGGCGAAGGCCGAGCTTTGTAAAAATCTCCTCGATGCGCTGAATACGAGCCCGCCCCGTCAGCGCTCTCCCGAGGCCTCACTCTAACGCGTCTTTGCCCTGCGCGCGCTTGTACTCACGCAACCCCGCGACCTCGGACCGCGAAGGATTGATCACGAGCAGGCCGTGATCGGCATCGAGCAGAGCCACATCGCCGTCCGCAGCCCACTTGAAGAGCCCTTCCACACCGACGATGGCTGGGACGCCGAGGAGACGCAGGAGCGCGCGCGTTCGGGGCCCTGTCGCGCGATCGGTGAGGGCCACGCCCACCGGCTGGGCGCGTGCCGAGATGAGCAGATCGAAGACGCTGATCCCGTCGCCCACGAGGATGCCCTTGAGCGGGAGCTCGGCGCGCTTGTCGGCCTTGGCGAGCATCACGAGCGCGTCGCAGAGGTCCTCGATGTCCCGCGCGCGCTCCTCGAGGAACGCGTCACGCGTGATCGACGCCGCCGTCCGCGTGACCTCGCGCGCGACGCGGCCGAGCGCCGACGCGATACCTCCGCCGGCGGCGACGAGCTCGTCGGCGCGCTCGCGGAACCGCGCATCGCCGAGGATGTCGACGTACGTGGAGAGGAAGCCTGCTTGATCACCGAGGCGCATAGCGCGCGCGCGGTCCGACAGAC
>JAFAER010000250.1 GCA_023423895.1 Pseudomonadota bacterium
CCAAAATGCAGGCTTTTTCAGAGTCAGCAAGCTGACTCCGAAATTGGATGCATTTTGCGGCACCCGGCTCGGGGGTGGCCCGGGCCACTTTGGGCCTGGCACGGGGCCACCTGCCGAGCGGATGGGAACGTTGAGCTGCCGCTCGATCGGATGGGAGCTTGCGGCTCGCGCAGTCCGGGGCGTGGGGAGCGACTGGCGCACGCGTTGGCGGGCGGGCAGGTCGGCAGGCCCGCGAGCCAACACGCCAACGCGCTGACCCGCCAAAGGGGCAGCGGGCCAACGCGCCGACGCGCCAAAGGGCAGCGGGCCAACGCGCCGACGCGCCAAAGGGGCAGCGGGCCAACGCGCCGACGCCAACGCCAACGCCAACGCCAACGGGCCGGCAGGCCAACGGCAGAGCGGAAGGATGCGGCGCGCGGAGGCGTCGCTACTTTGGAACTCGCGTGCGGGTTGCGCAGCCTTGGATGACGTCGACTGCGCCGCCCGGCGTCTTCTGGACTGTGCTGCAGGTGGCCGGACAGAGGACGACCTTCGACGGATTGGCTCCGCTCTTGTGGTCGACATCGTAGTGCCAGCCGCCCTTCACCGGATCGCAGGCGGCGTGCGAGCCGACGAAGTCGATCAGCGTCTGCGCGGTGGTCGCCGGGTCGGTGTAGAGGACATTGACCTTGTCGTAGTCCGGCGTGCCTGCCTCGGGGACCGGAAGGGCGAGCTCGCACGGAAGTGATTCGCCGCGCACCTTCTGTAGGGCCGCGATGAACTCCGCCTGCGTGTTCGCCGACGCGCCGACGATCGTGGCGGCCGTGGTGCCTCCGGCGGCTGCGATCTTGTTGAGCGTCGTGGTTGCGTTGTTGGTCATGTCCGACGGCGAGAGCACGCCGATGACGAAGGTCTTGATGCTCGGCGTGTCGGCCAGCGCGGCTGCCGCGACGGCGGCGATCGTGTCCGGATTGTCCGTGCACTTCCCGTTCGTGAATGGGATGCCGTCGGTCGACAGGATGACTGCCGTGACGGCCTCTGGATGCGCGACGGCATGGGCCTTCGCGGAGGCGAGTGCGCCCTGGAGCGCCGCATGGGTCGGCGTCTGGCCCGCGGGGATGCGCGCGGCAAGCGCGTCGTCGACGGCGGCGACCGCGCCTGGCAACGCGGCGACCGGCGCAGCAAGCGTGGAGTAGTCGGGCACTGCGCACGACACACTGGCTTGATTGCACATGCCACGGACGATCGGCTGGTTGCACGAGCCGAGATTGTTCGCCGCGCAGTCCAACGTCGAGAGGCAGATCGCCTCCTGATAGCCGGAGCAACGCTGAAGTTGCTCGCATGTGTTGGTCGCTGGATTGCCGGAGCAGTCGGCCTGCACCTGGCACAGCGACCCGGTCTGCCGACACGCCCTGTAGATGCACTGTCCACCGCTTGCACCGCACTCGGCGTTCGTCGTGCAACCATTCGGGACGTTGTCCTCGAACTTCGGGAAGAACTGGATGCCGAGCCCCAGGCCCGCAGAGCCGGGGTCGACCATGAACGAATGGAGCGCCTGCTTGATGGCCGTCCACTTCGTCGTCGTCCCCGTCGTGTAGGCCCACATCGACCCGGACGTATCCTGCATCAGCACGAGATCGAGGGGCGCGAGCTTGCCCTGCTGCTTGTCGACCGCGCAGGCCTCGAAGCCGACGATTCCACTGTCGTCGGTGGAGGCGTCCGACGGCGCGGAGGGCTCGAAGGTGCCGACGGTGCCGGTTGGATCGCCCGACGTCCCGCTGCTTGCGCCACCGCTGCTGGTGAACTCACTCGTTTGAGCCGACCCACACGCAATGGCCGTGAGGAGTACCAACGCCGTGACCACCGAACGGCCCGATCGAGCTGTCGCCATTGAACCCCGTCCTCCCGAATGAAAGCGTAGCTGGGACGCACACCGCGAAGCGAATGGATCGCCGCCCGCCATAGCGAGTGGGTCTGCGCCCCTCCCTCGCGCGCGCGAAGCCACGAGAGGAGAGAGGGACGCGGCAGGACGTCCAATCTCCCGACGTTCTGTGCCCTCTTCCAGGTCCGGCGAGAGCGCCAGACGGCTGGAAGGGGTTCGCGTGACGAGCGGCGCGACGAAGCCGGAGCTGCCCTCGCGCGCGCTGTTCGTCGCGTTGCCGTCGTCGCGTCGCGAGCCGCGGAGCACGCGCGCGAAGCCGGGCAAGCGAGAAGTGGCGGCCGATCCTCTGGCCCCCGTCCGACCACCCGACATCGCGACAATCACGTCTCCAAATACGGAGAGACCGCCGCGACGCGGGCTACGAACGGGGCTCAGCCACCACACGGCCGGACACGGTGGTCTCGCTCGCCCCGAACGCGCGGCGAACGCCCGCGAACAGCAGCGGACGCTGCCCGAACAGCAGCGAACGCACGCAATCAGCAGCAAACGCCCGCGAACAGCAGCAAACGCCCGCGAACCCGGCGAACAGCAGCCAACGCCCGCGAACCCGGCGAACAGCAGCCAACGCCCGCGAACAGCAGCGAATGGCACGAACAGCGGCGAGAAGTCGCGAGAACCGGCGGTTTTCGCGTACGCTGTGCACCGTCTTCTCTGGCGAGGCCTTGGAAGGAGCCTGGATGGGTCTGCGCTTCGCGTGCGTGTCGACGCTTCTCGTTGCCCTCTCGACGCTGGTGCCCGGCGGCTCGGCCCACGCCGCCGATCCGCAAGACGACGCGACGACGCTGGCGATCGATCCGGCCGCCACCTCGAGCGCGCCGGGTGGCGTCGTCGTCTTCCACGCGACCGGCGGCAGCGGCTCGGGCTACGCGTGGTCGATGGAGGACAATCCTTCCGGCGGATGGGTCGAGGCGAACGGCACGTACCACGCTGGATTGTTCCCGCTCGTGCAGGATCGCGTGCGCGTGACCGACGGCGCCGGCCACAGCGCCACGGCAACCATCGACGTCACGTACTGGGAGCCTCTCGTCGTCACGCCGACCGGGGCCACGCTCCCTCCCGGTGGATCGAGGCAGGTCGATGCTGCAGGCGGCATCGCACCGTACTCGTTCTCGTTCATCTCCAACGCCTCGGTCGGAAGCGTCTCGAACAACGGGCTCTACCAGGCTGGACGCAAGGGCGCCGTGCTCGACGTCGTACGCGTGACGGATGCCGTCGGACAGACCGCATCCGTGACCTTCTCGATCACCGCCGGCATCACCGTCACGCCTGCCATGGGAAAGGTCGTCCCGCGCGGGGAGATCGAATTCGCCGCGACGGGAGGGAGCGGCACGGCGTACGCGTGGTCGATCGTGGAGAACCTCTCCGGCGGATCGATCGACGCGACGACCGGCGCGTATCACGCCGGCGCCGGGACACACTGCGTCGACGTCGTGCGCGCCGAAGATTCGCTCGGCAACACCGCCGACGTAAGCGTCTCGGTCGGCGGAGGCGTCGCGATCGCGCCGCCGAAGCCCACGACATTCCCGCTCGGGACGATCGCGTTCGAAGGATTCGGTGGAACGAGCACGTTCACGTGGTCGCTCGTCTCGCCTTCCGGAGGAGCGATCGATCCGAACACCGGCGTCTACCGCGCAGGTCCGACCGGCAGCGTCCGCGACGAGGTGACCGCCGTCGACGCGCTCGGCAACAAGCGTACGGCGACCGTCGACGTCGGACCGGCGATCGCGCTCACGCCGGCGACCTCCTCGGTGGACACGGGCGCCAAGATCGCCATGTCGGTGTCGGGCGGGAGCGGGAGCTACGTGACCTTCTCGTTCGAGAAGAACGAGTCCGGCGCCACGATCACGCCGGAGCTCCTCTACCAGGCGGGCCCGAAGGCAGGACGCGACATCGTCGTGATCGTCGACTCCGTCGGCTCGCGCGCGCGTGCAACCGTCGACGTTCACGAGCGCGCGCCTGCGTCGCCAGCAGAGCCCGTTCTCCCGGCGAGCCAGAAGTTGCTGAGCCTCGGCGGCGGCGGCAACGGCGGTGGGTGCGCCGTCTCGCGCTCCGGCGCCGCCTCGACGATGACGATGCCCGGCACCGATGGAACGTCGACGCGAATCGGCGCGCTCTTCGCCGGGCTTGCGGTCGCGATCGTGCGTCGACGCACAAGGCGCTGACACGCCGTCCAATCGGCGGCTCGCGTCCGACCGGAGCGTCCGACCGGAGCGTCCGACCGGAGCGTCAGCGTCAGACCGGAGCTTCAGCGTCAGACCGGAGCTTCAGCCCGGAGCGAGTACCGCGCGCTTCCGCAGGCTGTTCGGCCCCGTCTCCGTCGACTCCACGTCGACGATCGCCGCGGCGAGGAGCTTCGTCAGCGCCCCATGCGCGGCCTCGGGCTGCTCGCGAGGCGTCGAGAGCGCTGCGACGTCGACGCCGTAGGCCTTGCCTGCCGACGCGAGCACGTTCGTCAGGTCCTCCTTGCACGCGATGCCCTTCAGCTCGAGCAGCGCCCGCAGAGGCCGCCGGACTTGCCGGACCTTCCGTCCGACCGCGCCGCCGATCGCTTCGCGCGCGCCGAGGGCGTCGGTCACGGCACGACGGAGGCCGATCTGGGCTTGCCGGAGCTCCTGCTCGATCCGAAGCCGCCGATGCGTGTCGTGGACGACGGCCGAGAGGAATGGGTCCTCCCCGACGAGGATCAGGTGCCAGCGCTTGATCTCGTCGTACAGCAGCGGGAACGCATCACATGCTCCGGGCAGCTCGTCTTGCGTGAGGATCGTCGGCTCGACGCGCGCGCCGTAGCGCGCGGCTTGCATCGCGCTCGAGATGGCGTCGAGCTTCTCGAAGCTCGCGTCTCGGAGCACGATCAACGCGTTGACGTCACTCTCGCCCGGCCGGAAGTCTCCACGTGCCACGCCGCCCGTGAGAAGGATCGCGACGAGGTCGTCGCCGAGCGCCGACTCGAGGCTCCGCGTCCATTCGGTCAGGCGATCGCGCACCGATGCCGGGAGCGCGAGGAACATCGGATGTGAAAGGCCAGGAGCTGCCACGTCGCGAGCTTATCAGGTCGGCGTCGTGATCTCGGGCGCGCGTACGTAGACGGGCTCCACCGCGTCCGCAGGCTCCGCCGCTCGGCCACGTCCGACCGTGGCGACACCTCGACCATGCGGTAACGCGTGGTCGCCGCTCGAGAGGAGCGTGATCGTCCTCGAAGGCAGCGCGGGGATCTTCTCCGCCGCTTCACCGACGAGGATCACCTCCGGCGCGTCGGCGCTCGGAGCGATGGCTTCTAGCCATGCCGCGACCGCATCCGGCGGAAGGCACACAGGCTCCGACCGCGCAGCGCCGGCGACCTGCAGGTAGAGCTCTCCCCGGATCGCCGACACGGCAGCGACGATGGGCTTCGACTGATCGGGGACCATCGCAGCAAGCGCCTCGAGCGATCCGACCCCGACGATCTCGGCGCCCGTCCCGAGCACGATGCCCTTGACCGTCGCGACCCCGATCCGGACTCCGGTGAACGAGCCCGGGCCGACCCCGACACACCAGCGCGTCACGTCAGCGGGCTTCCAGCCGGCCCGCGTGAACGTCGCGTCGATCATCGGAAGCAGCGACTCGCCATGCGCATTGGAGACGCGCCGCGCGTCCTCGGCGACGAGCCTGTCATCCTCGAAGAGGACCACGGAGCCGAGCGCCGTCGAAGTGTCGAGCGCACAGAGCTTCATCGAGCGTCGTCTCCGTCTCAGAGCTGCGCGAAGCGACCGCTCCGGAAGGCCGCCTCGAGGAGCTGATCGACTCGCTGGACGAGCTCCGGCGCGCGCGGATCGGGCGAAGCGCCGAGCGCCGCCTTGATCTCGTTGAGCGCCTTGAGCTGGCTGAAGAGCTGCACGTCGGAGAGGCCGCCGCCGCCCGTGAGGACCTGGCGTACCCGGTCGATCTCACCGGCGAGCGCCTCGATGCCGATCCCCGCGGCGCCCACGCGACGCGCGTTCGGATGATCGCGGTAGTGCGCCTCGAGCACCGGCGTCACGATCGACTCCAGGATCGCCGCCTGGTCCTCGTTGTTCCAGATGTGCTTGAGCACGAAGAAGTCGCTCGCGTCCGGCTGCGCGCGACCGTCGAGGAACGCGCTCGCCGCGAACAGCTTCAGGAGCTTCACCACTCGGCGGTCCGACAGGCTGACGCCCTCGGCGCGGATCTGGAAGACGAGCCCCTTGTACTGGCTGAAGAACTCCTCCGTGAAGCGCATGCGCTGCGCGAAGGCTCGATGCAGCTCCTGGATCTCGCGCGCCGAGACGATCGGCTGCACGGGTGCATCCGTGAGCGCCATGATCTCGTGCTGCACGCCCTTCGTGAGCAGATCCTGGAAGTGGTACGCGTCGAGATTGTCCGAGCGGATGCGGAGCAGGAAGCGGTCGAAGATGGCGGTAAGCGTCTCGTCCGTCGGCACCTCGTTCGACGCGCCGAAGCACGAAAGAAGCGGGCACTTCATGACGACGCCACCGGACGTGTACCGGCGCTCGTTCAGCAGCGTGAGCAGCGCGTTCAGGATCGCCGAGTTCGACTTGAAGACTTCGTCGAGGAAGACGACCTCCGCCGTGGGCAACATCCCTTCGACGCGGCGCTGGTAACGCCCTTCGCGGAACGCGGCGATGTCGACCGGGCCGAAGATCTCGTTCGGCTCCGTGAAACGCGTCAGCAGGTACTCGAAATAGTTCGCCTGGAGCAGCCGCGCGAACATGCGGATGAGCGCGCTCTTCGCGGTGCCGGGCGGTCCGATGAGGACGGCGTGCTCGCCGGCGACGACGGCGATCAACAGCAGCCGGATGACCTCGTCTTTGCCGAGGAACCGGGACTCGAGCGTCCGCGCGAGCTGGGCGAGACGAACGGGGAGTGCGTTGTTGGCGACGGCCTGCGCCATGAGAGGCCGTACGCTATCACGGGTCGTCGCGTCCAGGCGCGGCCGTTTCAGGCGGCGCGGCTCTCGCTCTCGTCCGCGACGCCCACCCCGTCCATCAGCGCGGGCTCCTGGGCACGCGATTCGTCCGTGCGATCGAGCGCCAGCTTGAACAAGATCGGACCGACGACCTCGTTCAGCGCAACGGTCGCGATGGCGAGCGCGCGGAAGGCGCTGCCGAATGCCGGGAACTCCCGGGCGATGACCGCCGAAAGACCGAGCGTGAGGCCCGCCTGCGAGATGAGCGGCGCCCATCCCCATGTGCGGATCCGCGGCGGATCGTTCGCGATGCGGCTCGACAAGCGCGCGCCGACGACGGTGATGAACGCACGCGATCCGGCGAGCAGCAGCGCGGCGGGCCAGAGCTGCTTCAGGAGCGGGAGGTCGAGATGGGCGCCGGCGCTCGCGAAGAAGACGACGTACACGACGCCGCTCGTGCCCTCGATCGCATGCATGAACCTCTCGCCCTGCTTCGACAGGTTCTGTACGACGAACCCGGCGACGAGGAACGCGAGGACCGGATCGAAGTGCAGGTATCGAAGCACCTCGGTCGCCCCGAAGCCGAGTGCGATCAGCACGACGAGCAGCTGCCGCCCGATCAGCTTCAGATACAGCGCCAGGACGAGCCCGAGCGTGGTGCCGACGGAGACGCTACCGATGATCTCGTGCCCGAGGGCGCCGAACGCCTCGAGCGAGAACACCGCACCGGGGTCCATCAGCGAGTGCGCGACGCCAATCGCTCCCGCCAGCATGATCACGACGACGACGTCCGACGACATGACGAAGCCGAGCGTGAACGTCGTCAGCGGCCCCTTGGCGCGCGTCTGCGACAGGACGCCGAGCGTCGCCGACGGGCTACGCGAGATCGCGAGGACTCCCCACAAGAGCGCGACCGCGAAGACCGCGATCGGCGTCATGTTCTTCGCGAACGGGATCATCGCAGGCGCCACGAGCATGAAGATGCCGCCGACGAACAAGAGGCCGAGCACGGATTGCACGACCATCGCCACCGCCAGGCTGCGCAGGCCTTGCTTCAGCGCGTCGACCTTCAGCTCGCATCCGCCGGCCAGCGCGATGAGCGCGAGCGTGAGCGTGTTGACCGGCTCGAGGCGCTTCACCGACTCGTGATCGATGAGGTGCAGCACGTGAGGGCCCGCGACCATGCCCGCGAGCAGGTACCCGGTGAGGTGCGGGACGCGGAGGACCTCGATGAGCTCGCTCGTCAGCGTTCCGGCAAGAAGGAGGAAGCCGAGGCCCGACACGAGACTCGCGTCGTCGCTGAGGCCGGGCGCGACCTTCGTGCAGACCCAGAGCACAGCGAAGACGATCGCGAGGCTGAGCGCATCGAGCGCACGCGTCTGGACGCCCTTCGCGCGTTCCTTGGAGCTCATTCCGCCGAGTCCTCCTCCGGCCCCACAGCGAGGCTCTCACTCGACGGCGGCGGTGGCGGTGGCGGTGGCGGCACCGACTGCGAACGGGCCGATGCCGACGCGATCGGCGCCGGCACGATCTCGCCAGCGTCCGTCAACATCGCCTTCAGCGAGAGCGTCGACACCATTTCGCCGAGGATCGCCGACGCGACCGCGCAGACGAGAAGCGTGTCGCCCACAGCGCCCGGGAACCGTAGCGCGAAGACGAGACCACACGCGGTCGATACCGGCCCCGACGAGAGCAGCACGATGCCGAGCCATGCGCCGGCTGGGCGAGCCGCCGACGCGGTCGCTCGGAAGACGAAGCCGGAGAGCAGCTTCCCGCCGATGCGCGCCAGGAGCACGAGCGCGACGAGGGCGAGCAACATCCGGTTCTCGATGACGGGCCGAGGATCGATCCGCGCACCAGCCAAGAGGAGCAGCGGGTAGAGCACGGCGCGCTCGGTCGGGCTCACCATCTTGCGAAGCACGCGCCTGCTCGGCGACGCCCCGGCAAGCGCGATCCCCATCACGAACGTGACGAAGATCGTGCACAGCCCGAACCGCGCGGCCGCGCCCACGCCGAGGAGCAACGTGCCGATCAGCGCGCCCCAGACGGCATCGCCCTCTGCCCCACGCAGGAGCAGCGCGGTCACGACGCCGAGCAGCGCTCCGAGCGCGATGCTGGCCCCGAACCACGCCCACGGGGGCAGCCAGAACGTGAACCCGGGAGCGGGAGCAAACGCGAAGATCGCGCCGGCGGCCACGAGCGGCGCGAGGTCGTCCGCGGCGCCGATGTCGACCAGCAGCCGCGAGATCGGACCGCGCGCGCCCCATCTTCCCTGCACCCATTCGACGGCGTTCCGGGCGGTCTCCGCGCTGACGGCGCCCGCTCCTGCCGCCAGGATCACGGCGCCGCCGCCTTCGATGCCGGGGACGTGCAGCATCGTCAGCATGCAGCCGACCGCAACGGCGACGATGGTCCCCGTGAGCACGGCGCCCGCGATCCCGAGCGCCGAGGCCGTCCGGTCGACTCGCCGCCCCTCGACCCGACCGAAGTCGAGGCCGACGAAGAACGCGAGCCAGCCGAGCGCGACCTGCACGATCGGCTCGAACTCCGCGATCATCGGTCGTTCGACCAGGCCTAGCGCATGCGGGCCGACGGCGAACCCGAGGCCAATGAACTCGATCCCCGATGCGAGACCGCGCGTCTTGCCGGTCCCGACGAGCAGGCTCCCGAGGTACGAGAGCACGAGCAACCCCATCAAGAGGGCGATCGCGCTCACGCTTCGGTCGTCCCTTCTTCTTTCCGAGCGCGCTGCTCACGCTCAGGCTGAGGCTGAGCACGATCTGCAGCGCTTCGCCTGCCGAGCCCCACCCCGAGCCGTGCCAGTGCATCCTGAACTGCGCGTCCGAGGGTCGTGTCTCCGCGATGCGTCGCGCTGTGGACCCGCCAGTGCGCGCCGGAGCCGTCGAGGAAGACGAGCTCGACACGCCCGCGCGAGCTGATCGTCCGGGCCGCCTCGAGAAGCACCTTCTCGACCTCGGCCTGCGGCGCCATCGCGTCGACGACGACATCGACGGTCGTGAGCGGCGGATGGCGATGCACCCGGGTCGGGTGGAAGAGACCGAGCAGGTGCGGGACGCTCACGTCACACGCCCCCGCGTCCTCGAGCCGGACATCGAGCAGTCGCACCTCGTTCACGCGACCGGCACGTCCGCCGAACTCGACGAGCTCGCCCTTCTTCAAGCGGCGGCCGTAGATCATCACCGCGCCGACGGTCGCCGACGCGAGCAGCGGCGTCGATGCGAGCGCGACCGCGACGAGCGCCACGAGACCGACACGCGAGAGCGCGCCGTCGCTCTCCCCGGTGATCAGGGGCGATGCGAGGACGAGCGCAGTGACCACGATGCCGAAGCGAACGAGCGTGCTCGTCGGCCGCGCGAGGTCACGCGAGAGCCACGTGATCTTCGTGTCACCGCGGGCGACGCTGTCGAAGAACAGCCCGACGAAGCGCACGAGCACGCTGACCGCGAGGACGGCGATGCCCGCGACGAGGAATACCGGAAGGCCGCTGCCGATGCGCGTCGCGAGCGCGTACAGCGGCGTCAGCATCAGACCGGTGAGCTTCTCGGTGTACCCGCGCGTCGACTCGAAGAGCGACAGGCCGAAGATCAGCCAGGCGTACCCGATGGCGAACTGCGTGAGGCGATAGCCGAGCGTCAGCGCGATGGACGTGCCGCCGCGGGCTGCGCCCGCGCTGACGAGCTCGATCTTGCCGAGCCGGATCGCCGCGAGGCGCTCGGGGTTCTCCGCCATCCACGTGCGGAGCTTCTCGGCGAGGTCCGAGGCGCGTCCGAGCAACCAGAACGCGATCAGCGCGGAGAAGACGAGCAGCGAGACGCTGAAGACGGTCGTGGCGATCGCGCTTCGCTTGCGCTCGCTCGAGACCGCGTCCGACACGCGCGCGGTGACCTGTGCCGCGAGAACCTCGAGGCTCGCCTCGCCGCTCGCCTCGACGTCTTCGGGTCCGAGCGTCAGGACCGGCGTCTTGCCGACATAGACCACGGCCGTGCCTTGCGCTTCCTCGTAGCGCACGTCGCCGAGCTCGGACCCGTGCGCCATGAGCGTATCGAGCGCGCCCTGCGCCGCCTTCGCACGGTCGAGCGGCGCACGCCCACCACGCGGGGCTCGGAAGGTGTAGACGACCTTGTCGCGGACCTTCACCTCGTGCGCGATCGGCCGCGCCTGGCTTCCGGACGGGGCCGGAACGGGCGGGCTCGCCGCCGGCGCGGGCGCAGACTCTACCGCAGCGGACGAGCTAGCGGACGAGCTGGCCGACGCACTGGGCGCGACGCCCCGATCGCTCGATGGCGGCGCCTTCACTTCCGGCGCGGCAGGCGCCACAGGTGACGCGGGCGGCGCGGCCGGAGCTCCGCCGGTCACCGCCGACGCGGACGCGGCGGCCGACGCAGAGAGTGCGGCGGCGACCTCGGAAGACGGTGCTGCAGCGTCGTTGGCCTGCGCACGCCCGAGACGCGTTCCGAAGAGGAGCGCGAGGGCGACGACGGCAACGACGAACCGCGCGAATACCACGGCATGGTAAGAGCGGCGCATGCGCGGGGACAAACGCTATCACGCCACTTCGGCGCGTGGTGCAACCGTCGGACGACGAAACGTCCTTCGAGCGGCGGTGTCCTGCGCCCTCTCCACTGCCGTGACGAGCTGCTCCGGAGCTCGTCGGTACGAGAAAGGTGCGTCGGCGTCCGAGGCGTCCGCGGGCGGAGAGCTTCGCTGGGGTGTGCAGACCGGCGACGTGAGCCGCTCGCGCGCCGTCGTGTGGTCGCGCGCGGATGCCCCGTCGCGCATGGTCGTCGAGTGGTCGCTCTCGGAACGTTTCGAGCGACGAGCCCGCGTCGACGGGCCGTTGGTCGGCGCCGACACGGACTTCACGGGCAAGGTCGAGCTCGTTGGTCTGCCGAGCGGGACGAAGGTCCACTACCGCGTGCGCTTCGACGATTCGAGCTGGACGTTCGGCTCCGTCAGGACGGCGCCGATCGACGCGCGCGATGTCGTCCTCGCGTGGTCGGGAGACACGAACGGTCAGGGATGGGGCATCGACCCCGCGCGAGGAGGCATGCCTGCGTATTCGGCGCTCCTCGCTCGCGCCCCCGACCTCTTCGTGTTTTGTGGCGACTCGATCTACGCGGACGACCCGATCGAGCGTGTCATCGAGCTGCCCGACGGAACGACCTGGAACAACCTCGTCGATCCGAAGAAGGACCACGTCGCGCAGACGCTCGACGACTTCCGCGGAGCACATCTCTATCCGCGTCGCTCGGACGAGGTGCGCGCGCTGTCGGCGGCGGTGCCGCTGTTCGCCGTCTGGGACGACCACGAGGTCCGCAACAACTGGTTCCCCGGCCAGGAGATCGACGACGCGCGCTACACGGAGCGTCGGATCGACACGCTCGCGGAGCGCGCGCTCCGCGCGATGTACGAGTACACGCCGACGATCCGGTCACCGGGCGCGCCGATGTATCGCGTCGTCCCCTGGGGGCCGCTGCTCGACGTCTTCTTGCTCGACGGCCGCTCGTATCGATCCCCGAACGAGCCTGCACCGTCCGAGGGCGCGCTGCTCGGCGCCGAGCAGACCGCGTGGCTCCTCGATGCGCTCGCCGCCTCTCGGGCGACCTGGAAGGTCATCGCGTGCAACATGCCCATCGGACTCGTCATCGCGGAGCCCGGCAAGACGGTCGCGCAGGCAAACGACGGGTGGGCGAACGCAGACGGCCCGCCTCGCGAGCGCGAAGTCGAGCTCGCACGCCTCCTCGCCGGAATGCGCGCCCGCTCGGTGAAGAACGTCGTGTGGATCAGCGCCGACGTCCACTACGCCGCCGCGCACCGGATGGATCCGACACGCGCCGCGTTCAAGGACTTCGATCCTTTCTGGGAGCTCGTCGCCGGCCCGATGCACGCGACGGCGTTCCCGCGGAAGCCGCTCGACGACACGTTCGGCCCCGAGGTCGCGTGGTCGAGCGCGGACTGGGACACGACCGGCTCACCGGCGACCGGAGCTCAGCACTTCGGCTTGCTGCGAATCGACGGACGAACGCGGACGCTCACCGCCACGTTCGTGGACGCGCGCGGTCGTGACCTCCACCGCCTCGAGCTCCGCCCGACGTGAGGAGGGCCGTTGCTCCTTCTTCTCGTGCGACGCGCTCATCAAAACGACCTTGCGCAACGACGGGCAGCTCGGTCGCCCCTCCGACCTGGATCACGAGGCCAGCGTCTTCGCCCTCGATCGGCACGATCGGCCAGCCCCGAGCCGATCCAGGCATCGCGGGAAGCCCTTGTTTTGGCTGGAATCGCGAAAACCTTCCGGTCGGCACACCATCTGCATAGGTACGCCGATGTAAGACATTTCGCACCAGGCAGGAGACGCGACGGATCATGGATCGGGAAGCAGCGGAGAAGGCCCTCATCAAGCTTGCAAGGCAGAGCGCGGCGACCTGGCAGCGCGTTCGGGGAGAGGCCTTCCTCGGCACCGCCACGATCGAGACGGCGAACACGGTCTACCGCTTCGCGGACGGCATCCTCGTGAGCCGCACCTCGAAGACGGCGGATGCGTCAGCGTCATCGGTGGACGTGCCGCGTGTCGAGCTGATCGGCTTCCTCACGAAGGAAGACGGGCTCTGGTCCTTGTCTCCGCGCTGGCGTAGCGGCGCGCTCGCCGTCATCACGACGAAGGGTCGCGCGTTCACCCTCACGTCGCCGACGCTGTCGTGCACGATCGAGCGTGCAGCCCCGGAGCGCTCGGACGTCTTCCGCGTACCCGGAACGGCTCCCCTGTCGGTGCGGCGACCTGCACCCCCTTCGATGACGCGACTGCTCCCGGCAAGGCTCGGCTCGATCGCTGGGTGTTGACGGATCGGCGTCGCTGAACGAGCGTGTCGGGCCCATGCGGCGGCCCTCCTCTCTCCTCGCGTCCAGCGCAGTCGGGCTCGCGTCGGCTCTGCTCGTCGCGTGCCCCGGCGATCCGCCGCCCGCACCGCCGCGGCCTCCTGTCGCCGCCGAGTCGCCCACGCTCGTGCCCGCGCCGCGCGACGACGGCAGGTTGCCTTCGCTCGCCGCCCCGACCGCCTACGCGATCGATCTGGACGTCGATCCGACCAAGCCGCGCTTCAAAGGCGTCGTCCGGATCGACGTCGACGTTCCCCGGCACACGTCCTTCGTCGTCCTCCACGGAC
This sequence comes from Pseudomonadota bacterium, assembly GCA_023423895.1. GTDB lineage: Bacteria > Myxococcota_A > Polyangia > Polyangiales > Polyangiaceae > Labilithrix. The sequence goes on from JAFAER010000250.1 coordinate 14,024, forward strand.
GGGGCCTCGAGGTGACGCGCGCGCGCGCGATGCTTCCGGCGCCGCAGCCCGCGCTCACCGCGACCGCATCGGTACGCCCGGCGCACGGCGCAAAGGTACCGGACGAGCTCGTGCTCGCGTTCGCCTCCCCGCTTCCGCCCGGCCACGCGCAGCTCGTCATCGAATACACCGCGCCCTTCGACGACTCGCTCTCCGGCCTCTACCGCCTCGAGGACGGCGGCAGCTCGTACGCGTTCACGCAGTTCGAGCCGACGGATGCCCGTCGCGCATTCCCGTGCTTCGACGAGCCGAGCTTCAAGGTCCCGTTCGACGTCACCATCACCGTCCCCCGCTCGATGATCGCCGTCGCGAACGCACCAGAAGTCGCGCGCGAGGCGGTCGGCGACAAGCTCCGCTTCCGCTTCGCGCGCACGCAGCCGCTCCCCACGTACCTGGTCGCGCTCGCGGTCGGCGACCTCGAGATCAAAGAAGCGACGCGATACTCGAAGCCGCCGATCCGTCTCGTCACGACGAAGGGCAAGACCGGCCTCGGCGATCTCGCGCTCGAGGCGACGAACGGCATCGTCGACGCGCTCTCGGACTTCCTCGGCGTGCCGTATCCGTACGACAAGCTCGACATCGTCGCCGTGCCGGAGTTCCGGAGCGGCGCGATGGAGAACGCAGGTCTCGTCACGTTCCGGGAAGAGCGGCTCCTCCTCGACCCGACGCGCGCCTCGGTCAACGCGCGAAGAGGACAGGCGCTGATCATCGCGCACGAGCTCGCACATCAGTGGTTCGGAAATCTCGTCACCGCGTCGTGGTGGAACGACCTCTGGCTCAACGAGGGCATGGCCACGTGGATGGAGTGGCGCATCGTCGACAAGTGGCGCCCCGCTTACGGCGCGCGGGTCGATGCCGTCGTCGCCGCACACGGCGTGATGGACGTCGACGGGCTCGTGTCCGCGCGCGCCGTGCGTCAACCGGTGCGCTCCGTCGACGACGCACAGGAAGCGTTCGACGACATCACCTACGAAAAAGGCGCCGCGGTCCTCGGCACGATCGAGCGTTGGATCGGAGAAGACGCGTTCCGTCGAGGGCTGACGGAATACCTGCGCGAGAACGCGTTCAAGAGCGTCCAGGCCGACGGCCTCCTCTCGACGCTCGATCGCGTGTCCGGCAAGGACGTCAGTCACATGGCCGCGTCCTACCTCGACAAGGCCGGCGTCCCCGACGTCACGGGCCAGTTCGAGTGCGAACGCGGCGCGCGATGGCACATGGAGCTCAGCTCCCAGCCGTGGCGCCCGCTCGGGTCGAAGATCGGCGAGGAGACGGACCGCTCCTGGACCATCCCCGTCTGCGTCCGCGCGCAAGGCGAGAAGAAGGACACGTGTGCCGAGCTCGTCGCCGGCGCCCCGTCTCTCATCGCCGGCCAGGGGCGCTGCCCCACGTTCGTGCATCCGAACCTGGTGTCGAGCTACTACCGCTGGTCCGTCTCGGAGAAGGACTTCGTTCGACTCGCCGAGAACAAGAGAGACCTCGACGCGGCGGCTCGCGTCTCGATCCTGTCGAACGCCTGGGCGGCGGTGCGGAGCGGAGCGCTCGAGCCGAAAGCGATGCTCCGCATCTTGCCCGCGTTCGACGACGACGACACCCGACAGGTCGTCGAGCAGGTCGTCGGCATCCTCGGCGCGATGAGCGACACGGTCGTCGACGAGGACGGGCGCGCCCCCTTCCGCAAGTTCGCGCTCGGACGCCTGGCACGCCGGAAGAAGATGCTCGGTTGGTCCCCGTCCAAAGACGCAGTCGCGAAGCCGAGCAGCGCGAAGACTCCGCAGAAGGCCGACACCGTCGGCGACGAGGCGCTCGTCCGCCGGAGCGTGCTGATGGCCATGGGCGACATCGTCGAGGACGACACGACGCTCCGCGAAGCCGAGGAGGTCGCAACGAAGTGGCTGGCCGACCCGGCGAGCGTCGATGCCGACGCAGGCGCGGCGGCGCTCGATCTCGCATCACGGAGAGCGAACGAGGCACGGCTGACGGCCCTGCTGGCGGCCGCGAAGAATGCGAAGAACAAGGAAGACCGCATCGTCGCCCTGCGCGCGACGATGGGCTTCGACGACGAGGCGCGGCTGCGCGCTGCGCTCGACGCGACGCTCGGAGACCAGGTTCGCCCGAACGAGATGCGTTACGTCCTGCAATCGGCATTCGGCCGAAGGAAGTCTCGCCCCATTGCCGAGGCGTGGGTCCGCGCGCACTGGGACGACCTCCGGAAGAAGCTGCCCGGACGGCTCGGCACCGCGCTCGTCCGCGCGGCCGGAGTCGGCTGCAGCACCGCCGAGGCGGAGGAGCGCGCGGCATTCTACGGGCCGAAGGTCGCCGCGATCGAAGGCGCTTCGCGTGGCTTCGCCGGGGTCCTCGAGTCGATCTCGCTGTGCGCTGCGCTTCGCGAAAGCGGCGCCCCACCGCTCAGCAAGGCGCTTCTTGGAACGAAGCCGAGGTGAACGCTCACTCGGCGACGCGGTGCCAGTACAAGCGGACGGCCCTGTCGCCGCGACCGAGCATGAGGAGCGTGCCGGAATCGGCGAGCTCGCTCCTGCGCGCCGCCTGTTGGCTCTGGTAGGTGCCCTGCGTCGACGCGAGGTCGTACGCGAAGACCTGCTGACCTTCGCGCAGGATGAGGACGTGGACGCGCGACGTGCTCATGCTGGTGATGCGCCGCAGCGTCTCGGAATGACACTTCTCCGAGCGACCGATGAGCACGCCGCCCGCGAGGTCCTCCTCTGCGAGCGTCAGCGTCGCCGAGCGCCCTTCCCGCTCGAGCGTGATCGCCCATCTACCGCCTCGCCCGCCCCGGACGAGCCGCCCGACGTGCGGGGGCAACGGCTCGCCGATCATCACGAGGCGCGGCATGAGCGTGATACGCGACGACCGATTCGAGTCCGCCCGCGCGTTCGCCCGGTACGGGCTCATGGCCTGCTCTATCGCGGCGATCTGGTCGCGAATGGCAGGCGGCGTGTCGACCTGAGGAGGCGGCAGCTCGTTCGGAAGCCGATCGTCATGCGATTCGTTCGGCAGCCCGACGAGGGCGTATTCGCCGACGCCGACCGCGACGGGGCCTTCGGCGAAGATGGAGGTCTGCTGTGTTCCGTCCGGGAGGACGAACCCGAGCTGCGTGTGCAGGTCGAGGATGCGGACGGCCGCCTTCCCCGACGGGAGCGCGATCGACCGCACGAGCAGGTGACGCAGTGCGACGAACGGATCGTCGGGCAACGCGATCCCGCATTGGGTGTGCCGCCCGACCACCACGAACGCATCGGCATGCGAGACGAGCGTGCACGAGCCGAACGCGGTCTTCCGCACCCAGAACAGCCGATGCCCGGGACTTCCGCCGAGGAGGTCCGGCTGCATCCGCGCAACGTCGCGCGCGAACACATAGGCCGCCCGCAGATCAGGTGGCGTCCGCCGGTGCTCGGGGAAGGACTGGGTGTCGACGTTGACGCGAAACCCGGGCGGGCGGACGTGCGAATCCAACCCTTCGAGCATAGCCACGGCGCCGCGCCGTGCCAGAGCTGCCCCCGTTCGTGCGACAGCGCCACGCGCGCACGGCGAGCGGACGTCGATGCTGGCTCGCGCCCCTTCCACCTATGCGAAGCGGGCGCGCCAGACGTGACGGCCCCCTACAAGAAGAAGGAGGCGCCGATCGAAAATGCCGGATAGCCGAGGCGCATCGTCAACGAGACCTTCTCGTTGAAGTGGTAGCGGCCGCCGACCATGAGGACCGGGTGGACCGCGTCGCGGCCGCGATCGCGGTTGGGCGCGAAGCCGATGCCCGGCTCGGCGAACACGGACCAGTGGGTCGAGAGCCAGAAATTCCACTGCATGGCCACGGGGATGAACAGCGTGCCGCGGCCGAAGAAGACGTCGCCACCGAACGTGATGCCGACGCTGTTGTTGATCTGCTTCACGAAGCCGTTGTCGACGATGATCACGGTCCCGCGGAAGCCGGCCCCGAGCTCCCCGCGCCCACCGCGAAACGGCCCGCCGAAGCCAATCAGGCCATGCGGCTCGGCCTCGAAGCGGTACGCGGGGTGGTCGCCAGGGTTTTTGATGATCGATTCGTCGGCACGCGCCAGCCCAGATGTTGCGAGAGCTGCGGTGAAAGCAAGAGCTGGTGTCAGCCACTTTCTTCGCATGGTCGGCATTCTGAGCCATGCGCGCACGCCAGCAAAGCCTTTGGTATGATGCGAGAACTGGTCGCCTCGCCGACCAGCTCGCATGACGCGCGGCCCCTTGGCGGAACGGTATACGCAGGAGATTTAAAATCTCTGGCTCGGAAGAGCGTCCCGGTTCGAGTCCGGGAGGGGCTACCTCGAAGCGGCGTTCGGCCGGCGGCAAGAGCAAGGCCGTGCCGGGTCGCGACGCGTATGCGTTCGCTCGTCGCCGCGCGCGGTCATGCCCATCGCGAACGCGAACGCCGCGGATGCCCACGATTTCCGCAAGTGCGCCGTTGAGACGCATGCAATCTTCTGCGTAGACTGCGAACCCTCGATGAGTGTCCCCGACGCAGACGCGACCGCTGAGCTTCACCAGGAACTGACCAAGGTCCGCGAGGAGCTGAGGCAGAAGAACGACCTGCTCCGCGTCCTCTTCGACGCGAATCCGGACGGTATCGCGATCGCCGACGCGAAGATGAACGTGACCGCGAACGCCATGTCGGCGGTCTTCTTCGACACGAGCGCCGGGCCCGACGTCGCGCCCCAGGACTGGGCGACCCAGTTCGGTCTGTTCCGCGACGACGCCAAGACGCCGTATCCGCTCGACGAGCTTCCCCTCGTCCGGGCCATCCGAGGCGAGACGATCAACGATGGCTTGTTGTTCGTCCGCAGCGGCGCGCGTCCGGACGGCGCCTGGCTGAGCGTCAATGCGAGACCGGTCGACGGCGGCGGCGCCATCGCCGTCCTCCGGGACATCACGGATCGCAAACGCCTCGAAGACGATGTTGCCCGCCGCAACGCGGAGCTCGCCGAGCGCGACGTCGAACGGAGCGAGCTCGTCGAGCAGCTCCGGCTTGCGGTCGAGGAGCTGTCCGTCCCCGTCCTCGAGGTGTGGAAAGACGTCCTCGCCGCGCCCATCATCGGCGTCCTCGACTCGCAGCGCTGCGCGCGGATGTCGGAGCGCGTCATCGAGGAGGTCGTCAGCCGACGAGCCCGGTGGATGATCCTCGATCTGACCGGCGTGGCGACCGTCGACACCGCCACCGCTCAGCACATCGGCAGGACGGCTCACGCGGTCGGACTGGTCGGCGCGGAGTGCATCGTGACCGGCATCCAGCCGGCCGTCGCCGCTTCGCTCGTCCACCTGGACACGGACATCCGGCAGTTCCACACGGAGCCCTCGCTCCGGCGCGCCATCGAGTACTGCATCCGCGCGACGAACGACGCCCGCTACCGGTGAAGCCGAGAGCGACCCGCAGCGCAGAGGGACCGCGGCTGCACATCGGACACTGAGCAGATGCCCAAGATGTCGTTGACGCCGGCGACGGACCCCCGATATGTTGTGGTTCGTGTTGGTGCTCGTGGGCATGAATCCACGGGCTGAAAAGGGAACCCGGCGAACATCCGGGGCTGCCCCGCAGCGGTAATCGAGAACGAGCTCCACGTAGCGCACTGCCTCCCGACAAGGGGGTGCGGGAAGCGGTGGAGTGTAGGAATCCGGCTCGTCCGGAGTGCTCGTGAGCCCGAAGACCTGCCAGCACCCGGCTCCGGGAGTCATCCGAAGCCGGTTCGACCTGGAAGCTTCGAGGGAGGCTGGTCGGTTCGAGCTGGCGCGACGTCTCGCGTCCGGCGCGGGCGGCCGTTCGCTCTCGAGACTTCCTTTCGTCCGCGGGGACGAGAGGTCGTGGGAGGCTCGCGCGGGCGGTTGCCATCACGTTCACGCGTTCACGCGTTCACGCGTCCGCGCGTTCGCGTTCGCCTCTCTTCGACATCCTCGTCTTCGCATTCGTCCGCGAGCGGTCGGGTACCGCTCGTCACGTCGAGGGAGGACCACATGCAGAGCGAGATCATCACGCAGAACGGCGCAGCGTCGCTCCGGGCTGCCGAGCCGAGGTCGGAGAGCGCGAGTCGACCGACGATGCGCGTCACGAAGCGCAATGGATCGACGGAGCCCGTCGCCGTCGAGAAGATCGTCCGCGCGGTCAGCCGCTGCGCCGACGGCCTGACCGACGTCGATCCACTGCGGGTCGCCACGAAGACGATCAGCGGTCTGTACGACGGCGCGACGACGCGCGAGCTCGATCGACTCTCGATCCAGACCGCCGCCGGCCTCGTCGTCGAAGAGCCCGAATACGCGAAGCTCGCGGCGCGGCTCCTCTCGACGTTCATCGAGAAAGAGGTCCAGAACCAGGGCATCTATGCGTTCTCGCAGTCGATCGCGACCGGGCACGAGCTGGGCCTCGTGAACGAGCGGGTCGCGCGCTTCGTCGCCGAGAACAGCCGCAAGCTGAACGACGCCATCGCATCCGAGCGCGATCGCGAGCTCGAATATTTCGGACTGCGCACGGTCTACGACCGCTACCTCGCGAAGCACCCGAACACGCGCCTCGTCATCGAGACGCCGCAGCAGTTCTTCCTTCGAATCGCGTGTGCGCTCTCGACCACGGTCGCCGAGGCGCTCGAGCTCTACCGGCTCTTCTCGTCGCTCGAGTACCTCCCGAGCTCGCCGACGTTGTTCAACTCCGGGACACGTCACGAGCAGCTCTCGAGCTGCTTCCTCCTCGACTCCCCCGACGATCATCTGGAGACGATCTACCGGCGCTACACCGACGTCGCGCTCCTCTCGAAGTTCTCGGGCGGCATCGGCCTCGCCTATCACCGGGTGCGTTCGCGAGGGTCGCTCATCGAGAGCACGAACGGGCACTCGAACGGGATCGTGCCGTGGCTGAAGACGCTCGACGCGTCGGTCTCGGCGGTGAACCAGGGCGGCAAACGCAAGGGCGCATGCTGCGTCTACCTCGAGCCGTGGCACGCCGACATCGAGGAGTTCCTCGAGTTGCGCGACAACTCCGGCGACGAGGCGAGCCGCACGCACAACCTGAACCTCGCCAACTGGATCTGCGATCTGTTCATGCGCCGCGTCGAGCTCGACGGAGAATGGAGCCTCTTCGATCCGAAGGTCGTTCCAGAGCTGCCTGACCTCTTCGGCGAGGCGTTCGAGGCCGCGTACGTCGACGCGGAGGACCGCGGCCTCGCGCGGAAGAAGGTCCGGGCGCGCGACCTCTACGCCCGGATGATGCGCACGCTCGCGCAGACCGGGAACGGATGGATGACGTTCAAGGACAAGGCCAACAAGGCCTGCAACCAGACGGCGCTCCCCGGGCGGGTCGTGCACCTGTCGAACCTCTGCACCGAGATCCTCGAGGTCAC
>JAFAER010000251.1 GCA_023423895.1 Pseudomonadota bacterium
GGACAGCGCGGTCGGCGCCGCGTGATTGACCGTGATCGAGATCGTCGCGGTGGTGGAGCCACCCGTGTTGGTCGCCGTGATGGTGTAGGTCGTGGCCGCCTGGAGCGCCGAGGGCGTACCGGTGATCTGACCCGTGGTGGTGTCGAGGATCAGCCCGGCGGGCAACGCCGGGCTCACCGACCACGAGGTCACCGTGCCCGTGACGGTGGGGGTGTTGGGCGCGATCACCGCGTCGCGGGTGTAGACCGCGGAGGTCGTCGCGTACGACAAGGCGGTCGGCGCTTCGTCATTGACCGTGATCGAGATCGTCGCGGTGGTGGAGCCGCCGCTGTTGCTTGCGGTGATCGAGTACGAGGTGGCGGGCTGCAGCGCGGTCGGAGTGCCGGTGATCGCGCCGGTCGTCGGGTCGAGGGTCAGCCCGGCAGGGAGGCCGGGGCTCACCGACCACGAGGTCACCGTGCCGGTGACGGTGGGGACGTTCTTGGAGATCACCGCGTTCCGGGTGTAGACCGCGGACGTCGGCGAATAGGAGAGCGCGGTCGGCGCCTCCGCGTTGACGGTGATCGAGATCGTCGCGGTGGTGGAGCCGCCGCTGTTGGTCGCGGTAATCGTGTACGGGGTGGCGGGCTGCTCATCCGCGGGCGTGCCGCGGATCGCGCCGGTCTCGGGATCCAGCGTCAGGCCGGCGGGCAACGGCGGGCTCACCGACCACGAGCTCACCGTGCCGGTGACCGTGGGCGTGTTGACGACGATCGGGGCGTCGACCGTGTAGACCGCCGCGGCGACCGGATAGGAGAGCGCGGCCGGGGCCTCGTCGTTGACCGTGATCGAGAGCGCCGCCGTGCCGGAGCCGCAGCCGTTGGCCGCGACGACCGTGTACGACATCGCGGCTTGCAGCTCGGACGGCGTGCCGGTGATGATTCCCGTGGTGGTATCGAAGGTGAGCCCCGCGGGCAGCGCGGGCGTCACGGTCCACGAGAGCACCGCGCCGGTGACCGTCGGAACGTTGCTCGTGATCGCCGCGTCCTTCGTGTAGACCGCCGCGGTCTTCGCATACGACACGGCGGTCGGCGCCGGCGTCAGCTCGCAGGCCGTGGGTGGGGAACGGTCGTTGTCGCCGCAAGCCGAGGCGAGCAGACACAGGACCAGGGCACCAAGGGCGCTGGCTCTGGAGATCTTCGAAGAGGACGCGAAGCGGTCGCGGATGAGGCTCGCCATCTAGCCGGCTCCCAGGCAACGAGAGCGACCCGCAGGTCGCCGGGTATCGTGTGAGCCGGCAGGAACGGCACTCGATCGAGATTCTTCAGGTCGACGAGATCGATGCGTGCGGCCGGCACCAGGTCACCGATGTGGGCTGTTCGGCACCTCTCGCGGCGAGAGATTGACGTGCTGCGCGGTTTTGGGCGTGCTGGCGTGCTCAGCGCCGCCATGATCGATGGCACAAGCGAGGCCAGGCGCTGCCGGCCGATAAGATATCGTCGCCACCGCGAAGTACCCGCCGATCTTCGACGCGATCGAACAGGGAAACTATTCGCTGACACGGCTCCTCGTCGAGCATGGGGCCGACGTGAACCGCCTCGGGCTGTACGCCGGTGGGACGACGACTCCGCTCGGCCTCGCGGCGTCTCTGGGCCACATCGGGTTGGTGCGCTTCCTCCTGGCGAGCGGCGCAGATCCCGCGCAGGAGGTCGCCGGTGGGACTACGCGGTCGTGCAGGACAACCCAAGCTTGACCGTGCCGTCGTCGACGGCCCCGGCGCCTCGGGCTCACTCGTCGTCGGACGCTGCCACGGCTCGAGACGGACCATAGGGGCTACTTCACGTGGAGCGGGAGGAGGACGAGCGCTCTGGAGACCACGCCTCGCGTCAGGGATGGACGAGCTATTGGTGCGCCGAGGAGACAGGGACTTGTTTCGGTTCTCGTGACGTGATTTCGGCTAGCGTCGTGCGAGGTGCGCCGGCGACACCGCTCGATTCTTCGGCTCTGGAGGGTGGCGTGCGCGCTCGTTCTCGCGGTCGTGTCGGTCGCCAGCACCGCGAAGGCCGCCTCGTTCCAGTTGACCTGGGATGCGCCCCAGGGCTGTCCCTCCCGGGAGGAAATCGTCGCGGCGACGCTCGCGCGGCTGAAGCGCCCCATCGGGGCGGGACGCCAGTTCTTCGTGTACGGAACGGTCAGCGCGCTCGAATCCGAGCTCGTCGTCGTTCTCACGCTGAAGGACGATCGCGGGCAGGAGCTTGGCGAGCGCGAGGTGCGGGTCGCCGGACGGACCTGTGCCGACATCGAAGAGCCGTCGTCCCTCGTCCTCGCGATGATGATCGCCGTCGCGCTTCCGCACGAGCCTCCTGCCAGAGAAGCCGAGCCCCGCGCGCATCACGGCCCGCCGCCTCGTCGAGACCCGCGCGCACCGCAGCCTCCGGCGCCGGTCCCCGCTCACTCCGCGGCGCTTGCACCTCCGCGGATACGACACGTCGCGCTGTCGGGGGCGGCCGTCGGCGCCTTCGGCACGTTGCCAGGGATGGGCTACGGCCTGGCGATTCGGAGCCTCTATTCGTCGGGGCCCCTCGCCGGCGCGCTGGAGGTGGGGTTTCTCGACAGCGGCGCGGTGCGAGCGGGCTCGGGGGCGATGGGGTTTCGGCTCCTCGAGCTGTCCGCGCGGGCAGGCGTCGTGACGCTGCGCTCGGGGCGCGTGGAGCTCGTGCCGCACGTCGCCTTGCGGGGCGGTGTCCTTCGTCTCACTCCGATCGGGTTCTCGCTCGTGCAGAGCACCGCCCGCGGCGTCGGGTTCCTCGGCGCCGGCATGCTCGCTCGGCTGAGGGTCGCTCCGCATGTGCTTGTCGAGGCGCTCCCGGAGCTGCACGTTGCCCTCGTCCGCGACGAGATCCAGGTCGTCGACGCCGGCAAGCTCTACCACGTGCATCGCGCTGGGCCCGTGGAGGGGCGGCTTTCCATCGGGCTAAGCTACGAGTTCCGATAAATCGACGCGACGTCGCTCTCGAGGACGAGAAGAATTCCCTTCCGCACGCATAGGGGAGACGTGAATGTCTCGGCCCTGCAGGTAACCGTCACCGAGGCGGAAGCTTCGGCGAAGGTTGCTGCGTCGGCCCGAGCGACCGTCGGAGCGCTCTTCGCTAACGAGGTCGCCTTCGTCTGGCGCTCGATGCGCCGGTTCGGCGTCGCCGAAGCCGACCTCGAGGACCAGGCGCAGGAGGTGTTCATCGTCGCTCACAAGCGACTCGACAGCTGGGATCGTCGTCATCCTCGCGCGTGGCTCTACGAGATCGCCCGGCGCTGCGCTGCGGCGTATCACAGGACCGGCCATCGCCGGCACGAGCGGGTCGTCCAGGACCTGCCCGAGGGCAGCGACGGCCGCGATCCGTCCGTGGGCGCCGAGCTCGATCTGCTGAGCCGTATCGTCGCGACGCTCGACGAGGACAAACGAACGGTCTTCATCCTTCACGAGGTTGAGGAGATGCCGATGCGCGAGGTCGCCCTGGCCGTCGAGTGTCCGTTGAAGACTGCCTACACGCGCCTGTACGCGGCGCGGCGCGAGCTCTCTCTTGCGCTCGAGGAGAAGAAGTGACCCACGACCCGTCCGATCGCGACGACACCGCGCCCCACGATGGTTCGCCCGCGCTCCGCGCGCTCGTGCGTTCGACGCCGCGGGAGGCCCCGACGAGCGCCGCCGTCGCGCGGATGGCCACGCACCTGGCGGCGGCGGGCGCCATCGCGCCGCCGCCGCCCACTTCGCACGTGACGCGCCCACGGAGTCACTACGGCTTTGGCGCTCTCGGGCTCGCCATCGTGGTCGGTAGCGTGGCCGCCACGTGGCTCTCGTCGGCCCCGTCGGCCTCGTCGCTCCCGGCCGCCGAAGTCGCCGCGTCGTCCCCCGCCCTGCCCGAAGCGACCTCGTTCACGGAGCCCGTCCGGCCTGACGCTCCTGCCGCCCCCACGCCCGTGATCACGGTCGCCGACCTGCCGTCGACGACTCCGCCTGCGACGTCGCTCGCCGGGACGGCGCGCGCCTCGAGTCGTCCGACGCGTGCGCTCCCGCACGCGCGCCGGGGAGCCCCCCTCGCGTCACCGCCCCTCGCGCCGTCGGCGTCGCCATCCCCCGGACGTGCGGCCACTGTCTCCGAGCTCGAGCTCATCCGACGCGCGGAGGAGTCGTTCCCCGCGGATCCGGAGCGCACCCTCGCCCTCGCCGCCGACCACGCGCGCGCGTATCCCGCGGGGCAGTTCGTACAGGAGCGTGAGGTGCTCGCCGTGGAGGCCCTCGCGCGGCTCGGGCGTCACGACGACGCGACGCGGCGCGCGCGCGCCGTCGTCGAGCGCTTTCCGCGCACGCCTTACGCGACTCGCCTCGAGTTCGCGACGAATCAACCGCTGACGCGATCGCGGCCGTCGCCCTCGCGGCCCTGACCCTTCCGCCCCCCACAGGTTCGAGATGTCCCGACGCATCGCGCGCTACATTGCACCACTGCTCGTCTTCATCCCGCTGATGCCCCTCTTCGGCGGCTGCGGAGAGTCCGTCGTCATCGCCTACAAGGTCGATGTGGCTCCCCCAGCGTTCGCGTCGCCCGACGCCGAGGCGCCCGACGCAGCACGCGGGCTCACGCAGTATTGCCCGTCCGACGAGTGCCCTCCGGGCCACACGACGTGCCCGCTCTCCTCGTTTCGCTGCGACGTCGACCTCTGGACGGACCGCAACAACTGCGGTGCTTGCGGCGTCGTATGTCCGAAGGACGCGAAGGGCGGCACCTTCGAGTGCGTGGATGGCGCGTGCGTGATGCAGTGCATGCAGGGAGTCGGCGACTGCGACGGACTGGTAGACAATGGCTGCGAGACCGCGCTCTCGGGTGACGACAATTGCGGCTTTTGCGGAAACAAGTGCGCGCCCGGCGTACGGTGCTTTTCGGGAAGCGACGGTTTCAACTGCGGATGTCCTGATGGCCAGGTCGGGTGCCCGGAGGGAAACTACCTCGTATGCCGCGATCTATCGGAAAACGACGCAAACTGCGGCGCCTGCGGCAACCGATGCGACCCCAATCCCGTTGTACGAAACACATACCAGGGATGCACAGGCGGCACCTGCGGGTGGACAAGATGCATAAACGAGTGGGGAAACTGCGACGGCGACCCCGATAACGGGTGCGAAGAACACCTGAGCACGAACGACAACTGCAACTCGTGCGGGAACGCCTGCGCACCCGGCCAGGAATGCAGATACCTCTCCGTCGGCTTCACTCCGCCTGTACTCGCTTGCACGTGTTCCGCTGGGGAGACCTTCTGCCCCTTGAGCACCCTGAACGGCATTCCCCTCGGTCAATGCCACGACCTGAGCTCGTCCAAAATCGCGTGCGGAGCGTGTGGACATTCATGCGCGTCGGGTGAGGTGTGCGACTTCGGTGTATGCCGACTCGAATGCGCGACTGGCACGGCTGACTGCAACGGCAGTCGAATCGACCAGTGCGAAGTAAATACGAACGCGGACCCAAACAATTGTGGTGGCTGCGGAATCAAGTGCGATGGTGTCGCCGGCCAGGCATGTGTCGGAGGTCGATGCGTCGTCAAGCCTTGTGATGAGGTGGACGCGGGAGGAGGGCCGACGCGATGAGCTTGCGACGATTGCTCTTGATGGTCACGGTGAGCGTATCCGCGACGTCCGCGGCGCTCTGCGCGTGCGCGACGAGCGAGGACGCAGAGGTCACGCCCCCCTCGGACACGGCATACGAGGTTCCGACGGAGGACGCCGGGGTCGACCGCGCGGCGGATGTTCCTGTCAAGCCATGCAAGGACTGTGAATATTTTCCAGAGGAGTGCACGGAGGATGCCCTCTGCGCGTTCGCTCCGTTCGACCCGCGAAGTCCTGAGTCACCGATCGACTCGCGCGCCGCCGTTCTGAATATTCGCGGTCGCGGCCCGAACGACGTTTGGCTCACCGGCGCCCTCGGCACTGCCGCTCACTTCGACGGCGTCGCTTGGACGATGTCAGACCTCGGAGCGGGGGAGACGCAACGTGCCCTCTGGCTCCTCGAGTCGAGCGAGCTCAGCTTTGGGTCGTGGAAGACGTTCTTCTCGCGTGGGGCCGCCAACGAGACCGTCGACGCAGGGCTCTCTTCTGACGGGTGGATCGTTCGCCCGTTTCCGACGTCGTCGTTCGGCTTCGAACTCAACGGGAACTACGTCAAGACCAGCTGGGCCGCCACCGGCTCGGACGCTCTCTGGGTCGGTTCGGACACTCAAGCCGGATGCGGTCTCTGGCGCGTGCGCCGGACACCGCCTTCGACATTCGCGATCGCGGAGGGGCTCCCCCTCTCGACGTGCAAGACCCAGGGAGTTACGGAGGTCTTCGGCATTCATGGTGCGTCGAGCGACGTCGTCTGGGCGGTCGGCGGGCGCGGCATGGCAGTCCGCGTCGACCGCGCCAACGAGATCACTCCTAGCTACCGAGTCCTGAACTCGCTCACGATGAACACCCTTCGCGCCGTGTGGGCAGCGTCGGACACGGACGTCTGGGCCGTTGGCAGCGGGGGAACAATTCGGCATTACGGCGGCGCAGAGCTCGCCTGGCACGTCGTGGACCAGGTCCCCACGAGCGAAACGCTCAACGCCGTGTGGGGAACCTCGGCGTCAGACATCTGGGCAGTCGGCGACGCCGGCGTCGTTCTTCACTACGACGGCGCGCGCTGGTCGCGTGTGAAGGTCGCGGGCTTCGCTGCGTCGCCTGCGGACCTCTATACGGTGTGGTCGCCCGCGCCCGGTCACGTCTGGGTCGGTGGGCGGGGCGTGGTGCTCTCGCTCGGAGGAAAACCATGAGAGCCAAGTTTCTCGTTGCTTGTGCATCTGTCGCGCTCGGCGCGGGGATCGCGTGCGCGTCCGCGGAGGCGGAGGAGGTCGCGGCGCCGGACACGGAGCTTGTCCCGATCGTCGCGGACGCCGCGCTCGATTCGGCCGTCGATGACGCTACCGTGATCGATCCGCCTGCCCCGTCGACCTGCAGCGCCGCCGGGTGGTGCCTCACGACGCTGCCGGATGCCGATCTCGTCCTCATCGATATCTGGCCGCTGCAGGGACGCGCGTTCGCGGTCGCAGTAAGCCCGTCGATCGGCGCGAAGGTGCTGGAGTGGATCGAGGCCGATCAACGATGGACTTACATCGACGACAACACCCAGAATGAAAACGGGTTCGGTCGCTACGTCGGTCGGATATGGGCGCCGAGCGAGGACGAGGTCTACTACACGGTAGAGCCCGGATACGTCTATCGTGGCAAGCGCGGCGCCACTTGGACGTGGGAACGAGAGCTCCTCGTGCCGGCGTCGGTCCGAGCAGCTGGCCGTGACACGTCGGCCCCAGTCTCACTCTTGCTCTCGCCCACGACAGCCACGCTCGGTGTCTGGGGAACGTCGGCTGACGACGTCTACGCGTGGCGCGCCGACACGATCTACCATCGCAAGAGCGTCGACGGCGGCGCAGCCGAGTGGGTTGAAGACTACGTAGGACCTGCGCTTCCAGACCGTATGGTGATCCTCGCCGCTGGCGGGACCGACAAGGACGACGTGTGGTTCAGCGGAGGGAGCGGAGGCACAAATAGCACCACCGACACATGCCCGATGCTGATGCGAAAGAGCCCCGAGGGGTATCGCACGGTCGTTGCCGGCACATACACACGCTCCGGCCTGAGTTATTCGTGCCCCCCTCGTCCAAGCACTGTTGGATTGACCGGCCCCGGGGCAACCTCGAGCACCCACCGAGGTGACACTGGCGCGATGACGGACGTCTTCGTCCGAAGTGACGGCGAAGTCGCCGCCCTTCGCTTCGTGTCGACGCTGACGCGACTCATTCCCGAAGATGGCGGATACAGGACCACGTCGGAGAAGCTCTTCTCTCCCGGGTATACCTTGAACACAGGAATCGTCTTCTCATCCCTCTGGGTCAACGGAGAAGACGCGTGGCTCTCGGGGCCTGGGTTCGTGCTGCAGGGGCCGGTCAGCGGTGACGCCGGCGCGTTCGGCGTTTCCACCTTGGCGCTGACGGGGGCGCCGGTCAACGAGGGTCTCCACCGGATTCGTGGAACAGACGCCTCCAACATCTGGGCAATCGGAGATCGCTATGCGTATCACAAGACGGCTCCGTGATATGGACTTCGCAAAATTGCTCATCGTGGCCCTTCCTGCGTCGCTTGCCGTCGCGGTGGGCTGCTCCGGCTCCGAGGATGAGCGCCCGGTCACGCCTCTTCCGGATGCCGCGGATGCTTCGACCGATGCCACGCCGAGCGACGACGACGACGCGGGCGGCTCACCGCCCGCGCGCGACGCCGGCTTCGTGGACGTCGCCCCGCTGCCAGTTGAGTGTTCGTCGCCGCCATGCGCGACCGCGCTCGTGACGACGTTCCCTGGGCTAGCCCTCGATGTTGGCCAAGGCTTCTGCGCGTTGCTCTCCGATCGCACGGTGGCTTGCTGGGGCGGGAACGGGTCAGGGCAGCTCGGGCGAGGAGAAGCTGAGGGGACCATCTCCGCGAGCGAAATGCCCGCACGCGTTACCGGGCTCGAACGCGCTGTCTCTCTCTCTCATACGTGCGCGCTCGATGAGGACGGGGCGACGTGGTGCTGGGGAACCGGTCCGTTCCTTCAGGACCCGCTGTACTGGCGGGTGACAACCGAGCGAACTCCGGTGAGACTTTCGCTCCCTCCCGCGACCCAACTCGGGGTTTCGAAGCAGAACGGGTGCATCGTCGCCACGGATGGGCGTGTGCTGTGCTGGGGTCGGGCCGGAACCGGACAGGTCGGGCCAGGGTCGATCGAGCAACGTGGGGCGACCGAGATCGAGCTCCCACCCGGACCGCCGATCCGTCGCCTCGTGCTCGGGGACGCGACGTTCTTCGTTCGTGAAAATGGCGAGGTTCTGTCTGTCGGCGCATCCAATTTGATTGGACGTCTGACCTCGATCTATCCCGACCCTTACCCGGCACCGCTACCGATTGATGGAGTTGTAGCGCTGGATGTCGCGACCTCGAACGCATGCGCAGCTGCGCGCGGGATCGGGTACTGCTGGGGGAGCAAGCTCCCCAACTCGCTCGATGAATTCAGTCGCGCATACCCGCGCGGGCTCGTGATCCCTGAACCGGTCGTCGATGTAGCGACCACTCCCAGCGTCTCTACCGTCGGGCAGCTGACCGCCCCTTATCGTTGGTGCGCCGTCGCCGCGTCGGGGACTGTCTACTGCTGGGGATTCAATCACAACGGTCAAGCCGGCAATGGTGAGAAGGAGTACGTCTACGACGCGATCCCCGTCGCGGGGCTGCCCGCCCCCGCAGTGTCCGTCAAAGTAACACCCAGCACGTCGTGCGCGCTCCTCACCACTGGCAAGATCTATTGCTGGGGCGGCAACTACGACGGTCAGCTTGGTAACGGAAAAACCCGAGGTCTGGCCATGGTTCCGGAGGAAGTCATCCTTCCATGAAAAAGAGTCATCGTTCACGCGTCTTCGGTGCTGCGGCGCTCGCCAGCGTTGGCGTCGCGATGTCATTGCTCGGAAGCGCGTGCAAGAGTGAGCGCACGGTGTCTGGCGCCTCCGGGGGGACGTTCGTCGACGAACCAACCCTCGACGCCGGCGCGTGTCCGCTCCAGTGCTCGATCGACGGTCGGTCCGTCGTTCGCTCGTGCGATGGCGAGGTCATCGAGACGTGCGCCGTCGACCGCGCGTGCGGCGCCGCTGCGTGCCAGGATCCCTGCGCGGCGGCGGCCGCCGACCGGAGCTCGAACGGCTGCGAGTTCCTCTTCCAGATTCCGCGCTACGACGCGAGACTCGTCGATCAGTCTTGTCTTGCGACGTTCGTCGTCAATACGTCGCTTCAGCCGGTCGACCTCAAGCTTGCGCACGAAGGACAAGAACTTGACCTGTCGCGCGCGACCTATCGCACCACCCCTGGTGACGAAAAGCTCATTCCTCATACCGGACCGATCGCGCCAGGCGAGAGCGTGATCCTGTTCGTCTCCGACCGCCATCCGGACGACGCGCCGCCCCCGACGGCCGGGGACGCATTGCGCGGACGGCTGGCCTGCCCGCAGGGCGTCGTCCCCGCACTCCAAACGGAGATCCAGGCAGGAACGCTCGTCGGATCGGCGATGCATCTCACGACGAACGTGCCCGTCGGGCTCACGATGATGTACCCGTTTGGCGGCGCGAAGAGCTACCTGCCGTCCGCGACGCTGTTGCTCCCTGTCTCGACATGGGCAACGCAAAGCATGATTGTCCCCTCGTGGGAGCCCAATGGCAAATCCCTCGGGATGCAGATCTACGCATCGGAGGACGAGACTGAAGTCACGATCCTTCCGACCGCGGACACCATGGATGGGTTCGTGATGGGCCTTCGCAAGAACAGGCCCTCGACCTACCATCTGAACAAGGGACAGCTTCTTCAGCTCACGCACGCTGTGGAGCTCACCGGGAGCATCGTCGAGTCGACGAAGCCCATCTCGACGTTCGTAGGGCACGTCTGTGCGGAAATCCCACTAGGCCTCGGGCCCTGCGATACGCTCAATCAGCAGATCCCGTCGCTCGAGCAGTGGGGTTCGGAGTACGTGGGCGTCGGATACCGCCCGCGGCTGGGCAACGAGCACGAGCCGATGGGGTATCGAATCGTCGCCGCGCGAGACGGCACGCAGCTTGACTACGATCCCGACATCCCCGCGGGAGCGCCCACTACCCTGGCGGCCGGAGAAGCGGCGCTCTTCACCCGCGGGACAGGCGACGCCTTCGTCGTCCGCACGCAGGATGCTGACCACCCGATCTACGTCGCCGCGTACATGTCGAGCTCGGCTCAAGGCTTCAAGAAGTTGGCGTTCAATAACGCTGGCGACCCCGAGTTCGTCAACGTCGTCCCGAGCGGGCAATACCTCAACTCATACAGCTTCTACGCCGATCCGACGTACGGAGACTCGTCGCTCGTCATCGTCCGCGCGAAGACGCGCGGCGAGTTCAAAGACGTCTGGCTCGAGTGCGCCGGGGGGAACCTCTCGGACTTCCAGCCGATCGGAACGCGCGGCGAGTATGAGTTCACGCGCGTCGATCTCGCCAAGGCCGGCGGTCCGGGGCAGAAGTTCGGCGACAAGGTCTGCACGAACGGACTTCAGCGCCTGAAGAGCGACGGCCCGTTCACGGCGACGGTGTGGGGTTGGGACTTCTGCGCGAGCTACGCCGCTCCGGGTGGGATGGCGCTCCGGAAGCTCGTGCACACCCCCCTCGACCCGATTCGTTGAGGGGCGCGCACCTCGCGCGCACGCGGCCTCAATCCCCATCTCGAGCGAGCACGCCGACTTGGCCCGTCGAGCATCGACGTGGTTTGGGCCGACTGACTTAACTGCAACGAAGACCGCAAAGGCGGCAGGAGTCGACGAATATGATGAATAAACTATTCGCTCTTGCGAGCGTATCGGCCCTGGCGGGCCTCGTGTCCGCTGTCGGCGTGACTGGCTGCTCGGAGACCACGGTTGCGAGCAGCCCGACGGACGCCGGCGCCAACACCGACGTGAAGGACGCCGGTTCGCAGCCGGATCCCGAGGATGACGACGTGATCGAGAGCTGCGTCAGTACGGAGTCCGTGGACGCGACGCAGTTCCCGTACAAAGAGGCGATCAACGCGCCGGGCGCCTGCACGAGCGACGAGGCCGCGAAGATTTCGGCGTTCTTCAAGGCCGATCCGTCCGGGAATGTCCTGGTCAGCGATTGGTCGAACGAAGTAAGCGAGACGTGCGCGGCCTGCGTCTTCAGTGCGGAGGACGCGGAGAAGTGGGGGCCGATCCTCGTCAAGGACGACCGGATCGCGAACGTCAACCAGGGCGGCTGCATCGAGCTTTTGAGCGGGAAGCCGGCGTGCGGCGAGGCATATCAGCAGGTTTCGAGTTGCGTCGTCGTGGCTTGCCTCCCGCCAGCGCTGGGCGGCACCGGCACCTGTCAGACGCAGGAGGAGTTGGACGACTGCGTCAGGGACACCCACGCGATCGTCACGGGCCCGTGCAAGGAGGCCTACGACAAGATGGACCAGGAGTGCGGGTCAAAGCTGGGCGAGTGGCAGAGCTCGTGCAAAGGCTCCAACTACTACACCTTCGAGGGTCCCATTAAGGTCCAGTGCATCATCGGCGGCACCGGCACGAAGGCTGACGCCGGCGACGGCGGGAACTGATCCCCGGATCGAGATGACCGCTGCTTCGGGTTCGTCGCTCGAAGGGAAGCGAGAGTACCCACTGACGTACAGGCACGGCGGGCAGAACGCGATCGACCAGGTGCGCGGCGGTGTTGGCCATGCGCCGCCCTGCGCAGCTCGGGCAGAGGCCGCGGAGCTTACAGGAGAAGGCGACGAGAAGATCGTGACCGCACGAATCGCAGTGCGCGCGCACGAAGCCGTGAGCGAAGACACCGCAGCGGAGATAGTCGCGAAACTCGGCTTCAACGTAGCGCGGGAGCGGTGCGCCGTAGCTCTCGCGCGCATGGGAGAGGAACGTCTCGAGGTGCTCGCGCACGAGCGAGTAGAGGACCGTCTCCGTCGGGCGGTGCGGTCGATACGCGGGCGCGAGTGCGGACACGCCGTGCGCCGGAAGCGCGTTGCGTGCCCGCCCGGCGACTCAACGTTTTCGACGAGTTGGGCCGTAAGCCACTGGCTTGGGCCAGATCGGGCCAGCCGAGCGGGCCAGCGGCGGGGCCGACAGGCTCGGCGGCGCGCTCGATCGGGAGTTTCATCGAGCTCGCGGCAACGCTCACGCCGGCGACCTCGCCCGCGGAGGCGCTCGGGATCATGCTGCGTGCTCGACGATGTTCGCGTGTACGCGGCGCAGGTCGTCGCCTCCGTTACGCGCAAGGACCCCTCGACCGAAGCGCTCGCCGAGCCCCTCCTGCGGCCGATCTCCACCTGGCCGACGAGGCGCGGCGGCGCTGCGAGCCCCGTGGACGGGGCGCCCTCCCCGACCCCGGACGTCGCACCCGCGGAGTCGCCGCCAAGTCCGCGAAAACGTCGATCGATCCAGCCCGGGGCGCCCCGGCGGTCTGCAAAATGTGAATCGAGCGACGAAAGAGCAACCCGGACGTCTGCAAAAACGAGATCCATCGACCGAAACGCAGCCCCGCGGTCTGCAAAAGCGAGATCGATCCAGTCTTGTGCAGCCCTGGCGCTGCCGACGGCTGGATCGATTCACCCTGCACGAGCCCTGACGTCGGGGAGATCGCTGCATCGCGGAGTTCGCGAGCGGTTGACGAGCCGACCGCGCGGCTCGTGTACCAACCCTCGTCATCTGGCGCTAACGTGTCGCCCGCCGACCGCGCATCCGACGCTCATGCGCGAGGGGCTCGGGCGCTTCGGCTTCATGCGACGTCATCGAGGTCGGGCAGCGTGCGCTCGTTGATGACGACGTTGACGTCGAAGCGGGAGATGGCTCGAACGTGCTCCAGACGATCGAGCAGCTCGGGGAACGAACGCCGGCGGACAGCCTCATAGGTTGCGCCGATCGCGAACTCGAGTGCCACCTCGGCCGCGGTTCGAATTGGTTGCAAGCGCGTCCACCACTGCAAGGCGGCCCTGCGGGCCGCCTCAGGCATGCGCCGCTCATGGCTCTCGCTGCACTCCGTCCAGCGAGCTGGACTCCGTGCAGTTCGAGTCGATTCCCGGCGCCTCCACCACTGCAATAAATTCGAACCTTCCTCCGCAAGGAGGAGGTTCAGGCTATCGACCCGACAGGCGGCCTGAAAGTAGGGCCGCCCGACCGCGGGCGCCGGAGCAGGGTCGCTCCGCCGACGAGATCCCGACCGCGGCTGGCGGCATAGAGGACGTCGGGACCGATGACCGTCGTACCGCCGAGGTCCCACGCCGAATCGAGCACGTTCTCGACGCCGGTCACGGGATCGACGGTGATGAGGGACCTGGCAGACAACGCTCGTCGGGTCCCGGCCACGGTCGTACCGTCGAACGTCGACCAGCAGTCCTCCCCGTTGCCGAGCCCGGGAATGCGGACAGCCGACGTCACGGTTGGAGCGCCTGACGTGTCGAGCACACGCGCGATCACGTCACTCCCGGGCGAGCTGCCCTGATGCTGGACGAAGAGGATCCGGGAAGCAGCGGGGTGCCAGCTGTAGTGCCGGGCATCGAACGCGACGCCAGTAAGACTCTGGTAAGAGACGTGCTCCGCGCATGCGGGACCCGGCAGGGTTCAACGTGACGCGCGCTTCACAGCGGTCGGGGCAAGCTCGCGTATCTCGGAATGCCGACGGCGGTCACGATCCACGAGGAACGAGTCTTCGGGATCCTCGGCGTCGTGGCGCTTCGAGATCGAGAGCGGCACCGCGGGGTCGAGCATGTAGCCGCCGTTCCGGCAGAGAAGGAGCTCACCCAACCCGAGCTTGCGGAGCACGGCCATCGACTGCTTGATCCGATTCCGAGCCGACACGACGTGCATCTGCTCGCCGGACCACCCGACATCGCGCAGCTCGTCGACCCTGAGCGGCACCCCTGGTCGATCGCGGCGCCCCTCGATCAGCGCGAGGAGGAGGAGCCGGACCTCTCGCCGTGCTCCACATCGAATGAGCGTGCCGCTGGGAGGCCGGAACCACTTCCCCTCGAGATCGACGAGCAGGCCCTTCGCCGCATCGTCCTTCCCGAGGAGCGTCGCGTCGTGGAGGCGAGCCGTCAGCGCGACGAGGAATACGGACTCGAGATCCACGTTCGCGCGGAGGGTACGCACGAGCGCTGCACCGAGCCCGACGCAATCACGATCGGTGCACTGCTCGAAGGCCTGCACCGCGCCTGCGAGCTCGGCCGCGGCTTCGGCGGCGCGCTGGCGCTCGAGCAGGATTATGCCGGTGACGAGGCGCGCAAGCGCCTCGGACCTTCGCCGAGCGCCCTCGCTGTCGATGGCAGCGGATGCGCGGAGCTTGATCTTCTTCCGATCGCTACGCATCTCTCGCTCCCCATCACACGGCTCTCCGCCCTCGACCTTCCCGCGCGGGAGGAGGGGCGTGTCGAACTTCTCGTCGGCGGGAGCGAGGACGCGACGAACGAGCACCTGGTTGGAGGAGGTTCGCATGTCCTCTCCGTACGCATTCGACATGCCGTCAGGCGTCTCAACGATCTTCGCCACATACGGCGCGACCGGGATCAACTGCTCGTTGAAGAGGTCCATGCGACATCGGCGCCTTGGGCCGACTTTGACGTGGCCTC
>JAFAER010000261.1 GCA_023423895.1 Pseudomonadota bacterium
CGGCGTGTCCTTGTTGAGGGACTGGTAGTCGGCGAGCATCGACGTGATGCTGTGGCCTTCGAACGTGTCCGTCCGCTTCTTCTCGGCCGAGACGTGACCGCACGTGAGGAGGTGCACGTTCTCGACGTCCTTCAGGCCCTCGTAGATGCCTTTCCCGCCCGCGCTGAAGTTGCCGCCGCCGGTGAGGATCGAGTGCGAGTTCGCGATGCCGAACGCGTACGGGTGTAGCTGGAACACCTCGCGCGCCCAGTCGATGACCGCCTTCGACGGCGCCTCGTGGGCGTAGCGGAAGTTGACGACCACGAAGTCGAGGCCGCCGGCGTTGAACGTGAACCAGTTGTTGTCGTTGTTCGTCCCCATGTGGCCGCCGTAATAGGAGCGGCCCTCGAAGCGCGTGACGCCGAACGTGCGGTTGAAGCGGACGGTCGTGCCGGGGTCGACGCGCGTGGCGTCGTCGCGATCATGGTTGCCGAGACCGATGCCCCAGGGCAGGCCGTCGGGCAGGTCGGTCGACTTCACCTCGAGCGTCTTCATCGCACGATCGGCGACCGTCCACTGGTACTCGAACCGGTCGCCGTTGTTGATGATGTCGCCGTTGTGGATGACCGCCTTGATGTTGTAGGCCTTGCGGTTGTCCATGACCCACTTGGTCTGGTCGTAGAAGTACCGCTCGAAGCCGTTGCCTTCGACCGTGTAGTACTGCGTGTCGGGCAGCACGACGACGCTGAAGTCTTCCGCCTCGGTGATCTCGCGCACGTGGAAGGTCGTGACGTGCGCCGTCGTGTCTGGGTCGTTCAGCGTGATCCCGAGCTCGACGGAGCCCTGCGCAGCCGGAACGCTCGAGCGATGCGGCGGGACCGCGTCGGCGATGACGGGCGCGGTGCCCATCTCGAGCGCGGGCCCGGGCGCCGCGACCGCGGTGGTGCCGGTGACCTTGCCGTCGTGTTTGCCGAGCGAGTCCGAGAGGCCGGTTGCGCCGTCCAGGGACCACCGTCCGACGAGGCCGTCGGACTGTTCGATCCGCTGGCGCATCGCCGTGCGGAGCTCGTCTTCGCTTCGTGCGTAGCTCCAGACACGCAGCTCGGCGAGCGCACCGTGAAGGTGGCCAGCGGCGACGCCCTTCGAGTCGTAGGCGGTTCCCACTCCGAAGTGCTGGATGCTGTCGGCGCGCGGAGTGGCGTTGACGGCACGTTGTCCGTCGAGCGCTCCGTCCAGGTAGATGCGCCACGTGCCGCCGTCGTAGGTCGCGGCGACGTGGTGCCACTCGCCGATGTTCACCTCCGTCTTGCCGACCACGGGGTGATTGCCGCCGTCGACGTTGTCCTCGAAGTCGGCGGCGAGGCGCCCGTCGACGAAGCCGAAGGCGTAGTTGCAGTTGTTCACGGTCTGGTCGTTTTCGCCGCGACCCTTGCCGGCGATCGGCACGTAGCGGATGCCGCCGACGCCGGTCGCGGCGTGTTCACCTTCGCCGTCGCGACGCACCCACGCCTCGACGGTGAACTTCGCGAGCCCGAGGCCCGCCGCGAGACCCATGCCCACTTCAGTGGTCTTGCCGTCGAAGGCGAGGCCTTCGCTCTTCACGACGCTGCCCTCGGGGCACGCAGGGCCGCTCGGCGTCGGGTCGACGGGCGTCTCGGAGCCATTCGCGCCCGGGCGTTCGCGCCCGGACAGGTCGGGCGTCGTGCTCTCGTCGTCGCTGGCGCCGCACGCAAGGAGCGGGGCGAGAACGCCAAGAACAGCCAGACATGCGAAGGACCTCGTTCCGACCATCCTCTTTCCTTCTTTCCTTCCGCTCCAACCCGTCCCCGTTCGAACGGCTCGTCGCTCCAGCGCTCGTTTCTGCGTCGAAGGTTGTCTGACCCTCGCGGAGTCGCAACTCTGAGACGCGTCTCAAGCCTCTGCGCGATCGCGGCGACGCCCTCGGTGCGTTCGTTGGTGTGGACGGTTCTGAGAAGAAACGCGCGCGAATTGCGCAAACCTCGTTGCGAGGCGCGCCGGTCTCGACGCCTCTGGCCACTCAAGCTGCGGTCCCCTCGACCAACGTCGTTTTTTCTCGGGGTCGGCCAGCCGGCGGCCGTCAGCGCCGGGTCGCGGGTCACGAACGTGACCAGCGGCCTTCACCAGGCCACGCACGCCACGATGAGAAATGCGGGAATTTTCCCTTCGCACGGTCTGGCACGGACCGTGAGTGAGGACCGCGCTGATGATGCGCCTCTCTCGTGTTCTCGCGTCCACGCTCTTCGGGTGTCTCGTGCTCACGGCAGCTCACGCCGACGCCGCCGCGTTCAATGATCGGTCGTGCAAGCCCGCGCCGGGCAAACACCCGGTGGTCGTCGTTCACGGCCAGGGCGGCAACGTCGAGGGCATGACAGCCGTGACGGGCGCGCTCGCCGGCGCCGGCTACTGCGTCTTCGGGATGAACTACGGTCAGGAGACGCCGGGCGGCCTCTTCGGCCGCGCGCGCCTCGACGCGTCGGGCGAACAGATCGCGCAGTTCGTCAAGGGCGTCCTGAAGGACACCGGCGCGCAGAAGGTCAACGTCGTCGGACACTCGGCCGGCACCGGCGTGCTCGACAACTTCATCCTCCGTCGCGGAGGCGCAGGGCTCGTCGCGAGCTCGGTGTCCTTCGGCGGACTACATCACCCGTACGCTCACCTCGGCCTGGCGAAGGTGATCGACGCAAACGTCTTCCTGCCGAACACGATCGCGGCGGTGCAGGGGCTCCTGCCGCCGTTCACGTCGAACATCCGGCTACAGGACCTCGCGGCAGGCGCGCTCGGCCTCGCTTCGAACGTAGGGCTGAAGCTGCCGCCGCGCGAGCACGAGCTCGTGACGTCGGGCTTCGTGTCCGACCTGTTCGATCCGCAATACTGGTCCGGCCTTCATGGCGGCCTTTCGGAGCCGCCGGGCGTCTTCCTCTCGGTCAACGCGAGCGAGCGGTCGATCACGACGAAAGATGCCGCTCCGAACGTCTGCTACACGAACATCGTCGGCGTCGCGGACTTCATCACCGGCGCGAACGCCGGCTTCCAGGACGAGGCGCCGAACGTCGAGAACTTCGTCCTCACGACGTACGCCGATCACGTGACGATGCTCGCGGACCCGATCGCGATCGACAAGATGCTCCAGGGCGTCGCGAAGTCGTGTGACGCGGGTGGCGGCGGGGGAGGCGGGCCCGTGCCGGACGGCCCGTACCACTGACGTGTCTTCCGCACCCCCAGCTCGCGGTCGCGACCAAACCTCTAGATCCCTCACGAGGACCATGTCTCACGGACGCTTCTTGTCGTGCGCCTCTCACGCCGTCGTTCTCGCCATCCTCGCGCTCGGGCCGGCCGCCTGCAGCAACGAGGACGAGGGCGCCACTCCCTTCGCCGCATCCCAGCGATCGCGGACGTCGACGCAGCCGCCGACCGAGGACGTCGGGACGGCGAGACGTCGCGCGCAGGGCGAGCACTGCTGCTACGAGGGCCAGTACCACCGCTGCGCGAGCCCGAGCGCCTGCTTCGGCGGTGTGGACCTCGATGAGTGCGTCGCCAACTGCAACTACGACAGCCGCTGCATCACGAACGTGTGCACGAACAAGCTGCGGCACGCGCCGCCGCCGCCGCCCAAGAGCTGCACGCCGGCGGAGGTGCCGTCGTCCTTCTCGTGCGACTGAGCGAGCCAGCGCAAGACCAGGACGCCGAGGCGTTTCGTTTCGCTCTCAGCGCCGTGCCCACGCGTTCGCCCACGCGTCGAGCGGAAGGAGCAGCTCCCCGAGCGCTCGGCCGTCGGGCGTGAGCGTGTAGCCGTCGTCGCCGAGCTCGACGAATCCGAGGGCACGAAGCTCCGTCAGGCGCTCGTTGAGAACGCTGGGAGAGACATCCTCGCACGCCTCGCGTAGGACACGGAACGTCCGCGGGCCTGGATGGAGCTCCCAGAGGATTCGGAGCGTCCAGCGGCGGCCGAGGACGTCCAGCAGGAGCATGATCGGGCGCCCCGTCCGACTCCCCCGGACGGGACGACCCATCGTGATGCGTGGTCCTTTGGGGCGCGGCGACGTCGTGGAGCGGACTTTGGGCGGCATGGGGGCGGACGGTGTCGGCTTGCGCTACGGAAAACGTAGCGGTAGAAGGGTGGTGCTACGAATATCGTAGCACTGGAGAGCCTTCATGGAGCCACGCATCCCGCCGCTCGTCCCGCCGTATCCCGATGATGTGGAGCAAGACCTCCGCAAGATGATGCCGCCCGGCGTTCCGCCCATCGCGCTCTTTCGAGTCGTCGCGAACAACGCGCGTGTCCTCGCGCGTATGCGTCGAGGCAGTCTCCTCGATCCCGGGTCAATCTCGCTCCGCCAGCGCGAGCTCGTCATCCTCCGCACCACCGCGCTTTGCAGAGCTGAATACGAGTGGAGCGTGCACGCGGCATTCTTCGGGGCCGCCGCAGGTTTCACTCCAGCGCAGCTCGTCGCGACGGTACACGCAGTGGAGCGGCCGCCGTCCGCCGAGAGCGACGACCTCTGGACCGACGAAGAGAAGCTCCTCCTCGAGCTCGTGAGCTCGCTGCACGTGAGCGCCGACGTCGACGATTCGCTCTGGCACCGGCTCGCGCTGCACTTCACGTCGGAGCAGCTCATCGAGCTCGTCTTCCTCGTCGGCCTCTATCACGCCGTGTCGTTCACCACGAACGCGCTGCGTCTCCCGCTCGAGCCCGGAGCGCCGCGCTTCCCCGAGCGCGCCGGTACGAGGCCGGTCTCCGCGCCACCGCCTGTCGACGCGGGCAGCACGCTTCGATCATGACGTCCCAGGCTCCGGGGCGCTCACTTGAATCTGCGAGAAGCCCTGCTATCGCTTCGCGATGCGCGTTCGTGGTCTCTTGGCGCTGGCACTCGCCGTCGGAGCTGCGTCGACGTTCGGCGGCTGCGGGGAACTGAAGACCGGCATTGCTCCCGCGGGGCAGGACGGCGGGACACCTGCGGAGGGAGAGGATACGTCCGGTCTCGAGGACGGAGGCGCCGAGGGCCGCAACGATTCTTCCGTGAAGCCGGACCTCTCGTCGGTCAAGGTACCCATCGAGAACGACACGCTCATCGCCGGCTCGCTGTCGATCGCCTCGGATGCCGACGGGCGTGTCTCGCTCGCGTGGCTCGACACGCCTTCCGCCCAGCGGCACCTGCACGTCGCGCTCGTCGCCGGCGACGAGAACCCTCCGCGTGTCATCGTCACCTCCGATACTGCGCTGGAGTCGAACGCCATCTCCCTCGGTCAGGCGGTCTCCACCTTCGCTCCTTCGAAGGGATGTTTCGGGCTCGTGTGGGGCCAGGCGGGGATGCTCAACGTCGCGAAAATCAGCGGTGACGCGAAGCCGGGGCCGTCCTCCGTGCTCGCGACGATGAGCGAAGGGCCGATCGCGCGCCTCTCGCAGGTCCGCACCGCCGTGGGGGCCGGGAACGACGTGCTCGTCGCTTGGTCGGAGGTCGCGCGTTTCAACGGCGACGCGACAGGCACCTTCCACTCCGCGAGTCTCCGCTTCGCAGGATGCACTCCCGGCACGACGACGATCGACGACGTCCCGCTCGCCGAAGGGCTGCCCCACCAGTCGGCTCCGGCCGGCGCACCCGAGGTTGCCGTCGCGCACGCCGACGGGGCCTTTCACGCCGCATTCCAGCGCACGAGCGGCGGCTCCGTGCTCGGCACGAGCCATCGCACCCGAGGTGCGGGCGACTGGAGCTCCGCGGCCACCGTCGACGACGGCGGAACGGTCTCCGCCGGCGGCAGCATCGGAGTGACCGCTGCCGCCGGCGCGACGGTCTTCGCGTACTACCGACGGACGAGCGACACGCTGGCCGATCTCGTCGTCACCACGATCGGCCCAGGAGCTTCACGGAAAGAGACCGTCCTCGAGACGGGGATCCTCGCCGGGATGTCGGCGGCGACGAGCCTCGAGGCCGCCCGACTCGCCATCGCGCATCGGCCTCTACTCGGGCCGGTGATCGCCGCCGTCTTCGCGCGCGATGCGCAGACGAGCGAGCTCCGCATCTATCGGGCCGACAAGACCGCGCCGAACGGCTTCCGCTCGGAGCTGTTCGACACGAACGTGTTCGGCCCGAAGGGCGGCGGCGACGCACATCCGCTGGTCGACGTTGCGACCGACGGCAGTGACCGCATCCATGTCGCGTGGCGCTCCGGCGCCACCAAACACCTGACGTACGCGCGCCTCGAGCCGTAGGCTCGTCACCAGATCTCACCAGATCTCACCAGATCTTCACCAGGTCGGGTGTGCCGGATCCATGAACGCGATCGGCGCGGCGAGGCACGCGTCCGGGATTCCGAACGCATCCACGAGGCCCACGGCGCTCTCGCGGAGCTCGCGGATCAGGACCTCGCTCTCCTCGCGGAGCGCACGATCCTTGTCGGGCTCCAGGTACCCGCGCGCGAAGAAGAACGACGCGTCGTCGCGGATGACGCCGATGGCGTGAAGCGCGCCCAGCCGGTCGAGCAGCGTGCGGCTCGCGTCGTCGAGCGCCTCCTTCGCGAGCGCCTCGTCGAACAGCTCGAGCGCGAGCCGGTCCGCATGTGCACGGGCGAGGGCGACGAGGTGCTCCTGCACCTCGAGCACGGCCTCGTTGCCGTCCATCTTCTTCGCGAGGCGGCTCCGGATCCGCGCGGCCGCGGTCGCGAGCAGGTGCTCTTCGCGGAAGCGGAGCGCAGCCAGATGAAATGCGCGATCGCGCAGGTGCTCGGAGGCCGTCCGCCGGACGGCGACGAAGTTCTTCTCGAGGACGGCGACCTTCGCCTTCTCGGCGAGGTGGCGGACGACGCCGCCGACGCCCGCGCCCTCGAAGCGCCGGCGGAAGCCCGAGAGCAGGCTCTTCGCGACCAGCTGGAGCAGGATCGTGTTGTCGCCTTCGAACGTCGTGAAGATCTCGACGTCGGCGCAGAGGTCGGGGAGCCGGTTCACCGAGAGGTAGCCCTGACCGCCGCACGCTTCGCGGCATGCGCGTGCCGTCTCGACCGCGAACGACGTCGTCAGCGCCTTGATCGCCGCCGCCTGCGCCTCGAGCTCGCGTGAGTCGCCCGGCGTGCCGTCGGGCGTCGCGAACGGCCGCTGTGCTTCGGCGAAGCGACGCCGGAGCCCGGCGACGGCGAAGTGATGAACGTACGTGGTGGCGAGCCGCGGG
Source organism: Pseudomonadota bacterium (assembly GCA_023423895.1). Taxonomy (GTDB): domain Bacteria; phylum Myxococcota_A; class Polyangia; order Polyangiales; family Polyangiaceae; genus Labilithrix. The sequence continues at coordinate 7,161 of JAFAER010000261.1, forward strand.
ATGAGCCTGCGCCCGTGTGTCGGGTAGGCGAGCAGTGGCAGCGCGTCCTCGCCGTCGTCTCCGGCGAACGGGCGACGCGCCGTCGCATACCGGATCGCGATCGCCAGCGCGACCTTCGCGACGCTCACCGCGCCGGAGGCGACCGAGACGCGCCCGCCGACGAGCGTCCCGAGCATCGTGAAGAAGCGCCGGCTCGGGTTCGCGATGGGGCTCGTGTAACGGCCTTCTTCGTCCATGCGCGCGAAGCGCCCGAGGAGCGCCGTCTCCGGCACGCGCACGTGATCGAACCAGAGTCGTCCGTTGTCGACGCCGTTCAGGCCCATCTTGTGGCCGGAGTCTCCGGCGCGAACGCCTTCGAGCAGCGAGCCGTTCGCCGCGCGGATCGGGACGACGAACGCGTGGACGCCGTGGCGTTCGCCGTCCGCCACGAGCTGTGCGAACACGGTCGCGGTCCGTGCGTGCTGTGCCGCGCCGCCGATCCAGTCCTTGCGCGCGGCCTCGCGCGGGGTGTGGACGACGAAGCTTCGCGTCTCACGATCCCACGTCGCGGTGGTCTCGAGGCTCGCGACGTCGGAGCCGTGCCCGACCTCGCTCATCGCGAAACATCCGGGCGTAGAGAGGTCGGCGACGCCGGGCAAGAGCTGTCGCCGCTGCTCCTCGGTTCCGAGGAAGTAGATGCTCCCGCCGAAGAGACCGAACTGCACGCCGAAGCGCACGAGCGTCGAGAGGTCGCCCATCGCGAGCGTCTCGAAGGTAGCGATGAACGCGCCGAGATCGGGCTCTTCCGAGACGACGCCCGGAAACGCGCGCGCGCCGAAGCCGCTCGCCGCGAGGTCCGCGAGCCAGCCGGCGACCTTCGCGCGGTACTCCGCCGTGGGAAGCCCGTAGGCACGTCGCTCGGGATCGTCGAGGACGCGCCGCACTCCGTCGCGCACGGCGGCGTGTTCTCCGTCGAGGATGCGGCGTAGCGCGCCGACGTCGAACGGCGCACCGTCCGGCACGCCGCGCGAAGGCACATCCCGCGTCGGGCGCGCGGCCCAGATCGACGACCCGCCGAGGCGCATATCGAGCTCCTCGAGCGCCTGCGTGATCGTCTCGATGTTCGCTGCGTCGCCTCTCTCGATCAGCGAGGCGCCGAGCTGCGCGAGATCGCGTCGTCGATCGGGGGCGAGCGTCGATGCGATCCGCTCGATGGCGTCGATCAGATCGCGAAGCTCTCTCGTCGACGGCGGGTCCTCCGGATCGAGCCACGACGCGAGCGCCGCGCGAGCGGCAGGCCGGAGCCACGGCATCGCCTCCATCCGCTCGGCGACCGCGCGCAGCTCCTCCCGCTCGAGGTCGCCGTCCGACCAGGCGACCCACAAGAGCGGGAGAAACGGCCGAAGCTGCGGATCCTCGAGCAGGGCGGTGCGAGGCGATCGGTCGGGCATCTCCTCGCGCTACCGCACCGGCGCGGTAAGGGCAACCTAGGGCGCGGAAGGGCTCGTCATTCTGCGGCGACCGGCCCGGGCTCGCGGACGAACCGCTCCGTGGCCCCGGACTGCTCCGTGACCTTCGTCGAGTGCTGCTTCGCGATGAGCACGTACAGCGACGGGATGACGAACAGCGTGAAGACCGTACCGATCGCCATCCCTCCGACGAGGACGATGCCGATCGAGTTTCGTGCGACGGCACCCGGACCACTGACGAGCGTGAGCGGGAAGTGACCGGCCACCGTGGCGAGCGTGGTCATCAGGATGGGGCGAAGGCGTGTGCTCGCCGCAGCGCGCACGGCCTCGAGCTTCGAGAAGCCCTTCTCCTGCTGGGAGTTCGCGAACTCGACGATCAGGATGCCGTTCTTGGCGACGAGGCCGACGAGCGTGACGAGGCCGACCTGCGAGTAGATGTTGAGCGTCGTCGTCCAGCCCTCCGTCAGCGCGAACTTCATGCCCGGAGGGCCGGCGAACTTCAGGAAGGTGAAGACGAGCGCGCCGAACATCGCGAGCGGCACCGAGCCGGCGAGGATGACGAATGGATCGCGGAACGAGTTGAACTGCGCCGCGAGCACCAGGAAGATGAGGAGCACGGCGAGCCCCATCGCGGGGAGGAACTTGCCGCCCTCCTGTCGGAGCTGTCGCGACTCGCCCGTGTAGTCGAGGCGATAGCCGGGCGGGAGCTGCTTGGCGGCAGCCTCTTCGATCACCTTCAGCGCACCGTCGAGCGACTGCGTCGGGACGCACGACATCTTCACCGAGTTGAGCTGCTGGAAGCGATTCAGCGTCCGCGGCTCCACCTTCGTCTCCAGCCGCCCGACGGCGCTGAGCGGCATGAGCTGTCCGTCCGGACCGGTGATGTGGATCGACGTGAGCTGGTCGGGCGTGAGGCGCGCGGCTCGCTCGATCTGGGGAATGACCTTGTAGCTGCGACCCTCGATGTTGAAGCGGTTGACGAAGTTGCCGCCGAGAGCTGCCGAGAGATCGGCGCCGACCTGCTGCATGCTGAGCCCGAGGGCCGCGATCTTGTCGCGATCGAGCACGATGTCCGTCTTCGCCTGGTCGATGCGTACGTCGATGATGGGCGGGAAGGCGAACTGGCCGCTCTTCATCGCCTCTTCGACGAGGACGTCCGTGAACCGGAGGATCTCCTCGTGGCTCGCCGTCGATGCGATCACGATCTCGATCGGGAAGAAACCGGGGCTCGGCAGCGCGGGCGGGAGGAAGACCGCCGCGCGGACGCCGGTGATCCCCATCGACGTCATGCTCAGCTCTTCCTGGATCGCGAAGATGTCCCGCTTGCGATCCTTCCACGGCTTGACGCTGAGTCCGCCGAATCCCTGGTTGGCCAGCGTGATCTGGAACGCGCTGTCGAACTCCGGGACTGCCTTCCACTGCTCCGCCACCTGCTCGGAGTAGCTCGTGATCTGCTCGAGGCTCGCGTTGGGGGGCACCTCCAGCGCGCCGAAGACGCTCCCCTGATCTTCGTTCGGCGCGAGCTCGCCGGCCGAGAAGGCGTACAGCGGCACGACGAGCAACGTCAGCCCGATCCACACCGTGTAGACCTTCGGCCGATGTCGGAGCGTCGCCGCGAGCGCGCGGTCGTAGTTTCTTCGGACGGCGTCGAAGCCGCGATCGATCTTTCCGGCCAGCCAGCCGGTCTGATGTCCGCCCTTCAGGAGGCGAGACGACATCATCGGTGAGAGCGTGAGCGCGACGATGCCGGAGATGAAGACGGCGCCTGCGAGGGTGAACGCGAACTCGCGGAAGAGCGCGCCCGTGAGGCCGCCCTGAAGGCCTACGGGGGCGTAGACGGCCGCGAGCGTGATCGTCATCGCGATGACCGGGCCGACGAGCTCGCGCGCGCCGGCGATGGCCGCCTGGAACGGCGTCTTGCCGTCCCGGATGTTGCGTTCGACGTTCTCGACCACGACGATGGCGTCGTCGACGACGAGACCGACGGCGAGGACGATCGCGAGCAGGGTGAGCAGGTTGAGCGTGAAGCCGAGCACCTGCATCAGGAAGATCGCTCCGATGAGCGACACCGGGATCGCGACGACGGGGACGATGACCGTGCGGAGCGATCCGAGGAACAGGAAGATCACGACGACGACGATGAGGATCGTCTCTACGAGCGTCTCCGTGACCTCGTGGATGGCGTCGTCGATGTACTCCGTCGAGTCGTACGCCGTCGCCGTCTGCATGCCGGTCGGCATCTCGCGCTTGATCTGCTCCATCTCGGCGCGGACGCGCCCGATCACGTCGAGCGAGTTCGCGTTCGGCAGGACCCAGATGCCCATGAAGACCGCGCGCTCGCCGCTGAAGCGGACGTCGAGATCGTAGGTGTCCGCTCCGAGTACGACGTCGGCCACGTCGGAGAGACGCACGAGCGTGTCGCCCTGGCGCTTCACCACGAGCTTGCGGAACTGATCGACCGACTGGAGGTCGGTCGCGGCGGTGAGGTTGACCTGGACGAGCGCGCCCTTCGTCTGCCCCACCGCGGCGAGGTAGTTGTTCTGCGCGAGGGCCTGACGGACCTGCATCGGCGTCACGCCGAGCGCGGCCATTCGGTCCGGTTTGAGCCACGCGCGGATGGCGAACGTCTGCCCGCCGAGGATGTCGGCGCGCTGCACGCCTTCGATCGCCGAGAGGCGCGGCTGGACGATGCGCGTCAGGTAGTCGGTGACCTGGTTGTCCGCGAGGATCGTCGATCCGAACGACAGGTACATCGCCGCGACCTGGGCGTCGGAAGGCTCGATGTTGATCGCCGGGACTTCGGCCTCCGGCGGCAGGTCGGCGCGGACCTGGTTCACACGCGCGCTGATGTCGGCGAGCGCGGCGGCCGACGGGAAGTTCAGCTTCAGTCGGACGTTGATCGTCGAAAGCCCCTGGACGCTCTGCGACTCGATGTAGTCGATGCCGTCGGCGGCGGCGATCGCACGCTCGAGCGGCGTCGTGATGAAGCCGCGAACGAGGTCCGCGCCCGCGCCGACGTACGGCGTGCGGACGGTGACGGTCGCGCTTTCGATCTTCGGATACTGACGGACGTTGAGCGAGCGGATCGCCTGGATGCCCGCGACGATGATGACGAGGTTGACGACGATCGCGAGGACCGGCCGCTTGATGAAGATGTCGGTGAGCTTCATGGCCGCCTCAGCGGTTCTCGGGACGCGGGTCCAGCTTCGGCGTCGGTTGCTTCGTGTTGTCGACGAAGACCGTCGCGTTGTTCCGCAGCTTGAAGGCGCCGGCGGACACGACTTCCTCGGACGGCTTGACCCCGTCGAGCACGGCCACGAAGTCGCCACGCGCTTCGCCGAGGCGCACGAACTGCTGCCGTGCGATCTTCACGGGCTTGCCGTCGGCGGTCGTCGCGGGGCCGGGCGTGTCGTCCTTGCGCGGCTCGATGACGAACACGGAGTCTCCGTAGGGAGCGTGCACGATCGCGGTGGCCGGAACGATGATCGACTTCGACTTCTCCGGAAGGACCACCGCGACGCGGACGAACATGCCGGGACGGAGTGTGTCCGGCTTGTCGGCCAGGTCGGCGCGGAGCTTGATGGTGCGCGTGGTCGGATCCACCGTCGGGTCGACCGCGGCGATGGTCGCGGAGAGCGGCGGGTCGGAGCTGCCCTCGAGCGTCACGCGCACCGGCTGCCCGACGGCCACCTTCTGCAGCTGCTCCTGCGGCAGCGAGAAGTCCACGTGAGGAGCGTCGGTCGTCTCGAGGACGGTGACCGGAGTCCCGGGCTGGAGGTACTGTCCGAGGTTGACCGAACGGATCCCGAGCTTGCCGGCGAACGGCGCGCGGATCGTCTTCTTCGCAATCTGCGCCTGCAGCCCCTCGACGTCGGTCGTCGCGGTGCGCACCGCGGCTTCATCGGCGTCGAGCTGCGCCTGCGAGATCGCGCCCTTCGCGGCGAGCGCGCGCGTCCGACCGATCGTCGTCGTGGCGAGCTCTTTCCGCGCGAGCGCCGAGGCGAGCTGCGCGCGCTCGACGTTCGCGTCGAGCTCGACGAGCACCTGGCCCTGCTTCACCGTGGCGCCGGACTCGAAGCTGATTCGCGTGACGACGCCTGGCGCATCGGCCGAGAGCGCGACGCCTTTGCCTGTCGCGACGCTGCCGACCGCCGTGAGCGTGCCTTCCCAGGCTTGCTCCTCCGCGACCGCGGTGCTGACCGCCTCCGGCGGGGGACCGTCCTTCTCGGCTTGCTTGCCGAAGGCGATGAGCATCCCGATCTGGGAGCCTTTGACGGCGACGAGCGCGCCGATGACGGCGAGGATTCCGACGATGGTGAGGAGCCAGCGAATCACGGAGGAATACTCCAAGAGGACGGCGGGCGCGTGAGCGCCGCGCGTGGCAAGGGGCGGGGGAGAAGGGAAAGGACGAGCTCGGGCGGGAGGACTTCGCCGTACGATGCCGACCTGGTGCGCTCCGTAGCGCAAGTAGCGCAACCAGAGCGACAACCGATTGTCAGGATTGTGCTCGCGCTCGCGTGAGCCGCCGTCCGAAGCGCTACGCGTCGCCCAACAAGCCGCCGAGACGACGGGGCTTCTTCGGTTCCACGTCTGTGTCACGCAAGAAGCGGAGGTTCATGACGTTGATCGCGGCATGCGCCACGATGGGTCCGATGAGGCTGCCGGTCGCGAGGAACAGAGCCCCGAAGAGAAGACCCATGACCGTCGCCCAGCCCGCCCAGATCCAGCCGACTCGGCCGCGGAGCTGATGAAGACCGCCGAAGGCGAGCGAGGAGACGGCGAGCCCGAGCACCGGCGTCAAGAGGCCACGAAAGAACAGCTCTTCGGCGACGCCGCTTGCCATGCCGAGAACGAGGAGCGTCGCATCGCCGGCACCCCGGACTGCCGGCCGCAAGTCGGCGTGCAACGTCTTCGCCCAGCCCCAACTCCCGACGAAGAGCCGCGTCGCGCGCACCGTCGCGAACGCGAGCACGATCCCGGACGCAACGCTCACGAGATGCCCGGGCCAGCCCTCGAGGTCGTCGAACCACGGATCGGTCTCGACCGGGCTCGTTCCGCGCGCGAACGCAACCCCGAGCGTGAGCACCGAGAGCGCGCCGTAGACGACGAGCGCGAGCGGCGCGGGGCCACGTCGCGCGGGCTCCGGCTCCCCACCAGGCGGGGTGCCGAGCACACGAGCGCGGGTCGAGACGTGAGCGCGCACCGCCATCCGGATCCTGAACGCTGGCACGCCCAAGGCTCGAGAGCAACGCACGGGTCCGTCTCCGGACGAGCTTCATCCGCACGCGTCCCCGCACCTGCGCTCGGCCCCATGCTGCCAGCGTGGTCCCGTGGAAAACGACGCGGCCGACCCGACCCGCCTCGGGCCGCGGGCCGCAGCGAAGGAGCGTATGCGGGAGCACCGAAAAGCCCGCTAGAGCTCGCACGAAAGTCTGAAGAGGTCTTCAATGTCCTGATAAAGTCGACCACGGCGAATGCGCGCGTCCGCACATGTTCGTGCGGCGGCATCGACGACGCTAGATGATGACGAACGAAGAGCGACCTCGTGTCCTGATCGTGGATGACGAGAAGTTCATCCGGGACATCCTCGCTGACTTCCTCGGGATGGAAGGGTACGTGGTCCGGACCGCAGAGGACGGTCAGGCAGCGCTCAGCGAGCTGAATCACGCCCGCTATGATCTGGTCATCAGCGACCTGAAGATGCCGCGGATGGGCGGCATCGAGCTGCTCGAGCAGATCGGCAACGCTGCTCCGAACGCGCTCACGGTCATCATGACCGGCTTCGGGACCGTGGAGACGGCGATCGACGCGATGAAGCGCGGCGCCTACGACTACATCTTGAAGCCCTTCAAGGTGGAAGAGGTCATCCACGTCGTGCAGCGCGGGCTCGAGAAGCAGCGCCTCGCGGCCGAGAACCTCCGCCTGAAGGAAGCTCTCTCGCTCTACAAGGTGAGCGAGGCGATCGCGGCGAGCCTCTCGCTCGAGGAGGTTCTCGCGACGGTCGGCGAGACGGCGATCCACGAGATCCACGCCGATCTCGCGTCGACCTGGCTCGACAACGGCGAGGGCGGGTTCTTCGAACGGCAGCGCCTGCTACCGCCGAAGCACCTCCGCAGCGGCTCGATGAAGGACATCAAGGAGTCCTCGAGCCTCGGAGCGCTCGCTCCGCGTGCGTTCGTCGAGCATCTCGCCGAGGACTCGACGCTCCTCGAGCACGGGCGCGACAAGGTGATGCGCTTCTTCGAGGCGGAGCCCGAGCTCCAGCCCGAGTCGCTCATCGCGGTGCCGCTCCGCATGAAGAACCGGCTGCTCGGATGGATCACGGCGTTCAGCTTCACGAAGGGCAAGCGCTTCGACGAAGGTCAGCGAAAGCTGCTGTCGATCGTCGGCTCGCGCGCCGCTGCAGCGATCGAGAACGCGCGCCTCTACGAAGATCTCCGCGCGACGTTCCAGCAGACGATCGAGGGCCTTGCGAAGGCGATCGACAAGATGGACCGCTACACCGCGGGCCACTCGGAGCGTGTCGCGACCTACGCGATGTACCTCGCGACGCGCCTCGGGCTCTCGCCCGAGCAGATCGAGATCGTGCGCCAGAGCGCGCTCATGCACGACATCGGCAAGATCGGCTGCGTGCTCAACCTGAACAAGCCCGGGAAGCTGACACAGGACGAGTACGAGACGTTCAAGCGCCACCCCGGCTACGGGCGCGACATCCTCGAGCCGATTCGCTTCCTCCACCCGCTCATCCCGGGCGTGCACCTCCATCACGAACGCTGGGACGGCCGCGGGTACCCGCTCGGCCTGAAGGGGCCGGACGTGCCGCTCATGGCGCGCATCATCGCCGTCGCGGACACGTACGACGCGATGACGAGCGACCGTGCCTACCGTCGCGCGCTCCCTCACGAGGTCGCCGTCGCGGAGATCGAGCGCTGCTCCGGCACGCAGTTCGATCCCGAGGTCTCGCACAACTTCTGCGAAGGCCTCGACGACTATCGCGAAGCCGAAGTCGCGAAGGGTAACAAGGTCCCCGAATGACCTGGCCCCGCTCACGGCAGAGCTGAAGCGCGGCGGCCCGTGAAACGCCGGGCGCCGACGCCAGAGCCTGAGGAACGTCGCGCGACGTGCTCGGCCGTGGCTTCCATTCGGCCGGTCAGCGCGCTAAGTGCCGCGCATGCTCGAAGACCGACTCCGGGAGTGCCTCACGTTCGACGACGTTCTCCTCGTTCCGGCCTACAGCGAAGTACTTCCGAAAGACGTCGACGTCCGCACTCGCCTCTGCACCGGGGTCGAGCTGAACATCCCGCTCGTCAGCGCAGCGATGGACTCCGTCACGGAAGCGCGCGCGGCCATCACGATGGCCCGCGAAGGCGGCATCGGGATCATCCACAAGAACCTTCCGCCGGCCGATCAGGCGCGCGAGGTCGAGAAGGTGAAGCGAGCCGAGAGCGGCATGGTGCTCTCGCCGGTCACTGTGTGTCCGACCCAGCCGCTTCGCGAAGCGCTCGCGACGATGCGCGAGCACGACGTGTCCGGTTTGCCCGTCGTCGAGGGCGATCGCCCCGTTGGCATCCTCACGGCGCGCGACATCCGCTTCGAGCGCAACTTGGATCAGCCGGTCAGCGCGCTGATGACGCGCGAGCTCGTCACCGTCTCGCCGGGCGTCAAGAACGACGAGGCTCGGGAGCTCCTTCACAAAAACCGCATCGAGAAGCTGCTCGTCGTCGAGAACGGCAAGCTGGTCGGGCTCATCACGATCAAGGACATCCTCCAGGCCGACCGGAACCCGTCCGCGATCAAGGACGGCAAGGGACGTCTCCGCGTCGGCGCTGCGATCGGCCCAGGCCCGGATCGAGACGAGCGTGTCGACGCGCTCGTCGCTGCCGGAGTCGACGTGATCGTGGTCGACACGGCTCACGGTCACTCGAAGGGCGTCCTCGACGCGGTCCGCGCGGTCACGAAGCGGCACAACGTGCCGGTCATCGCCGGCAACGTGGCGACCGCCGAGGCGACCGAGGCTCTCATCGACGCAGGCGCGTCGGCGGTGAAGGTCGGTATCGGCCCGGGCAGCATCTGCACGACGCGCGTGGTCGCCGGGATCGGTGTCCCGCAGATCAGCGCGATCAGCGACTGCGCCCGCGTCGCCGATCGGCACGACGTCCCGATCATCGCGGACGGCGGCGTGAAGTACTCCGGTGACGTCACGAAGGCGATCGCCGCGGGAGCAGCAGCCGTCATGATCGGCTCGCTCTTCGCCGGCACCGACGAGTCGCCCGGCGATCTCGTCCTCTATCAGGGCCGCAGCTACAAGGTGTACCGCGGCATGGGCTCGCTCGGCGCGATGCGCAAGGGCAGCAAGGATCGCTACGGCCAGGCCGGCACCGCCGACGAGAAGCTCGTCCCGGAGGGCATCGAAGGGCGTGTTCCGCACCGTGGCTCGCTCGCGTCGATCCTCCACCAGCTCATCGGTGGTCTCCGCTCGGGCATGGGCTACACCGGCTCACGCACCATCCGGGATCTCCGCACGCATGCGAAGTTCATCCGGTCGACCTCGCAGGGCCTCCGTGAGAGCCACGTCCACGACGTGATCATCACGGAAGAGGCGCCGAACTACCGGACCGATTCGCGCTGACGCGTACAAACAGAAGCGTGCGTTCGTGTCGCGCTCGGGGCACGAACGCGCGCGTCCGCTCGGCTTCGTGAGCGCAACCCCACGCGATCTCCGCGCGAACGCGTGCTTTGCGGCGGGTGCGCGTGCGCTCGCGGCGGCATGACGCTTGCGATTCCCCTTCTCGCGAAGCGCGTCAATCGAGGCGCGCACGACGAAGGAGCAAACCGCATGGGTAACGCAGCGAATCGTAGCGAAGGTGTGGCCGAGCAGATTGGCGGCAAGATCAAGCAGGGGGTCGGCAAGGTCATCGGCAACGAGCAGATGGAAGCCGAAGGTCGCGCGAAGGAGCTGAAGGGCGAGGCGCGCGAGGAGACCGCCAAGGCGGGTGAGCGCACCAAGGGCGCCGTCGAAGAGGTGACCGGCGCGATCAAGAACCGAGTCGGCGCGGTCATCGACAACGAGCAGATGCAGGCCGAAGGCAAGGCGCGCGAGCTGAAGGGTGAGGCGCGCCAGAAGGCGAATCAGTAGTCCGCGCACGCCTCGATGCCGCCAGGAGAGGTCGCGTTCTTCGCAGCCTCTTCCTGCGCGAGCAGGTCGGGAAGCAGAGCATCCAGCGTCTCTGCCGATCCGATCGCATGGATCTGCGCGCGCACGCCGTCGGCCACGCCGATCATTTCGAGCTCGTAGCGCTTCTGGAGCTCCGTGCGGGCCGACAGCGGCGCTGCGATGATGCCGACACCGTCCGCCGCCAGTGACGCGGCGATGGAAGCGTCATCGAGCTCGATGTTCGCCGCGAGCTCGATCCCTGCTCGCGCGAGCCATCGCTCGATGGCCTCCCGAAGCGGAGTCCTCCCCGGGGCGACGAACGACGCTCCGTGGAGCGACGCGGGGAACGATGGGCGCAGCGCCTTCGCATCCGCGGAGCTGCCGAAGAACGCGACCTCCGTCTCGATGACGAGGCGCGACTCGATTCCCGGAGCGTCAGGTATCGGCGCACGTGTCAGCACCAGATCCAGCGCGAGTGAGCGGAGCGAAGCGATCAGCGCGTCGTGACTCCCGAACGAGCACACGACGCGGCTCTCGCCCGTCGAATCGGCGAGGCGCGTGAGCAGCGGGCGTACCGTGGACGCCACGATCGACGTTTCGACTCCGACGCGAACGACGCGTCGACGTTTGGTGCGCAAGGCTTGTTCGAGATCCGCGCCGAGCGCGAAGATTCGGTCGGCGTAGCGCAATGCAAGCTGCCCGGCGTCGGTGAGGATCATTCCGCGCGCGGATCGATCGAAGAGCGACACGCCGAGCGACTCCTCGAGCGTACGGATCTGGGCGCTGAGCGTTGGCGGCGTGAGCCTGAGTCGCTGGGCCGCAGCCGTGACGCTCCCGAGCACGGCCACGGTCCTGAAGTAGAGAAGATGTTGGTAGTTCAAGAGGGCGGCACTGCGGTTGGCAAGATCCCTGCCGCACCTGGCGGCGCGCACCGAGCCGGCCCGGCGTGCGTGGGCCAGCTCGCGTGCGCGAATCGGTGTCGGTCGCTACGGACCGCTTGTGGCTTCTTGCAGACGGCAACCTCGTAGGCGGGCGCGCGCGCTCGAGCTCCCTTCGGTTGCGTCGAAGCATTCATTCGGCGTGGACGAACGCACGTCGACGGCTTCGACCATCGAACGTTCGCTTAGAGACTATCGAATGGCCGCGATGCTCGTCGCGGCTTATCCAGCTAATCGATGGACTCATTCGACGTCGAGACGCGGATCTTTGCGCCGCGCCAAGTGCTCGGGTGGACCCTCTTCACGTTGTCCGCCGGATTCGTCAACGCAGGTGCGTTGATGGCGAACAAGAACGTCGTCACGCACATCACCGGAAACGTCACGGCTCTCGCGACCGATCTGGGGCTTGCAGGGGACTACATCTTCATCGTCGTCATGTTCCTCGCCGGCGCGATGGTCGGCGTGCTCATGGCGGAGACGCTGAAGGCGAAGGGCGCGCTCGCGTATTGCCTTCCGTTGCTGCTCTCGTTTCTGACGCTCATCGGGATCTCGATGGCGGGCAAGGCGGGCGTCTTCGGTGCGTTCGGCGGGAACGCGCGAGTTCCGAGCCAGCGCGCATTCCTGATGCTCGGCCTGCTCGCCGGAGCGATGGGAACGGTCAACGCGTCGGTGGCGATCGCGACGAAGAACCAGATCCGGATCACGCACATGACAGGCCCGGTGACGGATCTCGCCGGCAACATCGTCCGCGCGGCGCTCGGCACCGGGCTCGGCAGCAGCGGCGAGCTGCGCTGGGCAGGCCTCCGTGCGGTGAAGCTCTTGTCGTTCGCGGTCGGAGCCGGGCTCGCGGCGCGTGTCGCGGAGTCGATGCAGTACGACCTCTTCGCCGCGGCAGCGGGGATCCTCATCGTCGCCCTCGGATTCACGGGCGCGCCGCCTCTGCTCGCCGAGGAGTCGACCGACCAAGCCGGCGAGTCGGGCGCCTATCCCGTCTCTCCCGCGCGCGCAGCGGAGATCGACCGCGACGCGGCCGAGTGACGCGACGGGGACGTTGGACCGCCGCTCGCCGACTTGCCTCTGAGCAAGCTCAGGAGTACGAGGCGCGGCATGAAGCTCATCCATGTCGCCGGTCTCCTCTCCGTCGCCCTCGTCGCCTGCGCATCGGCACAAAAGACGGAGCCCACGACGTCATCGTCCGCAGCGCTCACGTCTGCAGACGGCGCCGCCGAGACGGGAGCGGATTCGAGCGGGAGCGGCAAGGGGAACGGAAACACCAAGACGGCGGCCGAAGACTGGGCCGAGCAGAAGATCCGCGCGGAGTCCGAGACTTCGAAGAAGGAAGCGCAAGGGCCACGCGAGTCCTTCGATCCGCTCGCGATGGGCAGCGAGCTCGAAGAGTCGTCGATCCCGAAGGTCGACGTCACGCCGGCGAATCAGATCCGTGCGAAGAGCGCCGCCGAGCTGAACGCAGCGCTCGGCGTGGTGAAGTCGGAGAGCTCCGTCGAGGGCGCGGCCCAGAAGCTGACCCAGCGTCTCGGCAAGCCGACATGGACGGAGTCGCCGAAGGGAGCGGAGGGGACGAAGAAGCGCGTCTGGACCGCGAACGCTGGCGCAACGTGCCAGCGCCTCGTTCTCGAAGCCGACGGATCGGTCGAGCTCGAGACCGCCTCGAGGAACGAATGGCGGATGCTCGCGGCGTCCGCTCGCCAGAATCCATGCACCGGTGAGATCAAGCGCGGCATGACCGAGAAGTGAGGCTGACGAGGCGGGCTGCGCCTTCGCCTCGTAGGCCGCTCCATCTCCGCCCTTGTCTGTGGCCCGGCGCGGGGCCTAGTAAGACCCCATGAGGCGCGAGATCACCGCGTACTGGCTCGGACGCATCGGCTACGACGCGGCCCATCGCCTCCAGCAGAAGCTCGTCGAGGCGCGCATCGCCAAGAGGGTGGGGGACGTCGTCCTCCTTCTCGAGCACGACGCCGTGATCACGCTCGGGCGGAGCGCGAAGGCCGACAACGTCCTCATTCCCGAAGAGGAGCGCGCCGCGCGAGGCGTCGAGCTCGTCGAGACGGGGCGCGGAGGCGACGTCACGTTCCACGGGCCAGGCCAGCTCGTCGCGTATCCGATCGTGGACCTCAAGCCCGATCGTTGCGACGTCCGGCGGTACATCGCCGATCTCGCCGACGTGATGATCCGCCTCGCCAAGGATCACGGCATTGCGGCCGGCGTGGTGCCCAATGACTCGAAGCTCGTCGGCGTGTGGGTCGACGAGGCGTCGCCGAAGGAGTGGGACGAGGACCGTGCACGCGATGCGTCGATCGGCGTTCCGAACGGCGCGCGCCTCGGGAAGATCGGCGCCATCGGCGTGAGGCTGTCACGCTGGGTGACGATGCACGGCTTCGCCTTCAACGTGAGCACCGAGCTCTCGAACTTTGGGCTCATCGTGCCGTGCGGTATCCGTGAGCTGGACGTGACGTCGCTCGCGCGGCTCGGTATCGAGGCACCTTCGATCGAACAGGTCGCGCGCGCCTCACATCGCCACTTCGCGGAGGTCCTCGACGCCGACGTCGTCGAGGGCCGACGCGCCGACCTCGACGCGCTGCTGTCCGAAGAGGTGGCCGTCCGTTCGTCGTGACGCACGAACCGGCGACGGCGGAGTGGTAGCTCGGCTGCGGCGGGTTCATCCGAGTCGCGCGGCGTGCTACGAGTGCCCTCATGCGCGGGGCGAGGCGAGTGGGGCTCGTCGTCTTGTCGCTCCTCGCTGCGCACGAGCCGGCGCGTCCTCCCGAGCCTCGCTCGGAGCAGCGCGTGGTCTCCGCGACGATCCTCGGCTGCGATGCCGTTGCTGCCGACGCCCCGTGCGAGATCGTTCCGGGGCAAGAGATCCGGGTCCTCGTGGAGGACGGAGCTGCGGTGGTCGTCGCGACGCGCGAGTCCACGTGCGGCGCACCCGTGCCGGCCACGCCGCCACCGGCGCAAGCTGGCCTGGTGCGCTTGTCGGTGCGCGGGGACGAGTCCGCGATCTGCGTTGGCGTGCCTGCGGAGACGGTCGTGCGTCTTCCGCTCTCGCCGACGCGTCGCCCGGATTGGCTCCGGGAGGCGACGCGTGCGCGGAGGGCCGGCGATCTCGCCACGGCGGCTTCGATCGCCGAACGGCACCAGCACGATGCAGGCATCGACGGCGTTCGCGCGACCGCGCTTCGCGGACGTCTCGCGCTCGCGCGTGGCGACATCGACGAGGCGGCGCGCCTTCTGCGTGAAGCCATTGGCGGTCATGAAGGCAAAGGGCGACTCTCTGAGGAAGCCGAAGACCGCTTTGCGCTCGCGTTCTCGCTCGCGACCCATGCGCGCCGGTACGACGAGGCCGATGCGATCCTGGATGGTGAAGTCCTGTCGAGCACCGTCGAGGCGCGCGCGCGCCGGTCGTACTACCGGGCGATCGTCGCGCATCAGGCGGGTTTGCCGCGTCGCGCGCTCGAGCACCTCGAGATCGCGAAGCGCGAGCTCGAACGTCTCGGCCTCGAGCAAGATCTCCGAGACGCCGAGGAGCTGAACGGGCTCGTGCTCATGCGGATGGGGCGCTCGGCGGAGGCGCGCCGACTCTTTCTGGAGCTCGATTCGCGGACCGCGAACGCGACGCCCCCGTGCACGCGCAGCACGCGGCTCGTGAACGCGGCGATTGCGTCGCTTCGCGCGTGGGCGGACGCCGGTCGGCCGCGCCCGTCTTCTGCGACCGGTCCCGAGGAGGCCAGGCGACTCGCGACGGAGGCTCTCGAGCTGGCCGATCGTCTCTGCCCAGGCGGGCTTCGTCACGCCAATGCTGCGCTCGCGCTCGCAGAGGCCAGCGAGGCGCTCGGAGATTTCGCCTCCGCGCGCCGTCACCTCGCCGAAGCGCACGAAGCCGCGCCGAAGCCCGCGCGCTGGCTGCTCGTGTGGGGGCAAGAGACGATGGCGAAGGTCCTCGTCGCCGAGGGCAAGCCGCTGCTCGCGAAGCGCGCGATCGAATCGGTTCTTGCCGAGAGCACGAGCCCCTACGAACAGTGGTCGCTCCAGCGCACGCGCGGGCTTGCGCTCGAGAAGGCCGGGAGCACCACCGAGGCGATCGTCGCGTACTCGCAAGCCGAGTCCGCGCTCGACGACATCGCGGCGCTCGTTCCGTTCGGCGAAGGACGTGCCTCTGCCGTATCCGGACGTCGCGAGACGTCGCGAGCGCTCGTCGCCCTTCATCTCGCGCGTGGGGAAGGGGCGAAGGCGCTCCAGGTCGCACGCCGCGCCCGGGCGCGCGTCCTTGCGAGCCTCGTGCTCGCCGGTCGGACGGAACGCCTGGATTCGAAGCTACGCGCCAAGGTCGAGGACGCGCTCGTCGAGCTGCGCCACGCGCAGGATGCGCTCGACGCCGAGAGCGCGCGAGGGTGGACGATCCCAGCCAGCGAAGCGAACGCGGCGGCCACGCGGAAAACCGCGCGCGTGATGACTGCACGAAGGGCGCTCGATCGCGCGCTCGAAGCTGCGGGGCGCGCGCCGCTCGCGCTCCCCGCGCTCGAGCCGGCGGACTTGACGGTCTTGCTCGACGGCTCCGCCGTGTTGCCGAACGTGCTCGTCGGGTTCGACGGCCGCGTCGACGCGTATGCGCCGCGGTCGGTCGCGACGATCGAGGACCTCCTCGGGCCGTCGAGTGCTCACCTGGTTCGCGCCCGACGCGTTCGGGTCCTTTCATCGGGCGGCGCTGCCGCCATCGACGTGCACATGCTCCCGTGGAAAGGGAGCCCACTCGCCGAACGACTTCCCGTGGTCTACGGACTGGATCTGGAGCGCCGCGGCGCCGAGAGAGGCACGGCGACCGTCCTCGTCGCCGATCCGACCGGAGACTTGCCCGCGGCTCGGCTCGAAGCCGAACGCGTGATCGAGCTGCTTCGCGCGCGCGACCGCTCTCCACGCCTGTTCTTCCAGCGAGAGGCGGAGCTCGCTCACGTGCGGCCGGCGCTCGAGCGCGCGTTCACTTTCCACTTCGCGGGTCACGCATCCGCCGGCGGTCACGACGGGAGCCTCTCGGCGCTCCACTTCGCGGACGGTGCGCGGCTCGAGCTGACGGACGTGCTCGCGCTCGAACATCCGCCGAACCACGTCATCCTGTCCGCCTGTGAGGCCGCGCGCGACGAGCGCTCGGACGTCGCGACGCTCGGTCTCGCGCAGGCTTTCGTGGTCGCCGGCTCGTCGTCCGTGCTCGCTGCCGACACGCGCGTGCCCGATCCGATCGCCCTCTCGGTCGGCGTCGCGGTGCACGAGCAGCTCGTCTCCCTCGGCCTCGATGGGGATCTCGCGACGGCGTTCACGAACGCTCTACGCGACCAGAGCTCCCGGCTCGCCGGCAGCATGCAAGGCGGGCGCGCGCCCTTCCGGGTGATCGCTCCGTAGCCCTGGCCTCTCGTGCTCTCACTCCGCCTGGAGCTCGAACGTTGCCTTCACGACGCGCGTCTGGCCTCGCGGAGCATCGATGTCCTTCTCCGAGGGGACTTGTCCTTCAGGAGCGATCACGAGCGCGAGCGTGCACGTACCCGACGCCGTCCCACGGAAGAGTGTCTCGGGCGTTCCGTCGATGCGAGCTGCGCCGGTCTCGGCGACGTGCACGCGAGCCGCGATCGACGTAAACGGTCCGCCGCACGATCGGAACGCACGCGCGGCGAGCGGCCTCGTGACCGGCTCCTTCGGCCGCGCAACGAGCGAGAGACCGGCGCCGCGTGTCACGACGATCCTGGAGGTGTTCGCAGTGCCGGGCTGCGGATCAGCGCGTTCCGGAGCGTCCGCCCCGGTGACTAGGCCTTCGTATTCGGGCAGCGGCGGCTCGCGGTCGGCCTGCTTCACGTAGAGAAGAAGTCCCGCTGCCAGCGCCGCCAACGCACCGAGGCCGGCGACGACACGGGCGCGTCCCGGGCGCGGCTTTCCCATCGGCACGGCAACGCCCGTCGGCGCGGCGCTCCGCTCGGAGATTGTCTCGTGTCGGTGGACCGCGGGGCTCGCCTCGGGCAGATCGAGGCGCGGTCCTGCCTTGGTCCGGACCGCCTGCAGCGCGGACGCGACGAGCGCGTCGTCATTCCCCGCAGCGAGCACGCTTCGCACGAAGGCTTCTTCCTCGTCACGGGCCGCGACGGGATCGCCGGTGGTCCGCTCGAGCTCCTCCGACCGCGCGCGATCCTCACGTGCCAGTCGCGCGAGCTCGTCGAGTATGCGGTCGTCGCTCACGAAAGCCCTCCAGCGCTCGTCGGTTCGGGGTTGGCGAGCTCCTGCGCTGCAGACCTCACGACCTTGCCGAAGCGGACCTTCCAAGCATAGATCGCGTCCTTCGCCATGCCGACCTCTTCCGCTACCGTCGCGACGTCGGCATCGTCGACGAAGAGCCGCACGAAGAGCAGGTAGCCGCGAGGCGTGAGCGTCTCCTTCAGGCGATCGTGGAGAGCGACGAGAAGATCGCGCGTGAGGGCGTGCTGTTCCGGCGTCGGCTCCCCGGTCGACGACTGCGCGAGCTCCATGTCTTCCGTCGGGTCTTCCGTGAACGGGCTCCTCCGGCCGCTGCGCAGGATCGAGAGCGCGGTCCGCTCCGCAACGATCCGGACGAACGTCTCCAGCGATGCGCCTCGCTCCGGCGACCAGCTACGGAGCACGCGGGCGTCGTCTTCGAAGAGCGCGACCATCGCTTCCTGCGCGAGGTCCTCTGCTTCTTGCGCGAGGTTCCGTCCGCTCGCGCGCGACTTGTACCGAAAGAGGACCCGAGCCACCGCGGTGCGGACCACGGGGCCGAGCCGGGTCACGAGGTTGCGCACCGCGATCGGGCTTCCGCTCGCGGCCGCGTCGACGAGCTCGCGCGTGAGAGGCTCCATCCCCGGCGGCTCCGTAGCATGTATCGCTCGGGGCGGCGATCTCACCTCCACGCTCGTCACGACGAAGGCCAGGAGCTCTCGCTCCCGGCCTCGTGGATCTCCGGATCGAACGATCCGGCTACGCATCGATCACTGGACCGCCCACACCTGGTTTCCGGGACGGTGAGAGAGACAGCTCCAGAGGATCACGGGCGTGTTGTGGAAGTCGCCCGCGAGCCCGCCTTCCGGCCATGACGCATCGACGCAGAAGCCGCTCGAATGAACGAGGTTCCCGGCGGCGTTCCGCGTGTAGCGTGCCGAGGTGCGCGGAGCGGACGGAGTGCATGCTGCGAGCTTCGGCTGGACCCCGTGGCCCGCGCCCTCGACGACGTCGAGGCACAGTCCGGACACCCGATGAAGAAGCGCGCCCGACGTGTGGTGGGTCCACTTCTGATGGCTGGAGCCGTTGCACTCGGCGAGCCGCGTCGGGGTGCCGACCACCGCGAAGCCGCTCGGCTCGAGGCAGAGGCCCTGGTGCCCGACGATGATGCCGCTCTCGACGCGCCGCCGGATGTCGACCGAGCTCACTGTGACGCTGGCCGACGACTGGACCCAGGCTCCTCCCCAGGCTTCGCGGAAGGTCGAGAGGCTCACCTCCGCGCGGTACGCCCTCGCGACGTCGGCATCCTTGTTGACGACGCACGAGAGCGTGACCGGTCCGAGGCTGGCGTCGCCGCGGTGCTCGCCCAGGGCGCCCTCGGTCTTGGCGAGGATGAGATCGCGACCGCAGACGTCCGCCCCGGTGTGGTCCTTCACACGGAAGTGCAGGGTGACGTCACCTTTTGCGTATCCGAAGAGCGCGCCGATCACGCGTACGAATCCGCGCGTCACGTTCACCGTCGTCGATACCGTCACGAGCGACTCCGCAGGCGGAACCTCGAAGCGCTCGAAGAGGGTCGCGGTGGGCCGCTCGCCGCCGGCTGCGGCCTGCTCGCCGCCGACGGAGAGCGTACCGAATCTCGCTGACGCGCCGCGGTCCGGCCCGGTCCCGTTGTCGCCGTCGTACGGCGCGGTTTGCGTCTGGAGCGGCGTCGAGCTCGTGTACGCACCGGGACGGAATGTCTCGACACCGAGATCCGCCCCGTCGTCGTCGACGAGGCTCGGATCGACGGGCTCCTCCTCCTCGCCGGTCGGCGCCGCACACGCCGCGCTCGAGACACACGTCGCCACCAGGATGCCGAGCATCCACACGTTCGCAAGCTTCATTGTTCGCCCTCGCAGGTTGGGGAACGCGCGGTCCGGCGCGTTCCTCGACCCTTTCGCTGCGGGGCGGCTCGATCTGACGCGGGCGTCGATCTATTTTCGGTGCGACGACGAGGACGTCGCGCCGGGCTCAGTCGGTTGCCGGCGGCGGCGGCTTCGACATGCGCGTGCGCTCGAGCATGCGGAGGTACATCTTCGCCTGCGAGTTGTCCGGCTCGAGCGAGATGACGTGTTTCCAGTGCTCCTCGGCAGCGGTGGAGTCGCCGCTCGCGAGGAGGAGGACGCCGAGCTGTAGTCGCGCCGGTACGTAGTTCGGCTTCGCCTGGAGCGCAGCCTCGTAGCGTGCGCGCGCGCCCGGCACGTCGTTGATCTCTCGGAGCAGCGCTCCGAGCTTCGTCTGCAGGTCGGCGAAGTGCGGGCAGAGCCCGACGGCCTTTTCGTATTCGCCGATCGCCTCGCGCACGAGCCCCGCATCCTCGTACGCCTGCCCGAGGTCCGCGTGCATGTTGGCGATCTTCCCGCGCGCGAACGGATCGAGGCCCTGCGCCGTCCCGGGAGCACCGACCTTGATCCGGCCGTACACCTCGCGCGCCTTCTCGTACTTGCCGCGATCGTTGTAGGTGACGGCGAGGTTGAGGGCCGCCTCGGTGTACGCGGGGTTGATCTCGAGGGCGCGTTCGAAGTGACGCTCGGCGACCAGGAAGTTCCCTCGCGAATGTGCGATCACGCCGAGCATGTCGTGCACGTCGGCGTAGCGGTCTTCCTCTTCGAGGACCATGCGAAGCATCTGCTCGGCCTTCTCGAACTCGCGTTTGGCGTAGTGCTCACGACCGAGAACCAGGAGCTGCTTCACACGCTCGTTCAAGGCACATCCTCCATCTCGAGAGCATCGAGAGCATCGAGAGCACGTCGTTATGTCGTGCGTGCTGCGGTCTTGTGCGGCACGAACGAGCGCGACGCCTTCTGTCGATGAAGATTACTCGCCTTTTCGGTGTGCGGGAAAGAGGCATCGCTCTTGCTCGCGGGCGCGCGAGACACGGAAAGCTCGGGGCTGCAACCAATTCGCGTGGCGCGGTCAGGTTGCATCAACGCTTGTCCGAGGCTAATGGACCGCGCGCTTCACGTCGCCCCGGCTGCGGGGTGGGTGTGAGGTTGGGGGACCTGACCGAGCAGCAGGCGGTCGGGATCGCGACGAGACCTGATGCTGCAGCCGAGTCACTCTCCCGATCCTCCGCAGGAGGAAGCCTTCATCGGAGATCCTCGATCCGAGGACGCTCCGCTGAGCGACCGCGATGCTCGTGCGGCGCAAACCGGTCCGTCAGCGACGGCCAGTAGTCGTGATCGCGGCAAGGTCCTCGCGCTCGGCGCGATGGGGGCGCTCATCGCCGTCGGTCTCGGGCTCATCGCTGCATCGCCTCGTCGTGGCGGAGGCATACCTGCACCTGCCCTTGCGGTGACGACGGGCGATCCCGCCGCGAACACCAATGCCGATCCGGCCGCGACGAAGCAGGCGAACCTCACCGTCCTCGACGCTGGAGCGCCCATCGTTCGGCCCCCGCCGCAGTGGCGCGTGACTGCGCTGAAGGACGACCCGAACGTCGAGGTGTCCGAGGGCACGTTCGGCAAGAAAGGTCTCGTCGCCACCCTCACGGACGCGGGGCTTCCGCGGCCCGAGATCAAGCGCCTCGCGCAGGCGTTCGAGGGCGCGAAGCGCCTCGACCGTCCCCGTGAGAGTGACGCCTTCGTCCTGGCGAAGGACAAGAACAAGGGCATGCTGGTCGCGTTCGAATACGCGACCTCGCCGCTCGATGTCTGGCAGGCGCGCGTAGACGACTCCACGGCAGACGGTCGGATCATCGTCAAGAAGCTCGATCTCTTCGTCGAGCACAGGCGCGTCGCGCATGGCCTCGTCGTCAGCGGCGATCTCGCGAAGGCGATCGTCGCGGCGGGCATGCGCCCGGAGATCGTCGACGCGGTCGACGACGCGCTCGAAGGGCACGTCGACCCAGGGGCCATCCGTTCCGGCGTCCGCATGCGGGTCGCCGCGACGGAAGACTGGGTCGAGGGCACGTTCGTGCGCGTGAAGGTCGAGGCGATCGAGTTCGTGCCGAAGACGGGCTCGCCGCTCCGGGTTTACTACTACGAGCGCGACCCGCGCGAGGTCGAGGGCTCGGCACGTCGCGCACCTGCGGCCGGTTTCTACGATGCGAGAGGCAAGCAGCCGTACCGCGGTCAGTTCCGCTCGCCGCTCTCGCTCGCGCGCGTGACGTCACGCTACAACCCGAAGCGGCTCCACCCCGTGCTCAAGGTCGTGAGGCCCCACAATGGAGTCGACTACGCCGGGTCGCCGGGAACGCCCGTCTACGCGTCCGCCGGGGGTACGGTGACCACGGCCGGCAACGGCGGACCGTGCGGCAACATGGTGGAGATCAGCCATGGCGGCGGGATCAACACCATCTATTGCCACCTCAAGGGCTTCGCGCAGGGACTCCGCTCCGGACAGAAGGTCGAGGCGCGGCAGCTCATCGGTTTCGTGGGGCAGACCGGCCGCGTGACGGGACCGCATCTCCATTTCGCCGTGAAGAAGAACGGCGCCTTCATCGACCCGGTCTCCCTGAAGATGGACGGCATTCGTGTGCTTCCGCCGGCCGATCGGGACGCCTTCCAGCGCCGTCGCGCCGACTTCGACGCGGTCATCGACGGCGTCGCGCTGCCATCGGCGGCGGACGCGCCGGACAGCACGGACGAGAACGACGACAAAGATCTCCACGCGGAGTGAGCCGCGGGACGCTCCGGTCCTCTTGGCGTCGAGCCGGCATGGCGAACGCCGACGGCGCGTTCGCCATGCCTTTCGCTCTTCTCACTTCGTGAGCGGCCTGCCGTGGCCCGGGCCGAGGATGTCCGGCATCTTCGCCTTCGCGTCGAACGTGTGGACGTGCGGCGGGTGATGGCACTGGACGCACGACTCGGGTGAAGGCTTCGCGATCGGGATCTTCACCGTCTCCGGCTTCGCGGCGTGCAGCGAGCCCGGCCCGTGGCAGACCTCGCACTGCACGTTCTTCAAGCTCTCGACGTGCGTGACCGTGCTGCCACCCGGCTTGTCGTAGCCGGTGACGTGACAACCGACGCAGTCGAGGTTGGCCTCTTTGAACTGCTTCTCGAGCGTTGCGTACGCGTGCGCGTGGCCGGTGCCGTCCCAGACCTTCTTCGCGTCCTCGTGGCAGTTCTCGCACGTGTCGACGCCGACGTAGCTCGCTTCGCCCTTCGCGACCGGAAGCGGCTTCTTGTCCTTGAAGGCTTCCTTGTTGGCGTCGTTCACCTTCTTGTAGAACGCATCCATCTGGCTCTTCACGGTGTCGTCCGCTCCGAGGCCCTCGCGCATCTCGCGCATCGAGAAGCGGTAGAAGCTGCCGGTCGCCGGTGCGGGAGCCTTGTCGAGCGCATCGCGCTCTGCCTCGAGCTTCGCGACGTCGGCCTTGCGCGCGGCGACGTCTTTCGGGTCGACGCTCTTGTCGGTCTCCCACGTCGCGATCTTCTTGCGGAGCTCGTCGATGCGCCCCGTGATCTCCTCGCGCTTGCGCATCCTCTCGACGCCGGTGCCGTCGACGAACTTGACGAGGCCGTCTTTCGGCAGCTCGCCGCGGACGTGGAAATCGAGGATGCCGACGGTCTGCAGATGGTTCGCGGTCTCGACGACGAGGACGTCGCCAATCTGCTCCGGCGGAGCAGCCTTCGTGTTCGAGTCGCCGCTCGCGCCGGTCGAACCGACGACGATCGCGAGCAGCTCGGGGTTCTCGTCGGCGATCCGCTTTGCCTCGCCGCGTCCCACGGCAGCCAGCACGACGATCGCGTGTACGCCCTCCTTCTTCAGCGCAGCCACGCCCTGCTTCACCGCAGGGATCGCGGGTGAGGAGGCGACGTTGTCGAGCGAGCCCTTCACGCGCTCCGCCTTGTCGGGTGCCGCGACGCCGATGACGCCGAGCTTCACGCCGCCGACATCGAGGATCTTCGTCTTTGCAGGCGCAAGCGGACCGGCCTCGAGGTTCGCGGCGAGGAGCGCCGCGCCGCTCACGTCGCGGAGCTTCGCCAGCGTCGCTTCGCCGGCCGCAAACCCGTTCCGAGACGGCGCGAACGCCCCGAGCTTGAGCGTCTTCATCGCGCCGGCGATCGTCTCCGCCTTCGCGACCTCCTGGCTCTTCTTCTCTTCAGGGATGTCCATGTCCATGAAGAAGAGTGGCCCCGCGCTCAACGTCGCGTACGCCGGCGCCTTGTCCTTCTCCGCGGCGACGAGGGCGCCGAAGCGATCCATCCCGCCGAGCTGGTCCTTGACGCATCCGCACGGCTCGAGCGCGCCGGCGAGGTCGGACACGAGGTAGAGGCGCGCCTTCGGAGCCTCGGTCGGGCTACTCGTCGCATCCCCACCGGCCCCACCAGGGGTGCTCGAAGGCCGGCAGCCCTCGCAAGCAAGCGCGAAGAAACATCCAAGGATCGCAAAGAGGAGGACGAGAAGCGCCTGCCCGTGAGGTCGGAGGGCGGCGCGAAAGCGTGAATCACTCGGCATTTTCACCGGCGCGGAGCTTACCACCGCCGGATCTGCCCGCCTGCCAGGACAAGCACGTGGATGAGGAACCGTTCGTGACATACGACGGCGGAATCGCTACCATTTCGGGCTGCGTGACCGCCTCGCACCGATTCGGCCCCTTCTTCCTCGACGCGCGTATCGCCGTCGGCGGAACGGCCGAGGTCTACCTTGCGCGTCCGGCCTCGCCGGCGCCGAACCTGCCCCCACGGCTCGTGGTGAAACGGCTGTTGCCGCACTTCGCCTCCGACGCGGAGGGACGGACGATGTTCGAGCGCGAGGCGCGTCTCCACGCGTCCGTCACTCACGAGAACGTCGTGACCGTCTATCACGCGGGCAAGGACGACCGTGGCGAACCGTACCTCGCGATGGAGTACATCGACGGGGTCGACGGCTACCGGCTGCTCCGTCGCTTGCGCCAGGAAGGCGAATACCTGCCCATCGGCGTCGCCGTGTACGTCGCGCGCGAGGTGCTGCGCGCGCTCGAGAGTGTCCATGCGGCGCTCGACCCGAGCTCCGGCGGATCGCTGGGCATCGTGCATCGCGACGTGAGCCCTTCGAACATCTACCTGTCGAAGGACGGCACGGTGAAGCTCGGCGACTTCGGGATCGCCCGCTCCACCACACGCGCGACGCTCCGGAGCGAAGCCGGGCACGTGCTCAAGGGCAAGTTCGCCTATCTCGCGCCGGAGCAGGTCGCCGGCGAGACGAGCGATCACCGCGCAGACCTCTTCAGCCTCGCGACCGTGCTCGCGGAGATGCTCTTGAACCGGCCGCTCTTCCCCGGCGGCGGTCAGCTGGCCATCCTGCTCGCGATTCGCGACTGCAAGATCGACGCACTCTCCGAGATCAAGCCGCGCCTTCCGCCAGGTCTCTTCGAGGTCATGGAGCGCGCGCTCGCGCGCAGCCCGGCGAACCGGTTCGAGAACGCCACGGCGTTCGCGAAGGCCCTCGGGCCGTTCGAGGCCGACAAGCGCCTTGCCTCGCGCGAGATTGCAGCGCGCGTTCGCTGGGTGAAATCCGCCGGCTCGTCCGACAAGCTCACCGCGCAGCGCGACAGCGCGGCGATGCGCGCAGCGAAGGTCGCCGCGCAGAAGCCGGACGGCCTTCCTCCCGCGAAGCCCGCCGGCCCCATCCCTCGAGCAGAGCCGCCGCCGCCGCCGGCGCCGGAGCCGGAGGTCCTCGACGACGAGGATCTCGAGCCGGACGACGCGCCCGCTGAAGCGAAGACGTCGGAGTACGAGCTGCTTCCGTCGTACGTCCTCAAGACGGATGGGGCGACGCTCGGTCCGTGGACGTTCGCCCGGTTGATGGAAGCGCTGGCCACGGGGCAGATCGATCCAGCGGATCGGATCGACTTCGTGGGACGCGGCTTCCGCGCCGCCGAAGACATCGAGGAGCTCGCGCGCTTCTTCCCTGCCGCAGGCGGCGCGACGACGAGCCAGCTCCAGGGCCCGGGCACGCCCGACCTCGCCGATCACATCGGACCGCGCACGATGCTCGAGACGCTGATGCACGTGCTCGCGAACAGCGAGACGGGCGTGCTCTTCGTCGAGCGGGCGGAAGGCGACGACTCCGAGCGCGTACTTCAGGGGACGCCCTCGCGCGGCGGCAAGAAGGAGCTCTACTTCGTCAAAGGAAAGCTCCATCACGTCGCGTCGACCAACGCGAGCGAGCTCCTCGGAGAATACCTCGTACGGCGCGGCAAGCTCGAACGCGAAGAGCTCGATCTCGCGCTGGCCGTCCTGCCTCGTTACAGCGGTCGCATGGGCGACACGCTCATCTCGATGGGCCTCGTCGGCCCCGTCGACATCTTTCGCGCGATCCGCGAGCAGGGGCGTGACCGCGTCGCCGATCTCTTTCTCTGGCGCGGCGGGACGCTCAGCTTCTATCGCGGCCACACCGCCCCGCACGTCGAGTTCCCGCTCGACCTCGAGCTGCCCGCCCTGATGCTCGCCGGTCTCGAGACGGCGAAGCCGGGAGACGCGATCCTCGCCGAGCACCGGCCCAACCTCGATCGCACCCTCGGACCAGCCCTGCCGAAAGACGGCCTCTACTCGTTCGACGGCGTGACGTGGCCGGACGTGATCGCGAGCGTCATGGACCTCGTCCGTAAGCCCATCACGCTGCGCGAGGTGCTCCAGACTGCGGCGAAGCACGGCACCTCCCGCGGTGACGCTCGCCAGGAGCCACCCGCGGGGAGCACGAGCGGGCCGCTCGCGACGGGAGACGTCCTCCGCGCGATCGAGATCCTGCTCGCCGCCGGTCTCGTCGCCTGGAGGTGACGAGTGCCGAGCGCAGCGAGGCCGAGATCAACGGGGGTGTCGGGGGTGTCCCCCGACCGCAAAGTGACGTCCGTGCGTTAGGCTCGTCGCACATGAGTGGTGTGCTCGACGATCTGGTGAAGCTGCTCGCGCTCGAACGCATCGAAGAGAACCTCTTCCGCGGTCAGAGCCAGGAC
>JAFAER010000055.1 GCA_023423895.1 Pseudomonadota bacterium
CCACCGCACAGAGATGCGCGCGCTTCTGCAGAAACGCCATCGGATGCATTCCGCCCCGCCAAAGCATCCCGCATGCCGCCCCACGCCGCCCCGCCCCCTCCCCAAATCCAACCGTCCACTCGGTTCATCCCGGGGCCCAGGCCCCCCAAAATGCAGGCCTTTTCAGAGTCAGCAAGCTGACTCCGAAATTGGATGCATTTTGCGGCACCCGGGTGGGGGTGGCCCGGGCCACTTTGGGCCTGGCACGGGGCCACCTGCCGAGCGGATGGGTGAAGGGCGGCCGCGGAGATTGGGCGGCGCTCGGGGCGCCTGGGCCGGCCGTATGCCAAGGGGCGCGAACGGGGGGCGTCACCCTGCGCTTCGAAGGGAGAGGCGAAGGGAGAGGCAGACGCGCGCCCGAATGGGCGATCGTCACCTCGCCCTTCGAAGAGAGAGGCAGATGGGCGCGGGAACGGGAGCCGTCGCCTCGTTCGAACGCGAGGACGCGGTCACCTGGCGCTTCGAAGAGAGAGGCAGGGGAGCGGGGACGCCTGAGGCAGGGACCGAAGCTGGGCCTGCGGACCGTGGGGCAGGATCAGGCGGCTTCGGCCTTCTCGTCGTCCTTCTCTGACTTCGCGCCGCGGTGTTTCCACCACTCGATGACCATCGGCATGACGGAGAGGATGACGATGCCGACGACGATGAGCTCGAAGTGCTTCTTCACTACCGGGACCTGACCGAGGAGCCAGCCCGAGCCGAGCATCAACGTGACCCACGCGACCGCTCCGACGATGTTGTAGACGATGAACCTCCGGTAGTTCATCGCGCCGGCGCCCGCGACGAACGGCGCGAACGTCCGGACGATCGGGACGAAGCGCGCGAGGATGATCGTCTTGCCACCGTACTTCTCGAAGAACTTGTGCGTCTTGTCGAGGTGCTTGCGGTTGAACAGGCGGGACTTCTCGCCCTTCATCACGCGCGGGCCGATGGCCTTGCCGATCTGATAGTTGAGGGTGTCGCCCACGATGGCAGCCGCGATCAGTCCGACCGCGAGGAGGCCCAGGTCGAGATATCCGCGCGACGCGACCGCCCCCGCTGCGAAGAGGAGCGAGTCGCCCGGGAGGAACGGCATGATGACGAGCCCCGTCTCCACGAACACGATCGCGAAGAGGATCGCGTACGTCGTGTTCCCGTGATCGATCGTGAACTGATCGAGGTTTTTCGTGAGGCTGCGGAAGATCTCCAGAAGCTCGTGCATCGGTGCGGGGGAACGTGTAGACCGGCTCGACTCTCCCGTCGAGCAGAATGGGGGCGCTGCGCCGGCGTCTAGCGCGGCCTTTGGCGGCCTCTAGCGGCCTTCTACCGCCTCGTCAGTCATGCGTGTGGCTCCGGCCGTCGAGCCCAAGGCCAGGCCTGCCGAGCCTGCGACGATCCGGAGCGGGCCAACAGAGCCAGAGAGGGCTGCGCTTGCGCGAAGGCGATCGCGCCTCGCCAATCGGCCCGCGACTCGGGCGGCGCGGCGAACAGCTCGACGCGAAGGCTCGAACGGCCCGGCTCGAACCGGCAAGGCACGTGGCCGGTGGCGGACGGCTTTGCCGCACGCTCGGATTCGACGCGGCCACACGGCTCGGGTTGACGCGGGCACACGCGCCACGGCTCGGCTCGAGGGCAGTCCTTAGCGCGCACGGCACGGGTCAGCGCTGCTCAGCGACGTGCGGCACATGGCGCCACGCACGCGTTCGGTCGACATGCGGCAGCCTGCGGACGCTACGCGAGGGCGCTGCTCCCGCGCGTTGACGCGACCGAGCCTCGGCTCGGAACGGGCGGGCAGGATGCGGGCGCACACCTCCGATGTCGAAGGCGCCGAGCTGCAGGCGGCGGATGCGGGGGCCTCCGTCGAGGCGCCGAGCCGCGGCGGCGGCGGACGCGAGCGCCTCCGATGTCGAAGGCGTCGATCCGCGGCGAGGAAGGCGTGGGCGGCTGCTACTTGTTGCGGACGCCGCCAGGGCCTGGCGAGGTGGCCTCGTCGGTCGTGTCGACCGAGTCGTCGCGCAGCGCTCGGCCGCGAGCCGCAGGAATCTCTTCCGTCGGCGCTTCTGGCTGCTCTTCGATCTTGATGAGGACGGCCGTGACGTTGTCCTCGCCGCCGTGCTCGTTCGCGCGGGCGATGAGCTTGGCGCAGGCATCGCGGATGTCCGGGTTCTGGACGACGATGCGCTGGATCTCTTCGTCTGTGACCATGCCCGACAGACCGTCGGAGCAGAGCACGTAGACATCGCCCGGAGAGGGCTCATCGTGCTGGAGGTCGACGACGACCTGATCCTGCATCCCGAGCGCTCGCGTGATGACGTTCTTCGGGAGCTCGCTCCGCTGCTCCTCCGTCAGGTCGGGCATCGCGAGCAGGTAGTCGTTGATGAGCGAGTGATCGCGCGTGAGCAGCTGGATCTGCCCGCCACGGACGCGGTAGCAGCGCGAGTCGCCGACATGGCCGATGTACATGCGGCCCTTGCGCGGACTGAACATCGCGCCCACGACGGTCGTGCCCATGCCGTGGTATTCGCGCGACCTCGTGCTCCGCTCGAAGATCTGGCGGTTCGCGACGCGAATGCCAGTGAGCAGGCGGTTTTCCTCCTCCGACAGGTTCGTGTCGAAGTGGAACGGCCACGTGACGTCGTCGTTGGCCGTGGACTTGAAGAACTCGCTGATCGTCTCGGTCGCGAGCTTGGACGCGACGTCACCTGCACGGTGACCTCCCATCCCGTCCGCGACGACGAACAGGTCGTACTCCTTGAGCACGACGTACGAGTCCTCGTTGTGCTCCCTTTGGAGCCCTACGTCGCTAGCTCCCGCTGCGATGGCGCGCATCAAGTAGACGACTCCGCTTCTGAACCTTGGGAGATCTCCAACGACGAGTGGAAGTCGTCCTTCGGCCGTCTCACCCCATTGAGGCTCGCCGGTAAGCTCGTGAGTGTCAAGGAGGTCATACCTCCATGATGTCCTTTTCTTTTTGAGCGATGATCTGGTCGACGACCTTCACGGAGTCGCTCACGGTTTCCTCGGCCTTCTTCTTCGCGCGGTCGACGTCATCCGCGCTGGCCTCTCCGCCCTCGTCGAGCTCGGTCAGCATGTCCATGGCGTCATGACGCGCTTTGCGGATGCTGACTTTGCACTCTTCGCCGTACTTCTTCGCGATCTTCACGAACTCGCGGCGGCGCTCTTCGGTGAGCGGTGGCAGCGGGATACGGATGAGGTCGCCGTCGGTTTGCGGGTTGAGATTGAGATCGCTTTCGCGAAGCGCCTTCTCGACGGACTTCACGGCCGTCTTGTCCCAAGGCTTCACCGTGATGAGGCGCGCCTCGGGCACGTTGACGTGAGCCATCTGGGCGAGCGGCGTCAGCGTCCCGTAGTAGTCGACCTTGATGCCGTCGAGCAGGTTCGGGTTCGCTCGACCGGCGCGCAGCTTTGTGAGGTCTCGCTTGAGCGCCTCGTGGGCCTTGGCGATCGCGGTGAGCAAGTCTTTGTGAATATCGTCGAGCATCGCGGCGGGCTCCCGGGTCAGATCAGCGGGGCGCACCTTAGCCCGAGGTATGGCCCGACAGGAAGAGGGGGCTGGTGCGATGAGGCGTCTCTTTCACCGTTGTCCATGCTTTCGAGGGGTCGCCAGTGCAAAGCGGCCCGCCACTCGACCAAAATCACGGTCGAGTCCTGCGCCAGACGGACCGACGATGGCGGGCTCGTCCCTGTTGGCGAGCGCGCGACCAGGCTGGCGCGACAGGGCTGGCGCGACAGGGACGGCGCGCCGTCGCCCCGTTGATGGTAGATAGCCTGCGTGAAGTGGCAGAGGTGGCACGTCGTCGCCGCCGGGGCGGCCCTCGCGATCGCCTCCGTCGTCGCGTACGGCAAGTGGAGCGGCACACCGCAGTTGCCCGATGCCGGCATGTCGGACGCGCCTCTGGTGAACGCTCCTGAGGACTTGATCGCCGAGGTCTACGTCGTCTCGCCGAACTCGTCTTGGACGAAGCTCCAGAGAGGCGTCGGGGGAGCGGTCGGGATCCTGCCGGCCACGCTGCCTGGACTGCTGGTCGCGCTCGCCGAGCTGGACGCCTCTCTCGCCAGTGAGCTCGATGGCACTGCGCCGATGTTCGGCGTCGTCGCCGGTGACCCCGCCGATCCCGCGGCGGTGTTCGCGATGAAGCTCGTCGATGCACGCCGCGCGCGCAGTCTGCTCGTCGACGGGGAGACGTCTCGCTTCACCGCCAAAGACGCGGACGGGATGACGATCCTCGTCCCGAACCCGAAGACGGGCCGTCCGTCCGCCAACGAGAAGCGGTTCGAGATCGCGATCACGGAGAACGGATACCTCCTGGTCTCCCGCGCGGCCGCGGACCTCCCGCGGCTCGGGCCGTACGTCACGCGGACGCTGCCTGCACGGCCACTGCCGACGGAGTCCGCGGCGGTGATCGAGATCCCACGGAGCGCGCTGAGGACGATGCTCCAACCGAAGCTCGATGCGCTCTGGAGGGACGGCAAGTCCTTTCTCCTCACGCAAGACGAGCGGATGCGCGCCGAGCGTGGGCGCGCGCCGGACTTCGGCGATCCCGCCGCCATCGTGGGCACCCTCGACGCGATGCTTGCTCGTCGGCTCGCGATCGTCGGCGACCTCGACAAGATCCGTCTCGCGCTCGACATCACCGAGGACGCGACCGTGCTCACGGCGACGCTCAGTCCGGGCACCGAAGGACCGGCGCGCACGTGGATCGAATCCATGCAGATCGGCGACGCCAGGCCGGTGCTTTCCTTGCCCGCCGTCTCGGCGCTCGCGATGTCCGTGCGCGACGGCGAGGCGGACCGCGCGGAGCAATCGAAGGAGCTCGAGAAGACGATCACGTCGTCGCTGGGCACGCGCCTCCAGGACCCGACGAAGCTGCACGAGGTCATCGAAGCGATGACGGCCGCACGCGACGAGTCCATGGCGCTCGCGCTTGCGGTCGACGAGCCGACGGGCCTCCTCGTTCGCGCGCCCGTGCGCGATACGGCGGCGGCCGACAAGGCTCTCCGCGGTGCGTTCGAGCTCGCGACGACGAAGCCGTTCAAGGAGCTGCTTCGCGTTCGCGAGATGACCTCGTCGACGGAGGAGCTGCCCGGGCTCGGAAAGATCTCGAGCGTCGTTCTCGCGCGCGAGCCACGGGATCCGAAGCGCACCCCGGAGAGGCGCCCATCCGGAGACGCCGGCGCGTCGCTCGCGCGCGCGTCCACGTCCACGTCCACGTCCACGTCCACGTCCACCAGCCGCTCACAGAGCACCGGCGCCGCGTGGATCACCGAGGCGGTCGAGGGCGGGCAGGCTGTGCTAGCGCTCGGCGCAGGATCGGAGCCTGCAGTCACGCTCAAGCTCGGCGCCCGGCCCGATCGCAAGCTCGCTGACGAGCCCGCGCTCGCTCGTTTCACGACCGCCATTGGCAGCGACGCGTCGACGATCGTCATCGCGCAGCCGCTGCGTCTCGAACCCAAACGCGCGAACCTGCCGACGGCGCCTCTCGGGATCGCGATCGGGCGGAAGGGAGGCGACGCGTTCGTCCGCATCGACATCGCAGACGCGCTCCTTCGCGAGGCCGCACGCTGGCAGATGGGCTTCTGACGTTCAGGGCGGGACGAGCGGCTTCACTGGATCGCGCGCAAGAACCTCGATCGCGCCGTCGAGCCACAACGTGACGAGCTCTTCCGCGAGGAGCGCGCTGTCGGCCGAGCTCGTCGTCACCGGCGCGCCGGCCGCACGCGCGGCGTCGGTCCAGCGGAGGCGCGCTTCGCGGAGGAGGTCCTTCCCGCGCATCGGCGCATCGGCCTCCGCGAGCGCCTCGAGCGCAGCTCGTAGAAGTGAGGGGGCAGCGTCGACCGGGGCCGCGGTGCCCGGCACGATGCCTCGGCCCTCGATCCAGCCATCGAGGAGCCGTTCGTCGCGAACACGGACGAGCCCGCCCTTCGGCGCGCGACGTTCGCGGACGAAGAGCAAGGGGTGAGCGGTCGCGCCGAGCGTGATCGTCGCCAGGATCGCGCGGTCGACCGCATGTTTCGGCTGCACACGCGCGCGAGGAATCTCGCGCTCGACGAGCGCCAGCCCCGCCGTCGACGCGCCGGCAACGAGCTCGCGGAGCCGCGCGGGCGACACGGCAAGCGCACGCGGAGCCTTCTCCGCGTGGGCGGCCCATGCCCGCGCGCGTGCGTACGCATCGGTTCCGAGCCGAGACTGCGGCTGTTGCGGTGCAGACAGGAGGCCGAGCGCCGCCGACGATGCGACGACGACGGCGACGACGCCCTCGGATCCGATCGCTTCGCATGCGGCCGCGAACGACCCGGCATCGAGCTCCGGCCCGTCGACGGTGACGAGCACGTCCGCGGACCGCACGGCGGCGAGGTCCGCGGGAGCCGCCCAGACGACGGACGCGTCTCGGCGGCGAGGCGCGAGCCCGTACAGCATCGACGTCAGGAGCGCGCGATGCGCGAGCGCGTTCGCGTCGAGACCGGTCGTCGTCACACAGCCTCCGGGCGGACGAGGAACGCATGCCGGCGGAAGCGGTCGAGCACCGTCGCGACGAAGCGGCCGACCTCCTCGTCCGTCGCGCCGGCCAGCGAACCGGCGAGCGAAGACGGAATACCCCCGACGGCGCTCTGCAGGTCCCGGGCTACCTCCGGGGGCGTGCGCGCGCCGTCGAGGAGGCCCACGACGGCGAGCTCGGACCACGGCACCCGGAACGACCGATGCAGCGCGTTCGTGAGCACGGCGGATGGCGCGTGCCGGGAGGCTGCACGCTGCGCGTGGATGCGGACGTGCGCTGCGACGCGAGGGCGCTCCGTCGTGTCGGTGCCGAACGCCGGCGCCTCGGTCGCGAGCGTGAGCACACCTTCGCAGAAGCCCTCGAAGAGCTGGCGTGCGAGCGCGGCTCGGGCCTCGTCGTCGTCTGCGAGATCGCGCACGGCGACGAATGCCGGCGCGTGACGGGCCGCGCGGGCGAGCCCTTCGCTGCCCACGGGCCGTACGAGCGCGCCCGTCGTCGTCCGCCATGTGCCCGGGGACACCGGCGTGAAGTCGGCCCATAACCGGAGGTTCGTCACGGAGCGCGCATCGGGAGCCCTTGCAGCGGGAGCGTCGTCGCGCTGGACGAGCACCTGGAGGAACGGCGTGCCCGTCTGGGCGAGGTCGTCCGCGAGATCCACGAACGTTGCAGCCGCGCGGGCCGGTCGCAGCGGGGTCTCGCAGACGAGCCGCAACCCCGCCCGCGCCAGGTGCTCGGACAGATCGCGGACGGAGAACGGCTCGTTGATCGGCGCGAGCAGGTCGTGGAAGACGTAACGCGGGAAGGGGGCGTCGGGGGACGCCCCTCGTTCGACGTGCGCGATGTACTCGCGTGCCGCCGCGGACAGCACCGCGCGAAACCCGCCGCCGTCTTCCTCCGTGCGGCCCAGGTCGGCGATGACGCGCAGGGCCTCGGTCACCTTCCGTGCCGGATCATCGATGGCGCGCGTCGCGTCGAGCGCGAGCTCTCGCAGCGCGCGGCGGAGCTCCCACCCGGGCGACGCGTTCACGCTCAAGAAGCCGATGCCACGCGGCGCCAGCGCGGCCCGCATCACGCCGAGGAGATCCGCGCGAACCTGCGGCGGGACCCAAGAGTACATTCCGTGCGCGACAACGTAGTCGAAGCTCTCCGGTGCTTCTCCCGCGAGACCCGTCGAGCGCACCTCACGGATGTCGGCCGCATGGAGCGCGACGTTGTCGAGCCCCGACGCGCGGCCGGCCTCGATGCCGCTCGCGATGGCGCTCGCCGCGAGATCGAACCCGACGAATGTCGCCCGCGGAAGGTAGGTCGCGGCGGCGAGGAGGTTCTCGCCGTTGCCGCAGCCGATCTCGAGGACGCGCGCCGTCGAGGGCGAGGCGGCTTCCAGGCCTGCGAGCGCCGCGAGCGTCGCCATCGAGAACGGATGCGTCTCAGCGTTCGCCTCGGTGTCGTACGGGACCTCGTCGTAGGCGAACCGCTCGGTCTCGGCCACGGCCACGGAACGAGCGTAGCAAGGGTGCTCGCGCGCGCCAGACGCCGAGGGAAGCGGCGAGCGCCTGGGCCTGGAGATAGAGGCATCGGACTCTACCGTGACGCTGGTCACGAGACCGGAGTCGGAGCAAAGTGCTGAAATGACCTCCGACATCGATCTCGTCATCACGAGCGGACCGTCGCCCGTCGTGACCTGGATCGGCGACACGCATCTACGCTACGAGCGCTGGTGGACCCCCGACTCCGCCGTGATGAGCAGGCGGGCGCTCGACGTCTACACGCAGACCTGGCCGAAGAAGGCGGCCACGTCGGTGACGCTCTTCTGGATGGTGGACGGCGTCGTTTCCTCGCGCCCGATGGAGGTCGATCTCGAAGAGGCCGGGACGCGCCATGACAACACGCAATGGCGGGCGACGATCCCTGCGGACGTGTTCGAGGACGGTCGCCGCGTCGAATACTGGGTTTGCGCGGAGGACGCCGCGGGTCGCCAGCAATGGGACAGCAACGGCGGCAAGAACTTCGTCCTCGTGCCGCGCGACCGCGTGATGCTCTTCGGACCCGACGGCGCCGTCGCCTGGCGGATGTCCGGGCGCGGCTGCTTCGACGTGAAGGACGGGATGCTCGTCGCTCGGCCGGGCGCCGACCTCGGCCTGTACTGGGCGGCTTATCCCATCCCGGCGGCATTCGAGCTCTCGCTCGAGTTCCGCCTCGACGGCCCGAACGACAACTCGGGCGTGTTCCTCCGATTCCCCGAGCCGGACGCCTACGGCTACGACAATCCGGCGTGGGTCGGCGTTCACTACGGCCTCGAGGTGCAGATCGACGAGATTGCGCGTCCCGACGGCGCGCCGGAGCATCGCACGGGCGCGATCTACGAACAGCCGGGGCAGACGCTCGATCTACGCAGCGCTGCGCCTCCAGGGGAGTGGAGTCGCTACGTCATCCGCGTCGTGGACCAGACGTACTCGGTGCAGCTCGACGGACACGAGGTGACTCGGCTCACGTGGTCCGGCGATCCCGCGCGACCCGAACGGGCGCTGCCCGGCACCGCCGATGCGCCGCGCTTCATCGGCGTCCAGGCGCACACGGGCGCGGTCGCCTTCCGTCACGTGCAGCTGCGCCGCCTCGACGCACCGTGACGTTGGGATGGAGGCGAGCGGTCAACGCGCGCTGCGAGAGCTCCGCTTCCTCTTCGAAGAAGGTGCAGCGAGCGCTCGCGGGCGCCATCCGACGCGCTCGAGATCGACACACCCGCGCGCGTCGAAGCGAACACCCTCGGCTTCGAGCAAGGCCCGCTGGAGCCCCGGATGCTCGCGGTCCGTCGAGATGCCTCCGCTCGCGTTGACGACGCGGTACCAGGGAAAATCGGTCGCTCCTTCCGGCACCGCGCGGAGCGCCCAGCCGATGGCGATCGGCGTCAGACGGCGCTCGATCATCTGCGAGATCTGCCCGTAGGTCGCGACGCGGCCGCGGGGGATCCGCTGGACGACGGCCCACACGCGCTCGAACGCGCTCGGGCCCGCAGGCTTCTTCGCTGCTGGCCCCGGCGAGCGTTGCTTCGGAGCCGTTCGCTCGCCTACGCCGGCCTTCCGCCGGGCTGCGGGTCTCTTGTTCGTCGCATTCGCCATCGTGGTCGTGTCCCTGCGGGCCTCCGTGCCGCCGTCGTCCCGTGCAGAGTCCGGGGCCAATCGGAGTGCCCACGAAACTACCGGGGCATGGCCCGACGCGCTACGCTCCGACCCCAGAGGTCCCGATGCGCCTTCCTTTTGCTGTCCCCGTCGGGCGGACGTCGTCGCCGAACGATGCCCGGCGTCTTCTTCGCTTCATCGTGCTCGCGATCCTGGGCGCGCTCCTCCTCGTGTTGGTTGCACCGGGCTGTGGTCGTACGAGCCTCGAGCCGGAGACGCTCGACAGCGGGGCGCCGGCGGCGTGTGGACCTTCCAACTGTCCGAACGGCTGTTGCGATTCGACCGGAACATGCCGAACCGGGCGCGACGTGCGCGCCTGCGGCTCCGTCGGCGGCCGGTGCTCGGACTGCATCGCGAACGGGTTCAGCGTCTGTACCGGCTCGCGCGTCTGCGGACGCGACGACCCCTCGTGTAGCTCCCGCACGTGCCTCGGCTGCTGCGGGATCGACGACGGCCGGATGCGCTGCTTGAGCGGCACGGAGCCGTCCGCGTGCGGGCGCTCGGGCGTGGAGTGCTCGGACTGCGCCGACGACGGCCGCACGTGTGACGGCTCGACCCGCTCCTGCGGCTCGGCGAAGTGCGACGCCACGAACTGCGATGGCTGCTGCGTCGGTGACAAGTGCCTCCCCGGCGACGTGGCCTCGGCCTGCGGAGCGAAGGGCGCCGAATGCAACTCGTGCGCGAACGGACAGGTCTGCGCGGCCGTGAGCGGCGGCGGCGGTCGCTGCACCGGCACGATCACGTGCAATGCGCAGAACTGCAACGGTTGCTGCACGGCGTCGGGGCAGTGCCTTCCTGGAGGCGACACTACCGCGTGCGGACGGCAAGGAATGGCGTGCGAGGCGTGCGGCACGAACGAGGTGTGCGCCACGAGCGGTCCGGGCGCCGGCACGTGCCAGTCGCTTCCGACGTGTAGCCCGTTGAACTGCCCTGGCTGCTGCGTCGGCAATCAATGTGTCGTCTCCACCACGCCATTCGCCTGCGGGGTGAACGGGCAGGTATGCAAGACGTGCGGGCCGAACCAGGTCTGTGACGCGGGCGGCCAGTGTGTCTCCGGCAGTGTCTGCAATCCCGCAACGTGCCCGACGGGGTGCTGCGTCGGCGACATCTGCGCGGTCGGCACGCAGCAGAACGCCTGCGGAACGGGCGGCGCGCAATGCCAGAACTGCTCGAACCAGGTTCCACCGCGCGTTTGCCAGTCGGGCTCGTGCCAGCAGCCCGCGTGTGGCCCCGCGACGTGTCCGAACGGCTGCTGCTCCGGCAACACCTGCGTGACGGGCACTCAGGACACTGCGTGCGGACAGACCGGCGGCGTGGCGTGCACCGACTGCACCGCATCGCAGCAGATCTGCCAGGGACGGCAGTGCGTCACCAAGTGCGGTCCTGCGAACTGCGCGGGCTGCTGCCGGGCGAACAACTCGTGCGCCCTCGGCAACGACGTCAGCGCCTGCGGCGAGGGCGGCGTCGCGTGCGCGGACTGCGACGCGACGAGCTCGTTCTGCAACGGCCTCGTCGTCCCGCGCGTCTGCAGTGATCAGCAGACGAAGTGTCCAGCTTCGTACAACACGTGTCCGAACGGCACGTCGACGCCGATCACCCCGCAGCTCCAGAACGTCTGCTCGGACGCGAATCTGAACACGCTCACGCTGGGCTGCGCGGCCGGACCCAACACGCTGACGTGCATCGGCGCCGTCGCCGCGCTGCCGGCGGCGTGCCGTACGTGCCTCGCGCCGTTCAATCATCCATTCGAGGAGCGTCACGGCCTCTACGCCTGCGCGGCCTCGTCGGTGGACAGTCAGTGCCGCGGGAGCATGGGCTGCGCGAGCGACTGTGCGGAGACGAGCTGCGAGCAGTGCTCGGCGCTGTCGGAGGCAACGTGTTACGCGCTCGTCACGGGGCCCGGCGGTCGGTGCAGGTCGTTCACGAACACCGCCAACACCTGCGCGAACACAGCGCTCGCGACTGGGCTCTGCAGTCAGTTCTCGTACGCGAGCTTCGGCGCTTGGCTTCGCGCCGTCGGCGACCAGTTCTGCGGCAACGGGCCCTGAATGGGCCTCGAGAGGGCACGGGGCCGAGGGGACGGTTCCGTGCGAAGGCGGGGGAAGGACTGAGAAGCGATGCCTCGAGCGGGTTACGACGATGTCGTTCTCCTCACCGGCTTCCCGTCGTTCGCGGCGCGGAAGATGTGCGAAGAGCTGCTGCGCGGTCCCGAGCACACGTTGGTGCACGCGATCGTGCGCCCGAAGTCACGTGAGGAGGCGGAGCTCGCGCTCGACGGTCTCCCGCTCGAGCAGCGCCGCCGCGTACAGCTCATCGAAGGTGACGCGGCCGCGATGGACTTCGGGCTGTCGGGCGCGGAGCTGAAGGCGCTCGCGCCGGAGATCGACATCATCCATCACATGGCCCAGGTCTCGTACCTCGGCGCGGACAAGAAGCTCGCGACACAGGTGAACGTCAACGGCGCTCGCGAGGTGCTCGAGGTCGCCTCGCAGTGCACGGCGCTCCGGAACCTGGTCTACCACTCGACGGCGCAGGTCTCGGGTGACCGCACCGGCCTCGTGCTGGAGGACGAGCTCGAGAAGGGACAGAGTTACCGCAACGCCGTCGAGGAGACGCTCGCGCAAGGCGAGCGGATCGTGCGCCGGAAGATGGGCAAGCTGCCGATCTCGATCGTGCGTCCGACCGTCATCGTCGGCGACTCGCAGACGGGAGAGGTCGACCGCTTCGACGGTCCGTACTTCCTCATCTTGCTCATCGTGACGAGCCCGCCCGACTTCCCGCTGCCGCTGCCCGGGCGCGGCAACACGCATCTGAACCTCGTTCCCATCGACTACGTCGTGCGCGCCGCGAAGCTGATCGGACGCCATCCGCGAGCACCCGGACGAACGTTCCACATCGGCGATCCCGCGCCGCTCACCGTTCGGCGCGTCTTCGAGCTCGTCGCTGCGGCCGGTGGCCGGCGAACGCCACGCGGGTTCATCCCGGCCAATTTGACGAAGGCGCTCCTTCGCACGCCGGGGCTCGATCGGCTCGCCAAGAGCCCTCGCGCGTTCCTCGACGCGCTCGCCACGCCGGTCTCGTACAGCTTCGCCAACACGACGGAGCTGCTCGCCGACACCGACGTGCGGTGCCCGCCGTTCGAGAGCTACGTCGACGGGATCGTCGAGTACGTCCAGCATCGCCTGCGCGAGAAGCGCGCGCGCGATCGAGAGAGCGGCGAGATCGAAGATCCGCTCGTCTGACCGAGCTCAGAAGAGCGACGCCGCGAGGCCGAGCCCGAGGCGCAGCTGCGTCGGCAGCGAGAGCGTCTCGCCTCGATACCAGCGCATCGCGGCAGCGCGTGCGTACGAGGAGCGAAGGAGAAAGCGCCTCGCGGGCTCACCGATCTTGCCGTAGACACGCCGCGCCAACCACGCGCTCTGGAGGAGGTGACGTCCCGTCGTCGACGTGCGGACGTCGCGCTCGTAGGCCTCGAAGCGCGGGTTGCCGGTCCGGAACGCATGGGCGAGATGGACGGCTGCGATGCGACCCATCTCGATCGCCTGCGCGATCCCTTCACCCGTCGTCTGGTCGATCCCGCAGGCTTCGCCGACGAGGACGACCCCTTTGACCCACGCGGTGGAGCGCGGGACGAACGGGCGCGTAGAGAACGGGCGCAGCTTCACCTTGCCGATGTCGATCCCGCGCCGCGCGAGTGCTCGACCGAGCACGTCCTTCACGCTCTCCCCCGACGGAGCGTCCGGGCGCGTCAGGTTCGCGTGATAGATGCCGCGGCTCACCTGCACCTTACCGCCGAGGACGGTGGGGAAGTCCCAGTAGTAGCCCTCGAGGCCGTCCTCGAGGATCGTGAGATCGAAGTCGACGAGCCCGCGGTCGATGCCCCCGTCGGCCGGCGTCGTCTCCGTGTCGAGGACGTAGAGGTGGCCTTTGCGATCGGGCTCGCGAATGCCGAGGAGCTTGCGGGTCGTGCTCCCGGCGCCGTCGGCAGCGGCGACATGACGAGCACGGATCGTCGTGCCGGACGTCGTCGTGAGCTCGAAGCCCGAGCTCTTGCCGTCGCGCCGCTCGATCGCGCGAAGACCGTCGCCGTCACGGACGTGTACACCGTCGCTCCGCGCGGTCTCGAGGAGGTGCGCGTCGAACTCCGTGCGCCGGATCACGATGCCCATGGGCTCGACCGTCTCGCCGACCTCCTCGCCGAAGAGCACACGGGCACCCTTCATCGCCACGGAGGGGACCGCTCCCTCGACCTGGACGCCGATCGAGGCGAGCACGTCGAGACCGAGCTGACTGACCGCGCCAGCGCACGGCTTGTCCCGAGGGAAGCGCGCCTTGTCGAGGACGACGATCCGATGCGGGCGGACGCCTTCGCGTCGAACGAGGTGAAGGGCGGTGCTCGAGCCCGCCGGTCCGCCGCCGACGATTGCGACGTCGTAGTCCAGCTCAGCCATGATTCCGAGGATCTTCGCTGGCGTCGCCGACGATGCCTCCGAGCTCCGCGGCGAGATCGCGGACGATCTCGTCGAGCTCCGTCTCCCGGCCCGCCGCTGCGGCGATGGTCAGGTCGCCTCCGCTTTCGGCAAACACGTGGGCGAGCCCGTCATGGGCTTCGATCACGCCCTTGACGAAGACGACGTCCTTCGCCCGAACGACCAGCCGGCGGCAGATCATCCCTTCACCCACGCCTACGAGATTTCCCGTGGAGCGCGACATTCGGCCCTTCTTAGTGGAGAATCTTCAGAACGCCCAGCTACACTTCGTGCGTTGGACGCGACGCTCATCCGCACACGGCCTCTCGCCGCGTTGATCGTCGGGGCGACCGGCATCAACGTCCTGCGGGTCGTCACGGCCTTCGAGCGGCGCCGGATCCTGACGGTCCGTGCGGATGACATCGCCGGCGCGTGCGAGCGGGTGGTCATCGACATGCCGCACGTGGTCCTCGTGCTCGTCCCGCCAAGAAATCAGGCGGAGCGCGAGGCAATGACCGAGCGTGCGCTGGCCGTGGGGGCGCTCGTCGTCGAGGTCGACCCGCGCCTCGACGAGGCCGCGTTCCAGCAGGTCCTCGAGGACACGGTGCAAGCGGCGCTCGAGCACAAGCTCGTCCGCGAAGCCGCCGAGATGGGCGTGCTCGCGTCCGGCGGCTCGGAGGCTCCGCCCGCCGAAGAAATCGACTGCGGCTGGGACGACGACTGAGCCTATCCCGAGCGGGCGAGGCCGATTCTCGCTCGAACGAGCGACGCTTCACGCGTCGTCGTCGGTGATCATCTCCGGCCGAAGCGTGGGCGTGCTCGAATCGATGTCGAGCACGGCTCCCGAGTGGTGCCTCGAGTCGGGCGGCGGTGGCATGCTCGACAGCCCGGTCGTCGAGTCGGGCGGCGGCGGCAGGCTCGAGACGCCGCTGTGGCCGAGAGCGTTCTTGTGGTCGAGGAAGCGCAGCGTGCCCGGACCGCTCGTACGCTCGAGCACCGCGCGGAGATCGCCCGGCATGGGCGCCTCGATGATCAGGCGCTGGTCCGTCCGCGGGTGCACGAACTCGATGCGTACGCAGTGCAGGAACGTGCGATCGAGCGCGTTCTTTTCCTCGAAGAAGCGGTTGGTGGGGGCGTGGCCATAGCGGTCGTCCCCGAGCACCGGATGCCCGATGGCGGCCAGGTGACGCCGAATCTGATGTGTGCGTCCCTGTTCGGGGACGACGCGCAGTACCGAGTGACCGCTCGCCACGGCCAGGCGTCG
Source organism: Pseudomonadota bacterium (assembly GCA_023423895.1). Lineage (GTDB taxonomy): Bacteria > Myxococcota_A > Polyangia > Polyangiales > Polyangiaceae > Labilithrix. The sequence continues at coordinate 15,443 of JAFAER010000055.1, forward strand.
GTAGCGCGTGCGTGCGGGATACATCTTTCCGTCCTCGCGGAGGTCACGCGTGATCGCGCCCTTGCTCGGGGTCACGCCGCGAGCGCCGGCGACGTAGATCTTCCGCGAGGTGTCGGCCGCCAGGACGGTCTGCCACTTCGTCGCAAGCTCGGGGCGCTTGGCGAGCATCACGAGGCCGCTCGTCCCCACGTCGATCCGGTGCACGGGCACGGCTTCGCTCGCGCCGGTGAGCTTCCGCGCGCGGGCGACGAGTGACGAGGCGTATTCGCCCTGCTGCGTCGTCGGCTCGTGTGCGCCCTTGTCGACGATGAGGATCTCTTCGTCCTCCCAGAGGACCTTCGGCGTCGCCAGGCCGGTCCTCCGGAGCAGCGCGATCGTCTCGACCTCGTCCGTCAGCGGGATCATGTCGAGCGGACGAAGCGTGGTGACGCCGTAGCCGAGGCGCGTGAAGTGATCGAGGTCGCGTGCGAGCGTGTCCGGATCGCACGAGACGTACGTGATGGTCGGGACCTCGAGCCGCGCGAGGAGCTCACGCGCGAGCGGGCTCATGCCGCGCCGTGGCGGATTGACCACGGCGGCGTCGAACTCCGACTGGTGCTCGGCAAACCGCCGGAGCGCGGAAGCGACGTCGGCAGCCTCCGCGTGCACCGGAAGCTGCCCTTTACGGGCTGCCTCTTCGACGTGTGCGACGGCAGGCGCGAAGGACTCGACGAGGTGGACGTCGGCGCCGGCCTGGGCGAGCGCGAGCGCGATCGCACCCGAGCCGCCGTAGAGATCGAGCACCTTCGGGCGTCCCTGCTTGCCGGAGCGCCGTCCGAGACCGAGCAGGTCGACGACGGTGGAGTGCACACGCTCCGCCTGACCACGGTGCGCTTGGACGAATGAGCCGTACGTCGCTTCGTGCGTCGCGAGCCCGATCCGGTCGGGCGTCGCCGAGACGCCGTACACCACGACGGTCTCGTTTCCGAGGATCTGCGGCGACTCTCCTTCGTGGAAGTTGAGCGCGATGCCGAGGATGCGCGGCTCGTCTTCGCCGAACGCTCGAGCGGCCGCCTCGAGGACAGCGCGGTCGCGGATGCGATCACGCTGCACGATCAACGTCACGAGGACGCGCGCGTCGCCGCTGTTTCCGCCGTTCGGTCGGACCTCGCGGAGGTCGACGGCGCGAAGCACTCCGCCGGCGCTCGGATCGAACGGGGCGAGCGGCCCAGGCGGCGACTCGGCCTCGTCGCGGACGATACGGTCGCGCAGCCGCGCTGCGACTGCCGCGACGACCGGCGAGACGACCTGGCACTTCGGGATGTCGACGACCTGATGCCCGCCGCCCTTCGCATACAGACCGAGCTTGCCGCCGGGCGCGACGATCAACTTCGCGCGCGTGCGGTACTGTGTGATCGGCTCTGCTGCCTGTACGGGCTCCGTGTAGACGAGCTCCAGGGCGGGATAACGCGCGACCGATTGCACGACGCGCCCGCGCTTCAGACCGAGCTGCTCGCCGTAGGGAAGAGCGATGACGGGGCAGCCTCCGCACCGATCCGCATGCTCACACGTCACCCGCTGCGGGTCCTCGTCGCGCGCGCCGAGCCCAGCCAGGAGATCGCTGTCTCCGATCGTCGAGCCGGGGAAGGGAGGTGGCCGCATCGAGGCCTTCCCAGGATACACGAGCGGGCGGGCTGCGGCCTCCGATTGGCGACCGGAACCGTGAGCCGGAACGGTTCGGTTCTATCCGCCTCGTGTCGCTCGTGTGGAGCCGAGGTGCGTCGACGCGATGGGAAGCCCATTGCGCCTGCCCCATGTACTCGAGGGAACAACAAAGGATACGCTTGCGGCGATGGACGTGACCCCTTCAGGTGGTTCGCCCACCAAGCGGCCGTTCGTCATGCCGCAGCCGGGGGACGTCGTTGCCGGCAAGTACACCGTCGTCCGGGTCGTCGGCGAAGGTGGCATGGGCATCGTCTACGAGGCGACGCACCAGCGGCTTCGTCAGCGTGTCGCATTGAAGATGCTCTTGCCTTCGATGCTCGAGAACGAGGTCTTCGTCTCGCGATTCGAACGAGAGGCACGGGCTGCTGCGCAGCTCCGCGGACGTCATTGCGCGCGCGTGATGGACGTCGACGTCACGGCCGACGGACTGCCGTACATCGTGATGGACTTCCTGGAGGGGCACGACCTCCAGATCGAGATCGAGCGCCGCGGTTGGTTGCCGATCGCGGAAGCGGTCGACTACGTGCTCCAGGCATGCGCCGCGATGGTGGAGGCGCATCAAGTCGGCATCATCCATCGCGACCTGAAACCGTCGAACCTCTTCCTCGAGCGCGAGAGTGACGGCGCGGACGTCTACGTCGTGAAGGTGCTCGACTTCGGGATCTCGAAGGTCGGCGACGATGCCGACTCGAGGCTCACCGATGCCGACGCGGTCATGGGAACCGCGCTCTACATGTCGCCCGAGCAGGTGAAGGCTTCCCGCACGGTCGATGCGCGTGCGGACATCTGGGCGCTCGGCGTCATCCTCTACGAGGCGCTCTCCGGGCGCGTTCCGTGGACGGGATCGACGCCGCAGGTGGCGGCGATGATCGTCACCGAGGATGCGCCGGACCTGCAGTCGTTCCGTCAGGTGCCTCCGGGGCTCGCCGCCATCGTTCACCGGTGCCTGCAGCGCGATCCGAACGAACGTTTCCAGGACGTGAAGGCGCTCGCGTCGGCGCTCGCACCGTTCGCGCTGCCGGGGAGTGCAGGACGAACGTTCGCCGACAACATCGTGCCGAGCGGTTCGTACCCGCGCCTCGCGATGGCTTCACGCCCGATCGTCTCGCCGTCGCTTCCGCCCGGTCTCGAGCGAACCGACGAGAACGCTCGGACGATCCTCAATGCTCGCGGAGTAAGCGAGGAGGTGATGGGCGAGGAGATGATGAGCGAGGAGGTGGTGCGGACGCGCGAGACGGGGACCGCGCCCGGCTGGTCGCAACATCCGCCCGCGTCGAGCAGGAGCCGCGCGCTCGTCGCGCTGCTCGTCGCCTTCGTGCTCGGTGTCGTGACGATCGGCTCGGTGGCGCTGTATCTCCGTCGACCGAAACACGCAGCGGAACCCGTCGTCTACGAGCCGGCGAAGCCGTCGCCGGTCGCAGCCACATCCACGTCCACGTCCACGTCCACGTCCACGTCCACGTCCACGCTCGCGGCGGACGCGCCGTCGGTCGAGCCCGAGGCCGTTCCCTCGACGACGGCGTCTGCGCCTCTTCCGTCGCCGCCTTCGACGTCGGCCGCGCCGGTGGTGCGAAGCGCGGCTCGTCCGTCGTCCGCCTCGCCGCCTTCGCGGAAGCCCGCGGCGCCGCCGAAGACGACCGCGAGCACGCCAGACAAGCCGCTCTTTCTGTGAGCGCCGTCCGGTCTCCGTCCGCTGTGTCGTCGATCAGAACTCGACGCGCGATGCGACGAGCGCGCTCCAGAGCATCGTCTGCGGGAGCGAGTCGTTCTGGCCCTCGCGGATGAGCGTGGTCACGGTCGTCTCCGCCGCGAGCTGGCAGCGGCGGTTGATGCGCAGCTCGAAGCCGGTTCCCATCTGAGTCGCGATCTCGATCGTGTGCGGAGTCAGCGGCAGGTGGTTGCGATCGACGCGCCACTGGCCGAGCCCAACCTGGAAGAACGGCGTGAACCGCGCGCCGGTGAGTCGTGCTCGGCCGACGACCATGCGGGTCGACGCGGACAAGCGCAGCTGCTCGACGACGCTCAGTCGTTCACCGAGCAAGCGCGTCGACGTTGCCCAATCACGGGCGACCAGCGTCACGCGCGGTGCGACGCCGAACCAGGCATTCCCAAAGTTCTGCGGATTCGGATCTTCCGACGCCGCAGGACGCGCCGAATGACGAGAGGAAGTGACCGTGGGGCGCTCTGCACCGCCTCGCGCGATACGGTCGAGGTCGACGAGGGCCTGGACCCAATCGACGCCCCGCGGCTCGGCCGCCTGCGCGACGCTTACGGTCGTGGACGAGAGCGCCACGACCGTCGCGGCGGCGACCCACTTCAGCCCGGTCTTCTTGTGTGTGTTCAACTTCATCGAGTGGCAGAGACGAGCAACTTCGGATCGGGCGACAGGTGCTCGAAACGTCGTGACGCGCTGTCCAGCAAGCGACATGCCGCGTCGCTCTGCCGTGCAGCCGCGAACGGCAGCAGCGAGATCGGGCCCATCTCGACGAGCCTACATCGTCATTGGGTCGCTTTCGCCGTCCTCACTTAGAGGACACGGGACATCACTGGGCTGCGGATGAACCACGAGCGTGATCCGGGGAGCGAGCTGAACCGTGTGGGAAGGGCTCATACCTTCGTGTCGCGCGGCTCGCGCCCTCGCCGATACCGGCGAGCGTGGCTCGCGTAGCCCCTTCATCGACGATGAACGCGACGCTCCCGTACCCGTTCCCGTACGTCGTCTCGGTGTCCGATCGCCGTGACGCGCGTGAGGCTCCGACGCGCTTCGCAAAGCCTGATACAACGCCCGTCGTGGGCGACGCGCGGCGCACCGACGACGACGCAGCCCTCGACTCGGCGATGGACCGCTACGCTCGAGGCGAGGACGCCGCCTTCGGCGAGGTCTACGACAAGCTCGCGCCGCGCCTCTACGCGTTCCTCCTCCGCCACACGCGCGATCGCGCGAGGGCCGAGGACGTCGTGCAGCAGGCCATGCTGCAGATCCATCGCGCGCGCGGCCGCTTCACGCCGGGGGCGCAGGTGATGCCGTGGGCGTTCGCGATCGCGCGCCGTCTCTTGATCGATCAGCATCGTCGTGGCGGTCGCGAGGTGCTCGCGAAAGGCGACGACGAGAACGTCGGCGACCTGCTCGTCTCGCTCGATGCGGCCGCCGACGATCTCGCCATCGCGAAGGAAGTGGCCGCGCGCCTGGGTGAGGAGCTCCAGCGCCTCCCCGAGAACCAGCGCGTCGCGTTCGAGCTGATCAAGCAGGACGGCCTCAGCGTCGCTGAAGCTGCGCAGGTGCTCGGGACCACCGTGGCGGCCGTGAAGCTGCGTGCGCATCGAGCCTACGAGGCGCTGCGAAGCGTGCTCGGGAGCGAGGCGCACCGCGACGCCGCTCGCGAACGATCCGAAGCGAAGACGTCCCGAGACGAACGAGGAAAGGCATGAGCGCCGGCGACCGATCTTCTTCTTCGCTGCCGTCCGAGCTCCGCGCCCGCGTTCTCGCCGAAGTGGCCAGGGCGCCAGCGCCGACGAGGCGGGAGCACCGGACCCGCGTCATGGTCCTCGCGGCGGTCGGCGTCGTCGCCACGACGGCGCTGTTCTTCGCGACGGGCGGGGTCTTGCGCGGGACGCGGCCGCTGGAGCTCGTCGCGCTGACGGCCGGCTCGGGGCTCCTCGCCGCCGTCGTCCTCACCGGCATCGCCGCAGGCCCGAGCCGCTCGATGCTCGGTCGGCCGCGGAGCGTGCTCTTGGTCGGCGCGGGCCTCGCCGCGGTCGCGCTCGCCGTCGTGGCGTGCTCCATCGGCATGCTGTGGCCCGATCACGCGAGCGATACGGTGGGGCCGAGCGCGCATCTCGCCTGCGGCGGGTTGACGGTCGTGCAGGGAGCGTTGCCGCTCGTCGCGCTGCTCCTGCCGAGGCGCGGCAGCGACCCGGTCCATCCGGCGGTCACCGGGGCCGCTCTCGGGATGGCCGCGGGCGCGTGGAGCGTGGTGATGGCCTACCTGCGCTGCCCGCATGCCGCGGTGAGCCATTGCGTTGCTGCTCACGTCCTACCCACGCTGGCTCTCACTGCCGCAGGCGCACTGCTCGGCCGTACGCTTCTGAGAATCCGTTGAGCAGAGAGCCACGCGGTCGTGGCAGAATCAGCCCGATTGGCTGAGCGACCACTGCGGATCGTGATGATCTCTTCGGAGGTCGAGTCGCTGGCGCGAACAGGCGGCCTCGGCGACGTCGTCGAGGCGCTTTCGCTCGCCCTCGCCGAGGCCGGGCTCGAGGTCGTCGTCGTCACGCCGCGTTACGGCGTCACGCGCATGCCGGTGGGCGCGACGCGCTGGCCGACGCTGGTCGAGGCGCGTTGGGGCTGGGGGCCGCACGACGTGCGCATGCTCCGCGTGCTCGAGCTCGAGCCCGTGCGGTTTCCGTCCGGCGGCCAGCGCCGCGTGTGTTTGCTCGAGGACGACGGGCTGTACGGCCGCGCTGGGATCTACGGCGACGAATACGGCCCGTTCGGGGACAACGCGCTCCGCTTCGCGGTCATGTCGCGTGGAGGCCTCGAGGTCGCGGCGCGCGCGTGGCCGGGCGGTCCGGACATCATCCATGCGCACGACTGGCACGCGACGTTCGCCGTCCTCTACGCCCGCCTCGTGATGGGCGCTCGCTGGGCGCGAATCCCGTCGGTCTTCACGATTCACAATCTCCAGTTCCAGGGCGTCCTCGATGAAGGGGCGCTCGATCGGCTCCATCTGCCCAGGGAGGCGTTCCGCCCCGAGTACCTGTGGCACGAGGGCCAGGTGAACCTGATGAAGGGGGCAACGGCGCATGCCGATCGGATCACGACGGTGAGCCCGACGTACGCGCGCGAGATCCTCGGCCCGGGAGCAGGGTTCGGGCTCGACCTCCATCTTCGCGCCCACGCCCACAAGCTCGTCGGGATCCTCAACGGCATCGACCTCGCAAAGTGGGACCCGCGGAGCGATCCGACGATCGCCGCGCGCTTCGACGAGACGACCGCGAAGGAGAAGCGCGCGCTCGACAAGGCGGCCCTCGCGAAGGAGCTCGGCCTCGATCCGTATCCGAGTCGAGGCGGGCGGCGAGACGGGCCCATCTTCGGAGTGGTGGCGCGCCTCTCCTGGCAGAAGGGGATCGACATGCTCCTGCCGCTCGTGCCGGAGCTCGTGCATCGTGGCGCTCGGCTCGCGATCGTCGGCCAGGGCGATCGGCATCTCGAGGAGCAGCTCGTGCATCTCGCCGCGAGCCATCCGCGGCGCGTCGGCGTGAAGATCGCCTTCGATCCGGCGCTCTCGCGGCGCGTGTACGCCGGAAGCGACTTCTTCGTGATCCCTTCGCGCTTCGAGCCGTGCGGTCTCACGCAGATGTATGCGATGCGCTACGGATCGATCCCCGTCGTCACCGACGTCGGCGGCCTGCACGACACCGTGGATCCGATCCGGAGCGGTGGCGGCGTCCCGGCGAAAGACGAGTCCGGTACCGGGATCGTCGCGCCCCGTCCGGCGATCGATCCGCTCCACGACGCGTGTCTCGCCGCGCTTCGGCTGTACGACGATGCCCCGGCCTACGAGCGCGCCGTCGTCCGCGCGATGCTCCGCTCCGACGATTTCGGCTGGGCTGCGTCGGCCGAAGCCTACCGCCAGCTCTACGCCGAGCTCGCGCGCGGCGCTCGCGCCGGCTGAGCCGGACGACAGGTGCGGATCAGGTGCCGCTCAGGTGCCGAGCGCGGGCCCGAGGTACTCGCGCTCGCCCGCGCGGACGGGGATCGCGAGTCGGTTCTCCTTCGGAGGGATCGGGCACGTCGCGAAGACGGTGAACGCGCAGCCCGGCAGCATCGCGAGATTGAAGTCGATGGTGAGCCGACCGCCCTCGTCCGGAAGCGGCGCGTAGACGAACCTTCCGAGGCCGTAGGACTCGCTGCCCGACGTCGCGTCGCGGAAGAGCAGGAAGAGCCGCTTGCGCGCGCCGTCCTCGTAGACGACTTCGATCCGGTGCTCGCGTCCGTCACGCTCGAAGACGACCCAGCCGGGCGAGAGGAAGCTGTCGGCGACGGCGCCGGTCGCGCCTTCGAAATCGAGGTCGACCGCGCGCGGCTCGGCGAGGGCATCGAGGCGGGCCTCGACCTTCCACGAGGGATCGATCGGGAACCGTCCGATGCCCGCGAACGGCCGCGGGAGCTCGCGTGTGTCGCGGATGCGGAGCGCGAACGTATCGCCGCGCTCCATCACCTCGAGGACGAAGCCGCGCACGAGCAGCGCGTCCGCTTTTCCAGCGCGGTCGCTCCGGAGCACACGGCTGTCGAAGGTCTCGCCGTTGCACGTGACCTCGACGCCGCTCGCGACGTCGAAGCGCACGACGGAGCCGTCGAGGTGGATGTTGCCGATCGGAGCGCCGCCGTCCGGAAGGACGACCTCGGTCGTGCCCTGCCCGAAGAACGTCTTGCCGACGAGCGAGAGCCAGCCAGTGGCCGAGCGAAGCCGTGCCACGCGTGCCGCGTGGGCCTCTTCGATCGATGCGGCGTAGTGATCCGTCACGTCGCTGTTCTGTACGTGGAGGCTGTACGTGGAGGCCTCAGGGGGCGAGGCGGTTCAGCATGCGCGGGAAGGGGATGGTCTCCCGCACGTGCGGCAGTCCGCAGATCCACGAGACGGTTCGCTCGATGCCGAGACCGAAGCCCGCGTGGGGGAACGAGCCGTACCGGCGGATGTCGAGGTACCACTCGAAGGCCTCGCGCGGCAGACGGTGCTCCGCGATCGCCGCCTCGAGTCGCCCGAGATCGGCCTCGCGCTCTCCGCCGCCGATGATCTCGCCGTAACCCTCGGGGGCGAGGACGTCCATGTTGAGGGCGAGCTTCGGGTCGTTCGGATCACGCGCGAAGTAGAACGCCTTCAGGTCCATCGGGTACCGGTGGATGATGACGGGACGATCGAACTGCTTGGAGATCGTGGTCTCCTCGTCGCCGCCGAAGTCGTCGCCGACCTTCGCGTCCGTGTGGCCGTTCTTCTGAAGGATGTCGATCGCCTCGTGGTACGTGATGCGCGGGAACGGCGCCTTGCAGTTCTCGAGCATCTGCATGTGGCGGGTCCACCACTCGGGATCGTCCGGCCGCTTCTCGCTCGCGAGGATGTCGAGCTCCTTGCGCCGCGTCTCGAGAACGCGCTGGACGACGAAGCTCAGGAAGTTCTCGGCGAGGACCATGTCGCCGGCGAGGTCCATGTACGCGACCTCGGGCTCCACCATCCAGAACTCGGCGAGGTGGCGGCGCGTCTTCGACTTCTCGGCGCGGAACGTGGGCCCGAAGCAGTAGACCTTGCCGAAGGCCGCGGCGGCCGCCTCCATGTAGAGCTGCCCCGACTGCGTCAGGTACGCCGGGTCGCCGTGGTAGTCGGTCTGGAACAGCGTCGAGGTGCCTTCGCACGCGTTCGGGGTGAAGATGGGCGCGTCGACGAGCGTGAAGTCGTTCTCGTCGAAGAAGTCTCGGACCGCCTTGATGATGGCGTGGCGGACGCGCATGATCGCGTGCTGCCGCTTCGACCTCAGCCAGAGATGGCGATGGTCCATGAGGAAGTCGGTGCCGTGCTCCTTCGGGGAGATCGGGTACTCCCGCGCGGTCGCGGCGACGAGCTTCACGTCCTTCGCGTCGAGCTCGTAGGTTCCCTTGATCTTGCCGTGCTCTTTGACGAGCCCTTCGACCTCGATGCTCGACTCCTGCTGGATGTGATCCGCGGCGGCGAAGAGCTCTGGCGAGACGTTTCCCTTGAAGACGACGGCCTGGACGATGCCGCTGCCGTCGCGGACCTCGAGGAAGTGCAGCTTGCCGCTCGAGCGCTTGTTGTAGAGCCATCCGCGGACCTTCACGGTCTCGCCGACGTGATTGGCGAGCTTCGAGATGCTGACCACGTTGACGTCGGAGAGGGAAGGCGTGCGGTCGGTCACGGTATCGCTCATGTCGCGCTTTCCGTACCACGAGACGACGCGTCACGCAGCGGAGAAGCGCCGTCCGGCTCGACCGGGCAGGCCGTCCAGCGGAACTAGGTCCGTGCCGTCAAACGCGCCCCGCGCCGCGCCTCACCTGCGGCCTGTGACGCCTTCACCTCTTCGGTGTCGAGGAGGAGCGGTGGTACGGGCGCGGGCTTTCGGTCCTGGTCGATCGCCACGAACGTGAGCCGTGCGTCGACGCAGGGCCATCGCCGGCCGCTCGTCGCGTCTTCGCCCTGGATGACGACCTCGATCTCCATCGACGTCCGGAACGTGGCGGTGACGCGCGCCTCGAGTCGAACGACCTCACCGACCCGCACGGGCTGCTCGAACTTGAGGTCGTCGACGAACGCCGTCACGGCCATCCGGCCCGAGTGGCGCTGCGCGCAGATCGCCGCGCACAGGTCCATCCACGCCATGATCTGCCCGCCGAACACGCCGCCGAGCGCGTTCGTGTGCTGCGGCAGGACGTACTCGGTCATCTGGGTGATGCTGGCGGCCTGGGGGCGGGGAGCGAGCTCTCGGAGTTCGGCGGTCATGACGCGCGCAGGGTAGTAGAGATCCGGCCGACGGGGCGTCCGGGCAGACAAACGATGAAAAACGCGTCTCCTTGCGAGCCTGCGTGCTCGGGCGCATCCTCCGTGGCGAGCCATGCCGCCGAGCGAGTTCCGCTACTGGGAGAACGAGGGCCGGGGATGGCCGAGGTTGGTCCGCGCCGCCGGAAAGCTCGTCGGCTTCGACCCCGCGCCTCCACGGAGCGTCATCGACGCGATCGCCGCGATGTACGAGGACGGCGATCCGCTCGCCGACGCGTTCCTCGACGAGGTCCCGTCCGCGAAACGAGCGCGCGAGATGTGGAATCGCGCCGCGCGGCACGGCATCGCGAGCGTGCCGGATGCGCCACGGACGCTCCGCGCGCTCTTCGACGATCTCGAGACGCCACCGGCGTGGCTCGACCTCGACATGGTCGAGCGCGGTGCGAAGGTGTTCCGCCGTTACGGCGCGCACGTGTTCCGTTTCGCCGGCGCGATCACGCTCGCGGGATACGCAGAGAGCTCCGTGGCGAAGCCGCTCGCGCTCGCGGGCGGATACGTCGGCGGCTCCGCGAGGCGCCGCTTCCTCGAGACCGTTGCGTTCTGGATCGACGTCTCGGAGCCGCGTGGCCTCGCTCGCGGCGCGCCGGGCTGGGTGACGACCCTCCACGTCCGCCTCGGCCACGCCATCGTCCGCCGACGCTTGCTTGCGCATCCTGCTTGGGATCGCGCCGCGTGGGGAACTCCGATCAGTCAAGCCGACTCGCTGTTCACGCTCATGGGCGGCAGCATCGCGCCCGCCCTCGCGATGCGCGCGATGGGCTTCCGCACGTCGCGCGAGGACGTCATGGCGCTGCTCCATTTCTGGCGTTGGGTCGGGCACATCGTCGGGGTGAAGCCGCGCTGGTATCCGAGCACACCGGAAGATGCCGCGCGTCTCGCCTTCGTGGCGCTGTCACGTGGCGCGGACCTCGCCGGAGCCGACGGACAGCTGCTCTGCCAGTCGTACGCCAACGCGTTCGCGCCCGATCCGCGCGCGCCTCTGATGGAGCGTCTCCGAGCCGGCCTCACGCATCGCGTACACCTCGGCTACACCCGCTTCTTCTTGCCTCCGTGGATCTACAAGAAGAACGAGCTGCCGAGCGCGGGGCCTTGGGTCCTCCATCCGCTGGCGCAGCTTCCGTTCGTCTTCACGCTCGAGACGTTGCGCCGTACGTCGCCTGCCATCGACGACCTGCTCGATCAGGCGAGGCGCCGACGACGTCGAGCCTGGCTGGAACGGCACACGAGGCGCGGGCGGAGCCCCGGCCACGTGTCGACCTCACACGGAACACGTCCGAACGCCGAAGACGATCGCAGCGACGCGCGTCCGGCGATGGCGGCGTCCTCGCCGACCAACGACGTCCACGCCCGAAACTGAAATCTCCCGCTGCGCCGCGCGCGTGACTGGACGGGCCCTGCGTGGCGGCGCCACGGTTCCCGCGCGATGAAGTCTTCTCCGCTGGCTCTGCGCGCGTCCTCGAGCATCCTCTTCGCGATCGGTGCGGGAGCCCTGCTCCTCGCAGCGTGTGGCTCCGAACGCGACGGCTTCGATTCGGACACGTCGAACAACGGACCCGCGGGGCCCTTCGCGTGCGGCTCGTGCAACGGCGCCGAATACACCGCGTGCGACGAGAGCGGGAACAAGACGCAGCAGACGTGCGCCTTCGGTCAGGTCTGCATTCCCGGCAAAGGCTGCGGCGACTGCACGCCCGGGCAGAACACGTGCGTCGGTGACGAGGTTCGCAAGTGTGACGACACCGGCAAACCAGGCGAGCTCGTGACGACCTGCGACGCGATGTCGGGACACGCGTGCTCCAACGGGGAGTGCGTGACGGGCTGCGAGGCCGCGAAGGCCAGCCAGTCGAACGTCGGCTGCGAGTTCTGGAGCGTCGACCTCGATCAGTCCGACGGCGTCACGAACCCCGCGAGCGCCAAGTGGGGCCTCGTCCTGTCGAACGCGAGCCCGATACCGGCGCACGTGAAGGTCGAGCAGAACGACGCCGTGTTCGGGGGCCCACTCCAGATCACGACGGTCTTCGAGGGGACCATCAAGGTGAACGACCTGATCCAGGTCGACATGCCCCAGCGCGAGGTCGATTGCGGCAAGCAGCCGGACGACAAGACCGCGCCCGGCACCTGCCTCTCCTCGCGTGCGTTCCGGATCACGAGCGAGGCGCCCATCGTCGCCTACCAGTTCAACAACATGGTCCACAACTACTCGACGGACGCGTCGCTGCTGCTGCCGACGGCGGTGTTCGGCACGAAGTACCGCTCCGTCGGCTGGGGCTCTGGCCTGCCGTACGCGCTCGGCGGTCCGTTCGGGAGCTACGTCCAGCGCGCGTACATCTCGATCGTCGGTACAGAGCCTGGCACGACCGTGACGGTCAGCCCCTCGTGGCGGGTTCGCGGCAACGCACCGATCGAGGCAACGCCTGCGGGCGGCACGATCCAGATGACGATCGGGCCGTTCGACGTCCTCAACCTCGAGAGCGACGACGCGACGATCCAGGAGTGCACGGGGCCGGCCCACGTGAAGCCGCCGTATTGCACCGACCTCACCGGATCGATCATCACGTCGGACAAGCCGATCGGCGTCTTCAGCGGCACGGAGAGCTCCGGGGTCGGCACCGTCGACGGCCCGAAGCCGCCGGACTGGACCGACAGCTCGGGCTGCTGCAAGCAGCACCTCGAGGAGCAACTGGCGCCGCTCGAGGCGATTGGAAAGAAGTTCGTCGTCACGCGGAGCCCGGTGCGCTCCGTCCCGGGTGAATACAAGGAGCCGGACGTCCTCCGGTTCGTCGGCGCGGCTGCGACCGCGGAGGTGACGACGACGCTGCCGCCTCCGCTCGACAAGTTCACGCTCCAGCCCGGCGAGATCATCGACACGTGGACCGACCGCGACGTCACCGTGGTCGCGACCGAGCCGCTCATCGTCGCGCAGTTCCTCGTCGTGCAGGACTACGTGAACGGGCCGAAGAAGAAGGGCGACCCGTCGTTCACGGTCTTCTCGCCGATCGAGCAGGCTCGGAACGAGTACGTCTTCCTCTCTCCGCCAGGCTGGGGCGAGAACTGGGTCGTCATCGCGACCGAGAAGGGCAACGAGGTCAAGGTCGACGGAGTCGTCCCCACCGACTGCATCGCCTCCAACGCCGGCGTCGTCGACGGCAAGGACTACGAGTCGCGGCGCTGCCCGCTACCCGACGGTGTCCATCACCTCACCGGCACGAGCGGGTTCAACATCATGGCGTACGGCTACGGCGACGCGGACTCTTACGCGTTCGCCGGCGGTGCGTTCGTGAAGAAGATCTACGAGCCGCCGCCGCTCGTGCTCAAGTGATCGCGAGCGTCTCCGCCGTCGCCGACGAGCCAGCCTAGGTCGCGCGGGGAGGCAGCACGACGCGATTGTCGAGCGGCCGTCCTTGTTCGAACGCGCTCACGTTGCCGAGCGTGATCTCGGCGATGCTCGTCAGCGCCTCGCGCGTCAGGAAGGCCTGGTGCGCCGTGACGAGCACGTTCGGGAACGTGAGCAGACGCGCGAGCACGTCGTCCTGGAGGACGTGGTCGGACAGGTCGCGGAAGAAGAGCCCCTCTTCTTCTTCGTAGACGTCGAGCGCTGCGCTGCCCACGTGTCCGCTCTTGAGGCCGGCGATGAGCGCGCGCGTGTCGACGAGGGCTCCGCGGCTCGTGTTCACGAGCATCACGCCGCGCTTCATGCACGCCAGCTGGTCGGTCCCGATCAGGTGATGGGTCGACGGCGTCAGCGGGACGTGGAGCGAGACGATGTCGCATTCAGGATAGAGGTCGTCGAGCGAGACGTATTCGACGCCGTGCTGCTGGACGAGCTCGTCGTGGGGCTGGATGTCGAACGCGAGGACGCGACAACCGAAGCCCCGGAAGATCTTCGCGGTAGCCCTGCCGATGCGTCCGGTGCCGATGATCCCGACGGTCTTCTTGTGGAGGTCGAAGCCGACGAGGCCCTCGAGCGAGAAGTTTCCCTCGCGCACTCGGGCATAGGCGCGGTGGATCTTTCGATCGAGCGACAGCACCAGCGCGATGGTGTGCTCCGCAATGGCGTGAGGCGAATATTCGGGCACACGGACGACGGGGATGCCGTGGCGGTCGGCGGCTTCGACGTCGACGTGGTTGTATCCGGCCGATCGCAGGGCGATGAGCTGCGTCTCGCCGCTCGCGAGGACGTCGATCGCGCTCGCGTCGAGCCGGTCGTTCACGAAGCAGCAGACGCAGGGGAAGCCTCGGGCCAGCTCCGCCGTGAACGACGTGAGCCGTGCTTCCAGGTGGACGAGCTCGTGACCGTGGCGCTCGTTCGCCTGTTCGAAGGGCTCCCGCTCGAACCGATGAGAGTCGAAGATCGCGATCTTCACGTGAACGACAGAGGCACCTACCGCGCCATCGCGCAGGCGGCGAGACCCGACCGAGCTAGAAATCCGCGCCCTCCGAGCAGCGACCTCGCGCCGCGTTCAGCAAGGTCGTGACCGTGGCCCGGCGGCGCGTCCCCGAGCCGTCAGAACTCGCCGACGAGCACGGCACCTCCGCCGGTCGCCGTTGCGCTCGGCGCGACCTGGATCTTGCGTGGAAGCGCTGCGACTCCGATCGTGCCGGCGACTCCGACCGAGAGGCTCACCGCGGCGACGGCGAGCCAGGTGTTCCGGACGCCGTCGGAGGCGCAGAAGATCGTGCTGCTGATCGGGGTGCAGGTGCTCTGCATGACCGCCATCATTCCCCAGACGTAGCCGGCGGGAACGCCGACGACGAAACCGGTGACGGACGTTGCCAACGATGCCACCCACCACGGATTCGTCTGCATCTTCGGCGGCGGCAGGACCAGGCCTCCGGCGATGGCTGGAGGCGCGCCGTCGTGGCGCGCGCCGACGTCGAGCGCAGGGATCTCCACCGTGCGCTGCTCGCCCTCTCTCACCGTGATCGTTTGCCGGAAGGGCGCCTTCCCCGGGGCGGTCGCGTCGATGACGTGTGGTCCCGGATCGACGACGGTGAAGAGGTCCCACGCGGGCTTCCGCAGGACCGTTCCGTCGACCTTCACCTCGATATCGAGGGTCTCCTGCGCGACGTGGACCGCCAGCTTCGGGACGCGTGCGGTCAGCACTGCGAGGCGCTCGTTCGCGAGCTTTTCGCGATCCTTTCGGCCGTCCTTCAAGGCCTGCGCGAGCGCCGAATTCATTTCGAAGTACGCGGAGCCGAGACGCCCCTCGTTCTCGTGACAGATGGCGAGGTTGAGCAACGTGCCGCCGCCCGGATCGAGGCGCTGGCTCTCGGCAAGCTTCGGACACGCCTCCGAATACTTCCCTTTGTCCATGAGCTGGCGGCCTTCTTCGAACAGAGACTGCGCGAGCATCTGCTCGGAAGCCGACTGCGCGCGCGCCTCGGTCGGCGCGAGGACCATGGTGGCGAGTGTCAACCCGCCAACGATGCTGGGGACGCGCATCCTCGACGAGTAGCACGGCATCGGCGCCGAATCCCATCCGGCGGCGGTCAGGTCGCGCGTAAGTCGTCGTCAGGGCGGCAGCACGCGGACGTCGAGGTTCCACGGACCGACGGCACCCGCGTAGCCGTCGATCTGGACCCAGTACGTGCCCGCCGCGAGCGTCGTGTCGAGGAAGCTACGGTTCGGCCCCGTGCCGACGTTGCACGTGTTCGGCACCTCGACGCCGGGGCAGGGCTCACCGCGGCGGATGCTCAGCATCGTCATGTTGAGCGAGCCGCTCATGTCGAAGACCACGCGGCGCTCCTGTGTGAGCACGAGCCGAAGGAGCTGGTCTTTGGCCC
The DNA here is from genome assembly GCA_023423895.1 of Pseudomonadota bacterium. Taxonomy (GTDB): domain Bacteria; phylum Myxococcota_A; class Polyangia; order Polyangiales; family Polyangiaceae; genus Labilithrix. The sequence goes on from JAFAER010000055.1 coordinate 31,495, forward strand.
CGCCGAACCCCTGTCCGGGCGAGTCGCAGCCTGCGCTGAAGTCGGCCGTTGCGTTCGTCGTGTCGCCGGTGAAGAAGCCGCCGGTCTCCGGGATGGTCTGCGGGTTGATGCAGTTGTCCGAGGTCACCGTCGTCGGCGGGACGGTCGGCCGGACGAGCGCCGTGAGCTGCGTCTTCAGCCCTTTCTCGTCGGCGATGACGGCGCGATAGCTCCCTGCCGCGAGGTTGCGGCGCGAGACGCGCTGTGGCGTCGCTCCGGCGGAACAGGCGAGGAGATCCGCCGTCTGACACGCCGGTCGATTGAGCGAGACGCCGCCGAGGTCGCCCTGCGGGAAGCGGCCGATGAGCAGGACGTCGCTCGGCGCGGCGAGAGCGAGCTCGTAGGCCGCGTTGCCACCGCCGGAGAGGCAGCCGTTCTTGATCGCGTCCTCTTGGCCGGCGAGGTCCACCGTCAGCTGGGTGTTCGCCGCGATTGCGGGCGCCGTCGCGCATGACTGATTCGGCGGCGGCGTCGTCGGCGGATAGGTCTTCACGACGACGTTCGCATCGATCTGCGTCGTGCCCGCGACGCTGAACACGTGTGTGCCCGCCGGGAGGTTGCGGGCGAACACCGGCGGAGTGCTTCCTGCGCGGCATCGGAGCTCGTCCTCGCACGCCGCGGCGCGCAGGCTGACGACCGGCTCGCCGGCACCGAGGACCGTCGAGGCGAAGATGCGAACGTCGCGCGGCTGATCGAGCGTGAACGCGTACGTGAGCTCTCCGGTCTTCGCTCGCTCGCAAGAGGACTCGAGATCTTTCGCTGCGTCGACGAGCGAGACGGTGAACGGCGCGTCGAGCGGAACGGCGACGGGCGAAGCGCACCCTTCGTTCGACGGATTGGTCGATGCCGCAAGCATGTCGACCTTCACGTCGACGGCAGACTCGGTCTGCGTCGTGACGACGGCGTACACGGTGGTCCCTCCCGAAACGCCGCGCGCGATCGTCCGCGCGTCCCTCGCGAGGGGAATGGACCTGCAGTCGATCTCGGAGGCGGCCTGCCCGCACGTGGTCTGCAGCGCCACGGCGACGTCGTTCGCGGGCGCGCTCGTCTTCGCGGTGACGAGGACGTCCTTCGCGTCACCGCTCGGGACGGTGATCGCCAGAACGATGTCTCGCGCAGCAGCGGGGGTCGTCACCGAGCAGGACGTCGGGTAGTCCTTCTTCGCGGCGATCGTGCTCAGCAAGAACGTCGCCGGCGCCGTCACCGCGAGGGCGGTCGAACAGACGTCGTTCGCCGGGCTCGAGCAGGGCTGCTCGTCGATGAGCCCATTGCAGTTGTCGTCCTTGAAGTTGCCGCAGACTTCGGTGCTCTGGCTGCTGACCGTCGGGTCGGTGTCGTCGCAGTCGCGTTTCGGTTCGCAGTGGTCGTCCGGATCGCCGTCACCGTCGGAGTCGCGCGGGCCGTGCTCGCAAGACTTCGTCGCCTCGACGCACCGATCGATCGTGCAGAGGTTGCCGTCCTGGCACGTGATCACCGGACCGGGCTCGCACCCTTTGCGGAGCACGCATTTCTCCTGGCCGTTGCAGTACTCGGCGTCGGCGCACTGCGTGTCGTCCGGCGTGTTGCGGCAGCGCGAGAGGGCCTGGTCGCAGCGATCGAACGTGCACGGTATGAGGTCGTCGCACTGCGCGTCGTCGGTGCAGGGCCCGCCGAGCGTCGGATCGATGTCCGGGCCTGCATCGCCGCCACCCCCCTCGTCCGCGTCGCCACCGGCGTCGTACGGGACGATGAAGTAGTCCTTCCCGTCGGAGCCGCAGCCGGCAGACCCGATGGAGCTTCCGGCGATGCCGGCGAGGGCGAGGATCCCACCCGCGATGACGGCCCGGCTCGAGCTCGGCCTGTGGGAATGGGAATGGGGATGTGGACGAGGACGGTCGCTCACGCGGCTCACGCAATCAGAGCGCTTTGACGAGTGGGACTTCGTGCCCGTTCGGACACTTCGCCTTGAAGTCGCGCTCCGCTTTCTCGCGCGGGATACGGACCTGCGCAGCGCACTCGGGGCAACGCACCTCGACGATGTCCTCCTCGTCTTTCGGCATGGCCGGAAGCCTATCACCCCTCGTTCCCGGTCCGAAGGCCGTGCGGTCGTGATACGAGACGATCTGTTGAAGAGCCTCATCCCACTCCGAGCCGTCCTCGTCACCGGCAAGGGGGGTGTCGGGAAGACGACCTTCGCCGCATCGCTCGCGCGTTTCGTCGCCCAGAGCGGGAAGCGCGTGCTCGTCACCGAGCTCGGGAGCGAGGAGGCAACCGCGTCGGCGCTCGCCGATGCCGTCGGTGTATCGAAGATCACCGACGAGCCGCAGTCGATCGCGCCGAACCTGCGGATCGCATCGCTCGCGCCGGCGCTCGGCCATCAGCGTTTCTTGCGCGACGTTCTCCCGATGAAGCTCCTCGCAGACGCGGCCATGCGCACGGCCGCGATCCGCCGCTTCCTCTCTGCTGCGCCGACGTTTCCGGAGATGGGCGTGCTCTACCGGCTCCTCGACCTCGTCCGCGCGAAGCGCCGGGACGGTTCGTTCGAGCACGAGATGATCATCGTCGACCTCCCGGCGACGGGCCATGCGCTCGCGCTCGCGCAGATCCCGGCATCGCTCCTGCGCGTGATCCCGACGGGCCCGATCGCCGCCGCGGTGAGAGAAGGGCTCGAGCTCCTCCAGGATCCGGAGAGGACGGGCGCGGTCGTCGTGACGCTGCCCGAGACGCTCCCGGTGAGCGAGGCGATCGAGCTCGTGCGTGGCATCGAGGAGCACCGGATCCCGCTTGCGCAGGTCGTCGTCAATCGGGTCCCGTTCGATCCGTTCAGCGACGAGGAGAGAGCGTTCGTGCGCGCCTTGCTCGAGAACGAGCCACCCACGCTCGGCGAGCGAACGCTGGAGCGCATCGATCGCGCACGCGTCGCCCTCGAACGGATCCGCAGTGCGGTCTCGGTCCCGGTGGGCGTCCTCCAGGACGTGTGGCTCGACGGACCGAGGCTCGCGGAGGAAATGGCGTCGCTCATGGCGGTCGAAGAGCCCGAATCTCCGGTCCCGGTCTCCGGTCGGAGCGACGAGAAAGGGGCGGGCGCGGCGTGAGCTCGTCACGACCCCCGGACGTGCGTCCGAGCCTGCCGGACAGGCAGGCGACGTTTCTCGAGCCGCTCATTCGCACGAAGCGCGTCATCGTCTGCTGCGGTGCAGGCGGCGTCGGCAAGACGACGACGGCGGCGGCGATCGGGCTCGCAAGTGCCGTGGCCGGTCGTAAGGCGCTCGTCCTCACGATCGATCCGGCGCGCCGACTCGCCGAAGCGATGGGGATCCCGGAGGCGGCTCGTGTCCCGTCGGCGGTGCCGCGCGCGAAGCTCGAGACGCTCGGCGTCCCGCTCACGGGCGAGCTCGACGCCTGGATGCTCTCGCCCGAGGTCGTCTTCGAGACGATGGTGCGCCGGCTCGCGGGGGACGAGGCGCGTGTGCAGGCCATCCTGAAGAACCGGCTCTATCAGCACCTGTCGAAGATCGTCGCCGGCATGCAGGAGTACACCGCGGCGGAAGCGCTCTACACGCTGTCGACCGAGGGCAAATACGATCTCGTCGTGCTCGACACGCCTCCGTCGCGGAACGCGCTCGCCTTTCTCGAGGCGCCGCGAAAGCTCTCGATGTTCCTCGACGAGCGCGTCATCGGCGTCTTCATGCCGAAGAAGGGAGGGGGCGCGCTTTTCCGTGCCGCTTCCGATCTGGTCGAGCGCGTCTTCACGAAGGCGTTCGGTGAGGGCTTCTACGAGGACCTGCAGGACTTCCTCGGCGCGTTCTCCGGGATGTTCGGCGGTATGCGCGCCCACGCCGAGGCCGTTCGTCAGCTGCTCACGTCGGATGAGGCCTCGTTCGTCCTCGTGACGAGCCCGGAGCCCGCGGCGCTCGCCGAGGCCGGATTTTTCCAGGACAAGATTCGCGAGCTCGGCCTGCCTTTTGCCGGCTACGTTCTCAATCGGAGCTGGGCCTACACGCGTGGATTCATCGGCCCTGAGCAGATCTCACTCCCGCCGAGCGCAGCCGAGCACGAACGTGTCGCCTGGCGAAAGCTCACGCAGCTGGCCGATGGCGAGCGGTGGCGCGCGCAGCGCGATCGCGATTTGCTCGCACGATTGAGGATGGAGGCAGCCGGGGCGCGCGGCGGGACCTCGACGCACCGCGGAGAAGGCGACGGTACGGGCGCAGCGATTGCCACCCCCCATCTCGGCGGCGCTGTCGAAGATCTTGCAGGTCTGGCGGAGCTTGCACGGAACCTCGTCCACCTCGAAAACGCCTGATAGGATGCGAGACGCGGTGCTCGGGCCTCTCGCGGGGGCCGGGCTCGCTCACCACACCTGATGAAGGCCGTCGACTTCTACAAGCTGCCGCGCGCCATCCAGGACCGCTTCGTCGGTTCGGTGATGAGCGGCTTCCCGCCGGCGCCGATCCTCGCGGCCAAAGGCGGGACGTCGACGAAGCTGGTCTGGCTAGGCGTCAGCGCTGCGAGCTTCCTTGCGCTCATCGTCGCCGCCCGGCTCGGCTACGGCGATCTCGGCTCGAGCCTCTCGCTCCACACGGCGAAGGCGCTGCCGCTGTACCTCGGGCTCGTCTTCGGGTTCGCGTTCGGACTCGTGCAGGCCTTTGCGCGTGTCGTCCGAGAGCGCGCCCTGCCGTACGCATCGGGCGTCTACCTGTTCCCGGCCTGCCTCATCGACGCGCGGGACGATCAGTTCCGCGTCTACGAGACGCGCGATCTCGCGAGCGTCGACGTCCAGGGCTCCGCGATCCGCGTCGCCTTCAAGGGCGGTGCGCAGTTCCTCTTCCCGCTGAGCAAGCCGAGCGCCGCGCAGGACATCGTCCGGGAGGTGGAGGCCGCCCGCGACCGCGCGATGCACGCGCAGGCGACGGAAGACCCGAAGGAGCTCGTCGCCGTCGACCCGCTCCACAACCCTCGCTTCTCGAGCCCCGTCGGTCCGCGTGACGCCTACGAGCTGAAGCGACCGCCGTGGGGGAAGCTCGGCCCGGTCGTGGCGGCCGGCGTCGCCATCGTGATGGGGCCGACACTCTGGATGCTCCGCAACAACCGGAGCGACAAGAAGATGTACGCGGTCGCGACGAAGGCGAACGATTCGGCCTCGTACCGCCTCTACCTTCAGCACGGCAACGACTACAAGGCGGAGGTCGGCGACATCCTCCTTCCGCGCTCGGAGCTCCGCGACGCGGAGAAGATCGGCACCGTCGAGGCGCTCCTCGCCTACAAGAAGAGCCACCCCACGTCGAAGATCCCGAACGAGGTCGCCGCCTCGATCCGCAAGGCGATGCTCTCCGAGCTCGAGAAGGCGAAGGCTCCGGGAACGCTCGCCGCGCTCCACGAATTCGAGAGGAGCTACCCCGAGCACGGCGTCCAGCCGGAGCTGAGCGCCGCGATTCACGCCGTCTACGCCCGCGAGCTCGACGTCTACAAGAAGAAGGCTCCGAGCAAGGACAAGAGCGCGGTTCCTTTCATCGAGCGGCTCTTCGCATATGCCGAGAAGCACGGACCGAAGGTCGAGATCCGCTTCCGGCGCAAGGCCGCGACGACGCTCGAGCGCGCCGACCAGTTCATCCTGAAGACGCCGACGTTCATGGGCGTCGTGTCGTATCCGTCGCGTTTCTTCGACGACAAACACGCAGGCCCGCGCGAATCGAACCTCGGGAAGCTGCTGGCGACGCAGTTCGACGCGGGCCTCGCCGACGAGCTGTTCGAGGTCGCCGTCGGATCCCTCGTCACGGATGCGGAGCTGCCCGAGCCGCAGGTCCCGACGCTGTTCGTCGCGCACGTGGCCGAGTGGTCGGGCCACAACTACACGAGCAGCCGTCCGCGCGGCAGCTACATCGGCGTGCAGTTCAACTTCGAAGCGACGTTCGTGATCCCCGGCGATCCGAAGCCGTGGAAGTACAAGCAGGACATCTTCAAGCACGCCGCCACGCACGTCCTCAACAACCCGGACGAGCCGATGCTGCCGCCGGGGCAGGCTGAAGAGAAGGTCTACGAGACGATGGGGCAGGACGCGTTCGAGGCGTTCGGCAAACGTCTGCTCGCGAACTTCTTCGCGCCGCAGAAGTAGGCTCGCGCGTGCGGATCAGATCGTGACGCGCGGCCGTGCGCCGTGGCCGACGTCGATCGCTCGAAGGTCGAGCCGCTCGCCGTCCTGACCGTACCCGCCCTTGAACGGATCGCTGGCCAGGAACAGCGGTGTGTCGAGATCGATGAACGAGAAGCCTCCGATGCCTGCGGCGATACATGCCGACATGCCCATCGCGAGCCGTGTCTCGACCATACCGCCGATCATGCGCACGAGCCCGTGCTCCTTCGCACGGCGCACGATGTCGAGCACCTCGAAGACGCCCGACTTCATGATCTTCACGTTCACGGCATCCGCGGCGCCTCGGTTCTTGGCCTCGTCCACGTCGGCGGCAGAGGTGACCGATTCGTCGATGGCGACCACGAGACCCGTGCGGCGCCTCACGTACGCGAGCGCTTCCCAGTCACCCGGTGGGATGGGCTGCTCGAACAGGGCGATGTTCGCCTCTCGTGTCTCGGTCGCGAAGTGAACCGCCTCGTCGACGCTGAACCCCGCGTTTGCGTCGACGAGGAGCCGGGCGTCCGGGCGTGCCTCGCGGATCGCGCGCACGCGTGCGATGTCGCGCTCGACGTCACCGCCGCCGACCTTGGTCTTCAGCGTCCCGAACGCGCCGAAGGCGAGCGCCTCGCGGCGAGCATCGTCGACGGTGCCCGTCGTGATCGTGACGTCGGTGACGAGCTGGTGCTCGGCGCCGCCGAAAACGTCGCAGAGGGACCTGCCGGCCAGCCTCGCGCGTGCGTCGAAGACAGCGGTCTCGATCGCGCAAGCGGCCGAGGGGGAGCCGCTGCACGCATCTCGGACGATTTCGATGATGCGACGATCGTCGTGCAGGTCGACGCCCTCGAGCAGCGGGGCCGCCTTCGCACAGGCGGCGAGGACTTGCTCCTGCGTCTCTCCATTGAACGCCGGGAAAGGCGCGCCCTCGCCCCACCCGCACGTGTCGCGGGAGGGAGTGAGCCGGAGCTCGACGAGCACGTTCTTGGCTTCCACCTGCGCGCCGCCGGCGATCCCGAACGGCTTCTTCATCGGTACGTCGAGCGCGCGAGCGTGGAGGTCGAGAATCGTGGCGCTGGGCACGACTCATCCTCTCGCCGATCGCACCTCTGTGTGCAAGTTTCGGCGCGAAGCGCTCCTGGACGATGCGCCGACCAGGCAAGCGAACGCGGCACGGTTCAGCTGCCACGTGCGGTTGGGCGATCTTCGTGCCAGCTCCAAATATGTGCAATATGCAACTGACACGATCCGTGCCGCCTGTACGCATTGGAGATGACGGCGGAAAGCGCGACTCGTAAGCGAGATGTAATTCGTTGTCGAACAAGACGCAGGGGCGTTGCTCCGTCGGTCCGCGGTCGGCACCATCACGGGCATGAACCGCAATCACATGAGGGCGCTCTTCGTCGCTGCCTCGACGCTCGTGGCGACCGGAGCATATGCAGACAATCCGGAGGGCAAAGCCACCGGCGCCGAGAAGGCCGCGGACAAGGCCGCCGGCAAGGCCGAGAAGGCCGCGGACAAGGCTGCCGACAAGGCCGACAAGGCGAGCGACAAGGCCAAGGACGGAAAGGACGCTCTCGACACCAAGCCGAAGACCGCGGAGGACCGCGCGGCGCGCAAGGCAAAGGAGCACGACGCTCAGCGCGAGAAGCTGACCGCGTCCTGGAAGGGGACCGTGAGCGATGCCCTCCGTCAGGAGCTTCGTCGTCATGCCGAACGCGTCGCGCGCCTCGAGCGGATCAAAGCCGTTGCGGAGACCGAGAAGGACAAGGACTCGGTCGAGAAGGCGACGAAGCTGCTCACGAAGGAGAACGAGCGGCACGACAAGTGGATGACCAAGAATGCGCCCGTCCTCGGCGCGATCCCGGCGACGACGCCTGCGGCTGCTGCGAATGCCAAGGAAGGTGCCCGATGAACCGCGCGCTCATGATCCTCGCCGCCGGCCTCTTCGCCGTTGCGGCATGTGACAAGCCCTCGACCCCGGAGACGAAGGCAGAGGACCCGGCTTCGAAGAATGCGACGACCACCGGCGCTACGACGGAGGCCACTCCGGCGACGACTGCAGCCGCTGCGCCCGTCGTCGTCGCCGACAGCGACCTGTCGACGCCGGCGGACTTCGAGGAGACCGCGGAGAAGGCCATCTCGAAGGCGAACTACAAAGCGGAGCTCGCCTCGCTCGAGACGGACATCGCGAAGGAATAGCGACGACGTTCGCGCTTGCTTCCCCTCGGCGCGCGCCGACTTGCACCGGTCGGCGCGCGCTTTCTATTTTCGGGCTCGACTATCTGCTCATTCGAGAAGGAATGCCTTGTAGGCCGCATCGCTCGGCGCCCGGCCGAGGAAGCGCTCGACCAGCTTGGCGGCCTCGTCGCTGTCCCCCGGCGCGAGGATGTTGGCGCGATAGTCGGCGGCCGTCTTCGGATTCATGAGGCCCTCCTTCTTGAACCGGGTGAAGAGGTCCTGGGCGATCGAGAGCGCCCACTGGTAGCCGTAGTAGCCGGCATCGTAACCGATGAGATGTCCGAAGCTCGCCTGGAAGTGCGTGCCGTCGACGTACTTGAACGGCGTGTACGCGTTCTGGACCTCCTCCAGCACCTTGGTCGTATCCATCGGAAGCGGGCGCGTGTGATAGGCCTGGTCGAGGGCAGCGAGGTAGAGCTGCCGCTGCGTCGCGATCGCACGTCCGAAGCCGCGGGAGCGCAACATCGCTGCGTGGAGCGACGCCGGAAGCGGCGCGTTCGTGTCGTGATGACGCGCGAACAGCGCGAGCGTGTCCTTGTGCCAGGCCCACTCCTCGAGCATCTGCGACGGAGACTCGACGAAGTCGCGCGCGACGCTCGTCCCCGCGAACGAGGAGAGCTCCGACTCACTCATCAGGTGATGGATGACGTGGCCGAACTCGTGAAAGAACGTCACGGCATCCTGGTGGCTCATGAGCGCGGGCGCGGCACCGCCCGGCTTCGGGAAGTTGCACTCCATCGCCGCAATCGGCATCAGGCGTGAGCCGTCCGGCATCTTCGTCGTGTCGCGGATGCTGAAGACGGCTGCGTGCTTGTACTTTCCTTCGCGCGGATAGAGGTCGAAGTAGAACCGACCGATGGTCTTTCCGGACGCCGCGTCGCTCACCTCGAACGCCTCGACGTCGGGGTGCCACGTCGGCGCGCCTGCGGCCGGCTTGTGACGAACACCGAACAGCTTCGACGTGATGTCGAGGAGCCCGTCCTTGACTCGCCTGACCTCGAAGTACTTGCTGACCTCCTTCGAGTCGAGGCCGTACTTCGCCTTGCGCACCTGATCCTCGAGGTAGAGGCGATCGGACGGCGGGATGTCCTCGGTCGCCTTGCCGCCGAGCTTCACATGAGCCGCCTTGAACTCGGCGAGCTCCGCCTGGCCCTTCTTCGTCAGGTGCTTGCGCAGACTCTCGAGGAAGGTTGCGACGGTCTTCGGATCCTTCGCCATGCGCGGCTCGAGCACGTAGTCCGCCCACGTCGCATACCCGAGCAGCTTCGCTTTTTCCGAGCGGAGCGCGAGGATCTTGTCGAGGACTGCGACGTTCTTGTCGGCCGCGCGGTTCTCGAACTGCTTGTAGAGCTCGAGCGCGAGCTTCCGATCCTTCGCGTACGTGAGCACCGGGAAGTAGTCGGGATAGTCCGTCGTGATGACGACCTTTCCGTCCTTGTTCGGCGCGTGCGAGGCGAGCCACTCCTTCGGGAGTCCGTCGAGGCGATCGGGCGCTGCCTCCACGGTGAGATGCGATTCGGCCAGGTTCGAGTCGAACTCGAGACCGAGCTTCGTCAGCTCCTCGTTGATCTCGCGAAGGCGCTTCTGGCGGTCCGCATCGAGATCCAGCCCGTTGCGTCGGAAGTCACGCAGCGTCTTCTCGAGCAAGCGAGCGCGCGCGCCGGAGAGTGACTCCTTCTTGGCTGCATAACGTTTCACGACGCGGGCGAGCTTCGCGTCGAGCCAGAGGGCCGTATCGAGCTTGTCGATCTTCGGCTCGCAGAGCTTGGCCTTCTCGCGGACGCCTTCGTCCGGATGCGAGACCGCCATCAGCGCGGGGAAGTCGCCGGCATTCCGGATCGCCAGCTTCGCGCGATCCAGCTTGCCGAGCGTGGAGTCCCACGTGACGGCGTCATCGGCCGCGCCGTCGAGCGCGCGGATCTCGTCGAGGATCGCCGTCGCCCGTGCGAGGCTCTCGTCGCAAAGGCGCTCGATCCCAGCGCGCGCCAAGGCGACATCGTTCGGTGCGCCGGGCCCCGCGCTCGTACGGCCGAGCCCGACGACGACGGGGTCGACATCGAGCGGAGCGAGCGCGACCGGACCCGCAGCCTCTGCAGGCGTGGGAGGCGCGACGGGGACGGGAGACGACGCGGGCGTGGACGGCGGCGGAGCTTCGCCACCACACGCGGTGACGAACGCGAGCGCGAGGAGCGAGATCGTACGAAGGGCCTTCATTGGCGCGGAAGAATGCCGAAGACGCCCGGGATTGGCCAGTGTCGCGTGGGCCGTCTCCGCAGCGAGGCTGGCTCCGGGCGTCGAATCGAGGTTGGGGTTCAATCCGAAGTAGCGACCAAATTTGGATATCGAATGAACGCGACCGTCAGTATTTTCGGGTGGGGCGTGCGTGCATTTGCCGCATGTTTTGCCGTGGAACGGACGCGCTCGAGCGCGTCGGGGGTCATGATGTGGTCGAGCTAGTTGGTATTCGTGATTGCATTTGTTCCCGCGTCGGAGTCTCGTGCCGTGCACGAAATGTCGGGCATGCAGCGCCTCGCGCTCGCGAACGACGCACGCCCGCTCGCTTTGCAAGAGGAGCCATGATTCACCGCCGTACCACCAGCCTTGTCCTTTCGAGCATCCTGCTGTTTTCGATCACCGCGTGTGGAGGCAGCACGGGCGAGGCCGATCATCTGTTCACGAGCGCAACGCATTCCAACGAGCCCGCCGAGCCGCAGGACCCCGACGCGCCGAAGGGAACGGGCGAAGGGAGCGCAGACGAGACGCAGGAAGACGTGGAGGGAGAGTCGGGAGAGTCGGGCGCCTCGGACGAGGAGTACGACGATTCCGAAGAGTCCGAAGATTCCGAAGCTGGTGAGGATGCTTCGACGGCGTCGACGGATGCTGGCGAGGATCCCGAGGCCGAGGAGGCGGATGATCCGGCGAGCTCGGACGAGGACGCCGAATCGGAAGACGCGGAAGACTCGGACGACTCGGAAGACGAACCAGGCGCGACGCCGGCGCAGGTTCCTACCTCACCGAATCCGGTGATCGTCGTCGTGGTCGATGGCGATGACGACGGTCACAAGCACCCGGGTCATCACAAGCCTGGCAAAGGCAAAGGCAAGGGCAAAGGCAAAGGCAAGGGGAAGGGTAAAGGTAAAGGCAAGGGGCCCCACGCGGACGGGCCGAAGTCGCCTGGAGGCGGCAACGGCAAGCCGGGCAAGGGTCCGGGGTGGAACGACGACGGCGGCGACAAGAAGCCGGGCAAGGGTCCGGGGTGGAACGACGACGGCGGCGACAAGAAGCCGGGCAAAGGCAAGAAGCCCGGCAATGGCAAAGGGAAGGGAAAGGGCAAAGGGAAGGGAAAGGGAGGAAAGGGGAAGGGAAAGGGCAAAGGGAAGAAGCCCTGAGGTCTCGTCCTGCACTTCGTTCCTTCACCGCACGTCGTGACGCGCGCTTCGCGTGGGAGCACCCCGTCCCACGTGAAGCGCGAGAGCGACATCGTTCTCCGGCTCGTCCGCGCTCGCGCGCCTCGCGTCGCGGTGCCGAGCTCTGGCGCACGCGCGCGGATGGGTTCTCGCGGGCGGGCTCGTACTGAGCGCTCCCGCCTTCGCGCGAAAGAAAGCGAGGAGAAGGTGAGACACAGACACGTTCGTTCGCTCGTTCGCTAGCGCGGCCGTCGAACGAACGTGCTCGCTGGAGTCTGCTCCGATCGACGAACGCGCCGTATGTCGACTTTCGTCGAATTCGTGACGACCGTCGCAAGTTGCGGGCAATAGAGGATGCCGAGATCGCGACGACGGTCCGGCGTCTTATCGTCAAAGCCTGTGGGCGGGCAGGCTCCGCAAGGAGTGGATGTCGACATGCGAGTGGTGAAAGAGCAGATTGCGGCGTGGCAAGGAATGTTCGCGCGGCACCCATTCTTCGAGCGCCTCGAACAGGAGCCGATGCAGGGGCCCCCGTTCCCCTTCGCCCCTGCCCTCATGTTCTGGATCATGGGCTTTCAGGATGTGCTGCGCCTGAACGAACATTTCGCTCAAGATCCAACCGTGAAGCGCTTCGCGGCAAGGCACCGCGTCGAGGACTCGGAACACTGGTCGTGGTTCCTCGACGATCTCACGATGCTCGGCATGACGGACCGTGACGTCACGTTCCTCTTCGGGGGCGGTCATCGTGCGACGCGCGATGTGACGTACGGCATCCTGGCGGAGGTCTATCGAGTCTCTGACGATCGCTTGCGGGTGCCGCTCATCCTCAGTCTCGAGTCGACCGCCCACGTCTTCTTCACGCGCGTCGCACGATACGCCCAGCGCCTCGGCCTCCGCGACCGTCTGCGCTTCTTCGGAAGCGAGCACCTCGCAGCCGAGGAGTCCCACGACTTCCACGCCGACGAGACTGACGAGATCGACGACCTCGCCCTCCCGGACTCGCTCCGCGTCGAAGCCATCGCGATGGTCCAGCGAATCCACCAGGCCTTCATGATCATGTTCGACGACCCCGCCTTCTCCTTCACCCCCGCCAACCCCATCCCCCCGCGCCCCGTCGTCGCCCCCGCCGCCGCAGCGCCAAGCTGCTGACCAACAGAAACCCACCGACGTTAGGTTTCTGGCCCGCGACGTCAGGTTTCTGCCCGCGCCCTGCCGCCGACGCGCCTCCTCGCACTTCGAAACCTACCGACGTTAGGTTTTGAAGCGCCGGAGGTGCGCGGCTCGCGCGCGCCCTCAACCCTGCCGACGTGGGGCTTCGAAGCGTGGGAGGCGCGCGGCGCCGCCGACGAGTGTACGGGGCGATCCATGACGATGCTTGCGCGCGTGTGCGAGCGGCGCGTGGCCCATCGATCGATGGCGCGGGATGCAGGATGGACGGACGTCAGGCGCCGCGCGCGCGAGGCGCGTGGCGGACGCGAGGGGGGGCGGCGCCGTCGGCGCTACTTGCGTACGCGCGCGCGAGGAATTCGCTATGCCGCTGCTGGGCATCGAGCGCAGCGCACTCCGAGCACGCGCCATCGCCACGTGCCCGCGGGGAACTCGAGCAGAGGCCGCGCCTTCAGCTTGCCTTTGGGCAGGCGTTTGAGCAGGAGCTCGAGCGCCGAACGGTAGGCGATGCGGAAGCCCTTCAGGATCGCGCGCTCCTCCTTCATCCGCGCCTTGTCCTTGCAGGCCAGCGCTGGGCGCAGCTTTCGATGCGGAGCCTCGGTCCTCGGCGCGTCGAACGGGTCGGTAGACAAGACGGCTTTTCTACCCACGAGCGCGATGCGCTTCGCCTTCCGCTCCTTGCGCGCCATCTCCTCGCGCAGGTGCACCTCGCGACGCACGCGCTTGATCCAGTCGGCCGCGCTCTCGCCCTTCAGACCCGGCGGCGTGCTCACGAGGAGCTCCGCGGTCGGGGGCATGACCCCGTCCTTGCGGAAGTACACCGCGGGTCGCTTCACGGTCTTGGGGCCCCGCCCCATCCGACTCCACGACGACGCGCCGGGATGGTGCGCGACAGACTCGACGAGATGCGCGGCGACGGGGTTCATGAGGACGTAGACGACCTTGTCGAAGACATCGTCGAGCGTCACGAGACGCGTGACGCACGTCTCCTCGCTCGACCAGAGGTTCTCCCATCGCTTGTGGTGGCCGTTCACGGCCTTGGCGACCATCCGATGAAACCTCTCCAGGAACTTCGGAAGCTTCGCGTCGGGGTCGTAGACGATCGCGTGGTAGTGATTGCTCATCACGGTGAACGCGAGGACCTTGATCTTGAACCGTGCCGCCGCCTCTGCGAGGCAGTACTCGAGGATCGCGTTGATCTGGTCGCTCGGCCGCAGCAGGAACATCCTCTGCGCGACGCGGCGCGTGACCATGTAGAACGAGCCCGGCAAGATGCGACGAGGCATTGTCATCGCCGCGTCCATCGGTCGCCACGCGGCGAAGTTGCGTCCATTCGTCCGCCCCGCGCCCGAATCCGCGCGCGCCGCACCCGGCACCGCACCCGGCACCGCGCCCACGCCGCGAATCGGCTGGCACGAATCCGGCCGGCGGCGGCCCGCAAACCTACCGACGTTACGGATTCGGTACGCCGGCGGCAGCTGGCAAACGTACCGACGTTACGGATTCGGTACGCCGGCGGCAGCCGACGTTACGGATTCGGCACGCCGGCGGCAGCTGGCAAACGTACCGACGTTACGGATTCCGGGGGGGCGCGTAGCAGCTGGCGTGCCGGGGGTCAGACGGAGAGGAGGGCGCCGGTGGCTGGGGCGCCGGTGGCGGCTGTGAGGGCGCGGGCGTAGACGGCGACTTGGTTGGCGTAGGCGGCTCGGCGGGGGCCCATGTCGAGGTCGGTCTTGAAGTCGACGACGGTCCAGGTGCCGCTTTCGAGGAAGGCGAGGTCGACGACGCCTTCGATGAGGGTGCCGTCGTCTTCGCGCAGCATGATGGCGACCTCGCGCTCGAGGCGCTCGGCGCTTCGCGCGCGGATGAGCAGGGGATGGGCGAGCGCGGCACGCACGACATCGCGCGAGGCAGTGATCTCTTCCTCGGAGGCGCCCGCGATGCGTCCCTGGATCCGGGCGGCGTCGGCGATGGCGTTGTCGTCGGCGTCGAGCGCGACTGTCGCGAGGACGGCGTGCACGAGGATGCCGAAGCGCTTGCCGTGCGGGCGGGCACGTCGCGTGGCCTCCGTGGTTTCGATCACGACGTTTGCGACATCGGCCGATGAAGAAGCGGGCGCCGCCGCCGGCTCGTCCTTCATCTCCGTCACCGTGCGGATGCGCATGGTGGCCGCGGCCGCGCTCGACACCGCGTCGCTCCGCGCCGCCTTCCACGCGGAGTGGCCGTCTTCGCTCTCCTGCGCGGCAGGGCCCTTCGCGAGGACGCGCTCGTGGCGAAGACCCGCCTCGTCCTCCCTGTCGAGCTCGAGTGCGTGGGGATCCCAGAAGACGACGCGATGCGTGCCACGCGCGGGCCGATGCAGCCCGGGACGCACGGACCAATCGGCGCCGTGCTCGACGTTGTCGGGACGCTCGAACACGGTGTCCTCGCCGAACGCAGGGCACCCGGGCGCCTTCTGCGAGGCGCGGCGATCTTCCGGGCGCGGGTAGATGACGCGATTGAGTGGATCGAGCCACCCATCGCTCTCGTCATCGCGATCGTCTCCGAGCACGGGCACGACGAGCAGCTCTCGTGCGCGGGTCGTTGCGACGTAGAGGAGGCGATGTGCTTCTTCGCGATCCTGGCGCAGGATCGCGTCGCGTCGATCGGAGAGCTCCTTCGGTGATGCCCCGCAGAGCGGCACCGCCCAGAGCTTTCGCTTCGCATCGACGTGGCGTGAGGGCTCGCGGAACGTCGCGTTCGCGGTCGGATCGACGAGGATGACGACGGGGAACTCGAGGCCCTTGGCTTTGTGCACCGTCATGATGCGCACGCCGTCGGTGCCTTCCTCGACGACGGGTGCCTCGTTGACGCCACCCCGCTCGGCGTCCTCCTGCAGTCGCGTCACGAACGCGCGGAAGGACGTTACGGACCCTTGCTCGAACCTCCGCGCCATGTCGAGCACGCGAAGAATGTTGCCGAGCGCCTGCTCACCGGCGGGCCAGATGGCGACGCCCGCGTGTGCGCGGGTCATCTCGAGTAGTCGCGCGATGGTGTCGGCCACCGTGCTTCGGTTGCGCGCGACATGGAGGCGCGCGAGCACGTCGAGCGCATCCGCGACGGGGCGCGTGAGCGATGTCAGCGCGGCGTCGTCGCGCTTGCGCATCGGATGAATGTGCTTCTGCGTGTGCCTGAACGCGAGGAGCGCGTCGTCGCCGAGCGCGAAGAAGGGGCCGTGCAGCGTCGCGTAGACGGAGAAGGTGTCGTCCGGCCACTCGATCGCCGCGAGCGCGTTTCGGAGCGCAATCACCTCTTCGCGTTCGTGGAAGCTCCGGCCGCCGACGAGGACGTGCGGGATGCGACGCGCCTCGAGCGCGCGGACGTACGGGCGCGTGACGTCGTTGCCGAAGCTCTGGAGGCGCTTGAAGAGGAGGCAGATGTGCTGCGACTTGATCGTCGTTGCCTCGCCGGAGCCGCGCTCCGTGATCGTCCAGCCGCTCTTCTTGACGAGCCAGTCGATGAACGCTCCGACGGCGTCGGGGAACGACTCCTCGATCTTCCACTGGACGATCTTCCGGTAGTCGCCGTACGGGCGCGGAATGGGAAGCGCGACGATGGTCGGCCGGTCCTTCGGGTTCGAGCGGAACGGCGAGAGCGCAACGTATTCGGCCTGCGATCGGTCTTCCGGATCGCCGTCCTTCGCCGGCGGCATCAGCTCCGTGAATGCCGCGTTCACGAGGTCCTGGATCTCCGGCACGCTGCGGAAGCTCGTCCGGAGCTGGAGGACCTTGGCGCCGTCCCGCTCGAGCCGGCGTTTGATGCCCTCGTAGAGCGACACGTCGGCGCGGCGGAATCGATAGATCGACTGCTTCGGATCGCCGACCAGGAAGAGCTTCCCCGGTAGGACGTGTGCTCGATCGGGGTCGCGCTCTTTCGGATCGTCGGCGGCGAGCAGGAAGAGGATCTGCGCCTGGAGAGGGTCCGTGTCCTGGAACTCGTCGATGAGCAGATGACTGAAGCGCGTCTGGAGCTCGGCGCGGACGGCGGCGTCGTTCTCGAGGAGCTCCCGCGTGAGGAGCAGCAGATCGAGGAAGTCGAGCTTGCCGGAGGCCTTCTTGATGTCCTCGTAGACGTCGACGATGCCCCACAGCTCCTGGTGCAGCGAGGATGCGAGGTCGGCGTCGGCGGCGCTCAGGACCTCGTCGAGGTGGGCGCGCGCATTCGCTCGCTCGTCGAGCACCTCTTGCCGCGTGATGCCCTCGGGCTTGTTGTACCACTGGCCGGAGCCCTTCCATCCCCATAGCCGCGCCCGGGCGAGCGTGCGCAGCTGCGCCTCCACCGCGTCGTAGTCTCGTGGCTCGCCGGTCTCCTCACGCCGCTCGACCTCGTAGAGGCAACGTTCGACCTCGACGAGCGACTTGGTGAGCCAGCTGTCGGCGAAGCCTTTCGGGCGGAGCGCGACGAGCCTCCTCAGACGATCGAGGACCGAGTCGATCGACGCCGCACGGTCGAACGTCGGACGTTCGTACGCCGTCGGGAAGTCGCGTTGCTCGACGAGGTTGCGACCCGCCTTCCGCAGCGCCGCCTTCGGACCGTCCTGATCGCGCTCACGCGTCGCCCGCCGGAGCACGCGCGAGACGCCAGGCACCTCGCTGGAAGGCCGCGCGAGCGTTGCCTGGAACCACGCCGTGAACGCGTCTTCGTAGAGGCGATCTTGTTCGTCCTCGGCGGCGACCTCGAAGAGGGGATCGATTCGAGCTTCGACGGGACGTTCGCGAAGGATGTCCGCGCAGAAGGCGTGGATAGTCCCGATGCGCGCGGCCTCGAGCTGCTCGAGCGCCTGATCGAGGCGCGCCTTCTCCAGGTGCTCGGCATTCGCGTTCGCGTTGGCCGCTGCGGTGCGCGCCTTCTCGATCTCGGTACGAAGACGCAGCTTCATCTCGCCGGCCGCCTTCTCCGTGAAGGTCACCGCGACGAGGTCGCCTTTTCCGCTCGCGAGCGTCGCCGTGCCGGTGCGCAGGAGCGAGAGAATGCGCTCGACGAGCGCCGTCGTCTTGCCGGTGCCGGCGGCGGCCTCGACGACCAGCGTCGAGGTGAGGTCATTCGCGATCTGCTCGCGTTCCTTGCCGTCGACGAGCTCCGAACGCGAAACGCGTCTGCTCGAGGGGACGTCGCCGCTCATCTCTTCTTCCTCAGCACCGCCAGCACCTTGAGCGGCGCTTGCGGCTTCTTCTTCGTCCGGATCTCCTCGTACGGTCCGCACACCGGCTTGAAGTCACACCAGGTGCAGGCGCTCTGCCCCTTCTTCTCGACGTTCGGCGCAGCCGGAAGGAATCCCTTCACGAGCGCATCGCTGACCGTCTTCGCGAGCAGATGCGCCGCCGCGCGAGCCTCGTCGTCGAGCGGTACCTTGACCTTCGTGAAGTCGCCGGCTGCCGTGCAGTAGTAGAGGACACCCTCCTCGACCTTCCGTCCGGGGAACAGCTTCTCGAGCGTGAGCGCGTAGAGGACAGGCTGGAGGATCTCGCCGCCGCCGATGACGGTCTCGTCCTTCTTCGCCTTCACCTTTCCGGTCTTGTAGTCGGTCGCCCGGAGCGATCCGCTCTTCGTCGTCTCGACGAGGTCGATCGACCCGCGAAGGCGTAGCCCGATGTCGAGCTTCACCGGCTCGTCGGTGCTCTTCGCGTCCTGTGCGCGCGGGTCCTTCAGCCCGAAGGACAGCTCGAAGTGCGCCGGCATCCAGTCGGGCTCCTCGAGCGAGCGTCGCAGCCACTCACGGAGGTCTGCGCCGATGCCGGTGATCGCGTCGTCCCACACACGCGGGATCGCAGGACGCAGGCGCTCGCGGTATTCGCTCGCGACCTCGGGGAGGACAACGTCGAGCCGCTCGCGCGCCGCCTCGAGCGTCGCCGCCGTGATGGGGAGGAGGCCGTCCTCGCGAAGCTGCGTGAGGAGGCGGTACAGCACGTCGTGGACGAGGGACCCCTTGGTCAGGGCATCCATGTCCTCGATCGCGTCGGGCTCCTCGCGCTTCGCGAGCTTGTGCACCGCCGAGAGGAGGAAGCGGTAGGGACACGCTGCGAAGTTCTGGAGTGCCGTCGGCGAGAACGAACGCTTGTCGGTCGTGTGCTCCTGAATGGCGAGTAGCGCCTCGGGAGGCGGCCCCACGAGCCCGTCGGAGGCCCGCAGCGCCTTCGCATCCCAGCGCATCCACCGGAACCGGAGGGCGCGCGCGAGGTGCGGGTTCGCGTCCTTCGAATCCACGAGATACCGGCCCTCGCCGTTGACCTCGCTCTCGGCCTTCTCGAGGACGTCCTTGAGGAGCGCGAGATCGTATTCCGCCTCGTCGATCGCATCCTGTCGTCTTGCCGGCGCCGGCCAGCCGATCCGTGCGTCCGCCGTGCGTGCGGCCTTCTGCGCGAGGTGCTCGAAGTCGCCGAGCTGCCCTTCGGCGACACGAAGAACCTCGAGGCCGTAGAATGACGGCGTGCGTGGACGTGCCTGCTCCACGTCGACGCGTGGGTACGAGAGGACGACCCGCCTCGAAGCCGCGCCGATCGCGATGCGCAGCGCGAGTCGCTCGTCGTCCGTGCGCTCCTTGTTCGTCGCGAGATCCGGCGAGAGCTCGCGCCGGACGCTGTCGAGCAGCAGCGGATCTTCGACGACCTTCTGCGGGAAGATCTTCTCCGCGAGACCAGGGACGAAGACGACGTCGAACGAGAGTCCGCGCGCCTCGTCCGTCGTGGCGACGAAGACCTTGCCGTAGCGCCGTCCGAGCTCCGGGACGCGGAGCTGAGACAGGCGAGCATCGAGCACGAGTCGCACCTCGTTGATGCCGACGTTGGCCACCTTCGACATCGGCTCGAGCTCCGCGAGCACCGACAGCACGCGGTCCGGTCGTCGGAGTGCCCGCGAGGCGAGCGCGCCGAGCTTGTCGATCCATTCGCGCCACGTCGTGCGCTTCGGGAGAGCGGCGAGGTCGTCGACGAGGGGAAGCGCGAAGCGCCGGAGCGATTCGAGCGCGGCGAGCTCCCTGCGTGCGACATCGGCGAGGGCAGTCTCGTCCTTCTTTTCGTAGGCTTCGACGTCGTTCGCGAGCTTCTCGGCAAGCCCCGCGAGCCGGCTCCGCCATCGGTCCGCCTCACCGATGACCGCAGCTTCGACGAGGAGCCGCTCCCAGTGGCGAGGTGTGCGGAGCGTCCCGAAGGCGGCTCCGCGATCTTCCTCGGCGACAGGAGGCGGCTTTGGCTCCTCGCTCAGGGCGAGCATCGTCTCGTCGTGTTCGGGGCGCTGTTCGGCGGCGCTCGCGCCGATCAACGCGTGGAGCGTCTCGTCGTCGGGCGCGGCGACGCGATCGGCGCGCGGGATCGCCGTCGGGGGCGCTCCGTCCTTGCCGTCGTCGGGCACCTCGCCGAGCGAAAGGTATTCCGCGAAACGACGCGCCGAGAGCTGCTCCGCTGCGCAGGCGAGGAGCGCGAGGAACGCACGCCCCGAAGGATCGGGACGCTTCGTCCCGCGCGCGAAGAGCACCGGCACCTTCGCTCGACGGAACGCCTCGGCGACCAGCGGCCCGTATTGCGGCGCGCGGAGGAGCACGGCCATTCGATCGAACGGCGTCCCGCGGCCTGCTTCGGCGAGCGCGAGGCGCGCGATCTCGACGCACTCGCGGCTCTCGCCAGGCGCCGAGAGAACCGTGAGCGCCTCGTCGGGCACGTGGCTCCGCTGCTCTCCTGCGGAGCCGAAGAGGCCGGCGTACAGAGCGGCGAGCGGCCCGTCTTGGGCGGCGTCGGGATGGTGCACTTCGTGCGCGGCGACGCCGAGCGCGGCCGTCGTCAGCTCGATCGCGCGGTCGTCTCCTTTCGGGACGACAGCGAACGCGGCGGGGGCGTTCGCAGCGAGAGCCTCGACGAGCTCCCGCTCGGCGCGCGTGCGAAGCGGGACGTCCACGAGCAGGAGCGCACCGAGGTCGCGCCGCGTTCGAGCGACCTCGGTCGCGATCGCGAGCGTGCGCGCGCGATCGGCGAGCTTCGTTGCCTCGAGCTCGCTTTCGTAGGCGGCGAGGAGCTTCGCGAGGTCGGGATCGGCGATGTCGGTCGCGCGTGCGAGCCGCAGCTCGCCGAGCGTGCGGGCAAGGGCACGGGGAAGGCCAGGGCGCTCTCGGATCGGCGAGAACCTTCCGAGCGAATCCTCGTGATCATGGACGACCCGCGCGCAGATCGCCTCGAGCGCGAGCGCGCTCGACGGTGCGAGGCCGAGCCGAGCGAGCTCCGTACGAGCGAGGGACGCGGCCATCGCGCCGAGCGTCGTCCGTTGCCAGCCGAGCGACGCGCGTGGCCCACCGTTCAGGATGGCGCGCCGCGCGACCTCGGCGGCCGCGTCGACCGAGGCGGCGATGACGGTGACGTGCGGCTCCTCTCTCGCCCCGAGCCATCGCGCGGCACGATCGGCGCGCGTCGCGGCGCTGGGACTTTCGAGGACGACACGAGACATCGAACCACTGTCCTACACGGCCTGGGTTCGGCCCGCCATGGCGAGCAGCACCGCCGGGGCCCCGGTGCGAGCCCGGAGCACGTGGGTGCGCTTCGTCCGTACGGCGGAACGGCTCCAGGCTACGCTTGGCGGGCAGCAGCGGAGACGAAACGACTGTGCCCGCCGTCGCCACGAGCCAAGCTGTTCGAGCCGCTGTTCGCGCGCCGCTCACGGTCGCGCTCGCCGCCGCCGTGGCCGTCGGCACGGCGTCCTGCGAAGACGAGCTCCCGCCACAGGCGCAGCTCGTGGTCGTCGTCGACACGGATCTCTCCGCCGAGCTCGCGACGCGGCTGCGCGTCGACCTCTTCACCGCCGCCGGCGTCTGGTTCGACAGCCGCGAGTTCACGCGTGCGTCGTCGCGCGACTGGCCCGCGAGCTTCGGCGTCGTGGCACCGCCTTCGCTCGCCGACGTGATCGCCCGGCTCCGGGTCTACCCCGAAGGGCACGTGCGAGACTATCGCGGCGAGCGCTTCACCGAGCTCGGCCGCGCGCCCGGCGAGCCCACGGCGGGAGCGGGCCCCCGCCTCGTTCGTGGCGAGGTGGACGCGACGCCTGCCGAGGAACCTCGTCCCGAGGTCGCCGTCGATCGTTTCGTGCGCCTCGCGTTCGCGCGGGAAACGAAGCGCACCATCCAGGTCACGCTCCGCGCCACGTGCGCAGGCACGATGGCGAGCCTCGTCGTGAACGGTCGCGACGTCGACCCGCGCGCCATCGCCTCGTGTGTCGCCAGGAAGGACGAGCGGCTACCGCTCGCTGCGCCGGCTGCACCAGAGGAGCCACTCCGCGCGGCGTCGCTCGTCGGCTCGTGGGCGGACGCGCAGCCGTGCGAGCGTTCCGATCGTCGGCAGCGCACCTGCATCCCAGGGGGCGCCTTCGTCTTCGGCGACGTCGATCTCGACCCGCAGACCACGGAATTTCCCGTGAGCGAGCGGATCGCTCGGGTCGATCGCTTCTGGCTCGATCGGACCGAGGTGACCGTCGGCGCGTACCGTGCGGCGCTCGAGGCGGGGTTCGTCGAGCCCGTGCCGGTGCGCGTGAACGACGATCCGCTGACGGCCGATCCCGTGGATGGCTGCTCGTTCACGACGGAACCAGGCGATCGGGAGGCGCTCGCGCTCACATGCGTCCCGTGGCGGACGGCGCGTGCATACTGCATGTGGTCGGGCGGGGACTTGCCGACGGAGATGCGCTGGGAATACGCGACTGCCCGCGCAGGAAAACCCGCCGAGACCACCTTCGCCTGGGGAGATGACGCGCCGACGTGCGACCGCGCGTCGTTCGGACGTGCGTACATCCCGCCGGCGCCGGGGTTCTGCCAGGACGAAGGCTCCGGTCCGCTCGTCGTCGGGCGACCTGCCGGCGACGTCATCCCTCCGGGCGTCATGGGGCTCGCCGGCGGCGTGTCCGAGTGGATGCTCGACGCCGCCGCTCCGCTCGACGCGGACTGCTGGCGTGACGCGCCGCTCGAGGACGGGGCTTGCGTACGTGACGACGCGCGCCGCTCGGTCCGCGGTGGCACGTGGGCGGGACCTCCGCCGCTGCTCGTCAGTGCGGTCCGTCGTTCGGCCTCGGAGGACGCGCGCGTCGCGAGCATCGGCTTTCGCTGCGCGTACGACGTCCCATGATGAAGCCGTCGCTGCTCGGCCTTCTCCTCCTCTTCTTCTCGCTTTCGTCGACGGCGGCGGCGTGCAAGACGGCGCCGCCACGCGAGAGCCAGGTCGTGCTCGTCGTGCGGACCGACGCGCCGCTGCCCAGCGAGGATCCCGAGGTCCCGGCGCTCTTCGATCGCTTGCGGATCGAGGTCTTTCCCGGCGGAGCGGACGAGCCCTGCGCGGGGTGTGTCGAGTCGTTCGCCGTGACGCGCGAGGAGGTCGACACGGGGCGCGTCAGCTTCGGTGTCGTCGTCCCGCCCGATTCTTCGGCTCGACGCGTGCGCGTGACACTCTTCTTCGCACGGGGGCTCGGTCCGAGACCGAAGTCGTCCATCGTGGCGACGCTCGAGATCCCGTCGGTCGCGATCGGTGAGCGCCTCGTCGGGCACGTCGACCTGCACGTTGCGGACGTCGGCGCGCCTCGGGGATCGCTGGACGCGCCGGTCCCGTTCGAGCCGGGCGAAGGTACGTCGCTCCCCCTCTGGGAGGGCGCACGGCTGCGAGGCTGCTCGTCTCCGCCGCGCGACGACGAGGCGTGCATCCCGGGCGGCGCTTTCTTCATGGGCGATCCTTCGCTGGACGTCGTCGCGACCGCCGACCGCGGAGGGCTCGTCGAACATCTCGTGACGCTCGATCCGTTCTTCCTCGATCGGTCCGAGATCACCGTCGCCGCGCTCCGCGCCGCGGGCATCGCCGAGCGCGACGAGAACGGGCGGCGCTTCGACCCCGCAGACACGCTGGGGCCGGGGACTCACTGCACGTACAGCGACGAGGCCGGGCCGAGCGATACGCTTCCGGTCAATTGCGTGTCGCATCGTCTCGCCGACACGTATTGCGCTCGCCTCGGCAAACGTCTCCCGACGGAGGCCGAGCTCGCGTTCGTCGGCTCGGGCCTCGGGTCGAAGCCGTACGTCTGGGGCAATGACCCGCCCGCATGCGACGACGCCGTCTTCGATCGAGGTGGGACCTGCCCTGGCGCTGGTCCTCTCGCGCCCGGAAGCGGAAGACGCGACCGGCTCAGCGTGAGCGGGATCGACGTCGTCGATCTCGCAGGGAACGTCAGCGAGTGGGCCGCCGACCTCTGGAACCGCGACGACGATCCGTGCTTCCGTGCCTCGATCCTTACGAATCCGCGGTGCGAGACCCCGAGCGAGCGTGACGGCAGGGCGTGGCTCGTGCGTGGTGGCGCGTTCGCGTTCGGAACGGTGCACACGCGCGCGGCGCTGCGGGTCCGCGTCGAGTACGACCGCGGGGAGACCCGCGCCGTGAGTGACGGCGTGGGGTTCCGCTGCGCGCGCGGCGAGCCGATTTGACAAGTCGTGAGCGGATGCCAAAGTCCGGCCGTGCCTGCCGTGGCGTTCACAGGTCCGAGGGGGCCGACGACCTGCAGCTCTCGCGCGCCTCGTGGCGTCATCATGCTGTGCTTCGGCCTCGCGCTCGGCTGCACGAACACCGTCGTCACTCCTGGCCCGGCTCCCGCCGACGCACCGCCCGCGGACGGAGAGGCGTCACCCGACGAGACCACCGAACCCGTCGTCCGTGCGTGCTACCTCGACGAGCGCGCTGCGAGCACGACGAAGGCGCCGAAGTTCTCGCCCCCGAGCGGCCGATATCTCGGCAAGTGCTCGAAGAAGACGATCGAGGATCTCCTCGTGTGCACGCACAAGTCCGACGCCGAGGCGCCGGACGATCCGCACTGCCAAGCGCTCGTACCGGAGAAGGCGTGCATCGCCTGCATCTTCGGCGAGGGCGGCGCGATCCTCGACGTGAAGTTCCCCAACGTGCCCGGCTGCATCGCGCTCGCCACCGGAGACGCGAGCTCCAGTGGATGTGGGGCCGCCTACAACGAATGGCACGCCTGCCAGAAGGCGGGATGCGCGTCGTGCTTCTCGAACGACGAGGTGCCGCGCGAGGACCGGCGGGCCTGCGTGGAGGACGCTGCGTCGAGCGTCTGCTCCGAGCGTTCGCCGATCGACGCCTGCGGCGATCTCGAGCAGAACGCGGACTACAAGGAGATCTGCCAGCAGCCCGACGAGCTGACCGACACGTATCTCGGGCGGCTCTACAACTACTTCTGCGGCTCGCCCGGAGACTTCTGACGCCGCAGACGGCGTCTCTGCGCCAAGTGGCGCGCCGTCGACAGTGACCAGCGTCAGGCGACGCTCCGTCGGGGCGGGAGGAGGAAGAGGAGAAGGAAGACTTCCCGGGTCGAGGCATTGCACCTCACTGTCGTGAGGCGCAACGGTGGACGGCCCCTGTGCCGCCCCGCCAAGGTGCCGGATTGCCCGCGGAAAGCCCGGTTTACCGGGGGCCCGGCGCGGCACCGTCGTGCTGGCGCTTCAGGAACAGAAACGGCATAGACGAGAGGCGCGGGGCACGCTACCTCACTGCGACCCGCCGTTCGAGGCCCTCCAGCGACCGTTCGCCGAGAGAACTCGCCACGGCCCCTAACTTCTCCCTACAACGAGAGCCATGTCCAAGTCCGTCGTCGCCGTCCTCAAGACCAAGCCGGCCACCGTCCTCGAGGACTATCACCGCCTGATGAACCTCGCTGGTTACCAGCAGGTCGTCGACAAGAGCGCGGACACTGCGCTCAAGGTCAACATTTCCTGGCACTTCTTCTACCCGTCCTCCTCCACGGTGCCGTGGCAGCTCGACGGCGTGATCAAGGCCATGAAGCGGGACGGTTACGACCCGAACCTCATCCATGCGTGCCACAACCGAACGGTCGTCATCGACGCCCACCTCGGCGAGCGCGAGAACAAGCAGGTCGACGTGGTGGAGGCGCACGGGCTTCGCAACGTGCACCTCTACGAGGGCGAGGAGTGGATCGACGTCCGCGACGCGGTCGGTGACCTCACCAAGAAGTTCCTCTGCCTGAACGAGGTCTACCCGAAGGGCTTCTCGATCCCGAAGCGCTTCATCGGCGAGAACATCATCCACCTGCCGACCGTGAAGACGCACATCTTCACGACGACGACGGGCGCGATGAAGAACGCGTTCGGTGGCCTCCTCAATGAGCACCGTCACTGGACGCACCCGGTCATCCACGAGACGCTCGTGGACCTCCTCATGATCCAGAAGAAGATCCATCGCGGCGTCTTCGCGGTCATGGACGGAACGTTCGCCGGTGACGGCCCGGGCCCGCGCTGCATGGTTCCGTACACGAAGGACATCATCCTCGCGTCCTCCGATCAGGTCGCCATCGACGCGGTCGCGGCGAAGCTGATGGGCATGGATCCGATGCGGGACTGCAAGTTCGTCCGGCTCGCGCACGAGCAGGGGCTCGGCTGCGGCGACCCGCGCGACATCGAGATCGTCGGCGACGTCGAGGCCGCGAACGAGAACTGGCACTTCGACGGCCCGTTCAAGAAGATGACGTTCGCCTCGAAGAACCAGCACCGCATCTACTGGGGCCCGCTGAAGAAGCCGGTCGAGTGGTCGCTCAAGACCTGGCTCGCGCCCTGGGCATACGTCGCGAGCGTCACGTACCACGACATGTTCTGGTACCCGCGCTTCGCGAGGGAGAAGATGGCGCCGGTGCTCGAGAGCCCGTGGGGCAAGCTCTTTGCGAACTGGGGCCGCGTGAAGGCGAACGAGCTCGGCTTCCCCGACGTCGGCGATGCGAACCCGGAGCTCGTCCAGATGGGCATGAAGCACTTCCTCGAGGGCATGCGCCTCATCGGCATGGCCGTCGCGGAGTCGCCGGAGCTCAAGGCCCGGCAGCGGCGCAAGGAAGCGACCGCCGCCGTTCCGTACTGAGTCCGAGCACCGGAGCCGAGACGCTTCGAGAAGGGGTTGGCCACACTGGCCAGCCCCTTTTGCTTGCTCGCTGTTCGGGGGACTTCCGGGACGGGTTCCGGCAGGGCCGGGCGGGCCAGCGGTCAGTCCGAGGGACCCAGATGGGTCGTCCGGCCTCAGGCGGCGCTTGGTGTGCCTCGGATGTCATGGTGTCGCTGTAGTCAAGCCTCGCAATTTCAGGCACTTGGCGGGAGGCACGAGAGCTGCTCGCATAGAGCTTGGTGGTCTTCGTCAGGACGTCGCGCGTTCGAGCTCCGGTCGCGGCAGCCCAGCTGGCCTTGTCGCTCGCGGCGCTCGGCTGCGCCCGTGCCCCCGAGGCGGCGCCTCCACCATCGTCGCCGTCGCCGTCGTTCGGGGCCTCGAGCCAGAGCACGAGCATGCCGGGCGCGGATGACGTCGAGTCGTTCCTCGATCCGTCTGCCGAGCTGGCGCTCGACCACCCGAGCGCGGCCCATGTCGCCAAAGCATGCAAACAGATGCGCGCCGTGGGAGCGGGGGCGTTGAACGAGACGAAGAAGGTCTGCGCCGGCGGCGATGGCGATGCGTGCGCCGACCTCGCTGCGCTCGCGATCTGCGGCGGGAGCATGGTGACGAACGAGGCGGCGGCGCTCGCGACCCTCGAGCGGTCCTGCGCCCTCGGCAGCAGCGACGGTTGTCACTTCTTCGCCAGCGCGCTCATCGCAGGGAACCTGGGCAAACGAGACGTCGGGCGAGGAATGCGCGTGCATCGGCGCGCCTGCAGCAACGGCTCTGCGCGCGCCTGCGGGAGCCTCGGATCTGTGCTCGTCGGCATCGGGAAGCCCGGCGCGGTGGCGCGAGGTCTTTCGTATCTCGAGGAGGCGTGCTCCGGCGGGTACCTCGACTCGTGCGGCGCGATCGCGATGGTCGAGGCCTCGGGCATCGGCAGTCGCGCGAAGAACGCCGAGCGCGCCGTAGGCATCGCGAGAGATGCCTGCGAGAAGGGGAACGCGCTCTCCTGCGGCGTGCTCGGGGCATTGAAGGTACGCGGGCTCGGCACCGCGAAAGACGAGGCGTCCGGCGCGAAGCTCCTCGCGCGGGCATGCAACGCCGGCGAGGCGAGCGGCTGCACGAACCTCGGGATCTGCCACTACAACGGGACCGGCGTGAGCCGCGACGTGAACAAGGCGACCGAGCTCCTCGAGCGAGGGTGCGGCGGCGGTAATCGTCAGGCCTGCGCGATCCTGGCGGACATCGCATCGGCACCCCAGGCGTCGGCCCCGTCCATAGCGAGCACGCCCTTTTTCTGAGGTGGTCGAAGGGCACGCCGAGGGAGCGCTTCGTCGAGGTCGACGAGCTCCTTCGGGAGCGAGCAGCGTCCCCGGCAAGATTCGAACTTGCGACCGCCGCTTTAGGAAAGCGATGCTCTATCCAGCTGAGCTACGGGGACCAACGACGCTTTCGACTTAGCCGACCACGGCGCCCGCGTCGAGCATCACCTTGGCCGGGCGTCGCTTGACGCACGACGGCTCTCAGGAAGAGGTCTCCGCGACGCGTACGACGGCCGGGAGGGCAAACGTCGGCGCCGCGGGGCTCGTCGGCTCAGCGCCGCTCGAAAATGAAGACATCCGTCGCGAGGCTGGCGTGGAGCGGCCGCCGGGGAAGCAGCGCCGTTCCTTCGTAGTGCGAGACGTGCGCAATGGCGTAGCCGGCGCGTTCCGCGAACAGCGAACGGACGTGGTTCGTGGTGTCCTCGTCTTGAAGACCGATGCGCTGGATCTCGGGCAACACGCGGCCGTCGACCGGCCCGCGCGCCTCCTGGAGGTAGCGCCACGCGTAACCCATGCTCACGACGACCCATCGGGGGCGCCGCTCGTCGATCGCTCCGAGTCGGTCCTGTTTCTCCACGACGCCTGGCATCGGGTTTCGAGCGCGCGTCGGGTCCGTGCCGATCCGTTGCACCGAGGCCCCCTCCGGGAAACGAGGCAGGTAGACGTTTCCGCCATACACCTCGATCGTCTCGTCGCGGTCGATGTGGTCGCGGATGAAGCGCTCGGCGTCGTAACGAGCGTCCCCGAGCATCGTCGCGATCACGCACGACGAGAGCCGGAGACCGAGCGCGATGCACACCGCACCGGCGAGCCACATGGCGATCCCGAGCGCGCGGCTCGAGGCACGCATCTTCTCGACCAGGACGGCGATCCCGCCCGCGTAGACCGCGCAGAGCTGCATCTGCGGCATCATGAAACGTTCTTCGACTCGTCGGGCGACGCAGTTGAACGTCAGGGTGAACGAGACGATCGCCAGCGCCGGAACGAGCGCCACGAGCCGGCGCCGCCCCTCGTTGCCCTTCGTCGCGATGACGAACCCCGCCGCCAAGAGCGGAGCAAGCGCGAGCGGGTAGTGGTTCGGGAAGAACGTGATCGCGTCCTCGAGCGCGGAGAGACGGCCTGTCCAGTCGCGTGAGTGTTGCGCGAAGTCCTGGCTGGCCGGGCCCGTGAGAAAGCGCACGCGGGCCGCGAAGCCCGTCGGGTTGAACAGTGCCGCGTCCAGGAGGAGAACGAGCCCGACGCCGATGGCCGCCGAGACGAGGCCTTCCCGGATGACCTCGGCGCGCGCGCCCCGGGGCCGCGAGCTCAGCCAGACAGCGACGATGACGGGCAGCGAGAGGGCAACGACGGCGTAGGCCTGGTCCTTCGACGCGATCGCGAAGGCCGCGAGCATCGCGACGCGCCGCAGACGTCGCGGGGCATCGTCCTCGAGAGCCCGCATCGTCGCCAGGAGCGCGAGCGACGCCCAGAAGAGCGCCGGCATGTCGAGGTTCGTCGTGTGGGCGTAATACGTGCCGGCGACCTCGACCCCGCAAACGGCCATCGCCCACGCTTTCGCCGAGCGCGATGGGAAGATGCTCGCCGCCATCTTGCCGACGACGATCACGATCCCGATCGACATGGCGAAGTTGACGAAGCGTGCGACGAACGCGAACGTCGTCATCGTGGGGACCGAGAGGAACGTCTCGACCACGTCCGCGGGCGCGAGCGAAGGGGCGCGCGCGAGCTGGAACAGTGTGACTGGAAGCGTGAGGAGCGTGAGGAGCGCGAGGTGGAAAGGCGGATACGTGAAGTAGTCGCCTGGCGTCAGTGTCTCGATCACGCCGGGAAGGAAGTCCCGAGGCGCGATGCCGTCGACGTCCCAGCCGTCGCTCGCCGGCAGACCCCAGCCGATCCCCGTGACGTGGAGTATGGCAACGCCGAGAACGATCAGACGTTCGGTCGTGCCCAGCTCACGAAACGGGCGGGCCGCCTGATCGACCAAGCGACGAAGCATCGAAGCGGCGCGGACCTTAGCACACCCGAGCAGGTTCCGAGGTCGGTGGTCCCCGCCGGTACCTCCCCCTTGGAGCGCGGTGACAACGCGAGAGCGACGCGCTATTGCAAGCCGCGATGGCGCAGCCGCAGCAACCGAGCTTCGACTACAACCGGATTCCCATCGGCTACTACGACCGCATGCTGCGAAAGGGCGGTGGCATCCGTCGTCTGTGGCACACGCTCAAGTTCGAGCGGGTGCTCGACTATCTTCCCGAGTCCGACGGTGGCGCGCTGCTCGACATCGGGTGCTTCGCTGGCTCCTTTCTGTCGATGGTGCCTCGACACAGGTTCGAACGGCAGGTCGGGATCGACATCCTCCCCGAGCAGATCGACTATGCGACCCACCACTACGGAACCCCGTTCCGCAAGTTCCAGGTCGCGCCGAGCATCACGGATATCGGCGACGTCGGTGAGCCCTTCGACGCGATCACGCTGATCGAGGTCATCGAGCACCTCCGCCAGGACGAGATCGTCGGGCTGTTCGAGCAGCTCCAGCGCGGGCTCAAGCCGGGTGGCATCCTCGTCATCACGACGCCGAACTACACGAGCACGTGGCCGGTGCTCGAGTCTCTGCTGAATCGCTTCAGTGACGTGACCTACGACGAACAGCACATCACGCGATTCAACTACTTCTCCTTCGAACGGAAGCTCGCCGAGATCTGGCCGCGGCTGCTCGACGAATACGACGTCGAGCTGAAGACGACGACGCATCTCCTCAGCCCGTTCCTGGCCTCGGTCTCCTACGAGATCGCGCGAGGTCTTGCGCGCGCCATCCCGCATGGGAGCTGGACGTCGCCGCTCGGCAATCTGGTCCTGGCGGTTCTGCGGAAACGACGAGACAAGTGATGCCGGCCGCGACGGGGGACCGCGCACGCCTTCGACGAGAATGGCTGTACGCGTCCCTGCTGCTTGTCTTCGGGACGCTCGCCTATGCGCGTTTCGTCGTTCAGGACTTCTCGGGCCCGCTCATCGGCGGTGAGGACTACGACGGAGCCTTCCGAGGGGACGCGAACTATTTCGAGTTCCTCGGCTACTACGTTCGTGACCACTATCACTTCGGGCTGAAGCCGATCTCGTTCTTCACGAACGACGTCGCTTACCCCGGCGGAACGCACATCGGGCTCCTCTCCTGGTGTGCAGAGCGTGACCTCTTCCACGCGGCGCTGCTGAAGCTCTTCGGCCCCGGGCCGTGGATCCAGACGTACGTGACGCTCGGAGCTTGCCTCGGAGCTGTCGGTGTCACCGCGATCCTGCAGAAGCACTACGGACCGCTCCGCGCGGCGATGGTCGGCTTCGCGGCGTCGTTCATGTCGTTCTATGCATGGTACAAGTATCCGTACCATCTGAACATCGCTGCCCTTCACTGGGTGACGATGAGCATCGCGGCCGACCTCGTCACGATGCGCCGTGTCGTGGCTCGCGAGCGTCTGAGCGTCCGTTTCATCACGTTCCGCGCGGCCCTCATCGTCCTCTCGCTCGGCCTGGACCTCGGCTATGTCGCCGGGCACGCTCTCACGTCGTTCGTCGTCACGGCGTATTGCGCGTGGGGCGTCCTCGGCGAGCGCGACAAGCGGCTCGTGCGCCGCTTTGCACTCGTCCTCCCGCAGGCGCCTTTCGCGGAGGTGCGCGCGCGCAAGGCAGCGTTCGCAGGGGCGAGCCTCCTGCTAGCGTTCGGACTCGCGGTGTATCTTCCGTTCGTTCTCGCCGTCGTTCGCGACACGGCGGCCTACCCGATGACCGATGCCGGC
This sequence comes from Pseudomonadota bacterium, assembly GCA_023423895.1. Lineage (GTDB taxonomy): Bacteria > Myxococcota_A > Polyangia > Polyangiales > Polyangiaceae > Labilithrix. The sequence continues at coordinate 63,490 of JAFAER010000055.1, forward strand.
GGGAACTTCTGGGCAAGCCAGTTCCACGCGCTGTTCCCATACCTGCCCGGAACGCACCCGAACTCGAAGCTCGTTCGAGCCATCTTCGGCAGCGACGAGGGCGTCGGTGAGTACGCGCCCGGGTTCGCGCTGATGATCGCCGCAGGCGTGAGCATCTGGCTCGCTCACAAGCGGAACACCTCGGCGGTGCTCAAGCCGCTGCTCATCACCGCGTTGCTGGTGTTCGCGTACCACCCGCGCTGGTGCAAGACGCTCCAGATTTTTCCTTGGTTTGCCTACAACCGGGTCGCCGGTCGCGGGACGGTCGTACTGCCCGTCCTTCTCGCGCTCATCGCCGTTTCGATCGACCGCTGGCCGGTGCTCGCCAAACGCATCGTCGGCGCATTCGCCGTCGCGGAGGTGGCGACCGCGCTCTTCCTCGTGAATCAGTTCCGTCCCGTGCAGCTCGAGGCGCGCCAGATGCGCTACTTCGAGACCGTCGCGTCGGCTCCTGGAGCGGCGATCCTCGAATGGCCGTTCTGCATCGCGAGCGCGAACTCGGTCATCACACGGGAGCTGTGCCCGTATTACGAGCGCACGGCGACGGCATACGCGTATCGCCGGTTCCACCAGAAGGCGACCGTCAGCGTCTACTTGAGCCGGGTTCACAAGACCCAGTTCAAGCACTGGCTCGACGACGGATGGGAGGGCATGTTCATGCCCGACGATCCCAAGCGCGAACACCCGCGCAAGGAGCTCCGCTGCTTCTCCGAGGAGCAGTGGGCGCGCTTCGACAAGCTTTACAGCGGCCACGACTTCGCCGGCATCCAGCTCTACGCCGACCTCTTGCCCGACGAGTGCGTGGATCGATTCCACGCGCGCTACGGCCCGCCGAAGGCGATCGAGACGTTCCCGCGCCTCGGCCGCGTGGAGTTCATCGCGCGTGGTGCGGGGCCTCGAGATCAGTGATGGTCATCGATCGGGGCGATATCTTCTGGCTGGCCCCGGACGACTCGCGTGGTCCCGTTCCGGACTACGCCCATCCGCACGTCGTCGTGCAGGACGACGTCTTCAACCACTCGCGCATCACGACGGTGGTCGTGTGCGCGCTGACGTCGAACCTGCACCGCGCGAGCGAGCCAGGAAACGTCCTTCTCGACGTGGGCGAGGGGAACCTTCCGAAGCAGAGCGTCGTCGTCGTCTCGCAGATCTCGTCGGTCGAGAAGACCCGGCTCGGCCAGCGTGTCGGTGCACTGTCGGCCGAGCGCGTGGAGCAGATCCTGGCTGGCCTCAGGTTCCAGCAGGCGTCGTTCTTCGGCGCTCGCTCCGGAGCCTGAGCTCACGGCCGCAAGGCGCCGCAAGAAGGCCCTAGCTCGCGTCGTCGAACGCGCTCATCGGCACATCGAGCCGAGCGCTGCGTCCGCACGGAAGCCGTCGGGCGACCCACCCTCTGAAAACGGTGACGAGGCGGAGCGCGGTGGAAGGAGCGGCCCCGGCGCGAGAGAGCTCCTGCGCTCGGGGACACGCGCGAGGATGTGGAGCCGCCCCTGCACGAACGACTCCTCGAACTCCTTCGGAACGGTCTCCATCACCTCCGCAGGCGGATCCCAGAGGAGCACGTGGTCGAAGGGCGGGAGCGCCTCCTTCCAGAACGAGTCCCACTCGACGCGCCAGAGCTCCTCGCAGTTCGCGACCATCATGCGCTTCGATCGCTGGTCCGCGCAGAACACCTCGCGCGTGCGCGTGTCGCGGATGAACCGGAGCCGCGTCATCGGTTCGAAGTGCGGCGGCGTCGGCGTCCGCAACATGACCGGCATGGAAGGGTCGCTCGTCCAGGCGTCGACGGCGCTCGTGTGGCGCTCGACGACGTAGAGGCCCCACGCCGTTCCGAGGCTGAACGTGTTCTTGCTCGTGACTCGCGCGTTGAAGTTGAGCGGCAGGATCCGCGCGCCTTCCGGAACGGCCTGGGCCCCGGCCGCGAAGTCGTCGAGCTCGCGGGAGAGGCGGAACAGGTCGATCGGCATGCCGACGAGATAGACGACCGCGGCCGCCACCAGTGCCCCGTTCAGCACCTTCGGGAATCGTGGCGGCAGCCGAACCAACGCCGCCGCCCAGATGAATGGGATGAGGCGCGGGGTCAGGTAGCTCGAGTCGAACGCGACGTAGGGGCCGAGCAGATACGCGAGGAGCAGCGCCATGAGCGGTGCCGGACCGAGGAGCCCTCGGCCCGCGCGCCGGCGGACGGCGGCCGCCACCGCGAGCGCGATCGCGGGCAGGAGGCTCACCGCCGTGAGCTCGGTGAAGCCGTACATCCATTGTCCCCAGAGGTTGTAGACGGCCCACTGGAGCGACGAGAAGACGGGCGGCTCCATCGTCGGCGCCGTCGCATCGACGTGCCGGAAGAAGAGCACGACCGCCATCAGCACCGGCGTGACGAGCGGCGGGAGCGCCGCGCGGAGGACGGTGAAACGCGACTTCACCGGACCACGAGTCGTGTCGAACAGCTCCGCGCCTGCCGCCGCCGCCACCATCAGCACGACGACGAACACCGGGAACGGATGGAGGTACCAGCTGACGAGCGCGAGGAGCGTGGCCTTGATCGGGGCGCGATGGCTCGGCGAAGCGCCGGCGGAGCGCGCGGCCGACTCCGAGAGGAGGCAGTCGTCGAGCGCCATCACGAGCAGCAGCGTGACGGGGATGCTCGCTGCGAAGTTGAGCATCCCCATCGACACGAACCAGTTGTGCACCATCGGCACGAGCAGCGGTGTCGCGAGGAGCATGCGCCGGCGGTCCGTGAAGTGGAGGACGAAGCGCGGGAGCACGAACGCCATCGCCGCGAGCACGCCGAGCACGAAGACCTTCGCCGCCGGGACGAGGCCGATGACGCGTGAGACGAAGAGCGTCCACAGAAAGAAGAAGGAGTTCGGCTTGAGGAAGCCCGTCGCGACGAACTCCGGATACTTCTCCGGGTGGTCGAGGATGGTGACGGCGGCCAGGTGTCCGGGCAGATCCTGGTACGGCGGAATTCGCAAGAAGAGGAGCGGCCAGCCGGCGACCACGAACAGCACGAGGCCGATCGCGGCGGCGAGCTGCCGGTCCGAGAGCGCGAATCGCCGCGTGGCGCTCTCCTTCGTGCGGCCCTCGGACATCGTGCGCCGCCTTTACCGGTATCACCACGAGCGGGCAAGCTGGCGCTCGCGTCGAGCGTCCGGGCGTCCGGCTCTCGTCCGGCGAAGGACGGTGGACGACGGCGTATCGAGGATGGATGCGCGCCATGGCATCGGAGTAAGCTCCCGCCGGCCATGTCCCAGCTCACGCTTTACACTTACTGGCGTTCCTCCGCTTCCCACCGCGTGCGGATCGCGCTCGGTTACAAGGGTCTGTCCTACGAGCCGATCTACGTGAACCTGCTCGAAGGCGAGCAGCGCCGCGACGAGTACAAGAAGACGAACCCGATGGGGTACCTGCCCTGTCTCGTGGTCGACGGAGCGAAGTACGTCGAGTCGACCGCGATCCTCGAGCTCCTGGAAGAGCTTTACCCGGAGCCGGCCTTGTTGCCGAAGAAGCCGGAGGACCGCGCTCGAGTCCGCGCGCTCGTCCAGATCGTCAATGCGGGAATCCAGCCGCTGCAGAACCTCGTCGTCCTCGACAAGCTCGGCGACGACAAGGACAAGCGGGTCGACTGGCTCCGTCACTTCATCTCGCGCGGCCTGACCGCATGGGAAGCGCTCGCGACGCGGTTCGCGGAGGAGACCGGACACAAGGGGCCGTACGCGTACGGTGCTGCGTTCACGTCGGCCGACGCGGTTCTCCTCCCGCAGCTCTACGCCGCCCGCCGCTACGGCATCGACCTCTCGGCCTTCCCGACGATCCAGCGCGTCGACGAGGCGACGAAGGACCTTCCGTTCGTGAAGGCGGCGTATCCGGACAACCAGCCGGACGCGAAGGTCTGAGGGAAGTCAGGCTCCATCCAGGCTTCAGGCTCCAGGCTCCAGGGGGAGAGAGAGGCGACGTCGTCCGCGGACGCGAGGCTTCGCCTCTGCCTGTCTCCGCGTGCGACCCCTGGAGCCCGGAGCCTGGATGCCCCCTGGAGCCCGGAGCCTGGAGCCTGATCGGTTGCCCCCTGGAGCCTGGAGCCCGGAGCCTGGAGCCTGATCCGCTATGCTCCCACCCGTGCGTAGGCTCGCGGCGTTCATGGCCGGCATCATCGCCGCCTGCGCGGCCCGTCAGGCGAGCGCCGGGCCGCTGAAGACGTGGGGCGCCGAGCCCCCGGACCAGCAGGAGGCGCCGCCTACGCCGAGCGCGCCGCCTCCGCCACCGCCGCCTTCGTCGATCGGGACGCCAGTCGATGCGCCGGGCGCTGCGGAGGAGCCTGGTCCGCGGCCCCCCGTCGGACCCGGTGGTCTGCGTTACGTCCTCGAGGGCATCGAGGTGCGAGGCAACACGACGACGCTCGCGCGCGTCATTCTCCGCTTCGTTCCGTTCCAGCCCGGCGCCGTGCTCGACGTCGATGACAAGGAGCTGCAGCTCACGCGGTTCCGTCTGCTCGGGACCGGGTTCTTCCGTGACGTGCAGCTCTCGCTCCGGCGCGGCACGAAGCGCGGTGCCGTCGTCCTCGTGGTCGACGTCGTCGAGCGAAATACGATCGTCGTCAACGATCTCTGGCTCGGGTTGTCTGCCGACGCGGAGCCCGACGGCCGCGCCCGCCCGCTCACCGCGTTCGGCGGCCTCGACGTCTCCGAGCAGAACCTCGCGGGCACCGGCGTCGCGCTCGGCGGCGCCATCGCGCTCGCGGACGGGCAGCTCGCGCTGCGCACGCGCTTCAGCGATCAGAGCTTCCTCCGGTCGTCGTGGACCGCCGAAGCGCAGCTCCTCTACAACAACGCGAAGGACTTCTTCGGCAACCGCGATGTGCTCGTCGACGACCCGACGCAGAAGATCGCGCAGGACTTCGCCGTGGTCTCGTACCGCCGGTTCGGCGGAAAGGTGAGCGCGGGGCACGAGGTCGGCAGCGTCGCGACGCGCGTGTTCTTCGACTACCGGCTCGAGAAGATCGATGCCGGCCTTCCGCTCGCCGCGAGCCACAAGCGCGGGCTCGACATCGAGCCGATCGATTTCGATCTGCCGCCCGGCTCCAGCATCCTCTCCACGGTTGCCGCCACGCTCGTCCACGACACGCGCGACGAGCCGTTCCTTCCGACGAAGGGCTGGCACGTGCTCGGGCTTGCGGAGGTGTCGCTCACGCCGCTCGGCAGCGACTACCCGTACACCAAGCTCGTCCTTCGCGGATCGCGTTGGATGCCCTTGCCCTGGGACCACGTCTTACGGATCGAAGGGATCTTCGGCAGCGTGTTCGGCAACGCCCCCCTCTTCGAGAAGTTCTACGTGGGGGATTACACCGATCTCCGGCCGCATCGTGCGCTCGACCTCGCGTTCGACCGCCGTGCCGCACCGAACTTCTTCAACACGACGATCGCCGAGGTCCGCTACGGCGACTACGCAGCTCGGCTGAACGCGGAGTATCGGATCCCGCTCTACCGCGGGCGGCAGAGCATCTACGGCGTCGACTTCTTCGGGTCGGTAGGACTTTACGCAGTCGCGAACGGCAGAGATCTCTCGCGTCCGGCTCGCGGCTACGGCGGCTTCCACCAGGTGCCGATCGACCTCACATTCAACCTCGGCCTTCGCATGGACACGGCCGCGGGAGGTATCGCGCTCGGCATCGCCAACTTCCTCGGGTTCATCCCCATCCGGTCGGAGGCGCAGTGAGCTCGCGCGCCTTCGCCCTCGTTTTGTCTTTCCTCGTCGCGCTCGCGATCACGGCACCGCCGCGGTCGGCACGCGCGGAGGACGATCCGCCGAAGCAAGAGGAGCTGCCGCGCCGCCAGGCGAACTTCGCCTGGGACAAGAACGACAAGACCGGTCAGACGCTCCTTCGCGCCAGCTTTTCGTATCGGGACGTCATCGACAAGGCGATGGCCGACAAGCTCGCCAGCGGACTGCCGAACGTCATCGCGATGCGCGCGTACGTGCTTCGCGAAGGTGAGGCGAATCCGGTCGCGCTCGCCGTGCGGACGTGCCGCGTCGTTTATGACCTCTGGGACGAGGTCTATCGCCTGAAGATCTCGAGCGTCGGTGGTGAGCGTGACTCCGCAGCGCTGAACCTGGAGGGGGTGCTCCGCCAGTGCGCGGAGGGCCGCGATCTGCCGGTCGTCGATCGCTCGCTGCTCGCCACGGGCAAACCGCACTTCCTCGGCGTCATCGTCGAGATCAACCCGGTCAGTCCGCAAATGCTCGCCCAGATGCGCCAATGGGTCTCGCGCCCTGCCGGCTCGACGGGCATCGGGCCGGGAGATGCGCTGTTCGGTTCGTTCGTCGGGCTCTTCGTGCGCCAGATCGGCAATGCCGATCGCACGCTCCGCTTCCGGACGCAGAGCATCACGCCGTGACGGAAACCGACGCCCTGTTCGTCGGCCTGGCGGCGTACTAGAGGGAGGGCTGCCACGGACGCACCGATGCGCGAGCTCGTTCTTCTCCAGACCAGTGCCAGCGGCCCGCTCCTGCCGTCACGCTTCACCGAGCTGTTCGCGTTGCTCGCGAAGCTCGGCACGACGCCGAGGGCGACGATGCGCGGGCAGGAGCTGCGGCTCGCCGTCGGCCTCTCGCTCGAGGACGACGCGTGCGCGGGGTTCTTGCTCGATTTCCTGGGGCAAGGGCGACGCGTCCGAGGAACGGCTCATGGACCGAGCGCCGAGCTGCTCGAGTGGGCGTTCCACACGCTCGCCAGCTCGCTCCGGTGCGGGCTGACGGACGAGACCGGACGTGAGATCGCGATCGCGCCGGAGGAGCGCCGTGCCCGTGCGCTCGCGTATCTCTCGGGCTACGAGGCCGAGGTGCGCGCGTCTCGCAAGAAGGGTGGCGGCGACGACGACGACGGTGCCGCGCTGCTCGACTGGCTCGCGCGCGAAGAGGCGATCGCGCTCTCCGGGCCCGGGCGTACGCTCGTGGACGAAGGGCTCCGGATGGACGATGTGCCGGCGCTCTACGAGCAGCTCCTCGAGAGCGACGTGGTCGACGACGTGTTCGTGAGCGAACGGGAGCTCGGATGGCTGCTCGCGCGCTTCCGCGCACGCCGCCATCGCGACGGCGATCTTCCCGTGACGCACTGAGACCGTCGAACCGCGCGCGACGTCATTTCGGAGTCACGACGCCCGCGGACGCGAGGACGCGTTTCAGGTCGCTGCGGGACGCTCCGATCCAGCTCGCGAGCTTCGCGTCGTCCGGCGGCTCCTCGTCGGCGGACGCGCTGCGGATGCGATCGAGCACGCGATCGAGGACGTCGGCGCGGATGGCGCGCGGGCCGAGCACCGGATAGCCGATCGCGGCATACGCGCGACGATCGACGCCGCGGCTCGGAGCGAAGGACACGGCACCGCCGGCGGGAGCACGGAGCGCGCGACCTGCACGGAACCAGGCGGCCGTGAGCGCGACGCGCGCAGCGACCGCGTCCGCGGTGACGCCGCGCGGGACGTACACGACGCCCGCGCCGAAGCGGACCCCGCAATCCTGGAGCGCGATCCGATCCTGCTCGCCCAGGAGCTCGAGGACATCTCCGAGGTCGCTGTCGAGCACCGTGCCGAGCCCTTGCTCGAGCCGATGCACGAACGCGCGCAGGGGGGCGGACGAGGCAGCTCCACCCGTGGCGAGGTCCCCCGCGCCGCCGAGAAGATCGGCCACGACGTCCCGCGCGAAGGCGAGGAGCCGTCGTTGTACGCGGCTCCTCGCGCCGGCGCCGAGGTCGTCGGCGGCGAGTGTGACGTCTGGGAGCGCGAGCGACGTCCCGCGGACGATCTGGCCGATGAGGCGATCGGTGGGCGTATGGGTGATCGCCCCCGTCGCGTCCAGGACGAACGCGCCGTGCTCGGCCTCGACGACTTCTTCGACCCACGCGGGCGATCCTGGACGGGCGGCGGCAGCGGCGCGCGCGCCTCCCGGCGTGAACGCGGCGCGCATCGCCGCGAGCTTCGCGAAGGGATGGCCCGGGTCGGGGCTCGCCGCTGCGAGAAGCGCATCGCGATCAGGCTCGCTTTCACCACGCGCGCGTTTCGTCGTCACCTGGCGGCCGCCTCGCGGGCGCGCGGCCTTCTTGGCGTCCACGAACCGGAGCACGAGCCGCTCGTGGAGTGCGTCGCTCAGGCGGTCTTCGAGGTTGCGCGTGCGCTCCTGCCAGGCTTCTGCAGAATCGAGCCACGACGACCGGTTCGCGACGTACGTCCACGTCCGCACGGCCGCGATGCGCGCGATGAGGTCCTCGACGTCGTTCGCCGAGCCGCGCTCGAGATCGCGGACGTGCCGCTCGATCCACTCGTCGCGCGCGCGGCCTCGGTCGGCGAGCTCGACGAAGAGCTGCTCGAGGAAGTCGACGTGCACCTCGAGCATCAGCTTGCGGAAGTCCGGCACGGTGCAGACGTCCCAGAGGAGGCGCACGCTCTCCTCGCTCCGCGCGCGAAGGGCGACCTCGTCACGGCCCGCGAGATGCGCGAGACAGAGCGCATCTTCCGCCCCCGCTGCGTGCCGGAGGATCCCGCGCGTCGGCGGCTGGGCAAGGGACGCGCGCAGCGCGGCGATCGACGAGAAGTCGAGGTCGTCCGAGCGCCACTGGACGCGACGGATGTGCGAAAACGCGTGCGTCTCGATCGCGTGCACCGCGGATGCGGGCAGCTCGAGCGGCGAGATCGTCCCGAACGTCCCGTCGTGGATCCAGCGCCCGGCGCGCCCGGCGATCTGACCGAGCTCCGCGTCGTCGACGTCGCGCACGTCCCGGCCGTCGAACTTGCGCGTTGCCGCGAAAGCCACGTGCTCTACGTCGAGGTTGAGTCCCATCCCGATGGCGTCCGTCGCGACGAGGCAGTCGACCTCGCCTGCCTGGAACATCGCGACCTGTGCGTTGCGCGTTCTCGGCGAGAGCGCTCCGAGCACGACGGCAGCTCCGCCGCGCCGCTTCCGCAGCCGGTCCGCCAGCTCGTAGACGTGGGGCATCGAGAACGCGACGACCGCGCTCCGCGGCGGAAGGCGCGCGATCGGCGTCGAACCCGCATGCGTGAGGCGAGACAGCCGTGGATGCTCGACGTGGTGTGCGGTCGGTACGAGCTCACGGAGCGCGGCGCGCATCGTGTTCGAGCCGAGGAACCATGTCTCGAGCCGGCCGCGGGCCGAGAGGAGGCGTGAGGTGAAGACGTGCCCGCGCTGGTGATGGGCCGCGAGCTGGATCTCGTCCACGGCGAGGAAGTCGACCTCGCGCTCGACCGGCATCGCCTCGACGGTCGCCACCCAGTACGAGGGCCTTCGGGGGACCCGCTGCTCTTCGCCGGTGATCAACGCGACCTTCGACTCGCCGACGCGCGTGGTGATCCGATCGTAGACCTCCCGGGCGAGCAAGCGCAGCGGCAGGCCGATCATCCCCGACGTGTGCTCGAGCATTCGCTCGATCGCGTGATGCGTCTTGCCCGTGTTCGTCGGGCCGAGCAGCGCCGTGATGTGCCGCGCATTCGCGAGGTGCAGGGCGGACATCCTGCTCCCTCAATAGCGCAGGTTTTCACCGCCTGCTTGGCCGTACTAGACCTATGACAGGACGCGCCGTCCGTCGCGCTCTCGAACTACAATGCCCGCTGCCGTGCTCCCCGACGTCGTCACAGAGAAGCTCGACGCCCTCCCGCCGTCGTCGGGCGTCTACATGTTCAAGGACAAGAAGGGCACGGTCGTCTACGTCGGCAAGGCGAAGTCGCTGCGCAGCCGCGTCCGGAGCTATTTCCAGGAAGGCTCGTCGGACAACCGCTACTTCATCCCGATCCTCCAGCGGACGATCGGCGACCTCGACACGATCGTCACCGGCTCCGAGAAGGAAGCGGCGATCCTCGAGAACAACCTCATCAAGGAGCATCGGCCGCGCTACAACGTCAAGCTCCGGGACGACAAGGACTACATCTCCCTCAAGCTCGACGCGAAGGACGAGTGGCCGCGCCTCTGGGTCGTCCGCCGGCCGAGCTATCAGGCCGGCGATACGGCGCGCTACTTCGGCCCTTACCACTCGGCGACGGCAGCGCGCCGCACGCTTCACCTCGTCAACAAGCACTTCCAGCTCCGGACGTGCACCGATACCGAGATGCGGTCGCGCAAGCGTCCGTGCCTCCAGCACCAGATCAAGCGATGTCCGGCGCCCTGCGTGCTCGAGGTCGACCGGACCTGGTACGACGAGCAGGTCCGCGCGGTCGCGATGTTCCTCGACGGCCGTCACGACGAGCTGTCGAACGAGCTCGAGAATCGGATGCAGGGGGCCGCGCGTGCCATGCGCTTCGAGCTCGCTGCGGTGTACCGCGATCAGCTCGCCGCCATCGACAAGGTGAGGGAAGAGCAGCGCGTCGTCGCCGCCGACGACGTCGACCGCGACGTCCTCGGGCTTCATCGCGAAGGTGACCTCGTGGAGCTCGCGCTCCTCCACATCCGGCGCGGCAAGCTCGCCGACGTCGGTACGTTCTCCATCAAGAACGCCGAGGTCCCCGACGAGGAGGTCGTCGCGGCGTTCCTTGCGCAGAACTACGCGCTCTCGGACGCGGCCGATGCGAACGCCGCGGCGCTGCCGATCCCGGACGAGATCATCGTCCCGACGTTGCCCGACGCGGCGAGCGGCACGGCGGAGTGGCTCAGCGAGCGCGCGAAGCACAAGGTGGCGCTCCTTTGTCCGCAGCGCGGGCATCGCGTCGACCTGCTCCGTCTCGCGAACGACAACGCGAGCCACGCCTTCAACGAGAAGCGCCGCGCATCGGACGACGTGCAGGAGCGCCTGACGCAGCTCAAGGACCGCCTTCGGCTGCCGACGATTCCTCGCCGGATCGAGTGTTGCGACATCTCGCATCTCGGAGGGCACGACACCGTCGGGGCGGTCGTCGCGATGCTGGACGGCGAGCCCGACAAGAAGCGCTACCGCACGTTCCACGTCCGCGGCGATGCGTCGGCGTCGAAGGCGACGGACGGCGCGCCTTCGCCCGGCGGCGGGGAGGGGATGCTCGAACAGGAAATCGACGGCGAGCCCGTGTTCCTCGCGGGCGACGACTACCGCGCGATGTACGAGGTCCTCGCGCGCCGCTTCCGTCGCGGCTTGAAGCGGCAGGAAGAGAAGGCCGCGCGTGCAGAGGTCTCGAGCGAGCCAAGCGATTCGGAAGCGCCGGAGTCCTCGCGCCGAGATTCGGAGCCGCCGGAGTCCGATCTGCAGGAGAACGAGTGGGATCTGCCGGATCTGTTCGTCGTCGACGGCGGACGCGGGCAGCTCGCGGTCGCGCTCGCGGCGGCGCGCGACCTGGGGCTTCACGAGCTGCCGATCGTCGCGCTCGCGAAAGAGAAAGAGAACGTCCTCGGCGAGACGCTCGTGGACCGCGTCTACCTGCCGGGTCAGAAGAACCCGATCCCGCTGAAGAGCCATTCGGCGTCGATGTTCTTCCTCGCGCGGCTTCGCGACGAGGCGCATCGCTTCTCGAACCGCGCGCGCGAACGACTTGGGAAGAAGAAGCGGATGCGGTCGGTGCTCGACGACATCCCTGGCGTCGGGCCGAAGACGAAGCAGGCGCTCCTCATGCATCTCGGCAGCATCAAGGCGATCAAAGCGGCAGACGACGCGGCGATCCTCGCAGTGCCGGGCGTGACTGCTCGCCATCTGAAGGCGCTCCGCCGTGTGTTCCCCAGCAGACGTCCCGGCGCTCCGAGCGCGCTCTCCGCGGACGAGTCGCTCGTGGATACGCCGACGCCCGCGCGCGTGAAGAGCTCGCCCGCCTGAACGCGCGCGTCCCGTCGTCGTGTCGACCTCGAGCCATCGCAGACCCGCGCGCGCGGTGGGAATCCTCTCGCCCACTGCGTCGGTGAAGAGCCGCGATCTTCCCTGACGCTCACGGCACGAAGAGCCGCGATCTTCCCTAGTGCTCGCGGCGTGAAATCTTTCCAACCTCTCTGTCTTCGAGCCGACGGAAGGCGCGCCGAGCGGCCATTGATAGGGCAGACACGGGAGGTCTCATGCCCCGCCATTCGCGCTTGCCCTCGCACGAGGGATGGACGCGAGCGTTCGTCGCAACCGTCGTTGCGGCGAGCGCCTGCGTCGTCATGCCTGCTTGCATTCGACGGCCGGTCTCCGAACAGGAGCCGACCACCAAGATCTCGTTCGACACCGTCGTCCCGCAGCCAGCGATCGAGAAGATCGATCTGCTCCTCATGGTCGACAACTCGGCTTCGATGGCCGACAAACAGAAGATCCTCGCCGACGCCGTTCCCGACCTGGTGAAGGGCCTCGTCCGGCCGAAGTGCGTCGACAAGAAGACGCGAGCGCGGACCGGCGTCGAGTCGGACCCCACGAAGCCGGAGAAGGAGATGTGTCCGGAGGGTTCGGAGCCGGCGTTCCCGCCGATCACGGACATGCACATCGGCGTGATCTCCTCTTCCCTCGGAGGGCTCGGCTCTTCCCAATGCGCGCGAGAGGGGAGGCACGACGACGATCGCGGGCATCTCCTCGCTCGTGGGCCGACCGGCGAGCCGCTCGCTGCTGCGGGCGATCTGCACTTCCTCGCGTGGTACCCCGACGTCGAGAAGAACAAGGACAAGGTCCGCCACCCCGATCCTCCGGTCCCGAAGATGCAGACCGTCGACGAGCTCGGCGCAGCATTCCGCGACCTCATCGTCGGCGTCGGCCAGGACGGGTGCGGGCTCGAGGCGCAGCTCGAGAGCGTCTACCGCTTCCTCGTCCAACCCAACCCGTGGGTGACGATCGAGAAGGACGGCGCGCGGGCGACGTACGGACCGACGAACCAGGTCGACATCGAGCTTCTCCGCCAGCGCGCGGCCTTCCTTCGGCCCGACTCGCTCGTGGCGGTCATCGTGCTCACGGACGAGGACGACTCGTCCGCCGATCCGCTCTCCTTCCAGGGAAGCGGCTGGCGGTTCATGGACCGAGACGTCCGCGATCGCGGGACCGCTGCGTGCGCGACCGATCCATCCAGCCGGGAGTGCACGTCCTGCGCGTTCGCGCCGGAGTCTCCCGGATGCTCGCCGCCGGCCTACACGGAGCAGGAGGATCACCTCAACGTTCGCTTTCATCGCATGAAGCAGCGGTATGGCGTCGATCCGCAGTTCCCCGTCTCGCGCTACGTCGACGCGCTGACGAAGCCGCGCGTTCCGCTGCGCGACAAGGAGCACGATTCGTTCGGCAGCTACGCCCCGTACCCCGGGTGCACGAACCCGCTCTTCGCCAAGCGGCTGCCGACCGAGCCGAACGACGAGCTCTGCAACTTGTCGCGAGGGCCGCGCTCGCCGAGCCTCGTGTACTTCGGCCTCATCGGTGGAGTCCCCGGCTCGCTTCTCCCGGAGGTGGTAGGGGAGGACGGGCAGCTCGAGCAGAGGATCGACTGGACCAAGGTGCTCGGACGCGATCCGGCGAGCTGGGACGAGTCGGGCATCGACGCTCACATGATCCAGTCCACCAGACCACGTCCGGGGCTTCCGCCTCCGACGGCGAGCGACGACGCCGATCCGGCTCACGGCCGCGAGTGGACGACTGCGGACCAGGATCTCCAGTTCGCGTGCACGTTCGATCTCTACGAGCGTGATGAGAGCGGAGCCGCCGTGCCGGTCCGGCGCCCGTGCACCGGGGCCGATCTAAGCTCCGGGAGCTGCGACTGCGACGGGACGAAGGACACACCTCTCTGCGATCCCGGCGACCGAAGCGTCCAGATCCGAGGCAAGGCCTACCCGACGCGGCGTCAGCTCATGGTCGCGAAGGCACTCGACGAGCAAGGCATCGTCGCGTCGCTTTGCCCGAAGCAGCTCACGGATCCGAACGCGGACGACTACGGCTATCGGCCGGCGGTGCGCGCGATCACCTCACGCCTCGAGCGCTCGCTCGTCGGGTCGTGCCTGCCGCGTGCGCTCACACGGCAGGACGACGAGGGGACCGTCGCCTGCTCCGTGCTCGCGATGCTCCCCGAGCCTGGTCCCGACTCCGAATGCGAGCGCTTCGGTCTGAAGCCGCCGAGCGAGCAGCTTCTCCGGCAGATGCGCGAGCGCCTGGAAGCCGAGGAGGGGGCCGAGTCGACGAAGCTCCCGATCTGCGAGATCCCGCAGATGACGGTGCCCCCGGGCGAGATCTGCAAAGACGCGAGCGAGGACATCGCCTTCTGCTACGCGGAAGCGCCGCTTCTCACCCAGTGCGCGCACGCCATCGCGTTCACGAAGGCCAGTCAGAAGCTCACGTTCGCGCGCTTCACGATGCAGTGCATCCAACAGACGGGCGAGAGCCGCTGACGGCAGCGTCTCGCCGCTGTCGCCGTCTCTTCCGTCCGAATCCTTCAGGATCTTCCGTCCGAACTTCCCCGGCCCCGCTCGGCGCTCGAGCGGGGCCGTTTCGCGTCTGGGCGCGCCAACCGCGCTTGCCACCTGGCAACGAAGTTGGCGCCCGCGGTCCGGCCAGGCTCGCGCTGCCCCACGAAATCGAGCTTCCATCCGGGCACGCGTTGTGAATAACTGCCCCGACGCCGAGGTGTACCCCGCGTTGACACCCGGGGCCGCCTTTCGATAGGTAAGACGGAAGATTTCGGGTCGTTGGAGATCATCGAGGGCGCAGCGTGCCCGATCGCCACTGGCCGCGTGAACGAACACGATTGAAGGAGCGCTCACGATGAAGTGGAACAGCCGGCTCGGCAGATGGCTTTTTGTCGGAGGGGCGTGGACAGCCACCGCGCTGGTGCTCGGCGCTGCGGGAACGGGCTGCCTCTCGCGTCCCGTCGGGCAGCAGCCGCCGACGACCAAGGTCAACTTCACGTCGACCGTCTCGCAGCAGGCCGTCGACAAGGTCGACCTCCTGTTCGCGATCGACAACTCGGCGTCGATGGGTGACAAGCAGGCGATCCTCGCGGACGCCGTCCCCGACCTGATCAACGGACTCCTCAAGCCGCGCTGCGTCGACAGCGAGGGCACCCCGGACCCCGGCGGCAACTCCGCGGATCCCGTCGCGGGCAACAAGGAGAACCGCTACGGCTGCCCCGTCGGCTTCGAGCCCGAGTTCAAGCCGGTGACGGACATGCACATCGGCATCGTCTCGTCGTCGCTCGGCAACTTCGGCGGCGACGTCTGCGCCGCCTCGAACCCGCGTTCGAACGACCAGGGCCGCCTCATCAACTTCAAGCTCGGCGGCGGCGAGATCGAGAAGGCGAAGCCTGGAAACTTCCTCGCCTGGTTCCCGCAGAGCGAGGAGAACAACGACGAGAAGCGCCACCCGCGGCCGGCGAACCCGATCGGGGCGATCGAGGGCGCCGACGGCCTCACGGAGAACTTCCGCGAGCTCGTGCGCGGCGTCGACCAGAACGGATGTGGTCTCGAAGCCCAGCTCGAGAGCGTCTACCGCTTCCTCATCCAGCCGGATCCGTGGGAGACGGTCACGCTCGACGGCAACAACCAGGCTGACCTCGGCGAGGGCGTCGACATCACCGTGCTGCAGCAGCGCGCGGACTTCCTCCGCCCGGACTCGCTCGTCGCGATCATCATGCTGACGGACGAGGAGGACTCGTCGGCCGACCCGCTCGCCATCGGTGGTCAGGGCTGGGCGTTCATGAACAAGAACTTCCCGGGGTCGCAGGTGTTCCGTGGCGGTCAAGGCCAGGGAACGACCGCTCCGCGCGGAACGAAGGCGTGCGAGACCGACCCGGGCAGCGAGGACTGCACGTCCTGCGGCTTCGCCAGCCTCTGCGACGAGAAGCTCCCGTCCTGCCAGAAGATCAAGCAGGACCCGAACTGCAAGCAGTCGGGCGCGGCTGACAAGTCGGGCCTCGGCTTCGACGGCTACTACGGGCCGAAGGACGACGAGCTCAACGTGCGCTTCCACCGCATGAAGGAGCGCTACGGCATCGACCCGCAGTACCCGCTGCGCCGCTACATCGACGGCTTCACCAAGTTCCGCGTTCCGGACCGCAAGGCGGAGCACGTCGTCAAGCAGGCCGCGAACGGCCGCCGCGAGATCGCGAACTACACGAGCACGCCGAAGTGCACGAACCCGCTCTTCGCGGCGAAGCTCCCGCGCGAGCCGGGTGACGAGCTCTGCTCGCTCCCGCGCAGCACGCGTAGCCCGGACCTCATCTTCTTCGCGGTCGTCGGTGGTGTCCCCCACCAGCTCCTCCACTTCGCCCCGAACGATCCGGAGAAGAGCCGCATCACGAACGCCGACTGGGAGAAGATCCTCGGGCGCGACCCGGCGAACTTCGACTTCACCGGCATCGACCCGCACATGATCCAGTCGGTGGCGCCGCGTCCGGGGCTTCCGGGACCCGCGCCGCGAGGCGAAAACGGGCCCGACGAGTACCATGGCCGCGAGTGGGACACGAACAAGAACGACCTCCAGTACGCGTGCACGTTCAACCTTCCGCAGCCGAAGACCTGCACCGCGACGGACACGTCGTGCGATTGCGCGCCCGACTCGAACACCAATCCGCCGCTCTGCGGTCAGGGCGCCGAGCAGATCAAGGCCAAGGCGTACCCGACCGTCCGCGAGCTCCAGGTCGTCCGCGCGCTCGGCGAGCAGGGCATCGTCTCGTCGCTCTGCCCGATCCAGCTCGACGACCCCACCCAGCCGACCTACGGTTACCGTCCCGCGGTCGCGGCGATCATCGATCGTCTGAAGAACGCGCTCACGACGCAGTGCCTCCCGCAGAAGCTGCGTGAACCCGGCGACGACCCGAATGAGGGCGTTCCGTGCCTCGTCCTCGCGCAGCTGAGCGATCCCGGTGACAAGTGCGAGAACTTCGGCCTGCAGCCGCCGAAGCCGGAGATCCTCAAGGTCTTCCTCGAGCAGCAGCGTGCGGAGACCGGCAATGCGGGCGACGGCGGTCTCGACCTCGCCGCCCTCCCGGTCTGCGAGATCCCGCAGGAGACCGTCCCGCGTGGCGCGACCTGCAAGGACTCGATCGAGAAGCGCTGGTGCTACGTCGAGAACGATCCGGCGAACAAGAAGAACCCGGCGGGTCGCTGCCCGCAGGCGCTCATCTTCTCGGGCGGCACGGCGGACCTCGTCGGCGCACGCTTCAGCCTGCAGTGCATCCAGCAGTTCGCTGCGGGCGCAGCCGCGGGCGAGACGCCGCAGCAGTGATCGGCTGACCTCCGATCACCGTCCCGCGAAGGGCGAGCCCGACCACGGCTCGCCCTTCGTGTTTTTGTTCACAGGAAGGGCGGAAGTCCGGACGAGTTCGTGATTTCGACCGACTCGAGCGCCGGGCGACCGAATGCCGAGGGATGAGAGAGGGAGAACAGGGAACAGGGAACCGGGAACAGGGAACAGGGAATGCCGAGAGCGGGAGCGGGAGCGCGAGCGGGAAGGGGAACGGGAGCGGGAGCGCCAATGAGGACGGGACGCTCTGAGCCGCGAGAGCCGGAGGTCCGTGATGGCGGGGGCCCGTTCGTGATTTCGAGCAACTCGAGGGCCGGGCGGCCGAATGCCGAGGAATGAGAGAGGGAGAACAGGGAACGGGGAACAGGAAACAGGGAACAGGGGATGCTGAGAGCGGGAGCGCGAGCGGGAAGGGGAGCGGGAGCGGGAGCGCCAATGAGGACGGGACGCTGCGGCGTGGGGCTGACATCGCGCAGCGACTGCTCGCTCTTGCGGGCGGGATACTTGGGCTCGCGCGCATGTTGCCGCGTGACTTGAGCGGCAAACACGTCGCGTCCCAGCTCGTGCGCTCGGGAACATCGGCGGGCGCCAACTACGAAGAGGCGCGCGCCGCCGAGAGTCGCGCGGACTTCGTGCACAAGGTCCGCATCGCTGCGGAAGGAGATGCGGGAGACCATCTTCTGGCTCAAGCTCGTACACCGAGCTGGCCTCTTGCGCTCCTCCGCCTTGCCGACGCTCGAGCGCACCATCAACGAATCAAACGAGCTAGCCGCGATCCTGATGGCCTCCGCCCGAACCGCCCGCCACCCCCTCCAGCGCTAACCGCACTCCATCGCGCCTCTTCCGTGCCCCGTTTCCCCTCTTCCGTCTCCCGTCTCTTCTCTCTTCCGTTCCCCGTCCGCTGTTTCCGTGTGCCTCTCGTGTCTCTTCCATTCCCCGTTCCCTGTTCGCTGTTCCCTGTTCCCTGTTCCCTGTTCCCTGTTCCCTCTCCTATCTCTTCCATTCCCTGTTCCCTGTTCCCTGTTCCCTGTTCCCTGTTCCTCTCCTCTCTCCCGTTCGCGGTTCCTCTCCCCCAAAAAGTGAGGGCTTCATCCGCGAGAGACTCCGCTAATCTTCCGTTCGCCGATGGCGAGCCCGAAGAAGACGATCCTCATCATCGAGGACGAGCCTCACATCGTGATGGGGCTCCGCGACGCTCTCGAGTTCGAGGGCTTTGCCGTCATCTCCGCAGGGAAGGGGAAGGACGGCGTCCAGCTCGCGCGAACGCACAACCCCGACGCCGTGATCCTCGACTTGATGCTCCCCGACATCAACGGCTACGCCGTGTGCGAGGAGCTCCGGCGCGTCAGCGCATTCGTGCCGATCATCATGCTGACGGCGCGCTCGCAGGAGACCGACAAGATCCGCGGCCTCGACGCCGGCGCGGACGACTACGTGACGAAGCCGTTCAGCGTGAACGAGCTCATCGCCCGCATGCGCGCGATCTTGCGACGCGCGTCGCGTCCGAGCGCGGCGCCCGAGCTGCTGCAGATCGGCGATGCGCAGGTGAACTTCTCGACGCACTCACTCAGGGCGTTCGGTACCGAGCACGCGCTCTCATTCTACGAAGTCGAGCTCCTGAAGCTGCTGTCCGAGCGCGTGGGCCAGCCGGTCAGCCGCGACGAGATCCTCCAGAAAATCTGGGGCCTCGATGCGTCACCGACGAACCGCACCGTCGACAACTTCATCGTGAAGCTCCGTAAGAAAATCGAGAAACATCCCGACAAGCCGACGCACATCCTCACGGTGTACGGCTTCGGCTACAAGCTCGTGACGAGCTTGTCCTGAACGCGTCAGCGCTCAGGACGCGTTCGTGAAGAGCTCGTCCTGACCACGCCAGCGCTCAGGAGTCCTGCCGTCGAGCGGCCGTGAGCATGGCGCGGGTCGACGTCGTCGGACGCGGATGGGTCACCCGCCGGCGACGAACACGATCTCGACGCGTGCGTTCCGCTCGCGCCGCTTCGCGTCTGCCGGATCGAACACCGGTGCGCGCGCCCCGGCGAGCTCGACCTTCGTCTTCGCCGCGCTGACACCGCCGTCCGTCAGGGCTTTGGTGATCGCCTCCCCGCGCTTCTTTCCGAGGGCGACGTCGGCGGCGCTCGGCTTCGTCGCGTCGTGGAGAACGACCTGCACGGCGAACCCGGGATGCGCCGCAGCGACGCGCCCGAGATCCTTCAAGACGGTCTCGCCCTCGGGCGAGAGCTGGTCCGACTTGAACAGCGAGCGGAGGGTGACGACGACGCCTCGTTCGTCGCGCGACGGCGCCAGATCCATCGCGCTCTTCGCCTTGGGATCCGCCGAGCGGGACAGCTCTCCGAGGAGCGCGTCGGCCTGATCGGTCGAAGGCGCTCCGGAGCGACGCGCCTTCGTGAGGGCGTTGAGGCAGGCCGCGCGCGCCTTTCCTGCGGCGTCGATCGGCGCCGGCTTCGGTGACGACTCGAGCTTCTTCTCGAGGTCCGCCGCGGCCGCCTCGGCCTCGGCGAGGCCAGGCGCCTGCGAAGAGACGAGCCGCGCCGCGCTGCAGAGCAGACGCGCTTGCGTGGCGAGCGCTTGCGCGGCGACGAGGCGGGCGCGCTCACGCTCGGGATCCGTCGGGCCGGCGCTCGCCGGGCGTTCGGCCTCGCGCACGACCTTGAGCTGCTTCTCGAGATCGTCCGCTTCGCGCTCCGCAGCCTTGCGGGCCGCGGCGTACCGCTGCGATTGCTCGACGGCGCGGGCGAGCGCGTCTTTCGCCTGCGTCTCCTCGTCCGTCGCGCGGGCGAGGCGAGCGATGGCGATCGCGTGCTGGTACGAGGCGACCGCGCGCTCGGCGTGGAGCTCGGCGGCGAGCGTGTCACCCGCGCGCTCGGCATCTTTGGCGGCGCGGAGGGCCTGGTCCGCCTCCGCGAAGGCCTGCGGAGCGAGCGTCTGCGCGTCGCGTCCCTGCAGGCTCGTGCGCGTGCGCTCGGCTTCGCCGACCTTGACGATGGTGGACGTCGCCGCGCCACCGCACGCGAACGACAGCGCGCTCGCGCTCACGAAGAGCAGCGCAAATCCGAGACGCTTCATCGCGCACCTCCGGTGTTCGACTTCGGTGCTCCGCCGTCGGCCGCGGGGGCCGTCTTCGCAGGCGCGCGCGTGCCAGCTGCACCGGCGTCGGCCGCCGCGCTGCTCGTGCGCGCGGGCTGCTCTTTGCCGTCACGCTCGACCGCGTCGAGCTGGGCTCGGAGCCGTCCGCTCTGCGCGATGGCTTCCTCGAGGAGGGCGCGCTCGCGATCGGCGAGCGTCCCCGCATCCGTCGCGCCACTCCGAGCCGCGGCCGCGCTCTCTTCGACCGCGGCCGCGCGGACGACGTCGCGAGCCGCTTCGGCCCAGGTCCGCGCGAGGCGATCGGCAAGCCGGGCATGCGCCTCGTCTCCCGCCGCGCGCAGCTTGGCGGCGCGGTCGAGCGCAGCGCGCGAGCGCGTGACGAGCTCGCCGCCGACGTCTTTGCGCGGCGAGGCCTCGACCTCCTTCAGGACCGATTCCGTTGCCGCTCGGTCATCCTCCGCAGCCAACGCCAGCGCGCCGATCGAGAGGCACGTCACGAGCCCCGAAACCGCAAGGATTCGACGGCGGAGCCGCCCAACACGAACCATGTCCGACCGATTACAGCCGCTTGCCGTCCGCGGCAATCTTGCGAGGCAGCAGGAGAATTTGGCGTGAGGGGAATGTGATCACATTGGCCCACATGCGGGTCACCGGAGCGTCTCCGTTCGCGACACTCGTGGCCTGAGGCGCTCAGCCGTGGCAGAGCGGGGCCTGCGTTTTCGCGCGTGCCTGTTCGCAAGAACGGTGGCTCGCAGCAGGAAAACAGGAGGCCCCATGAACGTACGCTCCATCGGCATCGCAAGCTCTCTTCTCATCGCGACCTTTGCGATTGCCTGCGGAGACGCGACGCGGCGTAGCGGCTTCGGGGTGCAAGCGGACCCGAACGAGACGGGCGACGGTGGCGCTCCGCCGATCCTCGGTGGGAACGACAACGTTGGTCCGGGCGCCGAGTGCGGGATCAACAACACCGAAACGGACATGGACAAGGACTTCGACGGCGATGGCTTCGCGTTGAAGGACGACTGCAACGAGTGCAACACCAGCATCAACAAGGGTGCGCACGACATCCCGGGCAACGGGATCGACGAAGACTGCAGCGGCACGCCGGACGACGAAGAGGTCGAGTGCGACGCGGACCTCGCGAAGGACGGCTCGGACCCGTTCGACGGCGCTCGGGCGATCGGGCTCTGCAAGCAGGCGGATCCGGACGGTCGCGACTGGGGGGTCGTCGAGGCGAAGTGGGTCCGCCCGGACGGCTCGAAGCTGAGCAACATGGAGGGCGTCGGCATCCTCGAGCAGTTCGGCGTCAACGCGCCGCAGCTGGGGACCTCCATGCTCGTTCTCTCCTCCGGATCGGCACGCGAGCCTGGCGATCCGGACTACGATTCATCGTCGAACATCAAGGGCTACACGCACGGCACGCCCCCGGGGTATCCAAAGGAGTCGCCTGCCTGCCCCGGCGTCAAGACGGGCCAAGCGCAGGACGGCGTCGCGCTCGAGCTCAAGATCCGCGTCCCGTCGAACGCGCAGTCGTTCTCGTACCAGCAGAACTTCTTCACTTGGGAGTATCCCAGGTTCATCTGCGACAGATACAACGACTTCTTCGTCACGATGATGGATCCGATCCCCGACGGCCTCGAGGACGGCAACATCGCGTTCGACCAGGACACGAACCCGATCAGCGTCAACAACAGCCTCCTCCAGGTCTGCGCCTCGGGAACGCATAGTGGCAAGAACTTCCCTTGCCCGCTCGGGACGAGCACCCTTTCGGGGACCGGGTTCGAGGGGCACGCTGCGACGGGCTGGCTGACGACCAGCGCGCCGGTCACGCCGGGCTCGGAGATCACGATCCGCTTTGCGATCTGGGACTCGGGTGACGGCGCGCTCGACTCGACCGTCCTCATCGACGACTTCAAGTTCTCGGTCGAGGGCGCCGACACGGCCCAGACGAAGCCGAGCCCCGTCAACTGAGGATCGCCGAGAGTACGGCGGACGTTGCGGAACGCCGTACTCTCTGTCTTCCTTGGATCGTCAGCGTGGGTCAGGGCACGGGCACCTGAGGATTCGCGACCGATCCTTGGAGGAACATCGCGATCGCCCCGGCGGATGAGCCGAATCCGAGCGTGCTGTTGATCAATGTCGCACTCGTGCCGCAGGCGGTCGTCGTCACTTCTGGGACGATGAAGTCTTCCGCCACGATCCGAAAGCTTCCTGTGACGGGATCGAGATCGAGCGCGGACCACTGGCTCGATGTCTTGGTGGTGCCAAGTGTCACGTCGAAGAAGGGCGTCTGGCAGTTCGTCGGTACCGAGCCAGAGAACTTGATCCGCATCCGCAGCGTGACGCTCACTTCTCGCGTGTCTGGATCGATGTACCCGTGAGTCCCAGCGACGCCAACGAGGAGCTGGGCGTCGATGCCTGTCATCGAAGTTCCGGTCACGCCAAACGCCGAACCATTGTATGTGAACGTGGCGTCGGTTGCGATGTCGCCCTCGAGTTGACCCGTGATTCCGGTGATCCGGCCGCCTGACGGTCCCGAGCAGCCGTGGCAGACTGCGCCGTCGGCGATATCGATGAAGTAGTAGTCAGGGTTGCTCACGCCGGCGATGGCGTGAGACGCGAGGAACAGGCACGCGCCTCCGATACCCAAGCCCCCAAGTTGGCGTGCAGTCTGCCGTGTACTCATGGTCCCTCCTGTCCTCACTTCGCGTGAGGATGTTTGAAGTTTCCCATCACGAAGAATTGAATCAAGCGGGAAAAGTGAGTGAAGCGCGAAAATCTTGTGTCGTTCGACGCCTTGAGAGGGAGGCCGCAAGCTCGGTTCTGAGTCCCGTCAGCCTGCTGCGACGTTGGGGACGAGGTTTCCGGTGTGCGCGCCTTGACCGGCTCAACCCGCGCAGATACTCCATAATTTGATGCTTGGGGCAGCGCGCGACCCCAGATCCGAGGC
Source organism: Pseudomonadota bacterium (assembly GCA_023423895.1). Lineage (GTDB taxonomy): Bacteria > Myxococcota_A > Polyangia > Polyangiales > Polyangiaceae > Labilithrix. The sequence goes on from JAFAER010000055.1 coordinate 86,715, forward strand.
GACGATCGAAGGCACCGGCACGACGGCTTTCGGCAAGTACCAGCTCTTCGCGAGCCTGGGCCGCGGAGGTATGGCCGACGTGTTCCTGTCCGTCGCCCGCGGGCAGATGGGCTTCAACAAGCTCGCCGTCATCAAGCGGCTCCGGCAAGCGCTCGCAGAGGAGACGGCCTTCCGCAACATGTTCCTCGACGAGGCGCGGCTCGCAGCGCGCCTCGGTCATCCGAACATCGTTCACACGTACGAGGTCGGCGAGCAGGCCGGCGTCTACTTCATCGCGATGGAGTACCTGGAGGGGCAGTCCCTCAACAAGGTCCTCAAGGAAGCGCTCCGCCGGAAAGAGACCATCGAGCACGAGATCGCCGTGCGCATCATCGCCGACGCGCTCTCGGGCCTCGGCTACGCCCACGAGCTCCGCGACTACGACGGCCGGCCGCTCAGCGTCATCCACCGAGACATCTCCCCTCACAACATCTTCGTCACGTACGACGGCCACACGAAGCTCGTCGATTTCGGCATCGCGAAGGCGGCCCTCTCCTCGACGGAGACCGAGGTCGGCGTCCTCAAGGGCAAGGTCGCGTACATGTCCCCGGAGCAGGCGATGGGGCAGCGCATCGACGCGCGCTCCGACCTGTTCGCGATGGGCATCGTCCTCTGGGAGCTGCTCGCGCAGCAGCGACTGATGACGGGCGAGAGCGCCGCGAACACGCTCCACAAGCTGATGAACGAGCCCATCCCGCGGCTCTCGCACGTGCTCCCGCACATCGATCCGAACCTCGACGCGATCGTCGCGCGCGCGCTCGAGAAGGACCCGAACATGCGCTGGCAGTCCGCGACCGAGATGCGGCACGCGCTCGAGTCGTGGCTCGCGTCGCAGCCGCGTCACGCCCGTCAGGAAGAGGTCGGGCGGCGGATGTTGTCGCTCTTCGGCAGCGTGCGCGAAGAGGTCCAGCGCCAGATCCAGAAGCACATGTCCGCGATCACGACCGCGGCGAACACGCAGGAGCTCCAGGCGCTCACCGCCGAGTCGCTGAAGCGGATGGAGCAGTCGGGCGCGAACGTGAGCGGACAGCTTCTGCGCCTCGGCACGAGCGGCAGCGGAAGCGGCAGCGGGGTCATCGCCAACTACGGCGGTCTCGGGGCGAACCCCAGCGCCTACCCGAGCATGCCTTCGGGCTCGCACGCGCATCTGTACGCCACCGGCACGAGCCACACGACGCCTCCGCAGAAGTCGAGCAGCGTTCTCCTCATCGTCATCACGATCGGCTGCTTCGTGCTCGCGGGCCTCTTGATCGTCGTGCTCGGTCTGCGAGATCGGAAGCCGGATCTGCTCGCGTCCGCGAATGGTTCATCGGCTTCGACGAACGTGACGTCGACACCACCGAAGGTGTCCGACGCGCCGCCGCAAGAGCCGTCCTCCAGCGCGATCACCGCGAGCACGACGTCGACCTCCACGACGTCGACCTCCACGACGAACAGCACCTCGAGCACGCAGGCGCCGCCATCGCGGACGCCGTCGCAACCGACGCAACCGACGGCCCAGGCTCATCACCCGACGACGCCGACGGTGACGACGCGCACGAACGTGACGCCGAAGCCGGTCGCGCCGCCCCCGCCGCCGCCGCCGGCCGAGGACCCCGGCTTCGTCACGGTGTCGGCCTATCCGTGGGCCAAGGTCACCGAGGGTGGACGTGTCGTGTGTCCCGTGACGCCTTGCAACAAGGTCCAGATGACGCCGGGCGCGCACACGCTCACGTTCGAGAACGGCGAGGCGCCCGGACAGAAGCAGACGGTGACCGTGCAGATCCGGTCGGGCGAGACGTCGACGAAGAACGTCGGCTTCAAGTGAGCGGCCTCGTCGAGCTGAGCCTTTCCCCGGCAGCTCGAAGCACGTCATAATCAGCACATGGGTCTTCGGAGGGGCATCCGGCGCATCGCCGCGCGGATCGTCGCGGCATCGCTCGTGACCGGCGGCTCGACGCTCCTCGGATCGCTCCTCGGATCCGTCGCGCTCGTGGAGCAGGGCTGCGTGCAGGAGGCGCCGAAGCCGTCGGCCGAGGCCCCCATCGTGGTGGGCGTCTCGTTCGGGCTCACGGGCGACCTCGCGAGCTTCAGCGCACCGCTTCGCGACGCGGTCCGCACCGCCGAGGGCGTGATCAACGCCGGCGGAGGCCTGCTCGGGCGGCAGGTCCGCTTCGACATCGTCGACGACCAGAGCGACGAGCAGACCTTCGTGGTCGACACGGCGCGGTCGTTCGCCGACCGTGGCGTCGCCGCCGTCATCGGCCCCGTGAGCAGCGGCCAGGTGAAGCTCACGCACCAGATCTTCGCGGACAGGCAGATCATCCAGATCTCGCCGGCTGCGACGTCCGTGGAGCTGACGGACATCCAGCCTGCCGCGGACCGCTTCTTCTTCCGCACGACACCCGCCGACGACTTCCAGGGCGCGGCGGTCATCCTGTTCGCCGCGAAGACGCCCGGGGGCCTCGGCGATGCGGGAGCCGGTGGTGATGCGGACGGCGGAACGGGGGCCACCTGCAATCGGCTCGCGCTCGTCTACATCGACAACCCGTACGGGACGTCGATGGCGAAGGTCGTCTCCGACAACTTCCCGAAGCGCGGCGTGCCGGGGCAACGCTCGATCGCGTCCCAGCAGAAGATCCCGCTCGAGGCTCGCGCGAACTACGACGACATCATCCCCGGGATCATCGCGAGCGAGCCGGAGTGCCTCGCGCTCATCTCGTACGATCCCGCGGCCGCGCAGTTCATCAAGGACTTCAAGAAGAACCCCGGCTACGCCGCCCTCGAGCAGAAGGGCTTCTTCTTCATCGGCACCGACGGGATGTTCACGCAGGGCTTCCTCGATCTCAGTCTCACGGATCCTTCCAACCCCGCGTCGGCGTCGACGGCGGAGGGCGTCTTCGGGACGAACCCGGACACGCAGCCCGGTACGACCGAGTACAACGCGTTCAAGACGATCTACGGGACGTACTTTCCTCTCGGCAGCGCGGCAGACGCGCCGGCGTTCGCGGCGAACACCTTCGATGCCGCGATCCTCATCGCCTTTGCCATCCAGAAGGCAGGCTCTGCGACCGACCGCATCGCGATCCGCGAGGCCCTGAAGGAGGTCTCGAAGCCCGGCGGACGGCCGATCGGCCCCGCGGAGATCACCGAAGGGTTCGCGGAGCTGAGGAACGGCCGAGACATCGACTACAAGGGCGCGTCGGGGTCGGTCGACTTCCAGGACACCGGCAACGTTCCGGGCGGCTTCATCATCTGGCAGGCCGTCCGCGAGAAGCCGGGCGACCCGGTCACGTACAAGACGGTGGCGCGCCTCGGTATCGACGAGCTCGTGCAGCAGCTGGAGCAGATCCGATGATGTCGCCGCTCGGGCGCGCGCTCTCGCTGTCCGTCTCGCTGGTCGCGCTGGCCGCGCTGGCCGCGTGCGCCGCAGGCGATCCCGGTCCCTCGAAGGGCACCTACACCGTGCAGTTCCCGTCGACGGCCGCGGCCGTCGCGACCGACTTCGTCCAGGTCCTCGTGTTCGAGGTGAAGCCCGAACAGCGCGCGTCGATCTGCCAGGACATCATCACGGCCAGGCTGACGGCGCCGGGGTCGCTCGAGCCGAGCGTGCCGCCCGCGCCCGCGGCGAACATCTGCGAGATGCGCGCCGGGAAGAAGCCCGTCGAGATCCCGTTCGGGGAGCACGCGATCCTCGCGATCGCGCAGAAGAAAGATCGTCAGGATCAGCTGAAGGACTTCCTGATCGGCTGCGCGATCATGACCATCGGCGACGGCGATGCGCCTCTGTCGATTCCGCTCCGGCTCGTCAGTGTGAGCGCGCCGGTCCCTTCCACCACGTGCGGCAGCGTCGGCGAGTTCTGCGAGTCTGGCTGTCCGTGACGCGTTTCGTGACGCGTCAACGTGTTCGAATGCCGATCACTTGCAGAGCTCGGCGCCGCAGCGGATCTGCGGGCTGAGCGCGGCGCGCGTCGCGGGGTCTTCCGGGCGGAAGGCGAAAAACGCCGCCGTCGCTCCACCGGCGACGAGGCCGCCGGCGATGACCCAGAACACGGGGCTCGAGAACATCGAGCCGCCGCCCTTGTCGCTGCCGGTACTGCCTGCGCCTCCACCGGCGACGGGCCGCGAGCCGGCCTCGGCAAAGGCGCTCTTCGGCACCTGTGGGTTGCCCGCCTCGAAGACGGCGTTGTCGCGCTCGTCGAGCGCGAGCGCGTAGAAGTCGAGTCGCGTCCTGCCCGACGGCGCGGGGGCGACCTCGACCGTTGCGTCGCCGATCGCGATGGTCGAGACGGTGTATTCGCCCGACGACGTCCAGCGATAGCCGACGGTGACCTTCTTCGCGATGCGTGTCGGGTCGCGCGTCGTCACGCGGAGCTGTCCGCCGTCGGAGCGCACGTTCGCGACGACCTCCATTCCCGGCTTCGTCGGTAGCGAGCGGAACTGACCGCGCGCCTCGACGAACGGCGTCGACACCTTCGGTCCGAGGTTCGTGTCGACCGTGTATTCGGGATCGAAGACGAGCAGGTGCAGGAACGCCTCGCGCGCCTGCTCGTCCTTGTCGAGGATCGCGTTCGTGACGGCGAGCACGCGATAGGCGCGAACGAGCTGGTCGTGCGTGAGGTTCTTCTGCTTGATGACGCGCTCGGCGACCTCGTTCGCCTTGTCGTAGTCGAGCTTCGCGTAGAGCTGCTCGGCGGTCTCGACGTCGGCGGGGGGCGCCTCGACGCGGGGCTTCTCGGTCTTGCTTCCTTTCGGCTGCGCGAACGCTGCGCCCTCGGAGAAGGCGACCAGCACGAGCGAACAGGCGACCAAGCGGCGCAGCTTGCGCATGAGCCCGAGAATAGCTTCTGGAGCGCACCACGCGAAGCAACAAGAAATCGGCTCGCCCGGCCACCGAGGCATGCGCTCGGGCATTGCATCGCCGGCCACCGTGCGCAGAGAATCCCTCGCCATGGCGAGATTGCGTGCTTCCTGGGACGAGTACTTCATGAACATCGCTCGGGAGGTCGCGACCCGATCCACGTGTGACCGCAAGTTCGTCGGCGCCGTCGTCGTGCGGGACCGCTCGATCCTCGCCACCGGCTACAATGGCTCGATCCGCGGCCTCGAGCACTGTGACGAGGACGGCCACCTGATGGAGGAGGGCCACTGCGTGCGCACGGTCCACGCGGAGGCGAACGCCATCGTTCAGGCGGCGCGCAACGGCGTGCGCATCGACGGCGCTTCGATCTACGTCACTGCCTCGCCGTGCTGGGGCTGCTTCCGGCTGATCGCCAACGCAGGGATCACGCGGATCGTCTTCGGCGAGTTCTACCGCGACAACAAGATCTTCGAGTTCTCGCAGAAGCTCGGCATCGAGCTCGTCGACTTCTCGAAGCCCACCGTGGCCAGGCCGGTCTCGGAGACGACATGACGTCAGCGGCGAACGAGCGTCGCTTCTCGATCGCCGTCGTGCAAGGCGGGCCGGCGTCCGAGGCCGAGGTGAGCCGCGCCTCTGCGGCGAGCGTCGCGCGTGCGCTCGAGGAGGCGGGCCATCGTGTCGTCCGCCTCGAGCTCGACGTGTATCTGGCGGACTCGCTCCGGACACGCGGCTTCGACGTCGTGTTCCCGGTCGCGCACGGGGCCGTCGGCGAGGACGGATCGCTCCAGGGCCTGCTCGAGGTCCTCGACCTGCCGTACGTCGGCTCGGGCGTGCTCGCGAGCGCGCTCGCGATGAACAAGCGGACCGCGAAGGTCCTCTTCGCAGCCGCCGGCCTGCCGATCGCTCGCGGGATCGCGGCGCGCCGCGGGACGCGACCGGCCGCGAACGAAGCCGAGCGTGCGCTCCGCGAGCTCGGCGAGCGGCTCGTCATCAAGCCGTGCTCGAACGGGTCCGCGATTGGCGTGGCCCGGTTCGCGGCCGGGGCGACTGCTGCGGGCATCACGAACGCGATCGAGGCCGCCTGGGAGGTCGACGACACCGCGCTCGTCGAGGTCTATGCGCCGGGACGCGAGGTCACGTGCGGCGTCCTCGACTTGCGCGATCCGGCGTGGCTCCCGCCGACCGAGATCCGCGCCCCGAACGATGCGTTCTACACGTATCAGGCCCGCTATGCCCCCGGACGCAGCCAGCACCTCTGCCCGGCACCGCTCGGCGAGCGGCTCACGCGGCGCGTCCAGGAGATCGCCGTGGCTGCGCACCATGCGCTCGGTTGTCGCGATCTGTCGCGCGTCGACTTCGTCGTCCCGGAGGCCGGGGCCGAGCCCGGAGACGATCGTGCCGAGCCGACGCTGCTCGAGGTGAACACCATGCCCGGCTTCACGGACACGAGCCTGTATCCGGAAGCCGCCACGATCGCAGGCATCCCGATGCCGGAGCTCTGCAGTGGCTTCGTCCGGGCGGCCGTCGAGCGCGGCCCAACCCGCCGCAACGTGGCGTTGCCGCTCCCCGAATAGCCGCCGCGAGCCGCGCGCCTCGGCGAGAGGCCCCACAACGCGCTCCTGGCACGGCTCGAGCGTGAGGCGGGCCAAGCCTTGGAACGCCCGCGAGCAGCCCGGGACGTCTTGGCACGCCCGCGAGCAGCCCGAACCGCGCCGTCGAACGCCCGCGAGCGCGCCCCGGGCCCCCGCCCCCGCGAAGCGGGATCCCGCGGGGTTCACCCCCGCGGGGCGGGGAGGAGCCTTCGAACGCCCGCGAGCGCCCCCCGGGCCCCCGCCCCCGCGAAGCGGGATCCCGCGGGGTTCACCCCCGCGGGGCGGGGTGGGGTTTGGGGCGAAGCCCCAACAAGAAGGAGATAGACACAAGCGGTCGCGTGCCCCAAGCTGACCTAAGGTGGCGTTGTTCTTGCTCGGTGTCCGGAAACGGAGGCCGGGTGCAACGTGGCAGCGCCTTCGGCCGTCTCACAAACAAGACCCATGGCGCGCGACTCGCTTTACGGAGAGAACATCGTGTGGAGCGGCGGCCCCAAGGTCGTCACCATACCTGGAGCGTTCAAGCTGGCGGGGGTGGTTGCGGCCACGATGTCCGTCGTCGCGCTCGCGTTCGCGATCGTGGTCGCGACGAGCCTCGGGCAGCGCGTCGGCTCGCTCATCGGGTTCTCCGCCTGGTCGGCCACGCTGGCCCTCGGCGCATGGCGGCTGCCGCTCTGGTTCCGGTCGAGCGCGCGGTACGTCGTGACCGAGAAGCACGTGATCTGGCAGCGCGGCCGGCTCCGGCGGACGATCGAGCGCGACGCGATCAGCTACGCCATCATCCGCTGGAATCCGAGCGTGCCGGGCGTCGGCGACCTCGTGCTCGAGCGGGCCGTTCCGACCGGCGCTCTCAAACGTACGTTGAGCCTGACGTTCTCGAACGTGGAGGCCCCGGATCGCCTCTGGGCGATCGTGCGTGGCCTCACGCCGAGCGCACCACTCGGTGATGGCAGCCGCCCGCTGGCACAGCGGCTGGATGACGGCGAGCGCGTGCTCTGGACCGCAAAGCCGTGGGCGTCGCGCTGGACGCCTCGTCGGATCGCCACCGCCGTCGGCGCGGCTCTGCTCGCGGTTGCGGCCGTGCATGTGTTCGCACGGCTCGAGCCGCCGATCGCGCGCGTGCTCCGGGCCCACGCGCTTCCCCCGATCACCGCTGCGGTGCTCATCGGCGGCGTCACGCTCGTCGTTCTGCTCCTCGCGGGGGTGGCGTGTTTCGTGGCCTACTCCGCGGTGCTGAAGCCGTGGCGCCTCGCGCGCGAGACGCGCTACTTCGTGACCGATCGCCGCGTCCTCATCCGACGTGGTTCGGAGGAGCTGCACCTCGATCGCGAGCGCATCGCGTACGTGATCACGGCCCCGTGGCGCGAGGGCAGCGCACGCCGCGACGTGTACTTGGTGCTCGACGGTCCGCAGGCGCGTGCGTTCTCTCCGAGCGGTGCGTTCGGCCGAGCGGACGAGACCGCGCTCGTCCCGATGTTCGCCGCAGTCGAGGACGCGGATACCGCAACGGCCGTGCTGCACGTCAGCCGGATCTCGCTGACGACCGAAGCGCGCGAAGCTGCGTGACCGCGACCAGGGCGACCGCTCGTGCTTCGCGAGTCGTGATCGTGAACGCGTCGGTGCGGCTCAGTTGCAGGACGCGACGAAATGAAAGCTCCACGAGCAAGCCCGCTGCGCCAAGGAATCTTTACATTCCACGGTCGAGAACATTCCGGCGACCTCGCGCGTCACACGCCGCATGGGCGCGCCTTACTCTGCCGAACGCTCCGTCCGTGGCTCCGGGGCCGACTATGGTAAAAGCCGGAGCGTGGTCGAGGTCGGGGATGTCGTCAGTGGCAAGTACAAGCTTCTCCGGTTGCTCGGAGACGGGGGCATGGGCTCCGTCTACGAAGCGGAGCACCTGACGCTCGGCACGCACGTCGCCATCAAGGTTCTCCACAGCGATCTCGCGCGTCGCGCAGGTATCGCCGAGCGCTTCCTGCAGGAGGCGCGTGTCTCCGCGCAGATCCGCAGCCCGCACGTCGTGCAGGTGACGGACGTCGACCGCACACCGGACGGCGTCGCGTACCTCGTCATGGAGCTGCTGCAGGGCGAGCCGCTGTCGAACCTGATCAAGCGCGAACGCCGGCTCGCCGTCGGCACCGCGTGCGAGTACACGGCGCAGATCCTCCAGGCGCTCGAGGCGGCGCACTCGCTCGGTGTCATTCATCGCGACCTGAAGCCGGACAACGTCTTCGTCACCTTCCAGGGCGGAAAGCCGGTGCTGAAGCTGATCGACTTCGGCATCGCGAAGCTGAAGACGGCGCAGGCCGGACAGACGAAGAACCTCACCGTCGCCGGCATGCTGATGGGCACGCCGGAGTACATGGCGCCGGAGCAGGCCTATTCGGCCGACAAGGTCGACGTCCGCGCCGACCTCTACGCGGTCGGCGTCATGCTCTACGAGATGCTGTCGGGCATGCCGCCAGCGTCGGCGGACGATCCACGCGTGCTCATCCTCAAGGTCGAGCGCGGCGAGGTGACGCCGCTCGTGCAGGCGGCTCCCGGGATCGAGCCGCAGCTCGCGGGGTTCGTACATCGATCGATGGCGCCCCGACCCGAGCTCCGCTTCGCGAACGCCACCGAGATGCGGGTCACGCTCCAGGACATCCTGAGCGGGCGGCGCGCAGGCACCGCGAAGCTCACCGCGGCTGCCGGTGGTGCCGGCGGCGCTGCGCCCGCGCCGGCGGCGCTCGCCGATACGGCCGATGCGCGTGACGTTCGACAGGACATCGGCACCGGCACGGTGATGGGGGCGCCCGTCGACGCCGCGCTCACGAATCCGTCGGCCGGCATGGGAACGATGATGGGACAGGCGCCGGGCGGGACGGCCGCGGCGCCACCGATGGCGATGCCAGGCATGGCAGGTATGCCAGGCATGGCGCAGGGGCCGCATCCGGCGCATGCCGGGCATCCCGGCGCCTACCACGCGCATCACCTCGGGCCGCACGCTGCGTTTCCGGCACCGGCACATCATGAGGAGCCTCGTCCGAGGAAGAAGGGCGGCTCGGGCCTCGTCGTCGCGCTCGCGATCGTGGCGCTGCTCCTCGGCGCGGGCGCCGTCGTCGCGTACGTCCTCGGCACGCAGCAATCCGAGCCCGTCGCCACCGCGCCGCCGACCTTCACCAGCACGCCGACGTCGACGACGCCTGCGACCGACGTGACCACCCCGACGACGACCCCAGTGGCGCCCGTGACGCCGCTCACCACGAGCACGACGCCCGCCACGGCTCCGAAGCCGACGAACACGACCCCGACCCCGACCCCGACGACGAAGAAGGACGCGGGGGGCGGCGGTGAAGCTCAGCAGGACGCGGGGACCACGCCGCCGCCGCCGGTCGTGATCACCGATGCGGGTGGGGGCCAGACGACGATCGTGACGCCGTTCGGGACGTTCCAGTTCCCCGGACCCCGGCCGCCGTTCTACCCGCCGGATCAGCCCTGGCCGCCGCCGACGATGGGCCCGTTCCCGTCGCCCTAGCAGTGAGCGTGGAGTAAATTCTCCGTCCAATGGCGACGAGCGACCCGAAATCGAGCCCGGGATCGACCCCGGGATCGACCTCTGGGGAGAGGCAATTCACGCCTCGGGCTCGGCGCGTGTCGCTCGCGCCACCGATGGAGCGGTGGAGCCGTCCGCCTGGCGAGGGTGAGAAGCGGGAGAAGGGCGCGAAGAAGGTGAAGCCGACGCCGACGCATCGTGAGGCGCTGCGCGCGCTCGCTGATGCGTGGAGGTTCGCCGTCGACGGCCCGCGTCGCCGTGCCGTCGCGGCTGCGTGTGTCCTGACCACGACGATCGCGTTGCTCGTCGCGCGGGCGGGGACGACCCAGGCACGGATCATCGGCGCTCTTCTGATCGTCGCGGCCGTGGCGGGCGCCCTCGTCGTGCGCGCGCTGGCGCGGCGCGTGTTCTCCGACCCGGCGCGGACGATCGAGCACGTGGCCGGACGCATGGAGCCGGAGGCTGCCGCGCGCGCGATTCGATCGCTGTCGCTGCTCGAGCCCGAGACGACGACCGGCTCCTCGCGCGAGCTCGCGGAGCTTCACGTGGCGCGATCGCTCGCGGCGCTGCCGCTCGATGGCGTTCGTCATGGCGCTCGACGTGTCGCGTTCGTGCTCGGCATCGCCGCGCTCGGGCTCGCTGCGATCAACGTCGCTGCATGCGCGATGGATCCGTGGGCGGTCGTCGAGGGCGCGGACGTGCTCGTCGCGCGCGAGGGCGTCGCGCCCGTCGGCATGACGTGGCTCAGCGAGCTCTCGATCCGCGCGCGGCCGCCGGACTACCTCCATCAGGAAGAACGCCGCGTTGGTCCGTACGACGACGTTGCGCTGCCGCGCGGCACGCTCCTCACGTTCCGCGGGACCCCGCTCCATGCCGGTCGGCGCCTGCTGCTCACGGACGGCACGGCGGAGGTGCCGTTCGTCGACGATGGCTCCGGCCACGTCGTCGCCCGGTGGCCGCTCGCCGAAAGCGTGGAGCTCAAGGTCGTGGCACGCTTCGGCCGGGTCGCCATTCCAGAGCCCGATGCGACGCCGGTCGAGTCGATCCCGGATGCAACCCCGCTCGTGACCCTCGAGGGAGCGCCGAAACAGATCCGTTTGGCGAGCGAGGAGGACGCCTCCGAGATCCCGATCCACTACGAGGCCGTCGACGATCACGGCCTCCGTGAGGTGCATCTCGTCCTCCGCGCCGGTCCGCGCGAGGAGCGGCGAGTGCTCGCACGGCTCGACGGTGAGACCAAGACCGATCGTGGCGGCTACAACCTGCGCGCGAGCGATCCGTTCGTGAAGAAGAGCCACGCGCCCATCGAGATTCGCGTCGAGGCGAAGGACAACGATCCGATCACTGGTCCGAAGTGGGGCGCGAGCGACGCCATCACCATCGTCCCCCCGGACGTCGGCGAGCCGGAGTCGCGCCGCCTTGCTGCCCTCGTGAAGGTGCGTGATGCGCTCGTCGACGCGCTCGCATGGCGTCTCAGGACCTCGCTGCCGGCGGAGCCGAAAGATCGCAAGGCGATGCTCGAGGAAGACGTGAAGCTCGCGGACGAGGGGACCGAGCTGCTCGAATCGGCCCTCGCGACCTCGTACGCCGGCGTTCGCGTTCCGGGCCGGCTCGGCGCCATGCTTCGAGGCCGCATGCGCAAGGTGAAGGATGCCGCGCAGAACCAGCTCCGGTCGCCGAGCACGACGGCGCGCGCGAACGTCGTGAAGGCGAACGAGCGCATCGTGCTCGTCATCGACGCGGCCATCCAGGGGCTCGGGCTACGCGATACGCGCGACGTCGCGCGCGAGCTCGCCGAGGTCGCGGAGGAGCTCGCCGCCGCTGCCGCGCTCGCGCACAAGCCGGCCGAGAAGGTCCGCGGAGAGCAGCGCATGGACGCCGCAGTCGTCGTTCTCGACGGAGGTGGCAAGGCGATGCGCCGTCTCGGCGCGCTCGGTCGTGACATCGGCGAGATCGTCGAGATGGACCTGCTCCGCGTCGCCCGCGCGCGCACCGGGGGCGATCTCGTTCACGCGACGCTCGCCGCGCAAGACCTCGCCGCCCGCCTTCGGCAGCCGGACCCTTCATTCGGCGCGCGCGGCGGCCGCCCTTCGCATGCGGGCGGCGAGTCCGGCGGCGGTCGCGGCGCTGCCGGTGAAGAAGGCGACGGCGAGATGAGCGACGTCGAGCAGGCCTTCAACGAGGCGGCGAAAGATCTCGACCGCCTCGCGTCCGAGCACGCCGGGCACGTCGGCAAGGTCGAGCAGTCGCTCGCGGCCGGCTCGACGAAGGAGGACCTCGACGCGCTCTCCGAAGAAGCGAAGAAGCACGCCCAGAAGGTCCGCGAGGCCGTGCGTCCGTTGCCGAACGTCGGCGGCGGAAGCGACTCGTGGACGAGCAAGGGCGCGGCCGCTCGCGAGCACGCCGAGCAAATGGCGCGCGCGATGGAGCAGGGGAACGCGGCCGACGCCGTCCAGAGCGGGCGCAGCGCGCTCGGCGCGCTCGACGAAGCGAAGCGCGCCGCCGCTCGCGAGCGCTTCGGCCGCCTCTCGGATCCCAACGCGGAGCGCACCGTCGATGAAGCCCGGCGACAGATGGAGGCCGAGGTGAAGTGGGCGGAGGACAAGCTCGAGGAGCTCCGGCGGCGCGCAGCGCAGCGGGCCGCGCCCGAGCTCCGCGAGCACGGCGACACCGAAGGAAAGCTCGCCGAGCGCGCACGCGAGCTCGCGAAGAAGGGCCGCGATCAGGAGGCCCTTCCGCCGGCGGCGCTCGACGCGCTCCACGATGCCGAACAGGCCGCACAGGAGGCGGCGCGCGCGCTCCGCGAAGGTGACGCCGACAAGGGCCTCAAGAAGCAACGCGAAGCGCAGCAGAAGCTCGAGATGGCGCGTGATGCGCTCGGCGACGGAGAGAGCGAGCGCGACGCGTCGAACGGCGACGGCGACCGCATGGCGCGCGACCACACGGACATCCCGAAGGCCGATGCCCACAAGGGCCCCGAGGAGTTCCGCAAGCGGGTGATCAAGGGCCTCGGCCAGCCGACCGGCGGCAAGTACAAGGACGCGGTGAAGCGGTACGCGGAAGGGCTGCTTCGATGATCCGCAATCTTCCGCAAATCCGCCTCCGCAAATCCGCCGCCTTCCTCGCCCTCTCCGCGGCGCTGCTCGCCGTCTGCGGTCCGACCCGCGCCATCGCGCAGCCGGATCCCGGAGAGGTGATGGCGTACCGCGCGAACGAGCTCATCGTCGCGATGGAGTACGACAAGGCCCGCGCGGAGCTCGCGAAGGCAGACCCGAACAGCCCGTCCGTGATCCTCGCGAAGGCGCGCCTCGCGCTCTACGAGGAGGACTGCGATCTGTCCGCGGCGCTCATGAGCCGAGGGGACGTCGCGCAGACGGAAGAGGGGCGCGTCCTCGCAGATGTGGCTCGCGGATGTGCGCGCGTCACGGCGGCGACGGTCGTCGACAAGGACGAGGCGGCGGGCGTGGTCGTCCGCTGGCACGACGAGGCCGACCGCGCGCTGATGCCGCTGATGATCGACACGGTGAACAAGGCGCGCGCCTCGCTCACTCGGGATCTCGGCGTCGACTGGAAGAAGCCCACACGCATCACCGTCGTGCGAGACTTGCTTTCTCTCTCGGCGATGACGGGTCTGCCGTACAAGGCAGCGCAGACGACGGGCACCGTCGCCGTCGCCAAGTGGGGACGCGTCACCATCCTCTCGCCGCGCGCGAGCAAACACGGCTATCCGTGGCGCGATACGCTCACTCACGAGCTGACGCATCTCGCGATCTCCATGCAGTCGCGCGAGCGCGCGCCACTATGGCTGCACGAAGGTGTCGCGCGCCGGCAGGAGACGCGCTGGCGTGAGCCCGGACCGTTCGACGATCGACCGAGCGTGGAGAGCGTGGTCCAGCGGGGCATGGAGCTGAAGCTCGATCTGCCGCTCGACAAGCTCGGCCCGTCGATCGCGATGCTTCCGAGCGCGGATGCGGCGATGGTCGCGTTCGCCGAGGTGACGAGCTTCGTGCGGTTCTTCGTCGAGACGCAGCCGGAAGGCTCGCTCGCGAAGCTTCTCGTCGCGCTCCGCGGGGCGAAGGAGGTCGACGATGCGCTGAAAGAGGTCAGCGGTGAGACGCTCGCCCAGTGGGACACGAAGTGGCGCGCGAACCTCGCGCGGAAGACGAAGGAGCCACTCTCGCCGCTCTACGGGCTCGGTGGCACGCCGCCGAGCGCGACCGACTCCCGCGAGCGCTCGCGGCTCGCCGAGCTGCTCCTCGGCCGAGGCCACTCGAACGAAGCGCTCACCCAGCTCGACAAGATCCCCGACAGCCTCCTGGCCGACCCGAGCCTCCGCTACCTCCGGGGCCGGGTGCTCGAGGCAAAGGGGGAGGCCCAGGCCGCCGAGGCGCTCGTCGAGGACCCCAAGGCCTGGATCGCGAGCTTCGGGCCCTGCTGGGCGCTGCGGAGCCGCCTGGCCCAGGCTCGAGGCGACCTTCCGACGGCCGAAAGCGCAAATGCCGAGGCCCTGGCGCACGATCCGTTCACGGTCGAGGCTGCCTGCGGGAGCCTGAATCCCGAGGCGCCGGCCATTTCGGCCGGTTCAGGCGGAGGTGCGCCTCTGTGCGACGCCGCAAAGCTGCGAGCCGAGCCCGACCTCGGTAGAGACTAGGTCTAATTGACCTTCCCCGCAGAGGGCCGGCATAATCCGTAACGGCAGAATCTGCCGAAAGAAAGAGGTCGGGGAACCCTACGTGAGACGTTCTCGTGGGTAGGCCCGCTGACGGAGGGGCCGGGTCCTATACCTTGTCGTCGATGAACGCGATCACGTACGCCACCGCCCAGATTCTGCGAGTACTCCCGCGAACCCGCATCACACGCGTGATGGGTCGCTTGGCCGACTACGCCTGGCCCGACCGCGTCGGCAAGACGGTGGTCGACCTCTACTGTCGCGCCTACGCCGTCGATCTCGACGAATGCCGGAAGGCCTCGGGCTTCCGATCGTTCGACGAGTTCTTCACGCGTGAGCTGCGGGACGGCGCCCGACCGCTGCCGGACGATCGAGCGGTCGTCATCAGCCCAGCCGACGGACGCGTGGACTCGATCGGACCGATCGACGGCCGGGCATTCCGCGTGAAGGGCCGGCCGTATCAGGTGGACGAGCTCCTCGGCGATGACGAGGAAGCGCGCCGGTACGAGGGCGGGCAGGGATGCGTCGTGTATCTCTCGCCGCGCGACTACCACCGCGTCCACGCGCCGGTGTCCGGCGTGATCACGACCGTGCGCTCGATGCCCGGGGACTACTACCCGGTGAACGCCATCGGGGTCCGTCACGTCCACAACCTCTTCGTGCGAAACCGACGCGTCGCGATCACGATCGAGACGCCGCCGGAGTCGGGCCTCGGCCGCGTGACCGTCGTCATGGTCGCGGCGATGGTCGTCGGGCGCATCACGGTCTCCGGCATCGAGGAGCGCGACGTGCCCATCGGCGTGTTTCGGTTGAGCCCCGGGCGTCGGGTCGAGCGCGGCGAGGAGATCGGCATCTTCCGGCTGGGCTCGACAGCGGTCGTGTTCTTCGAGCCCGGCGTCGTCAGCGAATGGCTCGTCGGCGAAGGGCCCGTGCGCTTCGGTCAGCCCTTCGCGCTCCACGCGTCGGAGGCGCGGCGCGCCAGGGATGGGAGCTCGAGCGAGGGGGCTGGATGAGCGGCGGCGACGGACCTTCGAAGCTCTCGCCGAACACGGACGGGTCGCGGGCCGTCCGGCAGGCCGAGCCGCTCGACGACATCATCCTTGGCGACGACGATGAGCCCCGCCTCGCCGAGGCGCCGCCGCCCGTCGCACCGAAGCCGTCGACCCCACCGCCGCCGATTCAACGAACGAAGCTGCCGGACCCGACGTCCGCGTCTTCCGTGCGGACGCCGTCTGCACCACCACCGCCGGTGCGCAAAGACCGGAGCTCGAGCCACGTCGAGGCCGCTCCGGACGCGAGCCGGGAAGCCAAGGAGACGCAGGGCCGCAAGCGCGCGAAGATGACGCTGCGGATCCCCGATGACGAGATCTCGCGCCCGAACCTGCCCGCAACGACGCCCGTGGGCGGCGTGCCCGTGACGGCGCCGCTGCCGCCGGTGACGACGCCGAGCCGTCCACCCTCGTCCCCGGAGCCCGCAGCGCGGGCGGAGGTCGCGCACGACACGATCCCTCCGCCCCGTCGACCGATGACGGGGCCGCCCCCGGCCTTCAGTGCCGACGACACACTCGAGCTCCCGAGCGATCAGGTCCGAGCGCGGCTCGCTGCTCTCGTCGGTGGCGATGCGTTCAAGGCGCCGGCCGTCGGCATCGACGCTTCGACCGAGGCGGGCTGGACGCCTTATCAGCCCGAGGTCGACAGCGAGCCGATGCTTCCGCAGATCCAGCCGACGCCGATCGTCGAGCTGCGCGATCCGCCGCCGAACGGCGATGCGCAGGAACGCCTCGGTGGCCTCGATCCTCGCGGGACGATGCTCGACACGTACGAGGTCCACAACTCGAGCCCGCCGATCTCGGAGGACATCCCCGTCGACATGGACTTGTCGGCGATCGGCAGCATCCCCGACCCGTCGAGCGACGAGCTGGCGACGTCCCCACGCTTGCCGGTGCCGCTGGACTCCGAGGAGATCCGCTTCGACGAAGCCGACCGCGTCAGCGAGACCGGCGAGGTGGAGGTCGCGCCCGAGGATCTCGTGAGCGTCGAGTCGCTGCCGCCCGCGCTCCAGCCGCCGCCGGTGAAGACGGCCGGAAAATACCCCGCGTTCAAGGCGCCCGGCCCTGAGAGCGCGACTCCGGCAGCGACGGCGACGTCGCTCATGGCGAACGCGCCGGCGCCAGCGGCCGTGCGCCCGCCCGCGGCGACGGTGCCGATGTATCCCGTCACGTCGGGCGCGCCCGCGGTGACCGGGACGACGCCACACACGCCTGCCGTCGCACCGGCGGCTCACGTGCCTCCGGTCGTCCAGACTGGCGCGAACCCGCCGCACGCGTCGGTGCAGTCGACCCCTGGGCCCGCCGCGCGCAGGCCGTCGAGCCCGCTCGTCTTCGTTCCGCCCGTCGGAGCGCTGGCTCCGCCGCCGATGACGGATACGGCGGCGAATCGCAAGAAGACGCGGCCCTGGTGGGAAGAGCTCTTCAACGACGACTTCATCCGCACCATGGCCAAGGTGACGGACGCGCAGATCGGCGGCGAGGTGAACTTCATCGAAGAGAGCCTCGGGTGCGAGGCGGGCGCGATGATCCTCGATCTCGCCTGCGGTACCGGACGTCACGCCGTGGAGCTCGCTGCGCGTGGGTATCAGGTCGTCGGCTTCGACCTGAGCCTCGCGATGCTCGCCCGCGCCTCCGACGAAGCTCAGGACCGCAAGCAGAAGATCAACTTCGTCCAGGGCGACATGCGCGAGATGACGTTCGAAGAGACCTTCGACGGCGTCTACTCCTGGAACACGAGCTTCGGGTACTTCGACGAGGAGAAGAACAGCACCGTCATCGCCCGCGTCCACAAGGCGCTGAAGAAGGGCGGACAGTTCCTGCTCGACGTCGTCAACCGCGACTACATCATCCGTCAGGCGCCGTCGCTCGCATGGTTCGAGGGAGACGGCTGCATCTGCATGGACGAGATGACGATCGACTTCATCACCAGCCGCATGAAAGTGAAGCGGACGCTGATGATGGACGATGGACGCACGAAGGAGATCGAATACTCGATCCGCACTTACGCGCTCCACGAGCTCGGGAAGATGCTGCACGACAACGGCTTCCGCGTCGCCGAGGTGAGCGGCCGCACCGGAACGCCGGGGGTGTTCTTCGGCTGCGAGTCGCCGCGGACGTTGATCCTCGCCGAGAAGCGCTGACCCCGCCGGACGTGACAAACGCGACCAGATGCGCTCGCGCGAGCAGAGCGGTATCCTCTGCCGGTGAGCAACGCGGTCAAGGAGGGGAGGCCGTCGCGTCCTGTTGTGCGCGCGCTCGCTGCGGGAGCTGCCGTTCCGACCGCGAACAGCGACGGCGCTGAGCGCGCTCCGGTCTCCGCCGACGTTCCGAGCAAGCAGGCTCCGGCCGCTTCCGGGCTCCGGGCGCTCGTCCTCGAGGATGAAGCAGGCAAGGCGATCGAGACGACGGACGGCGAGGTCGTGGCTGCGGCGCACCGGGCCGGCAAACGATTCTGGGTCGAGCTCGACGCGCGTCTGCCCCAGGCGGAGAAGCTCCTGCTCGACGTGCTCCACATCCATCCGCTCGCCGTCGAGGACGTGTGGAACGACATCGGCATCCCGAAGGTCGAGGATTTCGGCGAGTACGTGCAGCTCGTGATGCACGGCGTCCGTGAAGAGGACGTCGGCGGCGAGGACATCCCGTTCGCGTTGACCGAGCTCGACGTGCTCATCGGGCGAAACTTCCTCGTCACGCACGCGAAGGACGAGAAGGTCTGCGCAGTCACGCCGGTGCTCGCCGAGATCGGGCGCAACGCGAAGCTCTTGAAGAAAGGGCCTGCGTGGGTGGCGCACGCCGTCCTCGACCGCATGGTGGACGAGTACCTCCCGGTCGTGAATCGGTTCGAGGAGAAGATCGAGTCCGTCGAAGCCGACATCCTCGAAGGCCGAACGCGCGACAGCGAGCACGCCGTGATGCGGCAGATCCTCGACATCAAGCGCAGCTTGCAGATGCTTCGCCGGGCGACGATCTCCCAGCGCGAGATCCTCTCGCGGCTCGCCCGCGCGGAGTTCGACGAGATCCCGCGCGAGGCGATGCCGTTCTACCGAGACGTCTACGACCACTTCGCGCGAGTCACCGAGCTCGTCGACAGCTATCGCGAGCTGACGAACGGCCTGCTCGAGGCGCACTTCAGCATCCAGTCGCAGCAGATGAACGAGATCATGAAGCGGCTGACGCTCATCTCGACGATCATGCTGCCGCTGTCGCTCGTCGCCGGCATCTACGGGATGAACTTCAAGAAGGTCTTCCCGGAGCTCGATTGGGAGTACGGCTACTTCTACGCGCTCGGCCTGATGGCGGCGATCGCGACGGTCATCATCCTGTACTTCAGGAAGAAGAGGTGGCTCTGAGGCTCTGATGCGCGCGTTGCGTGCGTTTAGCGCGCGGCGACTTCGCGAGGCGGCGCGTCCTTGCAGCACCGCGTGCCGGTCTCCGCGCCGCTGTAGACGTCGTTGTGCCCGACCTGGAACTGGCGGCACGCGTGACGGCTCGGGATCCACCACGAGCCTTTCAGCACTTCCTTCCAGCCCATCTTGTTGCCCATGCCGCGGCCGTCCGCCTGGACCCACTCCTCGACGTTCCCCGCCATGTCTTGCACGCCGAACGGGCTCGCACACTTGTCGTGCGAACCGACGACGGAGCGATGGTCGACGAGGCGTCCCGTCCTGCCGATGTTCTCGCTGATGTCGACGTTGCAGGCGGCGGAGTTTCGCTCCCAGCCGTACGGATACGGCCGCATCTCCTCACCCTCACAGGCGAACTGCCACTCGCTCTCGCGGCACAGACGGCCACCTTCGGCCTCACACAGCTTCTTCGAGCTGGTCCACGACATGAAGTGACGCGGCTTGTTCGTCTCGGGCTCGGCGCGCTCGGTCGCGTCGATGCAGTAGCGCATGTGCACGCGCTCCTTCGACTTGCAGACGGAGGGGGCGTAACGCGCGCAACGGAAGTGGTGGTAGCGGCTCGTCGGCGGATCCATCCACTCGAGGCACTTCTGCTCGACGTCCGGGCAGTAGTCGCCCTCGACGAGGACCATGCCGCTCGGGCAGGCGTTGTCCTCGGCCTTCTTCTTGATGTCCGCCGTCGTGTCCTTTGCCTGAACCTGAGAGGAAGCGGTCGCCATCGTCGCGATGGCGAGCGTCGCTGCGCCGACGCCGGGCGCGGACGCTGCCGCTTCCTTGTTCGCCGGCGGCGTCTGCGCGCAGGCGATCGACCCCACGACGAAGA
Organism: Pseudomonadota bacterium; assembly: GCA_023423895.1. Lineage (GTDB taxonomy): Bacteria > Myxococcota_A > Polyangia > Polyangiales > Polyangiaceae > Labilithrix. The sequence goes on from JAFAER010000055.1 coordinate 106,666, forward strand.
GCGTGACGATCGCGGCGGGCCGCCGTGTGACCGGCAGGTCCGCAAAGCGGGCCAGACCCCCATCTCGAGTCGAGCCCCTCGTACGGGCGGGCGGGTACTTCATCGGGACAGCGAGCCGTAACCCAGCTCGGGAGGGGAGACCACGAAAACCGTTCCCGCGAGGAGCGTTTTGAAGGGGGCGTTGCTGCTCCGATGAACAGTGCGCGGCCGCCCCTGGTGGCCCCAAGTGGTCGAGGTGCGCTGCCATCATCCGCGGGAGCGACCGTATGCAGGATACAAACTTCGAGCCGCTATTCGCCGAAGTCGATCCCGTCCGGGTACACGCCGACTTCCCAGCGTTTCTTCGCTGAGAGCGCTTCGCGCTCGATCTCGAGGACGCTGCCCGACTGCGTGTGATTCCCCTCACAAACGAGGTAGATGCGGCCGTCCTTCGCGACCTTGACGACGTGAGGCAGCGCGCACTCGGCTTTCGTCAGCGAGCCGCGTCCGGTCACCTTGGCCGTCGCGAGGTCGACGCGGACGAGGCCGTCGGGAGCCTGCGTCGGCACGAGCAGCGTCGTCGCGTCGAGGAACGCCGGCATGAACGCCTTTGCGGCGAGCGGCACCGTGCGTTCGGCGACGAACCGTTTGCTCGACCGATCGAAGACGCGGATGTCCTGCCCCTCGAGGTCGGCAACGATCACGAGCTTCTCGTCGGGCGAGAGCGTGGCGGAGTACGGACCGTAACGAGGGACCCCGGGGACGCCGGGCGACGAGCCGAGCGGGATCCGCGACGTCGGGAATCCGTCGGCCGACAGATCGACGATCGCGAGCTCGTCGGAGCCGTAACACGCGATGAACGCCGTGCGGTCGTCGCGTGTCACCGCGATGCCGTGCGGAGCGGTGCACACGGGGCGCGAGCCGAGTCGTTTCATCGTCCGCGCGTCGAGGACGACGAGGTGAGCGAACATCGTGGCGGGGCTGGCGCCGCCGCGCGCCGCGACGTCCATCGCGCGCTTCATGTCGAAGTGCGTGACGAGCGCACGCGCGCGATCGTGCGTGAGCACGACGTCACCGGGATTCTCGTCGACGTCGACCGCGGTGTTGGCAGAGAGGTTGCCGAGGTCGAGCTTCGCGAGCTTCCCGACGTCGCTCGCCGTCCCATGCGACGCATGCGGATCTTTCTTCTTGCCGGGCTCGGGCGGAAACGCGAGCGCGACGAACGCGGTCTTGCTGGCCGCGTCGATCGCGAGGTGGTGCGGCGCTTCGCGGGCATCCGGATCGAGATCGAGGGGAACGGTCGTCACGGTATCGCCGTCGCGATCGATGACGCTGATCGAGTCCGAGCCGTTGTTGGTCACGTACGCCGCGCGTGCAGGCGGGATCGGAATCGTTGCGCCCGGCGTGAGCGCGCCGGTGCGCACGGAGTCGTCCGACGACTTCTTGCAGCTCGAGCATCCGGAGGTGACGAACGCCCCGGCCGCCGCCAAAACGAAGTACAACCAACTCGTGACGCGCGCGCGATGGACTGCGTTCCTCATCGGCTCCGCTCTGATCTGTACCATCGGCGCGGCAAGGGCGAACGGGCGTTTCCCCGAGGCCCAGCTCATCGAGTCGGTCCCTGGCGATCCGAACACGCTCTTCCTTCGCGCGACGTTCGGGGTCCTCGTCTCGCGAGATGCCGGCAAGAGCTGGCGGTGGATCTGCGAGCGAGCGCTCGGTTACGAGGGGCAATGGGACCCGCCGGTCGCGGCCACGCGTGACGGCCGCCTCTGGGTCGGGCTCGAGGACGGGCTCGTCTCGACGCGTGACGGCTGCGAGCTCGAGGCCGCGGCGGAGCTCGACGGCCATACCGTCAAGGACCTCACGACGGACCCGAAGGGCGAGACGTTGTGGGCGATCACCGGAGCGCCGGGCAAGAAGAGCTACGTCTGGCGGCGTTCACCCGGAAAGGCGTTCGAACGGCTTGCCGGCATGGACGACACGAACTTCATGACCATCGAGGTCGCGCCGTCGAACGCGTCGCGCGTGTACGTGAGCGGTCAGCCCTACTCGACGATCCGCGGACAGATCTTTCGCTCGAACGACGGCGGCGCGACGTTCGCGACCGCGACGAACGACCTGAAGGCCGACGGACCTTTCTTCATCGGCGCTGTCGACCCGAAAGATCCGGCGCGTCTGTTCGTCCGCCACCTCCACACCAAGGGGAGCGATCTCCTGCTCACGCGCGACGGCGGCAAGACGTTCGAGAACGTCCTCACGATGACGAGCGCGATGTTCGGCTTCGCGAAGACGGCGGACGGCACGACGTATTGGGCAGGGTCCGGCCTGCCCGAGCACGGGCTCTTCCGGTCGACCGATCGCGGTGAGCACTTCGAGAACGTGTCGAAGAACGGGGTGCTCTGCCTTCACGCCGCTGGCCCGGATGCGCTGTTTCTCTGTCAGAATGCGTTCACGCCGGGCGCGCCGGCGATCGCAGTCTCACGCGATCGCGGCAAAACCATCACGCCGCTCGCGCGATTCTCGGACATCGAGGGCCCGGTGGCGTGTGCGTCGTCGGATGCGCGCGCGAGCCTCTGCGCCGGGACGTGGCCCGAGACGAAAGCGCTCCTCACGCCGACCCTCGACGACGCGGGCGCAGCGACGACGGCCGATGCCGGTCGCCCGCGTCGCCGCAGGGACGGCGGCTCGACGGAAGCTGGTGAGACCGAGTCGCCGCCCGCGCCGCGCTCGCGCTGCGGCTGCGAGATCGTCGGGCTCCCGAGCCGCGGCCCGGATCTCGGATGGCTCATCGCGGGGCTCGGCCCCCTCGTCCTGCGGGTACGGTCCTCCATCATGCGTGGATCGAGGCTGACCCAACCCCGCCGAAAATGAGGGCACGCGTGCGCAGGATGCGCAGCGACTCCGGCCGGTGACAGCGGATCTTTGCGTGAAACGCCCGTTGGCGAGGGCACCGGCGGGCACCGATGAGCCGCTCGAGAACAATTTGCTGTCCGTTGTGCTGGCCCCGGTCACAACGATCCCGCTGGCTTCTGGATTGCACGCATTCGCGGCATGCGCACGTCCTTGCTGGTCGCCCTCGCTTCGATCCTCACCGTCAGTGCTGTCGGGTGCATGGATGCCAACGACGGGTCGACCCTGGGCTCGCGGCGCGCTCGTCGCACGACCGCTCCGCCGGAGGTCGGCGCTGCGGACGACCACGACGACAGCGACAGCGAGGACGAGAACAGCACCGACGTCGGCAACCCGAACGCCGACACGAAGCCGGACGCGCCGAGCACGCCCGGAACCGCCGCCCCGGAGTTCGCGCTCACGCTCGCGCAGAACACGCCCACGGTCGATCTCGGCGAGTCGGTCGATCTCGACGTCACGATCGAGCCGAAGAACGGCTTCACGGGCAACGTCGATCTCACGGTCACCGGGCTCCCAGCGGGAGCAACCGCTGCGGCGACCACCGCGACCGTCGGGGCCGCCGGCACGACGGCGAAGATCAAGATCACCGCCGCCGTCGACGCCGTCGCGACCGCGCCGAACACGAGCTCCGCCCTCGTCATCACCGGCAAGTCGGGCAACGTCAGCGCGACCGCGAACGCCAACTTCAAGATCGCCCCGAAGCTGAAGCTGACGATCCCGGTCAACGTCGACGCACTTCGTGCCGCCAGCGTGCAGTACCGCGACGAGTGGGGCTCGGCGTTCGGCGCGAGCCCGAAGGCACTCCGCACCCAGCAGGGCAACGGCATCGTCGTCACCGTCTTCAATGCCGACTCGAAGGCGCACATCGTTCACGGCGCCAACGGCTTCGCGCACGGCAACACGGGAGCGCCCATCCAGCCGAACGCGTTCGAGATGGCGAACGGAGCGCCTCGCACGCGCACGCTCAACGTCGGCACGAACGCGAACGGCTATCCGCACGACGGCGCGCAGGGCGTCGGCGCCTCGTTCCGCATCCGCGTCGAAGAAGCGCCCTGACGACCTAGGGCACGTAGGGTCGTCGTTCCGACGGGCGCGAGCGCGGTTCAGTCCGTCTCGTACCGGATCGCGACGACCGTGAGCTCGACCTCGCCGGCTGGCTTCCGGAACGTGAACGTCTCGCCTTCGCGACGCTTCAGGAGCATCCGCGCGAGTGGCGACTTGTAGCTGATACGGCCGCGCGGCGTGTCGATCTCGTCCTGGCCGACGATTGTGTACGTGGCGGTCTTGCCGTCCTCGTCCTCGATGTCGACGGTCGCTCCGAAGAACACCCGCTTCGTGTCCGGGCGCTCGGTCGGCTCGACGACGTGCGCGCTCTCGAGCCGCTTCGTGAGGAAGTGGATCCGGCGATCGATCTCGCGGAGCTTCTTCTTGCCGTAGATGTACTCGGCGTTCTCGCTCCGATCGCCCTGCGCCGCTGCGTCGGCGACGTCCTGCACGACCTTCGGGCGCTGCTTGGTCCGGAGCGCGACGAGCTCCTCCTGGAGGCGCCGCGCTCCTTGCCGCGTGATGTAGTTCGGCTCGCCGCTCACGCTGCTCCGACCATGCGCATGCGCGAAGGGTTCGCCGCTCCGCCGAGCTCGGACATCAACACGTCGAGCGCCCACGCGCGGGAGGACCCGTCATGAAGCTCGAGGACCGCGGCGGCGATGGCGCGACGGGATGCGTTGCGCGGGACGCTCACGACGGCCCAGCGTGCGTCCGGCTCCTTGCCCCACTGTCGACCGAGCGCGACCTTCACCGCGCGCGACCCTTCGCAGATCGCCACCGTCGTCCGCGGCGGACGAACCAGCGCGAGCGCACGCTCGGCGAACGCGATCCGGTCGAAGCTCTCCGTCGAGCTCTCGGCGAGGTCCTCGGCCTGCTCGATGCGCTCGATCTCGATGCGGGGCATGTCCGTCCACTCTAGCACCCGTCCTCTCGGACGGGTCATCGACCTCGTGCGCGCGACTGGAGCTCGAGGAAGTAGCTCACCAGATCGCGCTCCTTGTGCCCCATCGCGATGTATCGGGCGATACGTCCGAAAGGCCAGACGCGCGTGTCCGGCGGCACGATCATGACCCAGTAGCCGAGCTCGTTCGGCGAGATGTCCATCCACTCGGCGTCGAGCCGGCGGGACAAGATCTCGCTGAGCAAAGCGCCGTGACGGCGGAGCTCGTACGCCTCGTCGGTCGTTTTCACGACGTGGTCGGGGAACGACTCGAGCAGGACCGACTGCATCGCCTCGATGCCGCTGAGGTCGGCGCGGAGGTCGATGCCGCGCTTCAGCCGATAGTCGAGCCCGAGCTCACGAGCGAGGAGCGTGAACTGCACGCGCGCTTCGAGCACGGACGTCGGCAACACGTCGAGCGAGCGCGGCTCGCCGCCGAGGCCAGGCGGCAGCGACAGGTGCTCTGCGAGCTCGTCCGTGGCGCCGCCGAGGCGCGGCAGAAGCGGCGCCTTCGGAAGGAGCGGCGGGGGATTCTCGTGACGGTACGGCGGAAGGGATGCGCCGTGCATGAACGCGCGCGATGACGCCCGTTCGTCTGGTGCCGCAGAAGACGCGCCTTCGAGGTCGGCCGAGTCGCCACCGAGACCGAGCGGCTCGGGCGGCGGATCGGAATACGCCCGACCCGACGGCGGCCGGAGTGGGGTCGGCCGCTCGTGCATGACGCGCTCGTCTTGCTTCTCGTCCTTCTCTTCGCCCGGCCTCGGCTCCACGGAGGCTCGGCGGGCCGGTGCGGGCGACGGGTGATACTCCGGCACCGGGATGCTCCGTCCGCGCGGGCTCGAGCTCGTCCGCGGGATGATCGGCGTGTCCGGCTCCGCCCGCGGATCGTGCGAGCTCGGAGGACGGGTCTCCATCATGACCCCGCTCAGGCGCGGACGACGTGAGGGCCGGGGACCGTCCGACGGCGGAACGGAAGATGTCGCCGGCGTCGGCGCAGGCGCTGCATCCGGGCCCGGAAGATCGAGCGTGAACGACGCGGCGGGATCCGCGACCGGTGGGGTCGGCGGCAGGTCGAGCTCGAGCGGCGCGTCTGCGTTCCCGTGTGTTTCGCGGCTCGGGGGCGAGACCGCCGGGCGCGCGAGGTCCGACGGCTCGCGCGGGGTCCGGAGCGGCGCCCCTGAAGGCGCCTTTCGGTGACTCTGCGGGGGCGGATCGAGCGGCGGCATCGAGAGCGGCGCCTTGCGGCTCGGAGGGAGACTCGGCGGAAGGAGAGGTCCACCCGAAGGCCGTGCAGGTCGCTCGGGAGGAGGCGGGGGAGGCGCCCCTCGCGACGGCCGCGTCGGCGGCGGGAGCGGGCTCGACTGCGCCGGTCGCGCACCGGGGAACATCGGCGGCGGGCTCGAAAGCGCCGGGATGACGTCTTCGGGCTCGACCGCCTGCGGCTCGTTCGGTTCGTGAGAGAGCGACGCAGGCGCAAAGCCGAGCTCCGGTGCGTCGATCACGGGCGGCAGCACCTCCGCGATGTCGGCGGCGAGCGCGGCCGGCGGGCGACTCGGCTGCGGAGCCACAGGCAAGCTGTCGACGAGCGTCTCCTTCTTCGCGGGGGCCGCGCCGACCGCGCGCGCCAGGAGCCGCTGCGCCCGGAGCAGCAGACCCTCATCGACGCCGAGCGAGTCGACGAGGTCACGGGCATACGGCATCGCGCGCCGCGGATCGCCCGCGTCGAGCCACGCCTCGGCCGCGAGCAGCGCGAGCTCCTGGAAGGACGTCATGGAGAGCGCGAGGGCCGACACGCGTTCCGCGACGAGCTTCGCCGGTTCGAGCCGCAGAGCGAGCGCCACCCGCGCGCGGAGGTACGTCGTGCCGGGCGTCCGACCGTGCCGTCGTTCGGCCTCGTCGATCGCGTCGATGGTCCCGTCGAGCTCGCCGCTCTCGATGCGCGTCTCGATCGCCCAGAGATCGGGGGATGCGAGCGGCCCTCTCTCCGGCATGTCGCGCAGCGATACGGTTCCCTCGAGCGACTTGTAGAGCGCGCGAGCGTCGTCGTCCGCGGCGACGTCGGCGCGCGATCGAAGGAACGCGATCACGTCGGCCCGCGGAAGCGCGTCCTGGATGTCCGGCTGCGGCCCGCGGTGTGCGAGGCCGCCGAGCGCGTTCAGAAGGCGCTTCGGATCGGCGAACGTCGGGCGCTTGTACGTGCGCGCACCCGGCTTGCCGCCTTTCGTGCATGCGTCCGTCGACAAGAGAATCGTCGTCTCGTCCGGCTCCTGCTCGAGGATTGCCGCGAGATAGAGCGCGTGCAGCGTGGCGCTCGCATGCTCCATCCCGAGATCCTCCGACAGCTTCGCGAGGTCGAGGAAGACGCCTCGATAGACGCGCGCTGCGCCGTCGTACGCTTCGGACTGGAACAGCTCCGACGGCCCGAGGTACCGCGCCACACGCCGGACCGCGGTCCCGCGCGCATACGCGTCGGAGAGAACCGGCTGCATGGCGTCCGCGAGCTCGTGCGCGACCGACGGTGTCATGCCGAGATGCGTGAGCCGCGCCCGCGCCTGCTCCGCCGTCGTTTGATAGCCGTGCTCGCGAACGCGACCGGGCTCGCTTGCACGAAGCTCGATCTCGCCGAGCTCGAACATCGCGTAGTCGGCTTCGGGCGGCGCGGTCGCGCGGAGCACGACGCGGTCGCCGATCAGCAGGAGGCACGTGGCCGTCACTCCGGACGCGCGCGTCGCATCGCTCACGCTCTTACCCCACACATGCCGAGACGGGAGGATCGCATATTCGGGAGCGAGGGGGAGGAGCTACGGGATCCGCCTACGCTCGACGGGGACCCTCTAACGCCGTTTTACAGCGGATTTCTGGCGGATCGCCACTATTGGCTGGCGTCTTTTTCCTTTGCCCCGTGCCAAACGCCGGCTTTATATGTGGCTGGCCTCTCCGGGGAACCTCATGAAAGCTCGAACTCTCTCCGCTGCCGTCCTCGTCGCTGCTGCACTCCTCGCCGCCGCTTGTGCTTCGAAGAAGCCGCCGCCGAAGGAGCCGCCCCACACCGAGACGGTGACCGACGCCGGCGCTGACGAGGACGCTGACGCGGAGCCCCCGAAGCCGCTCTCGCTGTACGAGCGTCTCGGCAAGCAGGAAGGCATCACTCAGTTCGTCGACACGTTCATCAAGAACCTGCAGGCGGACACGAAGTTCAACAAGCGCCTCGCCACGGTGAAGGGCGCGAAGCTCGAGAAGCTCAAGAAGGATCTCGTCGACCAGATCTGCGTCGAGTCCGGCGGGCCCGAAGACGGCGCCGAGTGCAAGTACGAGGGCCGCTTCATGAGAGAGGCGCTCGGTGCGAAGGGCAAGCTCAAGGAAGAGGAGTGGACCGCCATGCTTCTCGATCTCCGCACCGCCCTCGAAGAGCACAAGATCGGCGACAACGAGCAGCAGGACCTGGCCTCCGCGCTCGGCAAGTTCCGCGACGACACGGTCGACGTGAAGGCGCCGAAGCCGGCTGCTAAGAACTAAGGCGTGAAAGACGCCGCAGACGCCATCCTCAAGCCGGAGCAGGCCGCGTACCTCGAGGGCATCGAGCCCCTGCGCGACGCGCTGCTCGCGGAGATGGAGGCGTACGCGAGCGAACGCCGACAACCGATCAGCGACCCGGAGGTCGCATCGTTCCTGGCCGTCACGGCTCGGCTCTCGGGCGCTCGGTCGATCGTCGAGGTCGGCACGAACATCGGGTACGGCGCCATCGTCCTCGCGCGAGCGGCCGGGCCCGAGGCCCGCGTCGTCACGATCGAGTACAACGCCGAGACCGCCGCCGTGGCTCGCCGCTTCATCGAGAAGGCGGGGCTTTCGTCGCAGATCGAGGTCCGCGAGGCCGACGCGCTCGCCGCGCTCGCGGTCATCGAAGGCGAGATCGACCTCGTCTACATCGACTGCGTCAAGGAACACTATCCGGCTTATCTCGACCTCGTCCTGCCGAAGCTTTCGGCGCGCGGCGTGATCATCGCCGACAACGTGCTCTGGAAGGGGCTCGTGGCCGCGGCCGACGTCCCATCCCACGAAATTGGGCGCGTGCAGGCGCTGCGCACGTTCAATCACGCGATCGTCTCGGACTCGCGGCTCCGCGGCGTCGTCCTTCCGCTGGGCGACGGCGTCGCGTACGCGGTCCGCGTCTGAGCTCCAGCGCCGCGCGCGCTCTCGAGCGCAGCACGCGGGCGCCGCCCTTTCCGCTTCGAGAACGTGAGGTCCGCGGCTACCGTCGTCGCGTGAGCCACGACACGCGCGAGCGCATCGTCGATGCCGCGATCCAGCTCTTCAACGCCCGCGGCGTGGGCAACGTGACGACGAACCACGTCGCGGCGCATCTGAAGATCAGCCCAGGCAATCTCTACTATCACTTCCGCAACAAGGAGGAGATCGTCCGCGAAGCGTTCGAGCGGATGAACGCAGAGGCGGAAGCGGTGTGGCGGCTCGAGCCCGACGCCGAGGCCGCGCCCGCTCCGGGGACGAAGTCGAAGCCCGCGCTCGATCCCATGGCGCTGCAGCGGATGCTCGTCGGCAATCTGAAGCTGTACGCGCGTTATCTCTTCTTCGCGCGGGAGCTCCCCTCGCTCCTCCGGAGCGATCCGGTCCTGCACGAGCGTTATGCAGCGATCTCCAAGACACGAGTCGAGCAGCTCGAGTCCGTGATCATTCCGCTCGTGGAGGCCGGTCTGCTGCGGGACGTCGGCGACCGCGAGGATCTCCGGACGCTCGTGGAGGCCGCGTGGATGGTCGGCATGTTCTGCATCCCCTACGCCGAGACCCTCGAAGTCGTGCCGTCCGGGCGCCCGACGGCGAAGGCGCAGATCGAGCGGATGCATGCAGCGATCGAGCGAGGCGCACTCCTCGTGCTGCACATGTTCAAGCCCTACATGGACCCGCTCGCCTACACGGCGCTCGTCGTCATCGTACGGTCGGAGCTCGAGAAGGCGCTTCGCTGACGGCGACGCCATTGCGTGGAAGCCCTCGTCGCGCACGCAGTACGCGGCGTCATCGAACCTCCGTCCCGAGCAGGCGTTTCGGCTGTGCGTCTGCGGCGCGGAGAGGAATACGAAGGACGAACGCGGCACCGCGAGGTGCTGCGGGCTCGAAGTCGACGGAGCCACCGTGAGCGCCGGCGATGCGGCGAACGAGCACGAGGCCGAGGCCGGTTCCGGTCGCGCGCGTCGTGAAGAACGGCGTGAAGAGCCGAGCGCGCGCCTGGGGCGGAACGCCTTCGCCGTCGTCGACGACCTCGACGCGCAGCATGTTCGGCGCGGAGGTCTCGAGCGCCGCGCGCACGCTCACCGGTGTCCGACGGCCAGGAGCGACGACCGCGTTGTGCACGAGATTGGCGAGCGCCTGGGCGAGGAGGATCTCGTCACATTCGATCTCGAGGGAAGGGACGCTGTCGAGCTCGACCTGCGACGTCGGTACACCCGTCGCTGACGTCACGCTCGAAATCGTCGCGCGGAGAAGCTCGCTTGCGGGACAGCGCGAATACTGGAGCTCGAAGGGGCGAACGGCGTCGAGGAGCCGGGACACGAGCTGCTTCAGCCGGTCGGCTTCCTCGCCGATGATCGCGAGCAGAGCGGTCTCCTCCTCGACGCTGCGGGCCTCGCTGCGCGCCTGTTGCTTCAGACCGGCGAGCGCTCCGAAGATGATGGCGACGGGGTTCCGGACCTCGTGGGCGACGACTGCAGCGAGCTGGCCGAGCGCCGCGAGGTTCTCCCGCTCGGCGAGGGCGATGCGCGCGCGCTCGAGTGCGACGGACTTGTCGGCGCTGTCCGCGGCGTCCTTCGCGATGATCACTCCGATGGTGAAGAACGTCAGCGCGAGCGCACAGTCGATGAAGTACGGGAGGTCGAGCACGTGGATCGCGGACATCCAGTCGCTCAGCGCGACGACGCAGTACACGACCAGCATCAACGCGAGCCCACGGGCTCGCGGGTTCTCTCGAATCATGCGCCTTGCGACGACGGCGGCCGTCACGTGCTCGGCGTAGGAGAGGATCATGATCGCCGAACCGATGGGCCCGACGTCCGGGTCACGGTACGTGACGCCGAGCCACTCCACGGTTCGGAGCGTCGTCGAGTCGACGACGCCCCAGCCGGGCACGAGGGCAGCGAGACCGGCGAGCACGCTGACGCCGATGAGGATGCGCTGGAAGCGACCGAGCGCTCGTCGCTGCCACGCCGCGAGGAACAGGAGCCACGCCGCTGGATGGAGACACGCCACCAGCAGGCCGATGCGTCCCGCCCAGACCGATGCGCCGACGCTGACGTCAGCGGCGATCACCGCGTCCGTCAGGCAATACGCGCCGGCGGTCGCGCCCGAGGCGGCGGCGTACCGGAAGTGGCGACTGGCGGCGCTCCGTCCGAGGAAACCTCCGAGCGCTGCGAGCGACAGGCAGATCGCCGCCGAGCCGAAGGACATCGTCGTTGCGAAGTTGAACTGCACGGCTTCAGGTCGGCGTCGCGTGTGCGACGCGAGGCGACTCGATCCGAGCATAGCGAGATCCGCGCGTCCGAGCGTGTAGCCGAACGAGGACGACACCCCATGGTCATGGGGGCCTCCATGCTGGCGAGCGCGCCCCATTCCAATGACACATGCAAAGTGCACACGCCCGCCCCACCTCAGCGTCGTCAAGCGCGCGCGGCGCGCTCGTCGGGAGAACGGCCCTCGAGAGGGCGTCGCTCGAGCGGCTTCGACGTAGCGCGTGCGCCTACCTGGGCCGAGGTCCTGCGACGAATTTACGCAGGCACGCGTTGGTCGAAGGCATTTTCAGCCGAGTATCAGCGTACGTTCGGGGGTTCGACGACGGCTCGAAGCCGTCCCTACCAAGATCGGACCCACATACGAATGAACACGGCACCGCAGAAGCCCTGGATGATGACTCTCATTCTCTGCCTGCTCGGCGGCACCCTCGGGGTGCACCGCTTCTACGTCGGCAAGACGGGCAGCGGGATCCTGCAGCTCGTCACATGCGGCGGCGCGGGGATCTGGACGCTCATCGACCTGATCATGATCATCACCGGCAAGTTCACCGACGCGCAGGGACGGCCGCTCCTCAAGGAGTGAGCCCGCGCCGCCGGACCCTGCCTGCCGGGCGCTCGCTCGTCGTCGAAGAGCGACGCGGCAGCCTGCGGGGGCCGGGCAGTCGACGTGTGCGACGATCGCGATGCCGTTTTCTTTCCGGCGTCGCGATCGTCGTCTGCGGTGAAGCCGCCCGTCAGGCCGGCGCGCTGGCTTCTGCGCCGGCGTTGCCGCCGAGCGGTTGCGCCGCGGCAGCCTCCGGGGTCTCCGGCGTGGCGTCCACGGCGCGCTTGTAGCCGCATTCCTTGTCCGCGCACGCGATCATCGGCTTCGCCTTCGTTCCGCCGAGGACGACGAACTTCGCGTTGCAGACCGGGCAGGGCTCCGGGATTGGCTTCTGCCACAGCTTGAAGTCACACTTCACGGTCTCGTCGTTGTAGCGACTGCAGCCGTAGAAGGTCTTGCCGCCCTTCTTCTTCGGGCGGACCTCGATGATGTCGCCGCCACACTTCGGGCACGCGACGCCGAGCGGGACGGGACGCGTGTTCTTGCACGCGGGGTAACCCGTGCACGAGAGGAACTCACCGAAGCGACCGCTGCGGATCGACATCTTCTTTCCGCACTTGTCGCAGTCGATGTCCGTCTCTTTCGGAGGCGGCGGGCCGTTACCGTCCGCTCCCATGTCCTTCGTGAACTTGCACTTCGGGTAGTTCGAGCAGCCGGCGAACCAGCCGTTCTTCGACCAGCGCTTCGACAGCGTCCCCTGCGGGAGCTTGCGGAGCTTCTCGTCTTCGGAGTTCGGCCCGCAGCTCTCGCAGAGCTCGTCGAGCGGCACCGGATCCGGGTTCCAGCGCTTGCCCTTCTTGCTCTTGTCGAGCTGGTTCTTGAACTTCTTGTAGAAGCGCGAGAGCAGCGTCACGCGCTCTTCGTTGCCGGCCTCGACCTCGTCGAGCTCCTCTTCCATCCCCGACGTGAACGCGGGGTCCATGAACTCGAGCTGTGCCTCGAGCAGGCCGTTGACGACCATTCGCCCGAGCTCCGTCGGGCGGAAGCTGCGCCCGTCGAGCTTCTCGACGTAGTCGCGCGCCTGCACCTTGCTGATGATCTCGGCGTACGTGCTCGGACGGCCGATGCCGCGCTCTTCGAGCTCGCGGACGAGTGAGCCTTCGTTGTAGCGGGCCGGAGGCTGCGTGAACTTCTGCTCGGTGAGCACGCCGGGCGGCGTGACGAGCTCGAGGACCTCGCCCTCTGTGAGCTCGGGCAGGGTCGCCTCGCCTTCGGGCTGCTCTTCTCGGCCCTCGGCAGCGTCGCCTTCTTCCTTGTTGTCCTCGGCGCCGGCCTGCGGCTCGTCGGCCGCCGTGCCGTAGACCTCGAGCCAGCCGGGGAACTTGAGGACGCGCCCGCTCGAGCGGAGCAAGTACGACGAGGAGCCGGCCGCCTTCGCCTCGGTCTCCACCGAGGTCTGGTCGTAGATCGCTTCCTTCATCTGGCTGGCGACGAAGCGGTCCCAGATCAGCTTGTACAGCTTGAACTGGTCGTCCTTGAGGTGCTTCCTCACCGCCTCGGGCGTGTAGTCGAGCGACGTCGGACGGATCGCCTCGTGCGCGTCCTGCGTGTTCTTCTTCGACTTGAACGCGTTCGGCTCGGCGGGAAGGTTGTTCTTCCCGTACTTCTTCTCGATGAAGTCGCGGACCGCGTTGAGGGCGTCCGGCGACACGCGGGTCGAGTCCGTACGCATGTACGTGATGAGACCGACGGTGCCGAGGTCTTTGCCGAGATCGACGCCCTCGTAGAGGCCCTGCGCGATCTGCATCGTGCGCTTGGCGCCGAAGCCGAGACGGTTGACCGCGTCTTGCTGGAGCTTGCTCGTCGTGTACGGCGCGTAGGTCTTTCGCTTCCGCTCGGACTTCGTGATCTTGGTGATCGTGTACGTCGCCGCTTCGAGGTCCTTTCTCACGCGGGCGGCAGTCGTGCCGTCCGTGACCTCGATCTTCTTTCCGTTCTCCTGCGCGAGGCGAGCAGCGAAGGACGCGCGCTTGCCCGTCTTCTTGTCGGCCGCCTTCGCGAGCGTCGTCCCGATGTTCCAGTACTCCTCGGGGACGAACGCCTCGATTTCCTTCTCGCGGTCGACGATGAGCCGGAGCGCGACGCTCTGGACGCGACCTGCGGACAGACCGAAGGCCAGCTTCGACCAGACGAGGCTCGAGACGTCGTAGCCGACGATACGATCGAGGACGCGGCGTGCGCGCTGCGCGTCGTACAGGTGCTTGTTGAGCTTACGCGGGCTCGCGACGCCTTTCTGCACGCCGCCCTTCGTGATCTCGTGGAACTCGACGCGCTTGGCCTTGTCGGGCTTGCCCGTGAGCTCTTCGGCGAGATGCCAGGCGATCGCTTCGCCCTCTCGATCGGGGTCGGTCGCGAGGAGGATGTCGTCGGCTTGTTTCGCCGCAGCCTTCAGCTCCTGGAGGACCTTCTCCTTGCCCTCGACGATCGCGTACGACTCTTGGAAGCCGTTCTCGACGATGTTCAGCGGCTTCTCGTTCTTGGGCAGGTCTTTGACGTGACCTTTCGAGGCGAGGACTTCGTAGCCCGTGCCGAGGTACTTCTTGATCGTCTTCGCCTTGGCCGGCGACTCGACGACGACGAGTGTCTTGCCCATGCGCACGAACCCCGAGTCTCTCTTCGTTCCAGACACGCCTTCTTGGATGCTCGAGGGTTGTGGGGGGAAAATCCCCTCCGGCCCCCGCGAAGCCAAGAAAACAGAGAATTCCTGAGAGGTTACAACGCGATTCTGCGGCGATAGAACCCGTCAGGGCCCTCTACTACTACGTCCTTCAAAGATAGCGTCAAGAGTGCCGTGAGGGTCGTGCTCGTCGGTAACCCCACCAGCTCGACGATGGTATCCGTCTGGAGCGGTGCCATCGAAAGGTGCGAAAATACGGCAGTTTCTTCCACTGTCCAGGTCGACGGATCGGCCGCGAAGAGTGGCGGCTGCGAAAACGTCCGGGGAGGACGCTTTGCCCGCTTCAAGGGCTTCGGTCGTTGGGAAATGCCCTTCCATGCCGCACCGGGGTCCTCGACGTCGGGTTTCGGAAGCCCGAGCTGCTCGAAGAAGTGCTCGATGGTCCAGAAGACCTCCGCTTTGCCGGCGCCACCTTCGCTCATCGTCCCGTCGTAAGCGGGGTCCCACGGTCGGCTCGGTACGAGGAAGAGGCGGCGGTCGAGCTCGCGCGCCCACGAGATCGCGTTTCGCGATCCGGACGCCAGCCTGGCCTGGATCACGACGACACACTCGGCGAGGCCGACGAGCACGCGGTTGCGGTACCGAGGTGTGGTCTCGCTCTTCACCGTGTCGTCGGGGAAAGGCCAGATCATGCGCGACGAGCACGATTGCTCGATGTGCTCGAAGAGCTTCGCGTTCTCCGGCGGAAACGGTTCCGCGTTGCGACCCGAGCACGTGACGCACCAGGTCGTGCCCACCGAGAGCGCGCCCTCGTGCGCAGCGCCGTCGACGCCGAGCGCCCCGCCCGACACGACGACGACGCCTGCGTGCGCGAGGTGATACGCGAGGGCGTGAGCGAACGCGCATGTCTTGTCGTCCGCGCTCCTCGCGCCGACGATCGCGACGGCGCGGCGTCCTTTCTCGAGCGGGCCGGAGACCGTGAGGGCCGGCGGCTCGGCCAGGTGGAAGAGCGAGGGAGGGTAATCCGGATCGTTCGGGAGCAGCTTCACACCCGAACATCGGCCGCATCCGCGGAAAGGTTGTCAGCGATCTGCGCTCGCCGTCACGGGCGTGACCGAATCGAGGTCATTTCGCCTTCGAGTAGACCTGCGCAGCGACCTGCCCGGCGCCTTTCTTCGCGTGGAGGTCGATCTTGTAGGGAACGGCCATCGGGATCAGCGGACAGAGCGGCTTCGGCGCAGCGCCGACGACCGCGGTCGGGCCGGCCATCCCGTCCTGACCCGCAACGAAATTGTAGAACGGCGGCGCGAGCAGGTGCACGTCGAGGTCGGTGACGCCGGCGCCGTACGCGACGACCGCATAACACTTGGTCGGTTCCATGTTCACGACGAAGCCGACGTGTCCGCCTTCGGCGAGATTGCCCTTCGCCACTTGACCCTCGGGGCTCATGCCCGGCGCGTGCTGGCTCGCCGCCGCGCGGAGGCCTGCTTCCGCCGGGTCGGCGATCGCCGCGGCTGGACCGAGCCAGGCCGAACCGGCTGCGGCCGCTGCCGCGAGAAGCTGCGCGAGCGCGTTGGGATCGGTCGTGTGGACACTTCCGAGCGGAGCCGCCGCAGGCGCGCAAGCCTGGCCAGGCGGGCAGCTCTGCATCGGCGACGAGCACGGCTGGCCGGACGTGCCGGGCGTGCCGGTCGTGCATGGCGGCGGTGCTCCCGCGTCGCTCGAGTCGAAACCGGCGCTCACCTTGGCGTCCTGCCGGTTGCCTCCACACGCGACGGCAACGAGGACGGCGGTCACGAACAGCGCGCCGATGCCGAACGCAGGGCCACATCTTCGCATGGATCTACGTTACCCGATTCGTCCGACCATCCCAGCGCCGGGTCAGTCGGTCGTCTTGTCGCTGCTGCTACTGTTGTGAGCGTCGCTCGTCCGCTTCACGGTCGCAGCCCGCAGAACCGCGCCGGGATGTTGCGCGAGGTACGTCGGGGAGAATCGACCGACGGCGACGACGCGCTCGGCCTCGAATTGCGTGAAGAAGCGAAGCAGGGCGAGGGCGCCGCGTTCGGTCCGCCCCGCATCCAGCACGCGCACGGTGGCCTCTCCGTCCCGTTCGTGACGTCCCGGGTACACGCTCTGCGCGATCTCGTTCGCTTTCCGCTGCTCCGCCGTCGTCCACGTGTCATCGCCGCTCTCTTTCGTCGGCGTTGGCCTCGGGCAAACGTGATCTCCCGCGCGAAAGTGCGTCAGCTCGCGTGCCACGACGAACGAGAGAGCATCGCTGAGCCGCTCGTCGTAGCTCCCGGCCGGCTTTGCGGCCGTGTAGAACCCCGGCGGCGGCGGCAGCAATCTGCGTCCCGGAACCTGCGTGCGG
Organism: Pseudomonadota bacterium; assembly: GCA_023423895.1. Taxonomy (GTDB): domain Bacteria; phylum Myxococcota_A; class Polyangia; order Polyangiales; family Polyangiaceae; genus Labilithrix. The sequence goes on from JAFAER010000055.1 coordinate 123,652, forward strand.
ACGAGGAACGCCGCGTAGTCTTCCACCTTGCGGGAGCTGTTTGCCTCGTCGTAGCTCTCGGCGCGCGCGACATGCGCGACGAGCCGCAACATCGCGTCCGACAGGAGCACGACGTAGTCGCCGTCGTCGTCACACGCGACCTGGGCGATCGGATCGCTCGGGCTCGGATCGAAGGCGACGTAGATCCCCGTGAGGCGCTTCTGATCGTTCGCTGGAAGCTGGGCCACGAGCTTCTTCAGCTCGTGCTGCGCCATGAGCCGGAGGTCGGCGCCTTCGAGCTCTGGAGCGACCTCGTCCGCGCGGGCCGCCCGCGGCGCGACAATCGCGATCAGCGCAAGCATCAAACCGAGGACGACACGCATGCTCATGACGTAGCACCCAGGTCGGCCGCTCGCCGGATCCGTTGCGTGGAGCGCGCTCGCGGGCGCGACGTCGGGTGAGTCGCGAACGATTACGCGAGCTTCGGCGCTCGCACGTGCGTCACTGCCGCACGAACTTGAACGGGATGTTGATGGTGGTGCTCGAGCCCGGAGCGGGGAACTGCCAGCTCCGCACCTGGTTCTCGATGCACTTCGCGACGACCGGATCGTCACCGCTCGACGACGTGCTCGCGACGCTGCCGTTGGGCGCGACGTTCGCCGTGACGGTCACGTTGACGCTCGACTTCTCGCCGCCGCCACGCTCCCAGCACGTGCGCTTGACGCCGGTGCGATGCATCGCGACGACACGCTCCACGCCCGCCTGATCGAGGCCGCCGCTGCTGCCGGCGCCCGGTGACGCGTTCGGTCCGACGTTCGGACCGCCGCCGCCCGGGACGAGGTTTCCGAGATCGAGCCCCTTCTTCTCGACGGTCTCTGCCGGCTTGGGCGTGTTGGTCGGGCCCTTTGCGGCCACGGGCCCCGTCTTGCCCTTCGTCTCCGCGCTTGCGGTCGGCGTGGTCTCCGGCGGCGGTGGGATCTCGCCTTGGTCGGCGACGGTTGGTGTCGACGTCGGTGTTGGCGGTGTCGGCGTCGGCACCTGAATCACGACGGGGGCCGGTGCCGGCTGAGGCCGGAAGGCGAGAAACGCGACGCCACCGCCGAAGCCGAGCGCGAGGACGAGGATCGGCCAGAACCAGAGGGGGACGCCCTTCTTCTGCGCCTCTTGGACCGCCACCGCCACCGCTGGCGTCGGCGGCACGATCGACGCGACGCTGCCGTCGCGGAACGGGCTGGGCGCAGGAGCGGCCGCGGCCGGCGCTGGCGGAACCGCGAAGGGATCGGGCGCGACCGAAGCTACCGGTGCGGACGCCGACACCGGCGCTGCCGAGAACATCGGCGCCGGGGGCGCCGGGCTCAGCGAGGGCGCCATCGCCGCTGCGGATCCGGCGCCTCCGATGGGACCGAGCGAGACGTCGTCGAGCGACGACGACGAGGCGGCGGGACGAAGCGGGACGACGTTGCTGCGGCCTCCGCCGAACGCCGGCGAGGGCGCCGACGGCGCCATCGGGCGCGGGGCAGGCGGCGGAGGCGTGGTGCGCTGCGCGGCTGGCGGCGCGGCTTGCTGTCGGGGGGCGGCAGGGGCCGCGGGAGGCCGGGCTGCGACGGGCGCCGGATCGGGCGGAGGCGGCGTGCCGATGAGCGACGGCCGGTTGCCTTGGGCGGCCTCGCGGACGAGCGCAGCGAGCTCGGGGATGCTCCGGATCGGACGCCACTCCTCGAGGCCTTCCTGCCAGCAGAGCGACTCCTCGGTGACGGCGCCAGCAGCTGCCTTGCGACGCAGCTCCGAGATGCGGACGGGACCGACCGGCACGCCGTTGATCGCGACGTACCACTCGTCCGTGACGCTCAGCTCGAGCGACGCCGACGGGGTCTCGGGCGGCACGCTCGCCGGAGCGTCCTGGACGTTGCTCTTGAACGCGCCTGCGAGCGCGCCGGTGCCTGCGCCGCCGCCTGCCGGAACGACGGACGGAGACGGAGCGCGCGGCTTCGCGGCGGACAAGCTCGTGGCGAGGCTCTTCTGCGGAGCACGAGGCGCGCCGGGGCTGCTCGTCGGAGGACGGGGCGGCGCGTTCGAGACGCTCGTCTCCGTCACGGCGGCGCGCACTTCGATCTGGTGGCCGCATTTGCGGCACTTCATGCGGACGGTCTTGCCCGCCACCTTCTCGTCGGCGATCTGGTACTTCGCCTTGCAGTTGTCGCAGAGAAACTTCACTGGGGAGTCTGGTGTCCGGAAGGTTTCCGGGAAGCGTAGCCGCTTTGTATGAGGTACGCGCGAGAAAGAAAGAAGCGCTACGGCAGGTGCAACCGTGGGCGACTTCTTTCGTCACCGCGCGTCAGCCGCGCGTCAGCCGCGCCTCAGCCACGCCCGACGACGCCCCGCTCGTGCTGCTCAGAGCAGACGCATCATGTGAGCCTTGATCGACTCGCGCGTCTCGTTGTCCGGCGAAGTGTGCACGCACCGCTCCCACATCTCGACGGCCTTGTTCTTGAAACCGGCCTTCTCGTAGAGCACCGCGAGGTTCTTCAAGGCGGGGAAGTGCCGCGGGTTGAGGTCGACGGCACGCTCCAGCTCCGTGATGCCGTCGTAGAACTGCCCGCGTTTTCCGTAAATGAGCGCGAGGTGGTACCGCAGCCGGTACGCGAGCGGGTCGATGGCGATCCCCTTCTTCAACAGGCCAATCGCGAGATCGATCTCCCCGTTCTTGTAGGCCGCGATGCCCTCCTCGAGGTAGCGCATCGCGTTCTGGTTGATGAGCTCGGGATCGTGCGGAGGCGTCGTCCCGTGCTTGGCCTCGAGCAGGCGGTCGACCTTCGACAGGAGGTCGGCGATGCGGAACGGCTTCTCGATGTAGTCCTCGATGCCGTAGTTCGCCTTCAAGTCCTCGGCGATGCGCCAGCCCCTGTAGACGGCGCTCATCATGAGGATCGGGATCGCGCCGTACTTCGCGCTGCCCTTGATCCGCCGCGCGATGTCGAACCCGTGCACTTCGGGCAACATCGCGTCGAGCAGGATCAGCGACGGCATCTCCTCCTTCACGAGGCGGAGCGCGATGAGACCGCGGTCCGCCTCGATCACGTCGTGACCGCGATCGGTGAGCAGCCGGCGAACCAGCTTGCGGATGTCTTCTTCGTCGTCGACGACGAGGATCCGCTTGCCCGTCTTGCGCGTCTCGCTCGTCGCCGGCGTACTTGCGGCGGGCAGACCGGCCGCATTGCGGAGCTCGTCGGTGAGCATCTCGACGCGTGAGACCTCGTCGCCCATCTGGCCGAAGTCCGACGTCGAGAGCGCCGCCTCGGCGGCCGATTCGGCCATCTGCTCGTCGATGACGACGGACGGCGAGCGACCGGGCTGCACGCTCTCGCGCTCGCGCCGGTCTTGCTGCTGCGGCTCGACTACTGCGGACGATGCGACGCGTTCGACCGCTGCGCGTGGAGCGTTGGGCGCCGCGTAGAACTTCTGGCCCTGCTCCTTCGCGTCGTAGGCGGCTCGGATCGTCTTTTCGAGCGTCGTCGAGATCGCGACGTACGGATAGATGCGGCGCCCCGTGACGAACTCGAGCTCGTCGATCACCCGCTTGTCCTGCGGGTTGCCCATCGCCAGGAACAGTCGCTCGTCGCGCGCCAGGACGGGGAGCACTCGACTCGACTCGGCAACCTCGCGCGGGACCATGTCGAGGTGCTCGAGCGAGAGCGCGAGCTGATTGAGATCGATGCCGGGAACGCCGAACTGCTCCGACAGCGCTCGAAGCACCTCGGTCTCCGGGACGACGCCGCTCGATGCGATGCGGGATGCGAGCGGGACGCCGTCGCGCGCCGTCTTTTGCGTCTCGAGCTGCCGATCGAGCTCCTCCTGCGAGATCAGCCTTCGCTTGAGGAGGATGCGGCCGATCGGCTTCTTCTCGTCGGACGACATCGGGGCATCGTCCAGGCTACCTCATTTTTCTCGGCTCAAGTCTTCCAGCGTTCGCGTCTTGTACGCGGCCCACGATCCCGCCCGGATCGCCTCGCGGGCACCACGGACGAGCTCCCCGTACCAGTGCAGGTTGTGGAGGCTGAGCAGCCGGAGCACCGTCATTTCCCCGGCGAGATAGAGGTGCCGCAAATAGGCGCGCGCGTATCCGCCGGCGCAGCACGGGCACGTGCATTGCGGGTCGATGGGCTGCTTGTCGTCCTTGTAACGGGCCTGCTTGATGACGACGCGCCCGAAGCGCGTCAGGGCCTGCCCGTTGCGCGCGTTCCTGGTCGGCAGGACGCAATCGAACATGTCGACGCCGCTGTCGATCGCTTCGAGCAGATCCTGCGGTGTCCCCACACCCATCAGGTAGCGCGGACGCTCGCGGTCGAGGGCGTGGGCGACCTCGTGCAGCGTCTCGTACATCTTCGGGATCGGCTCGCCGACGGAGAAGCCTCCGAGCGCGAGGCCGTCGAAGCTCGGCTCGAGCGCAGCAAGCTCTTCGGCATGCGCGCGCCGGAGGTCCGAGAAGCACGCGCCCTGGACGATGCCGAAGAGCGCCTGCCCCTCGGGACGCGCCGTTGCGAGCGCGCGCCTGGCCCAGCGTGTCGTTCGCGACACGGCAGCCTCGACGACGTTCCGCGGCGAATCTCCGGGCGGGCAGACGTCGAGCTGCATCTGGATGTCGGCGCCGATCTTGCCCTGCACCCGCACGGCTACCTCTGGCGAGAGGTGGTGCCGCGCGCCGTCGAGATGCGAGCGGAAGGTAAAGCCCTCTTCGTCGAGCGTCACGAGCGACTTCGGCACCGCCAGGCCGCCGGTCGGAGAAGGGCGGGGGAGGTTTCCGCCGAGCGAGAACGCCTGGAAGCCGCCCGAGTCGGTCAGCATCGCGTGCGGCCATCGCGTGAAGCCGTGGAGCCCGCCGAGCGACGACACGATGTCCGGGCCCGGTCGGAGCCACAGGTGGTACGTGTTGCCGAGCATGATCTTCGCGCCCGTCGACGCGACGTCTTCGGCGGTGAGCCCCTTCACGCTGCCTTGCGTCCCGACGGGCATGAACGTCGGCGTTTCCACCTCCGCATGCGGGGTCGTGAGGACGGCGGCACGCGCATGCCCCGTCTCCGACGACGCGAGCACCCGGAATGCAAAGCCCTTGGCTCGCGGCGCCGTCATGACGTCACCTCTTCGCTACGTTTCAACAGCATCGCGTCTCCGTACGAGAAGAACCGGTAGCGCTCTTTGACGGCGAGCCGATAGGCCGACAGGACGCGCTCGGTCCCGGCGAACGCGCAGACGAGCGCGAGGAGCGTCGACTTCGGCAGGTGGAAGTTCGTGAGCAGCCGATCGACGACGCGAAAGCGATGTCCCGGCTGGATCAGGATGCGCGTCTCCTCGGCGCACGGTCGGACGTGACCATCGCGCGCGGGATCCGCGGCCGACTCGAGCGCGCGCACCACGGTCGTCCCGATGGCGACGACCGGCGCGTTACGCTCGCGCGCACGGGCGATCGCCGTCGCGAGCGCGCGCGAGATCTCGAAGTACTCCGCGTGCATCGGGTGCTCGTCGAGGTCGTCCACGGTGACCGGCTGGAACGTGCCGAGGCCGACGTGCAACGTGCAGGAGGCGATCTCGCAGCCGTGACCTTCGAGCCGGCGCATGAGCTGCTGTGTGAGATGGAGTCCGGCCGTCGGTGCCGCGACCGCACCCGGGCTGCGCGCGAAGACCGTCTGGTAGCGCTGCTCGTCCTCGGCGCGGACATCGCGTTTGATGTACGGCGGAAGCGGCACCCGCGCGCTCGTCTCGAGCGCCTCGTCGATCGACAGCGCCTCGTCGCGCGAAGAGAGCTGCACGAGGAACAGCCCGTCGGGGGCCTTGCCCTCGATTTCGACGCAGAGCGGCCCGTTCAGGACGCGCGCTCCCGGACGAAGCGGCTTCGACGCGCGCGCCATCGCACGCCACCGCTGGCGTGGTGAGCGGCCGACATCGACGCCGCTCGGGTCGGGCTCCCGTCGCACGAGGAAGACCTCGGCTTTACCGCCGCTGCCCTCCTTGGTGCCCAGGATCCGAGCGCGGATCACCTTGGTGTCGTTGACGACGATCAGGCTGCCGTTCGGAATATAGTCGGCGAGATCGCGGATCTGGGCATGGACGGACCCGTCGTCGCGCACGACCATCAGCCGGGCGAGCTCCCGCTCGGGGGCGGGCTCCTGCGCCACGAGCTCGGGCGGCAGGTCGAAGGAGAAGCGCTCGACGCGCATCGGCGCTCAATACCACGACCCTCCCGCCTTTTGCGGCCGGGTGCGCTTCAGCCGGTGCGGCGCGTCGTATCGAGCGTCAGGCGCCGCTCGCCGGACGGGTGCTCGGCGCACCAGAGCCGGCGCGAGCTCGGCGGTGAGGAGACCTTGAGCCGGACGAAGTCCACGACCTCGCTGAGATCGTACGGCTTCGGGATGAAACCGCTGACGCCGCAGTCGGCGCGTTCCAGCTGCCGCTCGCTCAGGTGATACGAGCTCGTGAGCAGGACGCGCGTTCCGGGGTGGCCGTCCCGGAACTCGCGGGCGAGATCGAGGCCGTTCACGCCCGTCTCGCTCCGGAGCATCAGGTCGATGATCGTCAGGGCGACCGTCCGCGAGGCGAGCACCTGCCTCGCCTCGGCCGCGGCCTTCGTGACGACGACGTCGAACCCTTCGACCCGTAGCGCGCTCGCCAGGATCGCCGCATCGGCATCAGCCATATCGACGAGCAAGATGGTCGTCATCGTTTGAAGCTCCCGGCCCCGCGACCAGCAAGTGAGGTGCCAGGGCAACTTCCACGAAAAACGACGATCTTTGCCTCGCCAGGTCTTTCAGTTGTGAATCCGAGCGTGCAAAGATGCATCGTCGGCGGAGCTACGACGACGGTTCGCGTGCCGGTGGCAACGGCCCGTACCATCGAGCCGACGGCTCGTGCGTGGCAGGTCGTGCTCGCCCCGCGAGCAGCCGATGCCTCGACTTCGTCTCGCTCAGCTGCGGCTGTCGTACGTGATGCCGAGGCGGGTCATCTTCCGCCAGAGCGTCGTCGCGGAGATGCCGAGGAGCTCCGCCGCCTTCTCGCGGCTACCGTCGGAGTCGCGCAGCGCGCCCTCGATGGCCTGACGTTCGGCCGCGTCGACGACGGCGGCGAGCGTACGCCCGCTGTACGGCGACGACGGATCGTCGGGCCGCTTGGCGGGCATCACGTCGTCCTTCGTGATCGGACCGGTCTGCACGAGCGCAACCGCCTGCTCGATCATGTGTTCGAGCTCGCGGATGTTCCCGGGGAAATCGTAGTGCTGGAGAGCCTCGAGCACGCTCTCGTCGAGCCACGCCTTGGTGCCCATCTTCCGGTTGTACTTGTCCATGAAGAAGGCGAGCAGGTCGGGCAGGTCCTCGCGTCGCTCACGCAGGGCGGGCAGCTGGAAGCGCGCGACGTTGAGGCGGTAGTAGAGGTCCTGGCGGAAGCGTTTCTCCGCGATGGCCAGGAGGAGATCCTGGTTCGTCGCCGCGATGATGCGGACGTTCACCTGGATGGGTTTGTTCTCGCCGACGCGGCGGATCTCGTTCTCCTGGATCGCGCGGAGGAGCTTCGCCTGGAAGGCGAGCGACGTCTCGGCGATCTCGTCGAAGAAGAACGTGCCGCCGTCGGCCTCTTCGAAGAGGCCCTTGCGCGCGTTGACCGCGCCCGTGAAGGCGCCCTTCGCGTGGCCGAAGAGCTCGCTCTCGAGCAGCGTGTCGGTGATCGCCGCGCAGTTTATCGGGACGAACATCCGGTCGGCGCGGCGGCTGTTGGCGTGAATCGCCTTCGCCACGAGCTCTTTTCCGGTGCCGCTGTCGCCGGTGATGAGGACGATCGCGTCCGTCGGTGCGATGCGAACGATGCGGCCGAGCACCTCGCGAACGCCGCGCGAGCGGCCGACGATGTTCTCGAACTTGTAACGGTCCTTGAACTCGCTCGCGAGGAAGGCGACCTCACCGGCAAGGCGCCGGTTGTCGAGCGCCTTGCCGACCTTCACGAGCAGCTCCTGCTCGGTGAACGGCTTCTGGATGTAGTCGAAGGCGCCGTACCGCATGGCCTCGACCGCGCTCTCGATCGTGCCGTACGCCGTCATCACGATGATCTCGGTCATCGGCTGGGCGCCTTTCACGGCGCGCAGTACGTCGATGCCGTCCTTCGAGCCCATACGCAGGTCGGTGACGAGCACGTCGTACGCTCCCGAGGAGCCGCGCTCGCAACCTTCTTCTCCGCTCTGGGCCTCATCGACCTCGAATCCCGCCCCACGGAGCATCATCGCGAGGGTCGTGCGCATGTTGCGCTGGTCGTCGACGATCAGAAGCTTCGCCATTGGCGGTCGGAGATATACCCCGCTACCCGGACCATCGGAAGCACAGCCGTGCTCGTAGGTGCGTCGTTGGTACGAAAGACCGAGTCGGCTCGGGCGATCCTGCGGTTCTGCGATCTCGACAGCTCGCCCGCTCCAGGCCCTAAGGCCCCGGTCTCGCCAAGGCGCGCCGCTGACTCTGGCAGTCAGTCGGCGGTCAGTCGTCCTGCGCGCCGTTCCGGATCCAGGTCTGCACCCGCTCGACGCACGTCTGCGGCAGCACGTAGTCAGCCGGGATCTGCGGCATGAAGCCGACCGTGCTTCCGTCCGGCTTCCGAATGCGCAGGAGGCCGACGAACAGCCTGCTGTTCTCCGGGGCCGCCGAGTCCTTCGGCTCGAGGACGCCCGTGTCGAAGAGCGACTGGCGGCAGCCTTGCTGATCGAAACACTTGAGGCCCGAGGCGGTCTTCGTGCCCACCTCGCCCGGCCCGTGGCAGTTGCCGCGGTACGTGCAACTTCCGGGGCGGCCGGTCGGCCCGAACAGCTCGGTGTAGATGGCCGTCCACGTCGTGCCCATCGACACGCAGTCAGGCCCAGGATCGGCTGCACCGGTATCGGGCGTGAAGGCTGGAGGATTCGTCGCGGCCTGGCCTGCGTCCGTGAGCTCGCCGCCGCGGAGCTCGCCCCCTGCTTCGGCGCAGGACGCGAGCGTCACGAACGCCACGAGCCCGACGAATCCTGCCGAAGCGAGGGAGAACGAGGACAACGAGGACCTCACACGCGGCAGGCGATCACCGGTTCAGAACATCACGCCGAGGATGAGCCTCACGGTTTGCGCCGTCGAGAGGCTCCAGTCGGCGATCCCCTTCGTCGCGTCCTGCTGTCCGGGGAGGTAGTCGAGGCCGCCGAGCGGGAAGAAGACGCCGTACTGGAGGGCGCTGTAGAAGCCGCCCATCTTGTTCGGGTCGTCGTTCAGGTTCCCGTCCTTCGCCTGGTAGTAGATCTGCACGTCGAGCTCGACGCCAAGGTCACGCTTGTTGCCTGGCGTCTGGATGAACTCGCTCGCGCGGCTCCAGATGATCGCGGCGCCGCCGCCGAACTTCTGACCGTTCGGGTTCCGGACGAAGTCGTATTCGACGCTCGGGCGGAAGTAGTACGCGCCCTGGACGCGCGACATGATCCGGCGGAAGAAGATGTAGTCGACGTAATACGCGGGGTGGAACCGGAACGTCGAGATGGCACCCTCGCTGCGACGCCTCCCGAGCTCGTCGGGGCCGGGCGCGAGGCCCTCGACGTTGGGGTCGCCGCTCGACCAGCCGTGCCCGAACTGGATCCGGAGCTTGTCCTCGACCGCGCGGAACTCAGCCTGCGTGGCGTAGCCCCACATCCGGAGCTTGAGCGGATCGCTGACGCGTGAGCTGGCAGGGGAGTTTTCGACCGAGCCCCAGATCGTCGCGAGCTCCGCTTCGAACCGGAGCTTGTTGAAGAGGAACTGGACCCACGCGTCCGGCGTGAACGACTCGGCGCCGCGCCGCTCGAACCCGTTGTCCCGCATCGCGCGGTCCATCGTGATCGGGTTCTGGCCTGCGGTCACGTCGATGAGCTGCTTGCGGTACGTCGCGAAGATACCGCCGTTGATCACGACGTCGCCGCGCGAGAGCTTGAGGCGCTGGAGCTCCGGGTTCGTGCGCCGCGCCACGAAGAGCGCCCACTGGCCGACGTTCGCGAGGTTGGCCGTGTTGTACGGCTGGCCGCCGTACACGTTGTACGGATTGGCGCTCGTCGGGCCGGTGGCGACGAAGTCCCACGCGCCGCCGAAGTAGAGGTCGAGCGACTTGAGGCCGCTCGTGAACATGATGCGGTCGACGTTCGTCTGGTAGTCGCAGTCGAGGCAGTCGCCCGAGTTCTGGAGCATGCCGAGACCCCAGTGCATCGGCATGCGTCCGAACCGGAGCTGCCCGACGGGCGTGAGGTACTCGGCCCACGCGCGCTGCACGTCGATCGAGTTGCGGTAGCCGTTGATGCCGGCCGTGGGCGGGCCCTGCGTGTTCGTGAACGCGCTGAGCGGGGCGTAGCCGTTGTATCCGTTCGCGGCCTGGCTGTAGCCGGTGTTGCCGACGCCGCCGGGTCGGAGCGCATAGGCATCGGGCGTCGAGCCGAGCACCAGGTTGTCGAGGAGATCGACCTGCGACATGATCCGCAGGTTGTCCGAGATGTGGATCTCCGGGTTCAGCCGAAGCCGCAGGTTCGCGTGCGCCTGTGACTTGTCGTAACACTCGCTGAACTGGCCCTGCGCGTTCGGGTTCCCGCAGAGCAGGACCTGGCGGCGATTGCCGTTCAGGTCTGTGTACGTGTTGTCCTGCGGCTGCGCCCAGAGATTCTGTTCTCCCTGGCCCGGAAGGTCGTGCCGGCTCAGCGCGAAGTTGTGAAACAGCTCGCCGCGCGTGCGGAAGTAGCCATGCAGCTCGAGGATCGGACGCGTGTGCGCCCACCAGTCTTCGCTGTAGACCTCCGACGGCCGCGCGCCGATCGTACCGTCCGCGGTCGGCCGCTCGCGTCCTTGCTGAATCAGCTTCTGCTGATCCTGCGACGGGTCGACCTGCGGGATGTCGTCCGACGCTCCGGACGGTGGCTCCTGCGGGATCAGGTCGTCGCGCGTCGGCTCACCGGCGGCAGGACCCGAGCCTGCTGGACCCGAAGGAGGAGGTGCCGTCGTGCCGGGGCGAGGCTGTCCCGGATCGGTGGGCTGCTGCGCCTGCGCGTCGGAGGTTGCAAGCAACGCTGCACACGCTGCGGTGACCGCCGATGCGCGAGAGAGGAAGGAGCGAAAGCCGAAGGATCTCGGCCCCACTGATGTCCGGGGGACCATGCCGGCCGACCTTCTAACACAGTGGGACGGGCGTGTGGGGGCGAGCACGAAACGTTGGGTTGATGGGGAGAGCCTCGGGGTTCATCTCCTCGAATTTCATGCTGCCTCACTCGTCGGCGCACCCTCCATTTCAGCGTCGTCGGTGGTCCCGAGCGTCGATCCGCGATCGTGGACGGCGGCGCAAGACGACTGCGAGGGCTCCGGCGAGGACCACGATGCCGAGGCCCCCGAGAGCAACCGGCCGCGGGTGGTGGACCGACCACGTCGCAACACGAAGCGCGATCCCGGGCTCCGGAGGCGGCGCCGTACCTTCGAGCCGCGACGCGGCGATCGCGCTCGTGCACCCGCTGCTCGTCCCGTCCGTTCTCGTGGCCGAGGGGGCATCGTGGCGCAGCGCGGGGGACCTCCTCGACGCACAGGCGGCGAAACACGTGAAGACGTGCGCTTCGTCGAAGCCCACGAACGTCCGCGCTCGCCCGACGAGCGGGCCGCCGAGATCGTTCGCCGCGCGAAGGGCCAGGGTGGCCGTCTCGTCTTCCGCGCGGGCGTCGAGCGGGCTGCCGGTGATCTTGCCCGCCGCGGCGCCTGCGAGAGCGATCGTCCTCGCCTCGACGGCTGGCCGCATGTCTTCGACCCACCCGGGAATGGGCGACGAAACGCAGCCGGCGACGAGCGCGGCGTCGTCCTCCGCCGCGCGCCAGGCAAGCCACTGCGTGAAGCGTGCGCCGCTGCTCTCGGCGATCGGCGGCCTTTCGAGCTCGGTTGGGACCCAGCCCGGAGGCGCCTCGACGGCGACGTGTGGAACGTGTGGAGCCACCACGCGCGTCAGCGCTGCGGGGTGGGGGAGAGCTCCGCGAGGAACGCTTCGACCTCGGACCGCAGCGCGAGGAGCTTCTCGCGCATCTGCTCCGCAGGCGCGGGCGCGGGCGCAGGGACAGCCACCTCGTGGAGGGAGCTCACGGCGCTCACGGAGCTCACGGCGCTCGAAGCAGGTGCGGCCTCGACGGCGTGCTCGCCCGCTCTCGCGGACTCCAGCGCAACGTTCGTGTGGAGGACGACCTGGACGGGCGGCCGCGGGACGTCGAGCGGCGCGCGCTCGGTCTCGGCCGCCGGCTCGTGCTCCTCTTCTGCATGGCCGCGCTGCAGCTTCTTCTTCGCGCCGGCAATCGTGAAGCCGTCGCGATACAGGAGGTCGCGTACGCGGAGCAGGTTCTCCACGTCCTTCCGCGAGTAGACGCGCTGACCCTTCGCGCTCTTCGTGGGGCGGATGCTGCGGAACTCGCGCTCCCAGTAACGGAGCACGTGCGGCTCGACGCCGACGAGCCCCGCCACCTCACCGATGCGGAAGAACAGCTTCTGCGGGAGCATCGAAGAACAGGGACGAACGGGAGCGATCGATGCAGATGGGTGCAGACGGTGGAAGACGACGAGCGGTCAGGCGCCGAGTGGTCGTTTCGACCTACTCCTTCGGCGCCTCGGTCGGCAGAGGCGTCGCGGCCATCGGTGCGGGTGCGATGGGGGCGCTCGAGGGCGTCGACGGCGTCGCGGTCGAGGTCACTTCGGCGACGGGCGGCGGCGCTTCCGAGCCGTCGTTCATGTCGTCGTCGTCCTCGTCCGGCTCGTCCTCGATGAAGTCGTGAGCGCCGTTGCCGTTCCGCGGGTTCAGTGCCTGCTTCAGGATCTGACTGGCCTTGAACGTGAGAACGCGACGCTCGCTGATCTTGATCGGATCACCGGTCTGCGGGTTGCGGCCTGGGCGCTGGCGCTTGTCGCGCAGCACGAAGTTGCCGAACCCGCTGATCTTGATTTTTTCGCCGCGCCCGAGGGTCTCTTTCATCATCTCGAAGACCATGTCGACGATGTCCGCCGACTCCTTCTTCGAGAATCCGCCGACCCTCGTGTACAGCGCCTGGACGATCTCTGCCTTCGTCATGATCGTCTCTCACCCCCGACGGTGGTTGCCCGCTTTTTCATCCCTCGGTCACCCTCGGGAATTTTGCTTGGCGTTTGTCCTCACTCGGCAGCGCGAAAAATCTCGCGTGGCCCTCGCAGGTACCGGATAGTAAACGGCTAACTGGGAGGCGGCCAGCGGAAAAACGAAGGGTCGCTTCGGGTTACGCTGGCCATCGGCAGAAAACACCGTGCCACCGTGGAACGCTCGACAGAAAGTCGAGCAATTCCAGGCAGCTGAAGCCGTCACGCGGCCAGCTCTTCCGAGGCCGCCGGGGCGGGCGGCGGGACGCTGTCCGCCGCCGCGGGCGCGAGGCCGAGACGCGCAGCGCGGCGCCGCGCGATCTGCTCGCTGGCCACGAGCGAGGCGACGTAGCCGTAGCCGAACGTGAAGAGCATCGCGAACGGGGTCGCGAACCAGTGTCCCGTCTCGAGCGACGCAACGACGCTCGCGAGCGAGACGAGGCAGAGCGCGATCTCGATCATCGGCAGGTCGGCGCGCGCACGATAGCGGTGGCTGTGGCCCTCGCCGTGCTTCGGCGTGCGCACGAACTCGCCGGCCATCGACCGGAGGCCCTCGAAGACGGCCTTCGTGAGGTGCGGAGCGAGACCGGCGCCGAGCGCGAGCAGCGCGGGGAGGATCCGGATCGCGTCCATCCGCCGGCGTCCCTGCGCGGCCTCTGCCATCGCGTAGAACGCCGCGAGCGAGCCCGTCGTCCCGATGCAGAGCGGCAGGTCGATGAGGAGCATCGTCGTCGGGTTCGTCGCGGGCATCAGGATGAGCGCCGGGAGAAGGAGCACGCTCAGCACGACCATCAGCGGGTAGGCGAAGTGCGGCGTCATGTGGAAGAACGCTTCCAGGCGCTGCGAGAAGGAGAGATCGGACTTCATCACGCGCGCCATGAGCTTGCGGGCCGTCTGCACGGTGCCCTTCGCCCAGCGGAACTGCTGCGCGCGGAACGCGCTGACGTCCTCCGGGAGCTCGGCGGGGGTCACGACGTCATCGCGGTAGACGAACTTCCAGCCGGCCATCTGCGCGCGGTAGGAGAGGTCGAGATCTTCGGTGAGCGTGTCGTGCTGCCACCCGCCGCTCTGCGCGATGGCTTCCTTGCGCCACATGCCGCCCGTGCCCGAGAAGTTGAAGAGCCATCCGGCAGCCGCACGTGCGCGGTTCTCGACGAGGTGGTGCCCATCGAGCATGAGCGCCTGCACGCGCGTCAGGAGCGAGAGGTCACGGTTCATGTGACCCCAGCGCGCCTGGACCATGCCGACCTTCGCGTTCTCCTCGCCGAGGAAGTGCGGGACGAGATCGCGGAGGAACCGGTCGCCGGGGACGAAGTCCGCATCGAAGATCGCGACGAGCTCGCCCTTCGCGACCTTGAGCCCTGCGTCGAGAGCGCCCGCCTTGTAGCCGGTGCGATCGACGCGATGGATGTAGACCATGTCGAGCGGGCCGTTCCAGTCGGCGCGCGTGCCTTCCGGCAGCGCGGGCGGGTTCTTGCGAAGGCTCTCCACCTTCGCGCGCGCCATCTGGCGCGACTCGTCCGTCGAGTCGTCGAGCACCTGGATCTCCAGCTTGCTCCGCGGATACGCCATCTTCGCCGTCTCCTCGAGGAGCCGGCCCAGCACAGTCGCTTCGTTGAAGAGCGGAAGCTGGATGGTCACACGCGGGAGCGAATCGGGATCCGTATCCGCCGCCAGCAGGCGCGTCCCCTCCTGCATCTGCACCAGCTTCTTCCGAAGCCTGACGACGGTCAGGACGAGGTGCGACCGGTGAAGCCCATACATCGCCAGGAGCAGAAGCACCGCGAAGTACGCGAAACACAAGGCAACGTGCATGCGGCGAGCTTGGCACCCACCTCAGCCCGCATTGTCATCGACTTGTAATTCGTTGTCGCTTTTCTTCGCGCGGCCTTGCGCTCCTGTGAGCGTGCGATCGCGGTCCGACGCGGCGACCGTGCGCAGCGCCTTCAGCGCGCGGAGGCCGTCGTGAACAGCGGCGACGCGCTCGCCGCGCCAGACTTCTTCGCGAAGTCGACGTGGTAGTAGAGGCCGAGCGACAACATGAACATCGAATGGTAGTCGCTGTTGAGCGCTGCTCCGACCGCGCACGCGCTGGCGGGATCCGACGTCACCGTCGAGACGATCCCGCAGTTCCGGTTCGAGAACTGCCCGAACGCGAGGCCCGCCTTGGGCACGATCCGGATCGGACCGGCCGGGATCGAAAGCCCGGCGTTGATCGCGAGCTCGAGGCCGTTGTACGAGTCCTCCGTCTTGAGTAGCGGAACGGTGCCAGTCGTCGTCAGCTCGCGTGTCTGGGAGAGGAAGCGGAGCCCGACCCCTGCGTCCGCGACGAACGTGACGCGATCGACGTTGGGCATGATGCCCGCTAGGACGCCGGCGTAGACCGACGTCGTCGAGACCTCCGCGCGGACGTCTCGCGGGAACGTGCTCGCGTCGGGCGCCCCCAGCGACGCGATCTCCAGCGTGCCCCCGACGAGAAAGAGGCGCGCGACGCGCCCGATGACGTCGAGGCCGACGCCCGGACCTCCGCTCGCGTATGTCTCGAACTTCCGGTTCTTCTCGACGCTCCCGCCAGGGATGAAGATGGCGGGGCGAACACCGAGGAGCAGCCCCGATGCCGACGGGCTCTCTTTGGCCTTGGGCTTCGGCTGCTCGTACGGCGGCGGGATGTTGCCTTCGTTCGTCGGCGGCGTCGTCCCGGCGACGACCACGGCTCCGCCCGTCACTCCCTGCTGGAGGACGAGGTCGACGTTCTTCGTCTCCCTTTCTTTGATCTCGACGTCGACGGGCGCGCTCGTCCCCCAGCCGGTGGCCGTCGCGCTGATCCTGTACGCACCAGGATTGACCGGCCTTGCGATGCCCACGAGCTCGGCGGGCATCTGCTTGTCGTTGATCTCGATCTGGAGGTTCTGGAGCGACTGCGGCTCGGGTTTGACCGTGATGCGCATCGAAGGGATGCGCGGCCGAAGCTGCTGGAGCTCCGCTCGGCCTTGCTCTTGCGCCTGCACGAACGCCTCGGGGGCGTCCTTGCCGAGTGGCCGGCGCGCGAGCGTCTCGTAGGTCTCGGAAGCTTCGACCAGCTTCCCCGTGAGCGCCTGGCACTCGGCGATGTGGAGCAGATGCGTCGGCGCGTCGAACAGCTTCTGCGCTGCCTCGAAGCGCGCGAGCGCCTCGGCCGGGCTGCCCTTGTCCTGCAGGGTGATGCCTTCGGTGTACGCGGCTCGAGCGGCGGCTTTCTTCTCGCCCTCGCTCATCTGGGCGTTGGCGAGGGCACTGGTGAACGCAATCAAAGCGAAGAGGGCGACGGTCACCCGAAGCTTCATGAGCGAAGCTTATCAGAGCGCGACCACCGTCCGTCGCTCGACCGCGCGGCTCAGTAGCCGGGATCGGTCTTGTCGCGGGGCTTCTTCGCCGTCGGCGTCGATGTCGGAGTCGGCATCGGCGCCGTTGCCGGATTGGACGGTGCGGTTGGAGCCGTCGGAGTCGTCTTGGCCGTCGGCGTCGTCTTGGGCGTCGCCGGCGTCTTCGGCGTCGCCTTTGCGGGAGCCGTGTTCTTCGCGACAGGAGCTTCCGGCGGCGTCGGGTCGGCTGCGGGCTCGGCGACCTTCTCGCCGGCCTTCTCCGCAGCCTTCTCCGTAGCGGCGTTCTCCGGGCCCTTTTCGGTCGCGGGCTCTTTCGGTTCCTCGACGGGCGCCGAGCTGGCGCCCGTCGCGCTGGTGTGCTCGGACGGTGAGCCGACGACGACCCCGTGTGTCGAGTCGTGGTCGGTGCTCGCGACCGGCTTCTTCAGGTACATGACGCCGCCGATGGTGGCGCCGATCGCGAGAATACCCGCGAAGATCCCGCCCGCGACGAGCTTGCCCTTGCCGGAAGACACACCGGCGCGCGGGTCGGACGTGAAGGGCGCGTTGGTCATCGCTCCCGGCGCAGGCGTGCGCGCGTGTGGAACGTGCCCAGGCGTGTTCTGCGGGTGCGGAGTTGGTCCGTAGGCGCTCGGGGAGTGCTGGTGCGGATGCCCGTAAGGCTGCGGGCCCGTGCCCAGCTGGCCGTTCTGGCCCGACATGCCGTGCGGAGTGACGACTCCGCCTTGCGCGCCGACCGTCGCCAGATGGGAAATCGGCGCGTTCTGCTGCGAGCGCGTCGCGATTCCGGCGGCGAAGCAGAGCGCGTCCGAGAGCTCCGCCACGTTTGCGAACCGGCGCTCCGGCTCGCGCTCGAGCGCGCGCATGAACCACGCGTCGAAGTTGGCCGGGATGCCCGGCACCACCTGAGAGGGTACCGGCACCGGTGCGGTGCAGATCTTCACGAGCAGGTCGCCGACGGACTCACCGTCGAACGGGAGCTTGCCGGTGACACACTTGAACGCGATGACGCCGAGCGACCAGACGTCGGTACGATGGTCGACGTTCCGAAGCCCGCGGGCTTGCTCCGGCGACATGTAAAAGGGCGTCCCGAGGACCGCGCCGGTCTTCGTGCTCGACGTCATCGAGCCTGGCGCGCCCGGTCCGTTCGACATCTTCGCGATGCCGAAGTCGAGGACCTTGGCGATCTCCTCGTCGTCGTCCGGGGTCTGGACGATGAAGATGTTCTCCGGCTTGAGATCGCGATGGATGACGCCGCGCTCGTGGGCGCGTGCGAGGCCACGACAGACCTGCTGCAGGATCTTGGCGGTCTCCTGGAGGCTCATCCGGTTCATGCGCTCGATGCGCTTGTCGAGCGGCTCGCCCTGGAGAAGCTCCATGACGATGTACGGCTTGCCGTCGTCCGTGACGCCGTGGTCGTAGATCTGGATCGCGTGCTTCGACTGGATGGTCGCGGCAGCCTTCGCTTCCTTGTCGAAGCGGCTCCGCGCCTCCTGGCTGTCCGCGTACTCCGCCTCGATGAACTTGATGGCGCTCGCGGTGCCGAGCGAGACGTGCCGGGCCTCCCAGACCGAGCCCATTCCACCGCGGCCGATCATCCGTACCAGCTGATATTTGCCGGCAACGAGGCCCTGGGACGGCGGCTCCACGGAGTTGGTCATGGCAAAGGCGTTCAGCGAAAGGGGGAAGTAAGCCGTCGGTCTGCGAGAGAGTCGAACGCTTGGACGCAGAGAACCACGGAAGGGTTCAAAAGTCGTCCCCGCGGCCGTCGAAAGACACTAGCGCGACCGGACTGCGGATGGAAACCTCACGACCTTGCCTCGCGAGCGCTCGGGATCGGCTCGGGATAGGGGTCGGGATCGGGGGGAAAAGTGCCCGATGCGCGAGGTGCGCCGAGCTCGGCCGTGACGCGTCGCGCGCCGTCGGCACGCGTCGAAACCCTTGGGCTTTGGCGGGTTGCGGCTGACCGGCGCCCCTCCTACGGTGTGCGCCGTGCCCCCGCCGCCCGCGACTCTCCCGCCCCCTGGAAGCGAAGACGTTCTCTATCTGGTCGACCTCTCCGGGTACGTCTACCGCGCGTACCACGCGATCGCGCCCCTCTCCTCATCGAAGGGGGAGGCGACCCACGCCGTGCTCGGCACGGTCAACATGCTCCAGAAGGTCGTCAATGAGCGGCTGCCGGCGATGTTCGCGGTCGCCATGGACTGCAAAGGGCCGAGCTTCCGCAAAGAGCTGGACACGCGGTACAAGGCGACGCGACAGGCGATGCCCGTCGATCTCGGGCCGCAGATGGCGCGCTGCGAGACCATCGTCCGCGCGTACAACATCCCGATCTTCCGCGCCGACAGCATCGAGGCCGACGACCTCATCGCGGCCGTCGTCGCGCAGGCGATCGACGCCGGCCTGCGCGTCGTCATCGTCAGCGCCGACAAAGACCTGATGCAGCTCGTTCGCGACGAGGACAACCGCGTCGTGCTGTGGGACTCGATGCGCGACCGGACCTACGGCCCCGTCGAGGTCGCGGCGAAGTTCGGTGTCCCGCCGAGTCAGCTCCGTGACCTCCTCGCATTGACCGGCGACACCTCCGACAACATCCCGGGCGTGCCGTCGGTCGGCCCGAAGACGGCCGCCGATCTCCTGCGCGAGTACAAGACGATCGAAGGCATCTACGCCAACATCGACAAGATCAAGCGTCCGAAGCTGCGCGAGAACCTCGTGAACCACGAGGGTGATGCGCGGATCTCGCAGCAGCTCGTCACGCTGAAGGCCGACGTCCCGGTCGAGTTCGACAAGGACCGGATGAAGTACGGCGGCGCGGACCTCGAGGAGCTGCGGAAGCTGTTCATCGAGCTCGAATTCACGCGCCTGCTCGACCAGATCTCCTCCGCGCAGCAGCGCATGCGTGACGGCCGCCACACGGCCGTCGGCGACAAAGGGGCCGGGCGTGCGGTCGCGATGGTCTCTGCGGCTTCGCGCGAGGTCGCGCCCGCACCGATCATCGAGCGAACGTACCGCCATGCGCTCGACACCAAGGATGTCTCCGCGGTGCTCGCGGAGGCGAAGAAGCGCGGTGTGCTCGGCGTCGGGGTCGCGATGTCGACGGCCGATCCGATGCGCGCACAGATCCTCGGTATCGCCGTCGCCGCGGCGCCGGGCGAAGGCGTGTACGTCCCGATCTCGCATCGCTACCTCGGCGCGCCGAAGCAGCTCTCCCTCGACGAGGCCCGGGCGCTGCTCTCGCCGCTGCTCGAGGATCCGAAGGTCCGCAAGGTCGGCTACGACCTCAAACGCATCGAGGACGTGCTCGCGCGGCACGGGCTGCGCATCGAAGGTCTCGTCTCCGATCCGATGCTCGCGGCCTACCTGCTCGACCCCGAAGCACCGCATGCGCTGAAGGACCTCGTGCGCCGCGAGTTCGGGACCGAGCTGCCGATCTTCGACGAGGCGCCGACGGGTCGGAAGGCGGATCGGATCATGTTCGATCAGCTCGATGTCGAGCGCGCGACGACCTATGCCGCGCCGCTCGCCGAGCTCGCCGTGTCGCTGGCCGAGCGGCTCGATCCGCGGGTCGCGCAGGATGGCCTCGGCGATCTCTACGAGAAGCTCGAGTTGCCGCTGTCGCGCGTGCTCGCGGCGATGGAGCAGAAAGGTGTCCTCGTCGACACGTCGCGCCTCGCGGGGATCGCGGCGAACGTCGAGGCCGAATGCCAGGTCCTCGAAGCAAAGGCGCATGAAGTCGCCGGCCGCCGCTTCGCGATCCGGTCACGTGATCAGCTCGAGGCGATCCTCTTCGACGAGCTGAAGCTGCCCGTCGTGAAGCGTACGATGAAGGGCGGCCGCTCGACGGACGCCGCCGTGCTCGAGGAGCTCGCGGACAAACATCCGCTGCCGCACGTCATCCTCGAGTATCGCGAGCTCGACAAGCTGAAGGGGACCTACCTCGAAGGGCTGCCGCGAGCGGTCAACCCCGAGACCGGGCGCATCCACACCCGCTTCGAGCAGGCCGTCACGGCGACCGGGCGGCTCTCGTCCACCGAGCCGAACCTCCAGAACATCCCGATCCGCCGCGAGCTCGGACGTCTCGTGCGCTCCGCGTTCGTCGCCCCGGACGGCTATCGCATCGTCAGCGCCGACTACTCGCAGATCGAGCTTCGCGTGCTCGCGCACCTCGCGAAGGACGAAGCCCTCGGCGTTGCGTTCCGCGAGCGCGTCGACGTCCACACGCACACGGCGTCGCTCGTCTTCAACGTGCCGCGTGCGGAGGTCACCCCCGAGATGCGTCGTCGCGCGAAGGCGGTCAACTTCGGCCTCATGTACGGCATGGGCGAGCCGCGCCTGGCGCGCGATCTCGGCATCACGCGCCAGGAGGCCGCGCAGTTCATCGCGACCTACTTCGAGCGCTTCGTCGGCGTCCGCCGCTTCATGGAGCAGACGATCGACACGGCGCGGGAAGGAGAGGCGGTGCGCACGATCCTCGGACGGCGGCGGTTCCTCCCGAACCTGCACTCGTCGAACCGAGGCCTTCGCTTCGAGGCCGAGCGTGTCGCGAAGAACACGCCGATCCAGGGCACCGCCGCCGACATCCTCAAGCTTGCGATGGTCAAGCTGGGGCTCGGCGACGTCGTCCCGGGAGCGCGCATGATCCTCACGGTGCACGACGAGCTCGTCTTCGAGGTGCCGGAGCAGCACGTCGAGAAGGCCAAGGGCATCATCAAGGAAGCGATGGAGAGCGCGATGACGCTCGACGTGCCGCTCGAGGTCGACGTGGGCGCCGGCTCGCACTGGGGCGAGGCGCACTGAGAGAGAGGCTCCAGGCGGGCGGCCACCAGCTCCCGGGGGGAGCCTCCGCGCGCACGCAAGGGGGCGATGCGCTCAGTGGAGCACGCCTTCGTCGAGCTCGGCTCCGTTGCGCCGGAGACGCCCCGCCCCTGTGTGCCGTCCGCGCTCGGTGGAGCGCAGCGCGTGGCGCGTATCGACCTGCCGAGCCAGTGAATGGCGTCTACTGGTTCGAGCCGCAGTCGCAGCGCGAATAGCTCTCGCCGCCGGGCTCGCACGCCTGTCCGCCCTGGCAACCGCCGGGACCGACGCAGGCCTTCGACTCGCCCGGGACGCAGCGCGGAACACTTGCAGCTTTCGGCGTGGGCTCGCCGTCCCAGACGATGCAGGTCGCCCTGTAGCCGCGCAGGGTGGTGGTGGAGTTGTGGTCGCCGACGATCGCATCGGCCGACCCGGTGATGACGATCGCGTCGCAGCCGCGTTCGGCGGCGTCCTGACGGAGCTTCGTCTGCACCGCCGTCTCGTCGTCGACGCTCCACCCGCTCTCGCGCCGAGCCTCGATGAGGCCGACCTCGATGTACTTACGCTGCGGCGGGCTCGCGGAATAGACCTCGACTTGTTCCGGCGGCTTCGGCTGCAGCGCATGCGGAGGTGCGTTCGTCGGTGTGTAGACGATCCGCGTCCCGCAGGCGCCCGCCCCGAGCGCCAGCAGGACGGCGACGCTCCAATCGAAGGTCTTCATTTGCGCGCCGCTCCTACCGGAGCCTCCGCGCGCACGCAAGGGGGCGATCCGCTCAGTGGAGCACGCCTTCGTCGAGCTCGACGCGCGAGGCGCCGGACCTGCGCATCGCGATCACCTCGGAGGCGTCGCATGCGAGCGCGAGCTGCGTCGACGCGGTCGTCAGGATCCACTGCACGTTCGGAAGCGCGCGGCGGAGCAGCGGGACGAGCACCCGGAGGAGCGCGGGGTCTTGCTGGTTCTCTACGTCGTCGATCGCGACGACACCTTCGCGCTCGCGCGGCGTGTCCGACCCAGGGTATGCGGCGAAGAGCGCGCGGAGCGGCAACGCGACGAACGCGATGAGATGGCGGGCCGCGCGCGGAATCGCGTCGAATGGGATGAGGTCGCCGCGCGACGACCGGACTTGCGGCTCGAGGCTCGTGGGATGGACGCCTGCGTGGACGAGATCGAACGGCTCGAGCACGACGTCGATCGCCTCACGCAGCGCGTCGTCGAAGCGAACGAGGTGATGGTATTCCGCGCGTGCGCCGCCGAGCGCAGCGCCGACCGATGCGTACGAGAGGACCTGTTTCGTCTCGCGTGTCAGATCGGCGCGCGTCGGATCGTCGAAGGAGGTGCTCGGTTGGCGGATGTCGTAGCGGAGGATCGAACGCTCGGGGACGCTGAGCATGTTCGGGACGCGCGAGAACCAGCGCGCACCGGAGAACGACACGAAGACGTACCCGCCCTCCTGCTGTGCACGCCGATCGAACAGCGCCTGCTCGCGGCGCCGGATCGCGGCGGCCTCCGGGCTTTCGCCGGGGAGCGTGGCGGCCGGGCTGCTCACGACGAGCGGGTGGGGGCGCTCGGGATCGTCCTCACCGAGCTGCCACTCCGTGGCAACCCACGGCGGGGCTGCACCCGCCGCCCGCTCGCGTGGTCCGCCGCTCGGCGGAAGCGGCGGCAAAGCATGACCCGGACGTGTGAGCGCGAGCGCCGACAGGAGCGAGGTCTTCCCGGTTCCGTCACCTCCGAACAGGACCGTCACGGGTCGAGGTGCCGCGGCGTAAACCGGTGCGGCTCCTTCCTCCGGAGCGTCGGTGGCCGCCCCTTCCTCCGCGGCCTCCGCGGCCTCGGGAGGTGTGAGCCGAAGCACCGCGTCGTCGAAAGGACCGACGTCGTGAAGCGAGACTCGGAGCAGTCGCATCCAGTGGGAAGCGTAGCGAGCTTCCGCTGCCGTTGCGCGAGTTTCAGCCTCGAGCCGAAGCAGAGCTCGCGCGGCGCCGGCAACGGAGGACGACAGCACATCCGACGAGCACGAGCACCGAGGCGGCGGAAGCGCCTCCGCGGGCTGGCGCGTGGCTGACCGAGCACGACTCTGCACGGACGTCCTCTTCGGCGAGCGGCGAGTGGACGGGCTTCGTGCGCGGGGTCGACCCGTGCGTTCCAGCCGGCCGACCGGACTCGAGGACGGGCGCTCCACCCGCGACCGCGAAGGCAGCATCGAAGAGCTGCCGCCAGCCGGCTGTCGTCGTGTAGATGTGCCCGAAGTTCTCTTCGCAGTCGCCACCGCGCGAAACGACGCCGACGACAGCGCCGGTGTCTTCGCTGATCGCGGGCCCACCGGAGTCGCCCTGGCAGATCGACCGGCCCACCTCGAACTCGTGGGGGCCGAGCGCGGTTCGGCTCGCGGAGACGCCGCTGCCCATCGCAAGCACGGCCACACCCGGCTTCCGGAGCCGTGTCCCGAGCGGCTTCTTCTGGTCGTTCTGCCCGTAACCCACGGAGCGGATCGTCTCGCCGGGAGAGACGCCCACGCCGAGGCGCACGGCGACCGGCTCCACGCCGGGGATGGCCTCGTCGAGGACGACGAGGGCGATGTCGCTATCGCAAAGGATGTCGCTGCTCGGCGCGACGATGGCCGTACCGACGG
Organism: Pseudomonadota bacterium; assembly: GCA_023423895.1. Lineage (GTDB taxonomy): Bacteria > Myxococcota_A > Polyangia > Polyangiales > Polyangiaceae > Labilithrix. Next base: position 147,556 of record JAFAER010000055.1, read on the forward strand.
CGTCCGGCTGCTCGCTGAACTTCGGCGTCGCGCCCGTGTACACGGCGACGGCGCTTGCGGGCAGATCGCCGGACACGTGGCTTCCGTTCGTCGAGTTGCCCTTCTCGTCACAGGACACAGAGGTCGTGATGCTCGTTGCCACGCAGTGGCGTGCGGTGAGCACGACGTTGGGAGCCACGAGCACGCCCGAGCAAAGCTCGTAGGAACCCGCCGTGCCGACCTTCAGCGCGACGACGCTGCTGACGGCCTCCTGGTCATCGTCGATCTCGCCGCCGAAGATCCTGGTCTCCGAGCTGACCGTGACGTTCGTCGCGACGTCCGTATTTTCGTCGACCTCCGCTGCGCATCCCCCGAGCCCCGTGATCCCGATCAGGGCGAGGCCGAGCAGCGATGACCGGCCGATCCACCAGCCCGCGGGCCGGGGAATGATCGTGTGCGCGGGAGTGCGCGATTGTGCGGTTGTCCTGTCCGCAACCCGAGGAGAGGAGAGAGGGAGGAGAGCCACCACGAAGCCCTGCCTTCATGTTGTGTGCCCGTATGCGACAGCTCAGGCATTGGCTTACCTCGACCATAGCCTGACGCGGCGACGCGCCGCGTCAGTCTTCGAAAAGGCTCAGCTTTCCACGCTGCCTTCGTGGACCCTCACGCGACGCAGCAAGTCCTCACCAAGTCCTCACCAAGTCCTCACCAAGTCCATGATCCCGATGTCATAGGGAAGGCTCGACTGTGCCTGGTGGACACCCCCAAGACCCCGGGTTAGGCTCCGCCGCCCGGGTTTTCCCAGGTTTTGGCGCTGGGCCGGCTCTTGCTTCAGGCTCATCGCTTCACGCGTCGCCTTCGCGGTGACGAGACCCGTAGCCTCCTTTTCCTCTGATGCTCAACTCCGAAGCCGTTACCAGGGAGCTGCTCCGCAGCTCTGCCGATGGAGTGAGCCTCGACGACGCCTCGCCGATACCGGCCTCGTCTGGAGTTCGCTCATCGGCGCGGGTCGGGCGCAGCCCGGGGCCGCTCGACAAGCTGAGCAGCATCCGGCTGAACGACACGCAGCTCGCCTTCGCCATCAGCGCAGCGCTGTTCGTCGTCGGTGCCTGGCCCCTGGCCCTGACCGAGGTCCCTCCCTACCAGGATCTGCCGAACCATCTCGCGACCCTCACGGTGATCGAGAACCTGAAGACGTATCCCGAGTACGTCTTCAACGGCTTCTTCAAGACGAACGCGGCGCTCTTCACGTGGCTCCACTTCGTCGGGAAGGTCGCGGGCCTGAAGCTCGCCGCGCGCCTCTTCGCGGTGCTGACGCTGGCGCTCAACGCGCTCGTCCTGCCGCGGTTCATCCTCCGGATGTCGGGGAGCCGGCGGCGGATGTTGATGGCGAGCCTGTTCGCGTGGCCGATGGTCCACAACTGGTTCGTCTCGATGGGTATGCTCGACTTCGCGATCGCGGTACCGCTGTCGCTCGCGCTGCTGCTCGCGGTGAATCGTCAGCGCACCAAGCCGTCGCTCGCGAACGGCCTCGCGATCGTCGGGCTCGGGGTCGCGACCTGGTACGCGCACGTCTTCCCCCTCCTCGTCGTGCACCTGCTGGTCCTCATCGAGTCGATCGTCCAGCCGACGTGGAAAGCTCGCTACAGGGCGACGCTGGCGATGATCGTCCCGCTGATGCCGGTGACGCTCCTCGCGCTCGCATCGGTCTCACAGCACGTCAAGGACACGGTCGGTCCGATGACGGGCTTCATGAACTTCAAGAGGCTCCTCGCGCCGTGGGAGCTCGCGTACAACCTCTGGGCCGAGTGGTTCTGGGGCTACTCGAACCTCTCGATCTCGAGCTTCGTGCCGTGCGTCGCCCTTGCGGTCGTCGGCTTCTGGGGCGTCCGCCGGCGTACGGGGCCTGCGCCGGTGTTCTTCTCCTCGCACGCGCTCCTCGCGCTCGTCCTCTTGTACTGCTTCATCCCGTACAAGATGACGAACTGGTTCCACGTCAACTCGAGGCTCATCCCGTATTTCTGGGTCGGCCTCCTGCTGTTCGTGCCGGAACGTCTGCCGAAGGCGCTCATCGCAGCGCTCGGCCTCTCTGCGGTGCTCTACACCGCCGGGATGGGCATCGACTACGCGCGGCTCGACGAGGAGCGCCAGGAGTTCTCGGCGGGCATCGACGCGGTCCCCGAGGGCGCGCGCCTCTTGCCGCTCCTCTTCAAGCACAAGGGCGCCTCGGACAACACGCGCAACCTGCTCCACATGTGGGGCTACTACGTCGTCGAGCGCCGGACGTCGGCGCCGCTTCTCTTCGCGCACTCCCGCTCGTTCCCCGTCACGTACAGCGAGCCGCCCCCGGTGCGCTTCAATCACCTCGTGCTCGAATCGTTCGCGCCCGAGATGAGCTCGCCGGAGACGCTATGCAAGACGGCATCGCGCTTCGATGACTGCGACGTGCTCTTCCGCACGACCTGGCAGAAGTTCTTCGCCGAAGCCACGCCGCTCTACGATCACCTCCTTCTCTGGGAGCCGAGCCCGGAGGCGGTGGCGATGATCCCGGACGACTACGAGCGCACGTTCTCCCGTGGTCGGCTGATGATCTACGCCCGCCGCGACGTCGCCACGAAGCAGGCGCGCTACTGACGTTCGGCGCCGTCACTGCGTTGAAGAGACCGCGTGCTCGCGCGCATCACATGGCTCCTCGTCGTCGCCAGCCTCGCGGGCGCGCTGCTCGCGACGCTCGGCTTCGTCGTTGCCACGGCGCCCGTCCGCATCCCGTACTGGGGCGAAGCCGAGGTCCTGTTCGAGGCCTCGCGACTGCGCGCGCACTTGCCCCTGTACGTCGATCCGCTGATCGGCGCCTTCGACCAGGGCGAGCCGCCCTCGCGTTTCTACGTGACGTACCCGCCGCTCTGGACGGCGGCGGTGTCACTCGTACCGTCGTCCGCCGCGACCATCGCGGCACGCGTCGCGTGCTCGCTCGCCTGGTTCGGCGCGCTCGCCGGTATCGCGTGGACGGCGCGGCCGGATGTTCGGCGCGAAGCGGCGGCCGCCGCCGCGTTCGTCGGCGGGATCTGGGTGCTCGCGAACTTCGCCAGCATCGGCCGTCCGGACTCGATCGCCTGCGCGATTGCCGCGTTCACGCTCGTCCGCGCGATGCGCCGCGGGAGGCTCGACCTCGTGTGCGTCGCCGCGCTCGTCGTCGTGCCGTGGGTGAAGCCGACGATCATCGGCTTGCCGGTCGGTGCGCTCGTCGGGGGCTGCTTCGTCGATCGCAAGGACGGCCTGCGGAAGCTCGGCGCCGCGGTCCTGCTCGCTGCTGCGAGCGCGGCCGTGGCTCATCTCGCGACGGGAGGAGCGCTGTTCGCTCACGTCGTCCGGTCGAACGCGCAGCCGCTCTCGTGGGCCGTGTGGCTCGAGCAGGTCGGAGGACGGCTTCCTTTCTTCGGCCCGCTGTTCGCTTGGGCGGCTTGGCGCGGATGGCGGGATCGTGCACGTCCGGGCCCGAGGATCGGCCTTGCTGCGCTCGCGGCGTCGTTCGTCTGGACGCTCTTCGCGTTGGCCAAGACCGGAAGTGCGTCGAACTACTGGATGGAGCCCTCCATCGCGGCCGTCGCGCTCGTCGCGCAGTCCGCGCCCGACGGCGTGCGCATCGGCGGACGTAACCTGGTGCACGCGGCGCTCGCCCTCGTCGCCGTGCTCTGGACGGACGTCGCCTCGATCCGAGGAGCGATCGAGCACGCCGTGCGCATGCGCGCGGACGGGGAGCTCGTTTCGTCGGTTCGTGCGCGAGTGGGGCTGCCGAGCGACGCTGTCGTCGCGTCGGACGAGGCCGGGATAGAGCTCGCGGCGAATGGACGCATCCTGACGCCGACGTACCAGATGGTGCATCTCGTCCGCCGCGGGACGTACCCGCCCGAGCCGTGGATCGCGCAGCTCACGGCGCCTCGAACGCGCGCTTTCGTCGAGCACACGGGGCAGCTCCGCCTCGCGCCCGTCCTGCAGCGAGCGCTCGAGGAGCACTACGAGGTCATCGTCGACGAAGGGGGCTTCCGCATCTGGAAGCGACGCTGAAGCGCGCGCTCACTTCCTTCACTTCGCCCGGACGCGCACGTCGATTCGGCGACCGATGGCGAGAGCGAAGAACGCGCTGCCTTCGGCGCCGGCGAAGCTGCCGCCAATCGCGAACACATCGCCGTGGAGCCCGTCGTGGACGGAGTCCGTGCTGACGACGGCCACGAGGTGGAGCTTCGTCACTTTTCCCTTCGCGACGAACGAACGGCCCTTGATGAGCGCGAGCGTGCGCCGGATCGCGCTTGCGAGCGCCGGGCTCGGTGAGCCGACGATGTCCGTCTGCTCGATGTGGCCCGACTCGTCGAGCGTGAGGACCACGTCGGCTTGTCCGGCCGAACCGAGCGGCGCCGACCGCCATGCCGGGTCGGCGCTCGCGGCCTGCGGGAAGCCTCGCGTGAAGGCTGTCGCGAGGTCGACCGCGGAGCGTTCGCCGACGGCGCCGTAGAGCGCCGGGGCGGAGCCGGTCGAGCCGAGGACACCGTCCGCGTCGCCCGGGTCCGCCCGTCCGCTCGACGGACGCCCTGCGTGTGAAGGGCGAGCCGCGCGCTTGCCGACCGCCGGTGGGGTTGGTCGGGCAGGGGCGTCGCCCTCGGCGTCGGGGGATGGCGCGCTCACGGCTTCCGGTGAAGGAGAAGCATTCGAGAGCGGGACCTCTGCCGTCTCGGGGGCCGGCAGCTCGAACGTCTCGCCTGCCAGCTGCGGAGCAGGATCGACGGACGGCACCACCTCGGCGCGTGGGACCCGCGGGACCAGTACCGCGACAGCGACGGCGACGTGGATGCCCAGCGAGAGGGCCAGGGTGATGACGAAGCCTCCACGCACGACGAGATAGTGTGTAGCAGCCGGAGCAAAGTTCCCGTGGCATTCCCGTCTTTGGTCCCGGCCCGGCGCATTCCCGCCGGCCCCGTCGGCGCCGACGGCGGGCGCAATTCGTGCCTCTCTCGTGAGTGACGGAGTGCTTGCGCGAGGAGGTTGTGTGTGCGAAGGAGCAGCGTGGCGATGGCCAGGCTTTCCGGGGTGACGATTCCGCTCTTTTCGGTGCGTACGCGCGGCGATTGGGGCATTGGGCAGATCACGGACCTGCCGGCCGCGGCCGGCCTCTTCCTCCGTGCTGGGCAGCGCCTCGTGCAGGTCTTGCCCACGCACGAGCTTGCCGAGGGAGAGACGAGCCCGTACGGCGCCCTGTCGGCGTTCGCGCTCGACCCCATCTACATCACGGTCGAGGCATCGCCCGATGTGGACGCGGAGCTCCTCGCACGCGCCCTCGGCGACGAAGGACGCGCGGAGCTCGAGCGCGTGCGTCGTGCCCCGAAGGTGGACTACGCCGCCGTGAGGCGACTGAAGCGCGGCGTGCTCCGCCACGCGTTCAACCGGTTCCGCGAGCGCGAGCTGGCGAAGGGGACCGCACGAGCCCGTGAGCTCCACGCCTTCGTCGAACGCGAGGGCGCGTGGCTGCGCGATCACGCGCTTTACGCTGCGCTTCGGGCATCACATGCGGGTTACGGCTGGTCCACCTGGCCGGCCCACGAACGTGACCGGTCGCCCGAGGTGCTCGCGCTCGCTGCGTCGCCACGCGACGACGGCGGCCTCGGGACGCAGGTCCTCGAAGAGATGTACCTCCAGTGGCTCGCGCACGAGCAGTGGCGTGCCGCCCGCGCGGAGATGAAGCGCCAGGGCATCTCTCTCATGGGCGACATGCCCTTCATCGTCGGCGGCGAGAGCGCCGACGTCTGGGCGCACCGGGACCAGTTCCAGACCGACGTGTCGCTCGGAGCGCCGCCGGACGACTTCTCGGCCGACGGACAGAGCTGGGGGTTGCCTGCGTATCGCTGGCCGACGATGGACGCCGACGATCTCGGCTGGATCCGAGCCCGCGCGGCGCACTCGGCGGAGCTGTTCGATCGGTTCCGCATCGACCACGTCGTCGGCTTTTTCCGGCAGTGGGTGAAGAAGGACGCGCCTTCTCCTGGAGGCGGCCCCTCGCGTGGTCGCTTCGATCCGGAGCTCGAGGCCGAGCAGCGAGCACGTGGAGAGAAGGTCCTTCGCGCGATGCTCGAGGCGGCCGGTCGTGGTTCGGTCATCGCCGAGGACCTCGGCGTCATCCCGCCGTTCGTGCGCGAGACCATGACGCGTCTCGAGCTCCCCGGTTACAAGGTGCTGCCCTGGGAGCGGGACGAGAGCTTCATCCCGCGCGATCCTCGCGCTTTCCCGGAGCTCTCCGTGGCCACGTGGAGCACGCACGACACGCTGCCGATCACGCAGTGGTGGTACGAGCTCGAGGACTGGGAGCGCGAGCGGCTGGCGAAGCTCGATGGCATTCCGCTCGACCTGCCCGAAGGTGAGCGCGAGCTGGCGCTGATTCGTCTGCTCTTCTCTTCGCGATCGGAGCTCACCTTGCTCCTCGCGCAGGAGATTCTCGGCGACAAATCGCGCATCAATCTGCCCGGGACCGTCACCGACGAGAACTGGACGTGGCGCCTGGCGCGCCCGGTCGAAGATCTCCTCGAGGACCCGGACGTCACGGCGCGTCTCGCCGCGATCCGGCGCCTGGCCGTCGAGTCGAACCGATTCGCGGAGCCCTGAGCGAGGACCAAACGGGATCCGCTCATCGCGCCGCACGCGGCAGGCGTCCACGCACGTGACGGCATCGCGCCTCGGTGCCCGGGCGCGTGTCGACGGTCGACGCGGCCCGTGCCATCGTCTGCGCATGGTGAAGGCCGAGACGATCGATGAGAGCCAGGACCAGATCACGCTTCGCGTCCGGGTGAAAGAGGGGGCGTCCGAGACGACACACGAGGTGACGGTCGGAAAAGCCGATCTCGTGCGCCTCGGTCGGGCGGGCGAGCACGCGACCGACTTCGTCTCGCGCTGCTTCACCTTCCTCCTCGCGCGCGAGCCGAAGGAGTCGATCCTGAGCCGCTTCGACGTCTCGGTGATCGCGCGCTACTTCCCCGAGTTCGAGCGCGAGATCAAGCGCGGCTGACGGACGACCGACGTGTAATCGGCGCGCGAATGGCGCTAACGTGCTCGCCACGACATGGTGAGAACGGTACGGCCCGGACGCCATACCCCGCTCGGTGCGACCTTCGACGGTGACGGCGTGAACTTCGCGGTCTACTCGGAGAACGCCACGGCGATGGAGCTTTGCCTCTTCGACGAGCACGGCGAGAAGCGCATTCCGCTGCGCGAGCAGACGATGCACGTCTGGCACGGGTACGTGCACGGCATTCGACCCGGGCAGCGATATGGCTTCCGCGCGCGCGGCCCCTACGATCCGACACGCGGGCTCATCTTCAACCCGCACAAGCTCCTCGTTGACCCGTACGCGCGCGCGATCGACGGCAAGATCGACTACCGCGAGCCGCTCTTCGCCTACGCCGGCGCCCCCGCTGCAGGGTTCGCCGGAACCAAGGAGAAGCCGAACGAGCACGCCGCCGATCTCCGCGACAGCGCCCGCGGTGTGCCGAAGAGCGTCGTCGTCGACGATGGCTTCGACTGGGAGGGCGACACGAGCCCTCGTGTCCCCTGGGCGGACACCATCCTCTACGAAGCCCACCTGAAGGGCATCAGCGCTGCCCATCCCGATGTCCCGGAGGCCTTGCGCGGGACGTATCTCGGCCTCGCCAGCGACCCCATCGTCGAGCACCTCAAGCGCCTCGGCGTCACGACGGTGGAGCTCCTGCCCATCCACGAGTCGATGAACGAGTGGTCCGTCGCCTCGCGTGGAAAGGAAAACTACTGGGGGTACTCGACGCTCGGCTTCTTCGCTCCCGACCAGCGCTTCGCCGCGGAGCGCGGGAATCAGGTGACCGAGTTCAAGCGGATGGTGAAGCGGCTCCATCGCGCGGGCGTCGAGGTCGTCCTCGACGTGGTCTACAACCATACCGGCGAAGGCGATCACCTCGGCCCGTCGGTGTGCCTGCGCGGGCTCGACAACAAGACGTACTACCGCCTCAATCCGAACAACCTCGCGCGGTACGAGGACTACACCGGCTGCGGCAACAGCCTGAACATGCTTCACCCGCAGACGCTGAAGCTCGTCATGGACAGCCTCCGCTACTGGGTGACGGAGATGCACGTCGACGGCTTCCGCTTCGACCTCGCCTCCACGCTCGCGCGGGAGCATGGGACCAGCGTCGACAAGCTGAGCGCGTTCTTCGACATCATCCATCAGGACCCGGTCCTGTCGAACGTGAAGCTGATCGCCGAGCCATGGGACCTCGGGCACGGCGGCTACCAGGTCGGCAACTTCCCCGTGCTGTGGACGGAGTGGAACGGGCGTTACCGCGACACCGTCCGGCAGTTCTGGACGGGCGCGAAGCACACCGTCGGGGACATGGGCTACCGGCTCACCGGCTCGAGCGATCTCTACGAGGACGGCGGCCGCCGCCCACACGCGAGCATCAACTTCGTGACCGCGCACGATGGCTTCACGCTACGCGACCTCGTCAGCTACGAGAGGAAGCAGAACCTCGACAACGGCGAGGGGAATCGCGACGGCTGGGACGACAACCTGTCGTGGAACTGCGGTGTCGAAGGGCCGACGAACGACCCCAAGATCCGGCGGCTGCGTGCCCGCCAGCAGAGGAACTTCATCGTCACGCTGATGGTGTCGCAAGGCGTGCCGATGGTCACGGCGGGCGACGAGATGGGGAAGACGCAGAACGGCAACAACAACGCGTTCGTGCAGGACAACTCGATTTCTTGGCTCGATTGGGAGCTCGATGCGGAGCGTGAGTCCCTCCTCTCGTTCTGCCGCGAGATCGTCGCGTTCCGGCGGCGTCATCCCGTTTTCCGTCGCCCGCGCTTCCTGCGCGGTGAGCGGATCGCCGGCAGCGAGCTGCCCGACATCGCCTGGTTCCGTCCCGACGGACGCGAGATGGCGCCGCCCGACTGGCAAACGCCGCATCGCGCCTGCTTGGGACTCTTGCTCGCCGGCGATGCGCTCGATTGGCGGGACGCCAATGGCGAGCCGGTCGTGGACGACACGTTCCTGATCCTCCTGAACGGATCACACGACGACGTCCAGTTCACGCTTCCCGGGCGCGATTGGGGAAGCCGATGGGCGCTCCGAATCGACACCGCGCAGGAGACGATGAGCGCAGGTGATTCGGTCGAAGCCGCCGCCCGCGTTCCCTTGCTGACGCACAGCCTCCGCGTCTACAAGCGCCTCTCGCCCGTCCGCGGGTCGTGGCGCCCGACACGCTCCAGCAAGGGCGGCTTCTGACGACGCTCAGTCGGCGCGCGTGAGGACGCGGACCGTCTCGTCCACGTTGATCACGGTGCTGCGGCCGGCGAGCGGCTTGGTCATCGCGCCGAGGGCGCTCGGCAGCTTCGCGAACGAGACATCGACCTCGTCGCCGTTCGAAGGCGCGTAGTGGCCGCCGACTTCCTGCGTGATGTTTCCGATGGTGCCGCCCCAGGCGACGCCGTGGCCCGCCTTCGGGCAGCTCGCGGCGCGGCAGGTCGTGGTCGAGAGCTCGTAGCTCGTCTTGAAGAGACCGTTCTCGATCACGGTCGACGTGGCGAGCACCTTCGCACGGGCATGACCCGCCACGCGGGCCTCGCTCGCGCGCGCGATGCCGACGCCAGCGCCGTCCTTGCCCGAGAGATCCGGCACCAGGGCGACGGTGGCGGCGGCGGCGGCGAGCACGAATCCGACCCGCGCACGGCGGTCGCTCTTCGCGCGGAGCACGAGGAACAGGAGAAGCGCGAACGTGGCGGCCATGGCCGCATGCGAAGCGGCGCTCGACGGCTTCTTCGGCGCGACCGTCGCGCTGCCGCAGCCATTGCCGCGGGCCTCCAGCGTCTTGCTGTAGAGCTCGGCGAGTCCTTCGATGTCGTCCGACGCCGGCTGCCGGAGCGACGCGTCGTTCGGCAGCGAGTAGCGGTACATGAGGGCATCTTTGCGGCCCATCTCGTCGTTCATGCCGAGCGAGTGCCCGAGCTCGTGCGCGATGACGTGATGAAGGTCGTAAATGCTCTCGCGCGAGCGCGCGGCTTCTTCGTCGTCGTGGTTGATCGTGTCGGTGTTCGTGAGATGCGTCGACGTCGGGTCCTTCTCGGGGATCTCCGGCCGTCCGGCTGCGGGGAGGACCTCGAAGGTGTAGGAGCCGTTGAAGATGATGTCCGCGTCGAGGATCTTGCCCGACCCGTTGTCGTAGGTGAGGACGGTGATCGCGAGCGCCCGCCCGGCAGGGGCGTAGCCCCCCTTCATGAAGAAGACGCCGTTCTTCTGATCGAACTCCGGCTTCTTCGGAGAGATATCGTCCAGAGGCGCCACCTCGAGCTCGGGGGCGCCGACGGAGCCGCCCCAAGCGCTCATCGAGGCGATCGTCGCGTCCGTGGCCTGTGCGACCTCTCGATCGAGAGAGGGGTCGAGGGTGTACTTGACCGTCGGCTCCTCCCAGTGGACCAGCTGGCCACGTGACGTCCGCTTGATGGCGTAAGCCTCAGCGTCGCCCACGGCGCTCACGAGGAGCGCCGCGCCGGTCAGAGCAGCCAGGGTTCTACGAAGGACCGACCCGACTGCCACGGGGCGAATCGAGACAAGAGAGCCAACACGCGCCACGTATGTTTGATACGGAAAGCGCGCCGTCTCATTTCGTGAATTGCGACGTCAGGCAAAAATGAGTGTGAGGCTGTAACGGGGCGTCCTCGCGACCCTCACGAGGACGCCGTTGGGGCCACCGTGCACCCAAGTGTGAGTCACAAAAGCGTCTCAAGAAACGCGCTTCTCGGTGACCCGTTTTCGAAACCGCGCGGAAACGCGGGGATCCGGAGCGAGGTGGCGCTCAGGTGCCGTGAGGAAATGTGGGTGCAGTGCGTTCGCGCACCCTCCATCCCCCGACCTCGCCGGCGGCGCGCCACTACCGGTTTCGACTTCTGATTTGGAAATCGACCAGCGAAGACGATTTCGCAGTCAGTCCTTCGAGGAAGGTCCCGGGTTGCTCACGCGCTCGGGCGGACCACCGAGCTTGTATCGCTCGAGCTTGCGATAGAGCGTGGTGCGGTCGAAGCCGAGGACCTTCGCGGCCTGCGTCTTGTTCTGTCCGACCGCCTCCATCACGCGCTGGATGTAGCGGCGCTCGACCTCCTCCATCGTGACGAGGTCGGTCGGATCTTCCGTGGCGACGACGACGAACGACGGCTTGTAGTCACGCACCTTCGGCGGGAGGTCTTCGACGGTCAGCTCTTCGAAGCGAGCGAGGGCGATCGCGCGCTCGATGCAGTTCTGTAGCTCGCGGACGTTCCCGGGCCACGAGTACGAGAGCAGACGCTCGGCGACGGTGGAGGAGAAGCCGGTCACCGTCTTCCCCATCGGCGCGGCCAGCTTCGTGATGAAGTGCTGCGCGAGGAGGAGCACGTCGCTGCCGCGCGCACGCAGCGGCGGCAAGTCCACGTGGACGACGTTGATCCGGTAGTAGAGGTCCTCGCGGAAGCGACCGCTCTCGACGAGAGACTCGAGATCACGGTTCGTCGCCGTGACGAGCCGAGCATCGAACGGCGTCTCGCTCGTGCCGCCCACGGGACGTACGGAGCGCTCCTCGAGCGCGCGCAGCAGCTTTGCCTGCATCCCCGGCGGCATCTCGCCGATCTCGTCGAGGAAGAGCGTCCCGCCGCTGGCCTCCACGAACAGCCCGCGCTTGCTCGATTTCGCGTCCGTGAAGGCGCCCTTCACGTGTCCGAACAGCTCACTCTCGAGGAGCGTCTCCGGGAGAGCGGCGCAGTTGATGGCGACGAACGGACCGTTTCCGCGCTTGCTCCGCTTGTGGACGTCCCGCGCGACGAGCTCTTTGCCCGAGCCGCTCTCGCCGGTGACGAGGACCGTGGCGTCCGTCTCCGCGACGCGCGCGATGACCTCGTGCACCTTGCGCATCGCGGGGCCGTCCCCGATGAAGTCCGGGCTCGGCTTCGACCTGGCGACCTCTGCACGGAGTCGCTTGACCTCCTCGCGCAGGCGCTTGTTCTGCACCGCGCGTTCGACGGCCACGACGAGCTGGTCGATGTCGAACGGCTTCGTGATGAAGTCGTAGGCGCCCGCGCGCATCGTCGCGATCGCCGTCTCGAGCGAGCCGAAGGCGGTGATGACGATGACCGGAAGGTCCGTGCGGTTCTTCGCGATCCGGTCGGTGAGCTCGACACCGCTCATCCCGCGCATGTTCAGGTCGGTCACGACGACGTCGAAGTCCTCGCGCTCGAGCAGCTCCCACGCGGCGTCCGCGCTGCTCTGCTGCACGGCATGGTAGCCCCGGCGGCTGAGCGCTTGCTCCACGACGGTCGCCATCTCGGGCTCGTCGTCGACGATGAGGACGCGCTGCCGTGTTTCCGTGCTCGGTGCCTGCGAGGACATGACGGGGAGCTTACTACAGCCTCCGGCCGAGATGCCTGCAGGCGCGTTCATCCCTCCGGAGCTCGGGAGCTTCGGGTCAACCTCCGCCCTCGAGCGGGAGGTAGAGCTGGAAGCGGGTTCCCTTGCCGACGACGCTCTCGGCCTTCAGCCACCCGCCGTGATCCTCGACGATGCCGTGGGTGACGCTCAGCCCGAGACCGGTGCCGTCGCCGACGGCCTTCGTCGTGAAGAACGGCTCGAAGATGCGTTCGAGGTTCTCGGGCGTGATCCCGGTGCCCGTGTCGGCGACCTCGACGACCGCGCAACGTCGCACGAGCTCGGGAGCGCGGTCCGGCGCGGCGTCACGTTCGCTCACCCGGATCGTGAGGTCCCCGCCATCCGGCATCGCGTGGATGCCATTGATCACGAGGTTCGTGAGCGCTTGCTCGATCTGTGCGGCGTCGACGTTCGCTTTCACCTTCGCGTCCGACGTGACCGTCACGGTCACGCGCGACTTCTTGGCGAGCGCGCCGAGCAGGTTGGACGTCCGCTCCGCGAGATCCACGAGGTCAGCCTCCGCTCGTTTCGGACTGCGTCGCCGCGCGAAATCGAGCAGCTGGCGGACGATCTTCGTGACGCGCTCGGTTTGCCCGACGATGATCGTCGCGCTCTCGGGTGCCTCGTCTGGCGGCACCTCGCGCGTCGCGATCATCTTTGCCCGCATCGCGATCACGTTCAGCGGAGTGCCGAGCTCGTGCGCGATTCCAGACGCGAGCGTGCCCACCGTCCGCAGCCGATCGGCGTGCCGCAGTTGCTCGAGCGCAGCGAGTCGCTTGTCGGCTTCCTGTCGAGCCCGCATGCGCGCGTCGTTGAGCGCTTCGCACATCGCGTTCTGTTCCTCGATGAGCGCCGCGACCTCGTCCGAGCCCGTCACCTCCAACTTGTGCGAGAGGTCGCCTTTCCCGATGCGACGAGCCTGCTCCGCGACACGAGCCAGCGGGCGAGAGATGATCACCGACGACAGGACCAACGCGACGGCCGCGGCGAAAGCGACGACGATGGTCGACATGAGCAGTTGCTCGCGGACCTCCGCCCAGAAGACCTGTGACTCCCGGACGAGAGGACGTGAGAACTCCAGAGCGGCAGGTCGCAGCCCGGGTCGCAGCATGGGAACGTATGCGTAGACGTGTCGCTGACCATCGGGCGTCACACCAACCCACGTTCGCTGGTCGCCTCGGAGCAGAGAGGGAATCACGGCGACGCCACCGCGGGGAGCGAACGAGTGATTGCCGTCGACGTCGAGCCAGGTCCATCGAACGTCGATGGCTTCGTCGCGGTCCTGGACGCGAACGAGCTCCTGCGCGCGAGCTTCACCGTCCCGGTCCCAGACGGCCATGATGGGCGCGCTGAGGGTACGGCCGAGGCTCGCCAGGTCCTCGGCCACGGTCGTCTCGATCTGGTCGACCTCGCGGCTCGCGGCGACCGACGAGTAGACGACGACGCTCAGCAGGCCGCTCGCGACGAACGCAAGCGCGAATTTCGTCGCGACTTTCATGGGGATACCGTACCTCAGGCCGAGGCCTGCCGCCTCATTCGGCGGCGCTCGAACCCTGCGGCATTGTGCCCTTTTGCCCCAATGGGGTGCGGCAGCGCTGACTTCGGTCACAGCGCGCCGAGCAACCCGATCCGTGATCTCGCGACGTTCTGCTGCATGCACCCGTGGCACGTGAGGTGCTCATGGCCGGGCACACCTCGCAAACGAGACACTGCTCGGTTGCGAAGGGGAAAGGGTGCGATTCATCGTGAACGTCGCAAGCGCGATTCCTACGGCACGTTTCAGTGCGCTCCTCGTGGAGGGCGACAAGCCCCTCGGACTCGAAGGCTACCTCCGCGAAGAGGGTTGCTCTGTACGTCGCGCCACGTCACGGGCGGCAGCGCTCGATGCACTGCCTGGTACGGACATCATCGTCATCGCGGCACCATCCCTTTCGGATGATGATGTGCTCGATCTCGTGGGGAAGGCGAACGGCGCCTCGGTGCTGGTCGTCGCAGGGAGCACGGATCTCGCGGTCAAGGCCGCACGACACGGCGCCGCCGTCGTCGTCGGCAATGCCATCGAGCTCGCCAGTGCTCAGATCAAGCAGCTTCTCTCGGTCGTCGATCTGAAGCGCAAGGTCGCGCGTCAGTCGATGCCGATGTCGTCGATGTCGTCGCCCACCAGCGGCGTCGTGCAGCGCCGCTCGGCACCCCTCCCGAAGGAGGCCACTCCGGACGCCCTCGAGGCGCTCGTCGAGGCCGCCGAAGGGCTCGTTCCCATGCACAAGTTCCAGCGCGTCTACGTGGACTACGCGCTCCGCCGCTTCGGCGGGAACAAGGTCCACACGGCGGCGGCGCTCGGCATCGATCGCCGCACCATCCAGCGTTGGGCCCGCGCGCGCGCCGAGCAGCGCCCGCAGACCACGCAGCCGACGAACTCCGCCACGAACACCAACACGACGACCTCCTCGTAGTCGGATCGGCCGCGGTCACGGCATCGCGGCCGCCTTTCGCACACGACGTCGTTCCGTTCACGGTTCGTCACTCGGACTTCCCGAGCTTCCATCGACACCCCTGGTGCAGGCTCGGATGAGAGCGCCCACGCGAGCAACCCCCCATGCTCGCGTCGGGCGTTCGAACTTTTTGTGGGTCTTCATGTTGGGGCTTCGCCCCAAACCCCGGGCCTTCTTCGTTGGGGCTTCGCCCCAAACCCCACCCCGCCCCGCGGGGGTGAACCCCGCGGCATCCCGCTTCGCGGGGCGGGGACCCCGCGTGCTTGCCGGCGTTCAAAGGGTGTGGCCTGCGGCATTCGCTTCTCGGGGCTGGAGCCGTACGGCGGTGCGCCTGGTCCTGGCCGTCGCAGCGGGCCTGCGATCCGGGGCGGGCGTGAACGGGCGGACTGAGCCTTCCGGGTGTGCCGCGGAGACACACTGTCACGGGTAACGGGCGCGCCGAGCTCGATGACGCGCGGAGGCCCGCGGGCAATCCGCCGCGAGAGAACGAGCGAGCGCGCCGCATCGGAGGCGCGAAGGGGCTCCGCGGTCAGTCCGCGAGCTGCGGCTTCGGTGACGCGGGCAGGAGCTTCGGCGGGATCGCCTGGTAGGCCCGGATGGCGAGCCGTTCGGAGAGGTCTCTCCGTCGCGCACTCGCCGGCGTCAGGTGTGTCCGTGATTTCACGGCCTGACCCACGGCGACTTCGTCCGAGGTGACCTCGGGCGCCGCGAGGTGGATGTGCCCGCCCTTCGTGCCCGTGCGGACGACGAAGAATGCGCCGTTCGCGAGCGGCTTCGTGATGTCTCCGCGGAGGAGGATCCACGTGCGGCCGCCGACGGTACGCGTTGCCGTCGGATCGACCTCGAGATCGAAGGCATCATCGGCCTCCGGAGAGCCCTCCATGACGGAGGCCTTCACGGCGCTGCCGTCGGTGGGGATGTCGACGGGCTCGCCTTTGACGTTGCTCTTCGACGCCCAGACCTTCGCGTGAAACGGGCCTTTCCCACCGAGGAAGCTCGTGAGCAGGATGACGGCCTGGGACTTCGCATCGGTGGCCTTGTCGGGGCGCACGAGCGCGACGGCGCCGCCGAAACCGGCAGGGGAGCGGCTGTCGAGGCTCGACGCGAGCTCGAACTGCCGTGAGCCCCCGTCATAGAAGGCGAGGAAGGCTCCGTACCCTTGCTCGCGACCGATGAGCGAGAAGCCTGGATCGGGAAGGAGGTTCACGGGCGACGTCGAGAGCGCCTTGCCATCGACGAGCTGACGGACGGGCGCACTGTCGTTGCCAGGAGGCGTGGTGTCCGCCGGCTTCGGGCCTCCCTGGTCCTTGTCCGCATCGGATGCTCCACACCCGGTGGCAAGGAGCGCGAGGACGGCGGCGGTAGCAGCAGTGACGAGCGAGAGCTTCATGGCTGTTCCTTTTCTTCCGTCCCGAGGATCAGGGAGTCGCGAGCCAAGCCGTGGCCGCCTGCACGATGGTGTCGACGCCGGCGAGCGCATCGGAGAGCTTCTGGACGACGACGACGTCCGGCTCGACGCCGTGTCCGCTCTCCCAGCGCACCTCCGAGACATCGTCGATCGACGGTGCGAAGCGCGCATCCTGGATCTGGATGCTCGCGCCCGACCAGCCGCTCGCCACGGACGGGAGCTGGACGACGGCGCCGAAGGCACCGCTCGTCGGATGCGGAGCGAAGATGCGGAAGCCCGTACGGCCCTTCAGGAGGCGAGGCATGAAGTCGTTCGCCGAGACATCACGCGTGTTGAGCCACGCGATCTTCGTTGCCGCTCCGGGAGGCGACGCTTGCTGTGCGAAGAAGCCGTTCGCGTTCCCGGCATAACAGCTCCAGAAGTCGGTGCCGAACGAGCCGCTTCCCACGCAGCTCGCGAGGCGTCCCAGGAGCGACGGCGGATCGGTCATGTCGTAGGTGCCTCGCCCGACCGAGAACACGCCGATGGGCTCGCTCGTCCCGCGGAGAAGATGGAACAAGTGCTCGACCGTCGTGTAGTAGCCGCCGTGGCCCATGCGCGCGTCCATGAGGACCGCAGACGCGCCGCTCGAGAACACGGTCGTCATCGATTGCTCCCACTGGCCCTGTCCGACGAAGCCGTCGAACTGCACGCGCGTCTCGCCTCCCGCTCCTTTGGCCGTGAGGACCGGATCTTCTCCGAGCCCTCCGGGCGCCTCGACCGAGACGGAGTTGCTGAAACGCTGCGAGCAGGCGAACCGGGCGCCTCCTTGCGGTGGCGTCGGCGACGTGAGGACCTCGTAGACGATCTTTGCGATGTCGATCGTGATCGACTGGCGCGTGGCAGGGTCGCATGACGATGCGGACGCGCAGCGCTCGAGCGTGACCGTGCTCGCGCGTGATGCGATGAGCGTCGAGAGATCTCCGGCAACGCCTCCCCAGTCGGCGCGTGGGTCGTTGGGGAGCGTCGTCGCGTAGCGCGGCCACACCTCGTCGACCCAGGCTTTCGGATCTTGCCCGTCGATCGCGACGAGGACGTCTCCTCGCTGCAGCGGAGTGCCCGAGGTCGGGTTCTCGCCGGCGCGGAACACCGCGAAGCCAAGGCCGCCGCCCATCAGATCCTTCTCGACCACCCCGAAACACGCGCCCATCACGCTCGAGGTGCCTTGCTGCACCTGCGGTGCGAAGTTGGTGAAGTTCGACGGCACGCCGAACGACGTGTGGTTGTCGCGAAGTAGGTTCACGAGGCGGTTCAGGCCGCCGAAGAACTGGCGCGACGAGGGGGCGCTCTTTGCGAGCTCACGGGCCTCCGGCGTCAGCACGAGCATCCCGTTCTTCGCCGCGTTGCGATCGCCGATGAATCGCGTCGCGAACTGGATCCAGCGCTCGGCGATCTCCTGTCGGTGAGCGGCGGACGGGTTGGCACCCCACGTCACGGTCGACGAGACACAATGGCCGAACATGCAGTCGCCTTCGGCCCCGCAGGTGCTCTCGACGTTCGCTTGCGTACATGCCGCCGGCGCGACCGGCTTGCCGTCGACGGCCCGGACCTCGAGCGCGTCGACGAGGAACGACGCCTTCTTGTCGGAGCTCGAGCGCGTGGGCAAGACGACGACGGCGCGGGCGGGCACTCCCCAGACGGATCCGTCGAGCGGGCCCGTCGCGTATTCGGCCCAGCCGTCGGTCGTCTCGCGACCGGTGCGGATCGCGCGGACGAGCGCCCATTGCGGGGTGCCTCCGTAGACGTTTTCGGCGTCGCGATCGTAGAGGACCTGCACGTTCGGCGGCGCACCGTCGGCTCGCGCCCAGAGGGACACCTCGAATCGTCCGTCTTTCACCTGGGCGAAGAGCGTTTCGTCCACGATGGCGAGGCCCCGACCGTCGCCGAGGCGCATCGCGTGTGCTCCTTCGATCGCGTCCGCGGCGTCGGTCAGGCGATCGCCGAGCTGTTCGGCGCTGGTGATCTTCGTCCGTTCGAGCTGCGGAAAGCCTTGGGTGTCCGCCCACGTCGTGAGCTCCAGACCGAGGAGCCCTTCGGCGGTCTCGAAATCGACGGTCCTCAGCGCTCCCGACGTGATGCGCAGCCCGTTCAATGCAGGATCGAAATCGGCGCGTGCGTGGGCGGTGAGAGGAAGTCCGAGCACCGCGAGCAGCGGGAGAGGCCAGGAGAGCCGTTTCATGCGGCTCGGGCCCGAGCAAGCGATGTGCCGCTCGAGCTCGTCGCGTTCGGAGCCGATTTGCGCCAAAATCTCGCGCGATTCGTCGGGTGTGCCTCGACGAACGTGGCCACCGTCAGAGAACGAACATGGGCGTGCGTCTCGAGGTGTCTCGAGCTGTCTCGAGGTGAGGTGGACCGACCTCACTTTCGCGACGACGGCGGCTCGAACGCGCCGCCGCTCCGCGTCACGAGCCTTCACATCTGCAATACGCGATGCGGCTCGTGCTCTCGCCGAGGGTGCGCTTCGCTTCGGCGCAGCGATCGTCGGTCTCCCCGGTCATCCGACAGAGCGCTTCGACGGCGCGTTTCATCGACGCCAGCGCACGGCAGGGGCCTCCGCAGACATCGGCCGACCGTTCGTGGCGTGCCGACGGAGCTGCGCCGCCTTGCGGTGACGTGGCCGGCGACTCGCGCGACGGTGTCGACGACCCGGCGGTCGCCTTCGCGTCAGCGTCGCCTTCGAGCGAAGCGCGGGCCTGAGCGATCTGCTGCTGGGCTTCCTCGATCGTGCGCGGCTCGGCGAGGCCCTCGTCTTCGGCGAACTTGTCGCGTTGCTCGTAGGCGGGCGCTTTCGCAGGCGCCGCGCCGCCGCACGCCGCTGCGTCGAGCGCGAATGCAGCGAAGAGCAGCGCCAGAGCGGCCCGAGGTGCCCGCGTCGGTCGAGCGTGCGCTGGATGGTCGATCATGCGAAGTCTCCGCGGAGGAAGGTTCGGCAGAGCGCTGGTCCCCAGGCCGTGCCGATCGACTCCGGGTGAAACTGTACTCCGAAGATCGGCCTCCGCCGGTGACGAACGCCCATGATGGTCCCGTCCTTACACCAGGCGGTGATCGCGAGCGTGTCGGGGATCGTCGAAGGATCTGCGGTGAGCGAGTGATAGCGCATCGCCTCGAACGGGCGGGGGAGGTCCCGGAGGATCCCGTCGCCCTCGTGTTCGACGAGGCTCGTCTTGCCGTGCATCAATCGCGGAGCCTGGACGACGCGACCGCCCGCAGCACACACGATCGCTTGATGGCCGAGGCAGACTCCGAGGATCGGCACTCCCAGATCCTCCCGGAGGATGGGCTTGCAGACGCCGATGCGCGCGGCGTCTGCGGGGTGGCCGGGGCCGGGCGACAGCACGATGCGGGCAGGGGCGATCCGTCGGACGTCGTCGAGCGTGACCTCGTCGTTGCGGACGACGCGCGGCTCGGCCCCCAGCATGCCGAACAGCTGGAAGAGGTTCCAGGTGAACGAGTCGTAGTTGTCGACGATGAGCGTCGTCATGTCTCGAGCGTGTGGCCGGACGGGGCTTGCCCGTGCGGCTGGTGTCGCGGGGGACTGACCGTCCTCGGCGGAGACGAGACGGTCTCGATCGCGCGGACGAGCGCGCTCGCTTTGTGCTCCGCCTCCTCGTGCTCGGCTCGCGGATCGGAGTCCGCCACGACCGCGCCGCCCACGGAGAACGTCGCCGTGTCGTCCGTCACCACGGCTGTCCGGATCACGACGGACAGGTCCATCGCGCCACCTCGGTCGATCCATCCGAGCGCGCCCGAGTACACGCCGCGCTCTGCGGGCTCGAGCTCCTCGATGATGCGCATGGCCTCGATCTTCGGGGCGCCCGTCATCGACCCGGGCGGGAAACATGCGCGGAGGAGATCGATCGCGTCCCGGCCCTCGGACAGCTCTCCACGGACGGTCGACACGAGCTGATGCACCGTCGCATAGGGTTCCACCGCGTAGAGCTCGGGGACCTCCACGGTTCCGAAGCGGCAGACGCGCCCGAGATCATTGCGCACGAGGTCGACGATCATCGCGTTCTCGGCGCGATCTTTCTCCGAGGTCGCGAGGTCGCGGGCGAGCCGCGCGTCCTCTTCGGGAGTGGCCCCGCGCGGGCGCGTGCCCTTGATGGGACGGCTCTCGGCGATGCCGCGTGCGTCGAGCGAGAGGAAGCGCTCGGGGGACGACGACACGATCGTACCCTCCGGCAGGTCGAGCAGCGCGGCGAACGGCGCCGGATTGGCTCGCCGGAGCTCGTCGAAGAGCGGCCCTGCGAGCTCGTCGGCGAACGGCGTTCGCATCGCGGTGGTCATGCAGATCTCGAAGGCGTCGCCGGCCGCGATGTGCTCCTTCGCGGACCGAACGCGCTCCATGTATTCGGTCGACGAGAGGTCGGCGACGATGCGTGGCTCGATCGGGGGGCGCTCCGGCACCTGAACGGAGCTCCGCGAGCGCAAAACGCCGACGATGCGATCGCGGATGGCTTCGGCCTCGCGCCGGGCGTCGGCGCGCGTCTCGCCGGCGCCGAGCACCGAGAGCCAGCTCTGCCCACGATCCCGGCTCGTCGCGATCACCCAGTCGTGCAGCGCGAACGCCATGTCGGGCATTCCCACGGTTCGGCGCGGAATACCGGGCAGCCGCTCGAGCGTCTGACCGCACTCGTAGCCGAGGTAGCCCACCAGACCGGCGCGGAACGAGAACGGGTAGCGTGGATCGAACGCGTCCGCCCCGAGGGAACACGTCGAGAGTAAGTCGCGGAGCGCGGTGAACGGGTCGACGTCGCGGCGCTCGATGCGTCTGCCGCCGACGTGGTCGACGACGACGTTCGCCAGTGCCCTGCCCGCAGCGTCTTTCGCGCCCGACCGTCGCGCTCGGAACGTCGCGGACGGCGCCGCACCCATGAACGCGGCGCGATCCAACCTCGGATGTGCGGTCGCGCCGCCGCCGTCGAGGACGAACGACGACGAGCGCCGCTCGGGGAAGGCCGCTCGAAACGCGTCGGGCGTCACGGTGATGCCGAGCTCTTCGGCCAGGTGGAAGACGGCGCGCTGGCTCACGCCGCGATCTCCGCCGCGACGAGCGCGCTGAATGCTTCGTGAAGCGCATGCGTGCGCGTGAAGCGACCGCTGTCCGTGCGTCCGATCGGCCGCCCGTCGACGTTCGCGACCGGTAGGCACTCGATGCGCGTGCTCGTGAGGAACACCTCGTCTGCTTCCTCGAGGATCGACGGCGCAAGCCGCTCTTCACGGACGTGAGCGAACTGCGACGAAGCGAGCTCGAGGACTGCGCCCCGCGTGACGCCAGCACGACAGCCGCTCTCCAGCGACGGCGTGAGCAGCGTGTCACCGACGACGACGAACAGGTTGGCCATCGTCGCGCAGGCGAGCGCACCGTCGACCGCGAGCATGATCCCTTCGCTCGCCTCTTTGGCTCGGGCCTCGCGTCGCGCGAGGACCTGAACGCCGTAGCTGGTCGTCTTCACGGAGCCGTCGAGGCATGCGGGCGGGATCCGTCGCGGGCCCACGGTGACGACCGCGACGCCATTCGCGTAGTCCGCGCTGGAAGGCAGCTCCATCCGGCGCGCGATGACGGACAGCGTCGGACGACCGCCCGGAGGTCCACGCGTGAGCGTGACCCGGACGTAGGCGTCTTCGGCCCCCGTTCGCCGAGCGCTTTCGTTTGCGATCTCGACGAGCGTCGACGGCGGTGCGGGCAGCTCGATGCCGAAGAGCTCGGCGCCACGACGGAGCTCCTGCATGTGGCGCTCGGCGCGGAAGCACACGCCGCGGTATCCGCGCATCGTCGCGAAGACGCCGTCGCCCAGGAGATAGCCGTGGTCGAGGAGCGACACCGCCATCTCTCGGTGGCCGGCGTCGGGCGCGACGAACGTTCCGCCGATGTGGATGACCGTCTCCAAGGGGCGCGGAGCATGGCAAGAGGGGCGGCGCGCCGCAAGCGCGTGGTCTCCGCCCACCTTTGCGCGAGGTCGAGCGGGCGAGGGGAGGGGGCAGCGGGCAACCTCTTCCTTTCGGGGCGGCGAGCGAGGGCCTAGGATCTGCCCGTGCACGTGGCGGTGTTGATGCCGGCTTACAACGAAGGCGAACGGCTCGCCGAGACGCTGCACGACCTGGCCGCATGCGCGGAGGCGGGCGCGCATCTCCTGACCGTGTTCGTCGTCGACGACGGAAGCTCGCCCGCGATCGACGCGGCGATTGCTCCGCGTGACTCGAGCGCGCTCCGCCTCGTCCTTGCCCGGCATCCCGTCAACCTCGGTCAGGGGGCCGCGATCGAGACGGCGCGACGTCTGGCGCTCGACCCGCGATGGGACGACGGGTTCGAGGCGTGGGTGACGATGGACTCCGACGGGCAACATCGCGCGGAGGACGCGCTTTCTCTCGCTCGAGCCGTCGGCGCCGGGGCGGACGTGGCGCTCGGCGATCGCTTTGCCGGTGCATCGCAGATCCCGGCGTCGCGTAGGGTGGTGCTACGCCTCGCGCGGATCTTCGAGCGTTGGACGACGGGGCTCGTCCTCTCGGACGCGCACAACGGGCTGCGTGCGTTCGGACCACGCGCGATCGGCCAGATGAGGCTCCGCCAGAACCGGATGGCGCATGCGACCGAGCTGACGCGCCGGATCTCGACGGCTTCCCGCGAGAAGCCGTTGCGACTCGTCGAGGTCCCCGTGTCGGTCCGCTACACGGAGGCGACGCTCGCGAAGGGGCAGTCGGCGAGCGGGGCGCTGACGATCCTGGTCGACCTCTTCCACGGCTTCCTCTTCGGAGAGCCGCGATGATGCAGCCCGAGATCACGCTGGCTGCGGTGCTGCTCGTGGGCTTCCTCGCGGCGCTCTTCCTGCACGACTGGACGACGCGCGCGCGGAATCGCCGGCTCCTGGTCGTCCAGCTCGCCGTGTTCGTCGCTGGCGGCGTCCTCATCTTGTTCCCGGAGATCGCGCGTCGGCTGGCGCACCTCGTCGGGATCGGCCGCGGGGTCGACTTCGTGATCTATCCGACCGTCATCTGGCTCGTTCGTGAGTCGCTCCTCTCGCGCCGGCAACGTCGAGAAGAAGAGGCGCGACTGACCGAGCTCGTGCGCGCGATCGCGATCGAACGCGCGCGCACGGTGAAGGTCGTGAACGAGCCGAACGAGCGCGCGTCCTGACGCGTCAGCGAAGACGGACGCCTCCTCCGCAGTCGGAGTCCGTCGTTGCCTCTTGCACGACGTAGTCCTTCTTCGTGTGGAACGCGGGGGCGTAGAGGAACGTGAACGGCTGACGATCGATGCAGAGGCGCTCGCCGGCCGCCGCCGCTTCGATCACCGAACGGTCGACGCGGCGCTCGACGAGCTCTTCGAACGTGCTGCCGGATGCGTAGAGGAAGGCTGCATCCGTCGACCATGTGACCACGGCGAACGCGGACGCCGCCGCGAGCCCGATGGCCCACCGTGCCTCGGATGCCCAGAGAACGAGGTTGAGCGACACGAGCAGGAGCATCCAGTGCATGTAGTAACGGAGCTCGTGTGACTGCGGGACGAAGGCCGCAGCGACGGTCACGCCTGCGAACAGCGCGACGGCCATCCGGGTCTCCCTCGTGCGTCGCCGCCATGCGGCGCCTGCCAGCGCCAGCACGTTGATGACGACGTAGGCGCCGAAGTAGCCGCCCATCCGGTAGCCGGGCTCGTCCGGCGGCGTCCATTGGTCGAGCGACCAGCGCCGCTGCGTTGCAATGGGTCGGTTGTCGAGCTCGAGCACCGAACGCACGAAGCGTAGCGGACGCGGAGTGCCTTCGAGGTGCGCCGGGCTCGACTCGTAGGCCTCGTCGACGTGTGGAAGCGATCGGCCGAGGACACGCAGCTCGACAGGCCAAACCGGGTTCCCGTGCACGACGACGTTCTCGAGCGGCGTCGCGAAGACGATCGGAAGGGCGAGGGCGATGACGGCGAGGCGTTGCCACGTCGCGCTCCGTGTCGACACGCTGATCGAGCGCAATCGCGGAAGAGCGGGGAGCGACCGCACGAGCAGCACCGCCGACGCGACCGTCACGATCGGCACGAGCTGGAACTTCGTGTTCGCCGCCGCGGCCGCCAGCACACCGCAGCCTGCGAGATACCTCGGAGACGGCGGGGACGTCGCGACGAGAGCCCGATAGACCGCGAGGAGCAGCATCGCCAGACATACGTTTGCGGGCAGATCGACGTAGCTCGACGTCGCGTGGATGTGCACGAGCGGGATCGCGAGCAGCGCGAGCAGGGCGAGATGCAGCGGTGTTCCGAACATGCGCCGGAGGAAGACCGGGAATGCGAAGAGTGCCGCAAGCGAGACGAGGTTCGTCGCCGCGACATGGCCGGTCGCCCGCCACATGACTCCTTGGAGAAGCTCTCCCAGGAGCGGGAACCCCGCGAAGCGCGCCTCGTTGTCGGCGCTGAACGCGTACGAGCTCGCGTCGACGATGCCCACCAGCCGAGCGGCGAAGGGCACGTGGTAGTACCAGACGTCGTACGCTTGCGAGACGTCACTCCACGCGGCGACCGCGAGCGAGAGCGCTGCTGCGAACGCGACTCCTCGCAGCAGCACGTCGAACGCACGCTCCAGCCATACGCGCGCGGGCACTGCTCAGGAGCTCGAATGCCTCGGAGCGGCATCCCCGCTCGGCGAGATCGACGAGCTCGACGACGCCGCGTCGGCGTGCACCATGGGGACGAAACGAACGGCGCCGAGATCCTGCTTGTACAGGAGCCCGCCTACCTTCTTCCAGCGCTCGAGGCGTTGGTCCTTGGCTTGAGAGCCGACGGGCACGATCAGGAGGCCTCCGTCCGCGAGCTGTTCCAGCAGCGCACCCGGCAGCACCTCGGGAGCCGCCGTCACGACGACCCGATCGTACGGCGCCCCCTCCGGCCAGCCGGCCCAGCCGTCCGTCGTGTGGACGGCGACGTTCTCGCAGCCGAGCGCGTGCAGGACGGCGCTTGCGCGCGCTGCGAGCTCCGGCACGACTTCCACCGTGTCCACGTGCCCAGCGAGGCGGCACAACACAGCGGCCTGGTAGCCCGAGCCCGTACCGACCTCGAGGACCCGCTCGTGTCCCGTCAGCTCGAGCGCTTCGCTCATGATGCCGACGAGCGACGGCTGCGAGATGGTCGCCTCGTGACCGATCGACAGCGGATGATCGGCGTACGCACGCTCGAGCGTGTGCTCGGGGACGAACACATGACGCGGGACCTCCCGCATGGCCGCTAGCACCCGCGGATCATGGACGCCGAGCGCCACCGCGTCGTCGACGAGACGCGCGCGCAGCGTCCGCGCCAACGGCGGATCGTCGGTCGTGCTGGCTACCCCATTCGGCATGGCATCGAGAGTCGCAAGGCGCGCGCCACGACGTCAACGTGTGGCCGGCGTCGTGGCGATTCCGATGAGGCTATACCACGCGACGACGCGAGCGCATGCGCGCTGGCCCGTGGCCCTGAATGCGTCGGCACCACCGCGCGACGCGAGGGCACAGCGCGGCGCGCGATCCGATCACTCCTCGAGGTAGCTTCCGAGCTCCTTGGCGCTCGCCATCGTGCGGAGCTTCGCGAGAGCCGACTGCTCGATCTGGCGGATTCGCTCTCGCGTGAGGTGCAGGAGCTTCCCGACCTCTTCGAGGGTGTGCTCGCGCGCGTGATCGAGCCCGAATCGGAGGCGCAGGATCTGCCGCTCGCGATCGTCGAGCCGAGCGAGGAGCTCGCCCATGTGATCGCCGAGCGCATGGAGCGCCGCGGTCTGATCGGGCGGCGGCGCCGTCGACGGCACGAGATCGACGAGTCGAGCGTCTCCGTCCTCACCGACGGGGATGTCGAGGCTCGACGGCTGCGGGGGCAGCGTCAGGATGTTCTCGACGCGTTCGCGGGCGAGGCTCGAGAGCGAAGAGATCTCCTCGATCGTCGGCTCGCGCTCGTGTTGAGCCACGAAGGCAGCCCGGAGCTTCGCGATGCGCCGCCGGTCGTCGGCGACGTGAACCGGCAGGCGGACGGTGCGGTCGAGCAGCGCGCGCTGCAGCGACTGCTTGATCCACCACGCCGCGTACGTGCTGAAGCGGAAGCCGCGGCGGTGGTCGAACTTGTCCGCCGCGCGCAGGAGGCCGAGGTTGCCCTCCTGAACGAGGTCGAGCAGCGCGACGCCTCGGCCGAGATACTTGCGCGCGAAGAGCACCACGAGCCGGAGGTTGCCGGTCACGAGGCGGCCCTTGGCCCGCTCGATCTCGACCTCGGCGCGTTCGATCGCGGCGAGCGCTTCGCGATCGCGGGGATCGGCGAGATCGCCGCCGAGCGCCGCTTCTCGTACGCTCGCGATGAGCGCCGCGAGGACGTCGTCGTCGAGGCGGACCGCCGCCACGCGGTTCGCGCCAGCGGTTCGTGCGTCCTCGTCCGTCGAGCTCGCCGACTCCAGCGCCGCGCGGAGCTGCTGCGCCGTCGCGACGATGTCGAGGTCGGCCTGGTCCGGATTGAGGATCAGGTCGCGCGCGGTAGCGCGGCCGGACTCGAGGTCAGCCGCGAGCGTGCCGAGGGCGCGCGCTCCCGCTGGCGACGAGAAGAGTGCGTCGAAGATGGTGCGCTCCGAGGCAGCAATGCGCTCGCCGATCTCGAGCTCTTGCTGCGCGGTGAGCACCGAGCTTTCGGCCATCTCCGCGAGGTAGAGGTCGTCGATCCCGACGCTGTCGCGCGTGTTCGTCGCGCGGCGCGTCGACCTCGCCGGCCGCTTGGTGGGCTCGCGCACGGTGCGAGCGCGGCCGCGCCCCCTCGCATTCCTGCTCGGCGTGCTACGAGATGATTGGGACTTGTTCGAAGAGACACCTTCCATGGGGAACCCGACTCGAGCTCGCGCGGGCTAGAGGCGCGACGAGGCTTATTGACAGTAAGCACGGAGCGGGCCTTGTCCTGCTCTGCCGCAGGACTATCGCGCAAGAGCTTGTTCTTTGCGCGTGCGAGCAGATTTTGCCTCGAGCTCACCCGAGGGTAGGACATCCGCCCCGGGTCGAGCTGCGCCGTGATGCATAGCCGGATGCGGCCCGATGCGCCGATGCGTAGCCGGATGCGGCCCGATGCGGCCGGATCCGGTGGCGCTCGGCGCGCGGATCGGTGACGCTGAGGAGGTGAGCGACTCACGTGAAGCGCGGCCTGGTGCTCCTGCCGCTCCTCGTCCACCCGCAGCAGCACCCAAGGCACCTGCCGTCCCGGTCGTCCGTCCTGGAACACGTCCTGGAACAGCAGCTGGAATAGGCGGTCAGTCCCCACGCCCGCCCGCCGTCCAGGCATCGAAGGCACCGTCGCCACCTCAGGTCGCGCCGACACCTCCGGCGCCGGCCGTGGCCAAGACGAAGTCCGTCCCGCCCCCGGCTCCGTCGAATGCGGGCGAGCCGCCGGAGAACGGCTGGGACGACGACGGCGCGACGCGATTGTCGAGCAGTGCGATGATCGAGGCCGCTCCCGAAGCGCGTGCGGTCGCGGCGGCGCCCCCGGTCCCGCCTGCTCCGCCAACACCGCCGCGTGCGGTCTCGTCGAGCGATCTCGCGCCGCTCGGCCGGCGTCCCGGCTCGTCGCCCGATCTGCCTCCAGCGGGCGCGGTCGCCCCGCGCGCGCGTTCCTCGCCGGATCTCCAGCCCCAGCCGACGGCCGCAGCGCCCGCGGCTCCGGCGAACGGCGCGGCTCCGGCGCTGCCGGGCCTCCCTCTCGAGGTGCAGGAGCAGCTCTTCGGCGTCCTTCGCGCGGCCCTCGATGCGTCGCTGGTGCCGCTGCTCGACAAGCAGCAGGAGCTCGAAGCGCGGCTCGAAGCGCTCAAGGCCGAAGCCCGGACGGGCCCGAGCATTCCCGTCCTCGTCGGACCGTCGGTCGCCCCCGCAGCGCCGTCGGTCCAGCCACCGGCCCCCACGTTCGCCGCGTCGCCGAAGACGCCTTCGCTCGCGCCGAAGTCGGCGTCGATCGTGCCCACGAGCTACGGGTTCGTCCTCCAGCCGTCCGCTCCGCCGCCCCGTCCTTCGATCGAGGTCGCCCTCGAGAACATCGGGCCGATCGACATGCCCGATTTCGGTCGCGGGCGGCGCGCCGCGGGCAGGGTCCTCGTCGGCTTGCTCCTCGCGGGGCTCGTCGGCGCGATCGCGGCCACGGTCCTCAGCTACACCTGAGCACGCAGCGGGTTCAGGCGCTCCGACGGAGCGGAATCCGGTAGCGGGCTCGTCCTGCTCGACGATGATTGTTGCCTGTATCGCACGGCGATGGCCTTGCGGCGCAGCGATCGTTCGTGGGATGAGAACAGTATGGATCTGAATCACGTCACGGCTTTCGTGCGGGTCGTCCAGGACGGCAGCTTTACGGCCGCCGCCAAGGCGCTCGGGCTGCCGAAGTCGTCCGTGAGCCGCAGCATCGCGCAGCTCGAGCAAGATCTCGGCGTACGCCTGCTCCACCGCACGACGCGCAAGCTCCATCTCACGGATGCCGGGACGGCCTTCCACAACCGCGTCGCGCGTGCGCTCGCCGACATCGACGAGGCGACGGCCGCGGCCTCCGATCTGCAACGCGAGCTCCGGGGCTCGATCCGCATCAGCGCGCCGGTGGACCTCGGCGTGTGGGCCGTTGCTCCCATCGTGGCTCGCTTCGTGCGCCGGCACCCGACGGTCACCGTGGAGGTTCGGCTCTCGAACCGCGTCGTCGACCTCGTGGCGGAGAACTTCGATCTCGCGGTCCGCGCCGGCCCGACCCGCGACGACTCGCTCATCGCGCGGCGCGCCGGGACCCCCGACCTCGCGCTCTACGCCTCTTCCCGCTACGTCGCGCGTCGCGGCGCACCGAAGGCGCTCGCCGACCTCGGGTCGCACGACTGCATGGCGCTGCGGACGGACGCGGGCACGATGGCGTGGAAGCTCACCTCCGCGTCCACGGACGAGGAACAGATCGTTCATCCGAGCGGCTCGATCGCCGCGGACGACATCTCGTTCCTCAAGAAGGCCGTGCTGGCCGGCGGCGGGATTGCGCTCCTGCCGCTGTACCTCGTCGCTCGAGAAGAGCGAGCGGGCAAGCTCGTCCGCATCTTGCCGGAGTGGCGCTTCACCGGGTCGAGGCTCCATGTCGTGTATCCGTCGGCGCGCTACGTGCCCCAGCGCGTCGTGACGTTTCGGGACTATCTCCTGCGGGAGCTCGTGAAGATCTGCGCCGCGTGCGAAGCGGCTGAAGCCGCCGAGCGGGGCGGGGCTACGTACGACCGGTCCGAGGCGGCGCACGACGGTGCGCGCGCCGAATGACTCACTGACGCTCGAAGAACGTCCACGAAGCTTCGGCTGCCTGGTCCCAGACCCAGTGCCCGAGCGGCGGGACGGAGCAGAAGCCGACGGCCTTGCCCGTTGGGCACCCGCGATACACGCGGCACTCGGCGTAACCGCTCGTCTCCATCTCGTCCGTCTTGCAGCCGTTGACGTAGGCCCAGTACTCCGCGGAGAACCGTCCGCTGTCGAGCGTCACACCAAAGTCGCGCTCACCGTGGAGGGCCAGCATCGCAACGGGCTTCTGACCGGGACACTTCGGGTACCCGTTGGGCCACTTCTCGAGCTGGTTGTACGGCGCGCCGCCTGCGTTCGACGCGATCGCGCGCAACATGCCGGGCCGGTGACACGCGAGCACGTTCGCGAGGAAGCCGCCGCTCGAATAGCCGGTGGCGAACAGCCTCGTTCGGTCGATCGGCTTCTCCTTTTCGATCGCGTCGACGACGGCTTCGATGAACGCGACCTCGCGGTTGTTGCGCGTCGTCTCGAGGTCCCACGTCGCGTGGATGCCGTCGAGGTAAGCGAGCAGAGCGTTCTTGCCGGTCGCTCGCTCGAACGGCCAGGCCCGATGAAAGCCGGCCGCGTCGCCGCCGTCGCCGTGGAAGACGAGGACGAGCGGGTAGCGCCGGCCGGCGTCGAGCTCGGTCGGCTCCACGAGCAAGTACCCGCGCGTCTTCCCGCCGACGTCGATCGTCCGCTGGGCGGTCCGCGTGAGCGCGTCGGCTGCCGGTCCACGCGCCATCCGTGGAAGCACGGAGCTCTCGCCCTCGAGCGTGTGGACGCGCACCGGCGCCTTGTCGCGGCGACACCCGACCGACGCTAGTGACGCAAACGACGCGAGCGCGCAGAGCGCCGCGAGGCGGACGCGGTTCAGAGCGCGCGAACCCGCTGCCAAGGGAAAGCCCAGCTGCGGAACACCCTCGTCGAGCCCTTGGCGTCGAAGTCGGCGCGCACGGCCGCGGGGATGTCGGTCAGCGGAAGGCGCCGTGTCGACGTGCCGGTTCGGCCGTCCTCGTAACGGACGCGAACCGTGGTCTCGACCTCACCTTCGTGAGCGTAGCGAACGAACTCGAGCTCCACGGCGCGCACGAGCTCCTCGATCTTGCCCACGACGTCCGCGTCGGGCTCGTCGGCGAGGGTGCGCGTGAGCTTCTTTCGTTCGTCGGGGGTCGATCCGCGGATCCCGAGGACGGGCTCGGCGAGCTCGTGTTCGAGCGCCTCGCGTACGAACCGGTCGAGCGCGAGCGTCGTCTCGCGTGCGACTTCGAGCGACGACGCCTTCGAGCGCTTGTAGAGCAGGAACGCGAGGAGCGTCCCGAGCAAGGCGGCGAACGCGGCGAACATCATCGCCCGAGCATAGCAGCGTCGCGCCGCTCGAAGATGACCGAGAGGTTGTTCGCGGGCATCTCGACGACGTCACGAAGCACGAAGCCGTGCCGCGCGCCCGTCTGCTCGACCTCCTCGAGATCGCGGACGCCCCATTCGGGGTTGCGCGCCTTGAGGCTGGCATCGAACGCTTCGTTGCTCGGCGCCGTGTGGGCTCCGCCGCGGCGATACGGCCCGTAGAGGTAGAGCACCTTCCCCGGAGCAAGGAGCCCTGCCGCGCCCTCGAAGAGCGCCTCACACGCGATCCACGGCGAGATGTGGATCATGTTCACGCATGTGATGACGTCGGGCGAAGCCTGGAGCGGTGGCCAGGGCTGGAACGTGACGTCGAGGTCGAGCGCGGGCAAGACGCGTTCGGCTCTGGCTTGCGTGCGCCAGGCGTCGATGCTCCGGCGGGACTCTGCGTCCGGATCGGTCGGCTGCCAGCTCGCCACCTGGAGGCGAGGTGCCAGGAAGACCGCGTGCTCTCCGGTGCCGCTCGCGATCTCGAGCACGTTCGCGCCAGGCGACACGACGCGACGGAGAACTTCGAGGATCGGGTCGCGGTTGCGAGCCGTGGCCGGCGCGAACCTCCGCAGGTCGTTCATCACGCCTGCAGGATGCCCGCGCCGGTCGCCACCAGCAAGAGTGCCGTCAGCTCGCCTTCTGCGATCGAATCGTCAGCTTGATGACGACGTCGTCGCGAATGAGGTCGTCCGGCTTGCCCGCGTAGACGAGGCCGAAGTCTTTGCGGTTGATCGCGAACTCGGCGTCCACGTCGACGCCGCTCGCGGACGTCTTGATCGTCGCAGGGAAGGTGACGCTCTTCGTCACACCGTGCAGCGTCAGGTTGCCCTTCACGGTGTGGGTCGCGCCCTTCTCTCCGCCCTTCGTCACTTCGGTCGACGTGAAGGAGGCCTTGGGGAACTTCGCGACGTCGAAGAAGTCGGGCGACTTCAGGTGCCCGACGAGCTTGTCGTTGTCGGTGTAGAGCGAATCGGTGTCGATCTCGACGTTGACGGAGCTCTTCTCCGGCGTGCCCTCGACGAAGTTCACTTCGCCCTTGAACACCTTGAATCCGCCGTCGTGTTTGCCGGTCACCTTCGAGCCGGTCCACTCGACCTTCGACGCCGACGGATCGAACGTGTACTTCACCGAGCCCGTCGGCGCGCTCTTCGGCTCGACCGCGCTCGGAGTCGCCTCGGTGGTGACGGCCTTCGTCTTGCCCTTCGAGGGATCCTCACAGGCCGCCAAGGTGACGATCGCGAGGCTGGCGATCGAAACGCGAGCGAGTTGCACGAGCGCGCTCATTGCTCCCTCCGAAGCTCGATGTCGAGCTGAATCGAGATCTCGTCGCCGACGAGCAGGCCGCCCGCCTCGAGCACCGTGTTCCACGTCATTCCGAAGTCGGAACGCTTGATGACGGTCTTGGCGGAAGCGCCGATGACCGTCTGACCCCAGGGGTTCACGAGCGGCGGGGTCGGGCCCTCGACGTCGAGCGCGACCACCCGCGTCGTGTCCCGGATCGTGAGATCGCCGACGACCTCGAGGGAGCCGTCCTTGCTCCGGCCGACGCCTCGCGAACGGAACGTGATCTTCGGAAACTTCTCGACGTCGAGGAAGTCCGGGCTGCGGAGGTGCGCGTCGCGCTGCGCCTCGCGCGTGTTGATCGACGCGACGTCGAGGGTGGCCTCGATCTGCGTTGCGTCGGGACGATTCGGGTCCCAAGTGACGGTCCCCGACACGTTCTGGAACTCACCGCGGACCGTCGACACCATCATGTGCCGAACCCCGAAGGTGACGCTCGTATGTGAGGGGTCGATCGTCCACTTCGTGGCGGTTGCGGTCGTTTGCCGCTCCGCCTGCGCGCTCTCCATGGTCATCGTTCGGTCTCCTTTACAGGCGCAACGATGCCCCGAAGTTGGTGTCTCGTTTCGTGGAGCCTCGACAACGCAGTGTTCCGGAGCTGGAACGATCTCGTGCTGAGCTTCGATTGCGGAGGATCGAGCACGACCCGTCGTGACGAGCGCAGCCGCGCAGACCGCCCCGCATGCGCATCGCTGGCGGTCCCCACTCAGACGGACGGCGGACCGGCGATCCCCCGGCGGACCTCGTCGAGCATCACCTCGATGGTCTCGCGCGCGATGCCGAGCTCGATCGCCACGTCGCGAAACATCTGCTCCTCCTCCGGCGCGAGCCCGTCGGCGAACGCAACGACGAGCGCGCCTCGAAGCGCGGCCAAGCGACGGGCCTGCGGCAGGCGGTCCACGAGCGAGCGCACGTACCGATCGGGCCCGAGCTCGCCCATCTTGGTGATCTCGGACTCGACGATGGCTCCGAGCGCCATCGCGGGGAACTCGTCGCCGACGAGCCGGCCGAGCCGCGAGCTCAGGGCCCCGATCTCGCTCTCCGAGACGTCTCCGTCGGCGGCAGCGAGCAGGACGCAGAGCCCGATCTCGGCGTGACGTGCAGTGTCGCCCATGGTCGAGTGTAACATTGCGCGAGCGTCATCGACTCTAGCCGAGGCGCGCTCCCGATGACCAGAGGCTCGGCTCCGTTCGCTGGGTCGGGCCCGCACGTTGCAGCTGCGACGCCGCGAAGGACAAGCGCGCGCAACATGGATCGAGCTCGAACCGCCGTCGTCGTCATCGCTGCCGTGACGGGGACGGTCCATTGTGACGCCACGGAACGAAGCGACGCGACCGAGCTCTCGGAACGCCCGGCCGAGGTACCTCGGGCGCGCTGGGCCACGCAATGGGCGGAGCCCGAGCCGTGGCGGGTGATGGAGCTCGACGCGCTCGTCGCCGAGCGCAGCGCGCGCGAGCGTTTCGACGCCATCGAGACCAGGCTCGGCTCGAGCGTGTCGTCGACCGCGAGCGGAGCGGACGGAACGTCCTATGTCGCCGGGATCTTCTCCGGCGCGATCCGTGTCGGGGGTGAGGTCATCGCGAGCCATGGCGGCGATGACGTCTTCCTCGCGCGCATCCTAGGCGACGGTCAGATCGCCTGGGCGCGCGCCGTCGGAAGCAAGGGGACCGAGAGCGGCGCCAAGGTCGACTTCGAAGACGGCCGCGTGAAGCTCGTCGCGATGACGAACGGCGCGGTCGACTGCGGGCGCGGCCCGCTCCAGACATGGGACTCGGAGGCGTTTTTCCTCTGCACGTTCGGCGCCGACGGGACCCCGATCGATGGCGCTACGTTTCCGACGGGCCGCCAGTAGAGCGCTGGCGGGCCGGCGTAGACGTCAGTCCTTGCGCATGACGACGCCGCGCGCGGTTTCTGCGAACGTGAAATCCGGCATGTCCTGGATCGCCGCGTTGAGCTGCCAGTCTCCCGAGAAGAGGATGACCGGACGA
Source organism: Pseudomonadota bacterium (assembly GCA_023423895.1). Lineage (GTDB taxonomy): Bacteria > Myxococcota_A > Polyangia > Polyangiales > Polyangiaceae > Labilithrix. Next base: position 181,906 of record JAFAER010000055.1, read on the forward strand.
CCGCGCACGTCGACGACGACGAGACCCGGCCGCGCGCGTGTGAGCGCCTGGAGATCGACCTCGGCTCCGTCCTTCCGCGTGATCCAGCGCGCGTGCATCACGTTGATGCCTTCGTACCGGATCTCGACGTCGTATTCGGCCTTGAGTCGGTGCTTCACGACCTCCAGCTGGAGCTGGCCGACGGCGCCCAGGACGATGTCGCCCATGCGTGCGTCCGGTGGCCGGTAGAGCTGGATCGTGCCTTCCTGTGCGAGCTGCTCGATGCCCTTCTGGAGCTGCTTGCGCCGGAGAGGATCGGCCATCACGAGCCGTGCGAAGTGCTCCGGCGCGAAGCTCGGAATCTCTTCGAACGTGAAGTCCGGTCCGTCCGTCAGCGTGTCGCCGATCTCGAAGACACCCGGGTCATAGACACCGAGCACGTCGCCGGCGAAGGCCTCGTCGACGACGCTGCGCTCCTGCGCGACGAACTGCGTCGGGTTCGCGAGCCGGATCTCGCGCTTCGTCCGGACGTGCCGCACCTTCATCCCGCGCTCGAACCGGCCCGAGCACACGCGAACGAACGCGACGCGATCGCGATGCGCGCGGTCCATGTTCGACTGGATCTTGAAGACGAAGCCGGAGAAGTGCGAGTCCGTCGCCTCGAGATCGCCGCCCGACGTCACGCGCGGGGGCGGCGCGGGCATCAGGTTGCAGAACGTCTCGAGGAACGCCTCGAGGCCGAAGTTGTTGATGGCGCTGCCGAAGAACATCGGCGACACCTCGCCGTGCTCGAAGCGCTTCTTGTCGAACGCGTCGCCGGCGGCTTCGAGGAGCTCCGCTTCGTCGCGGAGCTGCTTGTAGCCTTCTGCCTCGAGCTCCTGCTCGAGCATCGGGTCGTCGAGGCCGGTGACCTTCACCGGCGCCTTCTCCGCGCCACCCGCTGCGCTCGACGAGGCGCCGTCGGCGTCGAACAGGTAAACGCGATGCTCGATGCGGTGGTAGACGCCTCGGAAGGTGCCGCCGCGGAAGATCGGCCACGTGATCGGGAACACGCCGATGCCGAGCACGCTCTCGACCTCGCCGATGAGCTCGAAAGCGTCACGGCCGGGCCGGTCCATCTTGTTCACGAACGTGAAGATGGGGATGCTCCGCTGCTTGCAGACGCGAAACAGCTTCTTGGTCTGCGCTTCGACGCCCTTCGCGCAGTCGAGGAGCATCACGGCTCCGTCGACGGCGTGCAGGGTGCGGTAGGTGTCCTCGCTGAAGTCGGCGTGGCCCGGGGTGTCGAGCAGGTTCATCTGCAGCCCGCGATACGGGAACTGCAGGACGCTCGTCGTGATGGAGATGCCGCGTTCGCGCTCCATCTCCATCCAGTCGCTGACCGCCGCCGCACGGCCGCGCTTGGCCTTCACCGCGCCGGCGAGCTGGATGACTCCGCCGTAGAGAAGCAGCTTCTCCGTGAGCGTCGTCTTGCCCGCGTCGGGGTGAGAGATGATCGCGAACGTCTTGCGGCGGTTCACTTCTTGAATCCGCCGCGCCTCCACCGGGTCGTGACTCACGTGCGAGGGGTCTCTTCGGGCTGGGAGCCTTCCGGCGACGGCGTCGACGGTGCAGGGCTCGGTGTCATGGGCTCCGCGGTCTTCGGCTTCTGTCCCGTCCTGCGGGCGAGGACCTTCGGGTCGCGCGTCGACCCGAGGGACTGGCGGCACATCTGGCAACGATAGACGACGTGGTCGGGCTTGGGCGTGATCCCGAACATGCTGAGCAGGATCCAGCCCCAGAGGGTGTACTCCGGCTCTTCGACCACCATCTCGTGGCTCTTCGTATGACCGCAACGGCAGGTGCGCTGGGGACGCGCCATGACGACCCCATATAGATGCACAAGGCGTGCAGGGAAAGGGCTGCGCTCCATCGACGCGTTCGGAGGCGCAATCGGGCCCGCATCCCGCATCCCGCATCCCGCATCCCGCACCCCCTATCTATGCAGGGGCATGCCGGATGCAGCGTCGAACCCGAGGCCGAATCATGATCGAACCCAGCGAGCGCGAAGGCGCGCCGAAGGCTCGCGGCGACGAAGGCGACGGCACCGGCACCGGCAATCTGGTGGTCGACGAAGACGAGCACTGGCAGGGGTATCCGGGGGGCGAGGCGGCGACGAGCTATCCCGTCGTCGATCGTGGCCGATACAAGCTCCTCCTCTTCTTGGTGGCGCTCGCCTTCCTCGGCACGGCCATCGCGATCGCTACCCGGCAAAGCGAAAATCTCCCACGGGACGAGCGGTCGCTCGCCCCCAAATGAGAGCCAGATGAGGGCTAAATGAGCGCCAGATGAGGGAAAGCGGCCGGGGATAGGCTCGGAGCCCAAGCGCGACTATTCTCGCCGCTCATGAACCGGGCACACGCTCTCCTGATCGGGCTCCTTCCGCTGGTGGTTCTCGCGTGCGAGGACCAGGACAAGAAGAAGGCCGAGCTCCTCGCGAAGACCGCCCCGAGCGCCGAGCCCAAGGCGGCTCCGAGCGCGGAGGCCACGACCGCCCCAGCGGCGTCTTCCGCCGCTGCCCCGGCAAAGCCGAAGAAGGAGTGCGGGAGCGGACCCGAGGTGGCGATCGACGACCCGGACCTCGACGCGGCGATCCGGCTGAAGCTCAAGAAGCCGGATGCCGGTCCCACGCCGCTCACGACGAAGGATCTGGCGAGCGTGACGTCGCTCAACGTCACGAACAAGGCTTCGCTCGAGGAGCTCGACCCGTGCGTGTTCCCGAAGCTCGTCAACCTGCGCTTCCTCTACCTCCCGAAGGGCTCGTATCGCGACCTCACCCCGATCGCGAACCTCACGAAGCTCGAGGCGCTCCGCGTGTCGATCAGCGAGGTCGAGGACCTGAAGCCTCTCGAGAAGCTCGTCATGCTCGATCAGCTCGACCTCGGACGGACGCACGTGCGCGACATCTCGGCGCTCGCCAACCTCGTGAACCTCACCGAGCTCGCGCTGGATGACACTCAGGTGAGCGACATCGGCCCACTCGCGAAGCTCACGAAGCTCGAGCAGCTCTCGCTCAAGAACACACTCGTCCAGGACGTCAGCCCGCTGAAGGACCTCAAGAAGCTCAAGTCGCTGAACGTCACCGGAACGGCGCTCACGAACCTCGACGTGCTCGAGCCGCTGAAGGCGCGCGGCTTGAAGATCCAGACCAAGTAGGGCGAGCGCACATGCGCACGATCGTCGTCGGTGCAGGATCGGCGGGGGCAATCGTCGCGGCGCGCCTCTCGGAGGACCCGCGCCATGATGTCGTCTTGCTCGAGGCCGGCCCGGACTATCCCGACGCCGCCGAGAAGCTCGAGACGTTGCCGTTCGACCTCGCGAACGGGAAGCAGAACGCGATGAAGAGCCACGACTGGGGGCTCTCGTATCGTGCGACGGAGCACCGGCTCTTCAGCTTCCTCGAGATGGCGTTTCCGCGTGGCCGCGTCGTCGGAGGCTCGTCGGCGGTCAACACGTGCATCGCCCTTCGCGGCCAGCCGTTCGACTACGACGAATGGGCCGAGCGTGGCGCAGGGCGAGACTGGTCGTGGGAGAGCTGTCTGCCCGCGTTCAAGCGGCTCGAGACCGACCTCGATTTCGACAACGACTGGCACGGGAGGGAAGGGCCGATCCCCATTCGACGGCATCCACCGGAGGAGCTGGTGCCGTGGCAGGCGGCGTTCCTCGAGGCCTGCGCCGAGGTCGGATTCCCCTCGTGTGACGACACGAACGATCCGACGAAGACCGGCGCGGGCCCGCACGCGATGAACAAGACCAAAGAAGGTCATCGCGTGAGCGCCGCGCGCGCGTATCTGACGCGCAGCGTGCGCGCGCGTCCCAACTTGAAGATCGTCCCGAACGCGCTCGTACGACGCGTCCGCTTCTTCGAGAAACGCGTCCAGGGCGTCGAGGTCGAGCGTTTCGGCGCCGTCCGCGACATGACGTGCGATCGGGTGGTCCTCGCAGGCGGTGCCATCGCGACGCCGGGGATCTTGCTCCGGAGCGGCATCGGTCCCGAGCGCGACGTGCTCCGCATCGGCGTCGATCTCGTGCACGACGCGCCGGGCGTCGGAGCTCGGCTGCTCGATCATCCCGGGCTGGCGGTCTTCTTCCTTCCGCTGAAGAAGGGGCTGTCGTCGATCGAGCATCCGCTCGTCCAGACGGTGTGCCGCTACACGTCCGAGGGCAGCGCGTGTCCGGACGACATGCAGCTGCAGCCCGGTTCGTGGATCCCGCTGCCGCACTTGCCGGTTGCGGGGGTCACGCTGGCGACGTGCCTCGGCAAGCCGCGTGGACATGGACGCCTTCGCTATCTCTCGGCACGCGCGGACGCACTGCCGAAGATCGAGACCGCGTTCCTCGTCCACGAGGAGGACCGCGCCCGCGCACGCGAAGCGCTTCGGTGGATCGGACGGCTCGCGAGCACGAAGGCGATCAGCGCGCTCGCGCGGCCCGTCTATCCATCACGGCGGCCGTTCGGCCCGGACGGCGAGCTCACGAGCCCGCTCGAGCAGATCACGGGCTCGGGCTACCACCCGTGCGGGACTGCCCCGATGGGAGCCGACGACGATCCCCTTGCGGTGACGGACGCGCGCGGGCGCGTGCGCGGGGTGGAGGGGCTCCACGTCGCGGACGCGAGCCTGATGCCGACGATACCGTCGTCGAACACCAATGTGCCCACGCTCATGATCGGCGAGAAGATGGGCGAATGGCTCCGAGACGAAGCGTGACGCGCATTGCGTCGCTCGCGGCGGCGTCTCTCATGGCCGTCCTCGGCTGCCGGAGCACGGAGACCCCGAGACCGGACGCTCGCGACCAGCAGGCCGACGCCACGGCCACGCGCGTCGTCGAGGTCCCAACCACACCGGCGGCGATCGACGCGGCGAGCGATGCGGGTGAATCACCGATCGGATTCGCGTGCCTCGCACCGCACTACGCGGGTCATCCCGTGAAGGTGGACGCTGCGTGGGCGCTCGAGCTGCCCGGTGGCGTGACCGTCCCGTGGGACGACGGCCGGACGAAAGACACCGCAGCGCGTATCGCATCACCCGACGTCGAGGACGTCTTCGCGCTCGGGTACCCGACGGGGCCGATCGCACCCGTGACGGACCCCGAGATCGATCCGGGACGCGTACGCCTCGAGGCTCTTTTTCGCGCGACGTACGGCGCGGACGCGCGAGAGGTCTCGCGTGCGCTGACGAGCGTGAAGATCGCGGGACGCACGGTCCGCTTTCATCGTCGCGCAGCGCCCGCGCTCGAGCGTGTCGGTCGGCGCCTCGCTGCGCTCCTCGAGGCCGAGCCCGCGCTCGAAGGCTACTTTCGCGATCTCGGTGGGACGTTCGCGACGCGGACGATCGCCGGCACGGATCGCACGAGCGCGCACGCGTGGGGGATCGCGATCGACATCGATACATCGTCGGCCGACTACTGGCGGAACGCGCCGAAGGGCCGCTGGCGCAACCGGATCCCGGCCTCGATCGTCGAGGCCTTCGAGGCCGAGGGATTCGTCTGGGGCGGGCGCTGGTTTCACTACGACACGATGCACTTCGAGTATCGACCCGAGCTCTTCGACCCGCGCTGCCGCACGATGCGTTGACGTCGATCGAGCGTGGTCGTCGTGGTCCAGCAGACGAACTTCGAGATCCCGGACGACGCTCGAGGTGGCGCGCTGCAGCTACGGGAGGTTGAAGTCCGCGTAGAGCGCCGCGTGATCGCTCCCGGCGAACCCGGCCTGCGAGCCGTCCCGGAGGACGTTGGCACTCTTCGGGACGTACGCCGTCGCGCGTGACGCGGTGGTGAAGATGTGGTCGATCGCCTGCGGTTCGCCGGCAAACGTGTACGTCGCCTGGGACGCCTCCGGGAGATCTTTCGCCACGCGGAAGAGCGCGGCGCCTTCCTCGAAGACGGTGAGGGTGTCGGAGCCGGGGACGTCGTTCAGATCGCCGCCGAGCAGCACGACGGCACCGGTGTTCGCCTCCGCGGTCGCGATCATGATCTCGCGTGTGGCTTTCGCCTCGGCGAGGCGTCGTCCGGGATCGTCATCCGCCTTCGACCGGAAGTGAGCCGCATAGACGATCACCGCGTTGGGGCCGAACGTGAGATGCACCTCCGGCAGCTCGCGGGTGAACTGCGTCTTGGTTCCGTCGTCACGTGTGAGCGGCATCTCCTTTCGGTACGTCTTGATGCTCTCGAGCTTTCCGCGCGCGAGCACGCCGACGTCGACGCTTCCGGGGCTGCCGATCTCGCCGAGATGGGCGACGGGATAGTCGAGCCCTGCTTCCTTCAGCTTCGCTTGCAGCGCGTCGAGGCACGCCTGGTTCTCCACCTCGGCGAGCGTGATGACGTCCGCCTCGAGGCGCGCGAGACCGAGCGCCAGCTCCTCCGTGCGTGACTCGAACTGTGCGGGGGAGACGACCTCCTCGAAGCTGCCCGGTCCGCACTCGTTCGAGTCGCACGTCGCGTCGAAGTAGCGGCGAACATTGAGGTGACCGAGGCGGAGCACGCCTGGACGACGTGTGGTCGTCGGATCGCCCCAGCCCTGCGACGTCCCGCTGTCGCGCTCGCGCGCAGGTGTCGACGGCGCCTGCGGCGTGGCGACGTTCTGATCTTCACATCCGGCGGCGAGCGCGATCAACGCGCCCAAAGCAACGGCTCTCCACACAGTCCGAGACTAGAGGTTTTCCTGCAATCCGTCACCGCGAGAGCTAGAACCGCGCGCCGAGGGCGAGTGCGCCCGTTGCTGCCGAGACGCCGGTGATCGCGTCTTCCTCCCTTAGAAAGGAGAGCCCGCCCGTGGCAGACACGTCCGCGAACCAGTCTCGCCAGAGCGCCAAGCGCCCGCCGACGACGAGCTCGGGACCGAAGGCGAACGCGCTCTGTGTCTCTTCCCGGCCCCCGCGACCGATCGCGGAGCCCGTGGGGCGGATCGTCTGCACGACCACGCCAGCACGCCCGGCGGCGCCCGCACGGAACGTGAACCGGCCCGCCGGCAAACGGAGCTCGAGCCCCGCGCGCCCGTAGCCGCCCGCCAGCGTCTCGTCCTTCTCGGCGAGCGACCTTCCGGTGAGCTCGGCGCCGCCGCCGAGCGTGAGCGCGACCCAGCGCCACGCGTACGCATAGGTGACGCGCGGACCGTGGACGAACCCGGTGCGTGAGCTCGTGCCCGCGTCGTAGCCGGCGGACAGCTCGTGGCCCCGAGCGGTGGATGGCGGCGCGTCCTCGATGACGTCGGCGTCGCCCTTGCGCGCAACGGCGTCGAGAGAGCTCGCCGTGAAGTCGCGCTCCTCGAGCCTGCGCTCTTCGCCGGCGGCGACCGCGACCTGAGCGACGGCGCCCGAGGCGCCGATGCGCTTCTGCACGACGTAACGGCCCGGGGGAACGCGGAGCAAGAGGCTCCGGTCGGGGGCGCTCCAGAGCTCGGACAGGACGCTCTTCGCCCCCGCCGAGTAGACGAGGAAGTGGGTGTCCTTCGCCTGCGGAAGCGCGAGCGTGCCCATCCGCGCAGCCGTCTGCGTGAGCACCACGGGCGCGGCCTCGCGGAGGCTCATCACCGCCTCGGGCTTCTGCATGACACCGCTGCTCCTCGCGGACCGGATCAGCGTCTGCGAGTGCGCGAACGCGAAGCTTTCGTCGAGCGTCACGCGCGAATCACCGTTCGCGTCCGCGGCGCCGCGGAGGCCCGTGAGCCACGCATGCGTGAAGAGCGCGCCCTGCAGGTCGTCCGACTCCTGCGCGGCCTCGCCGTCGCTCGACGCGTGCAGCCATACCTGCCCGCTCGCTTGCGGGATCATCGTCGCCGAGATCGCAAACGGCTCGTCGGACGTGAACCCCTTGTCGCGCGTCGCACGGCACGCGTCGGTGACGGCGATGCGGAGCCCCGCGGGGACCTCGGCGAGCTTCGAGGAGAGATCGGAGACGAGGACGCGATCGCTCCCGAGGTGGAGCGCATCACGATCGCCATGACCGCTGAAGTAGAAGACGAGCGTTACCTCGTCGGCGCGATGACGCTGCGCCTCGACCTTGGCGCGATCGATCGCTTTGAAGAGGTCGCTCCTGGTCGGCTCGTCGACGAAGAAGGCGTGCTCGCTGCGTACTCCGCCGAGCGACACCATCACGTCGCGAACACGCTTCGCGTCGTTGTCCGCGAACTTGAGTGGACGCTCCGCGGGCAGACCGAGCTTGCTGCCCGCCGCCACGAGGATGCGTACCGGCTCGGCGAGCGCGGTCGGCGCGACCATGGTGATGCCCAGCGTCACGAGCGCCGCCGCAAGCCATCGACGACCGCCCGCATCCACATGCCCGCCGCGCGCGCGCATCATGGCGCCTCCCATTCGACACGGATCGTCGCGACGTCGTCGAAGCGCTTCGCCGCGCGCGCACGTGCGACCGCATCCGGCGCGCCTACGACGATCGTGCCGCGCATCGGCGACGCGTCGACGCGCGCGGAACGCTCGGAGAAGTGCGTGCCCGGCCGACGCGCCCCCTCCGTCATGAGCTCGAGCCAGCTCGCATCGTCTCCCATGACTGCCGCGAGTATGGCCTGCTCTCGGTCGAGCGCAACCTCGACACGCAGACGATCGCCCGGTTTCACTGCGACGGACCCGGTGAAGCGCTGCTGATGCCCTGCACGGTCGCGGATGACCGCGATGTGAATGCCTCCCTTGAAGGACGTCTCGGGTTCGGGATCCCCGGGCGCCGCGGAAGGCTCGTCCAGGCCCGGACGACCGAGCGTGCTCGACGACGAGGAGGACGAGGAGGAAAGGCTGTCGTTCGTCGACGGCGTCTTCAGCAGGACGAGCAGCGCAGCTGCGGCCGCGAGTGGGACCGCGACGGTGCTCGCCTTGACCCACCCGTGCCATCGCGACCGAGCGCGAGCGCGTGCCGACGAAGGCGCTGCGCGCGTCGATTCGTCGGCTTGCCCGCTCCGCTCGTCGTCGACGCGACCAGCGGCTCGTGTGACGGCATCAGCGGCGCGCCTGGACGACGGGCCGGCGGTGAGCGCGCCGCGGGTGCGTTCGACGAACGTCTGGCACGCCGTGCAAGCGTCGATGTGCGCGCGCACGGAGCGCTCGTCTTCGCCGCACGCGAACGCTTCGAGAGCGAGGCTGCTCGGATGCGTCATGCCGACCCCTCGTCGTGCGCGAGCTCGGCGAGGCCGAGCTGGGTGCGGATACGTTGCGTGCGCTTGTTCACCGTTACGCGCGAGAGGCCGAGCTCCGCTGCGGCTTCAGCCTGGCTCATGCCGTCGATGAACAGCATGATCGCGAGTGACTGCTGATCGTCGTCGAGCTGACCGAGTGACTGCAGCGCGACGAGCCTCGCCTCGGCGTCGACGCCCGGCGCGGGGCCGAGCGGGTCGAGCGTGTCGAGGCCGTCGCGCGAGAGGGCGTCTCGTACGTGCTTGCTCCGCCGCAGCAGATCGAGGCACGCACGATCCGCTGCTCGGCAGAGCCACCGGTACGGTGACGCTGCCTCGCGGAAGGACTCTCCTCGACGCAGAAGAGCGGTGAGGAGCTCTTGGAGCGCGTCTTCTGCATGCGCGCGATCGCGCATGAGAAGACGGCAGCGCCGTTCGAGCAGCGCTCCATAGCGGTGATACACGTCGCTCACCTCGTCTGCGGAGAGGCCGCGCGCCAAAACGGCTACGGTGTCCGGTCGCTCAGTTGCCAGCGTCGGGGGCCGCCCCGCCGTCCTGGTCGGGCGCTCCGCCGTCCTGATCGTTCGGGTCGACGGTCGGGCACGGCCAGCCTTCCGGCACGGGCTCGCCGTCGACCAGGGACTCGCCGGACCCACCGCCGGCGCACGGCAGCGAATCGTAGCCGGAGGCGTACGGCGCGCAGAGGCCCTCCGGGACAGGCTGCGGCTCGGGCTCGGTGCATCCGAGCGAGTAGCTGAAGCTCCTGCCGTCCGGGCTGCACGTCAGATTCGGATCGTTCGGGTCGGGATACGGGCTTGCCGGGCCTCCCGAGCTGTTCGAGGAGGGCCGCGGGGCTGGCTCGTCGTAGTGGACGTCGGAGACCGAGCAAACGGCGCTCGGCAGGCTCGTCCGGTTCGTGAGCTTCAGCTCGACGACGTTCAGCGGGAGCCAGCGACCTTCCTCCCACGCGAGGTTGTAGCCCGCCTGCGGGAGGATGCCGGAGCGGTCGCGCAGCTTCTCGTAGTCGAGGGCGCCGCCGTCGCGGAGATAGGCGAGGAGAAGCTCCTTGTTGCCGCCGATGACTTCGTCGGTCGCCGTCGCGTACGTTCCGCTGATGTCGAGCTTGCCGTTCCCGTTCGTGTCGACGTAGACGACGAACCCTGCGAAGGCCGCGGAGAGCGGCTGATGGATCTGGCCACTGACGGTGTCGCGTGGAGCGAGCTTGTTCGGCAGCGCAAACGCGTTACCGTCGCCATCTGTACCTGGCGTACCGGGGCCACCGCTCGTGCTGCTCCCGGAGGACCCTCCGCTACCAGGCGTTGGCGGGACGCTGTCGACCGGCGGGGCGGAGTCGGTGGCGCCGCTCAGGCTGTCGTAGTCCTCGTCGGCGATGCTGAAGTAACCGTTCGGCGGTGGCGTGAGATCCATCGTGAACTTTCCGTTCACGACGGCGACGTCACTTCCGACCGCGAAGCTGCCCGTATCGCCGACCTTCCAGACGAGCGCGACCCGCGTGTTGCCTGGCACGGACATCCCCGTGAGAGCGCCGGAGACGGTGGCGACGCGCACGTTCGCGCCGTCTCGCGTCGGGTCGGAGATTCCGCCGCAGGCGGCGACCGCCGAGAGGGCGCCTACCGCTGCGATGGTGGCTGCAAGGCAAGAGACAGAAGGAAGTCGTTTCATTCGCGTCATGCTCCCCGTCAGGTGTTCAATCCCCAGACGCAGCGAGAGGCCGAGGTGTAAAGCATGCCCCGGACGATTTTCCAGGGAGGGTGCGCACTACTCCCAGATCCTGCATGATTCCGGCGAGCTACCGCCTCTCGGCTTTCGCGCGCCGACGGCTCCGGGCGCCTGCCAGCGTGAGGACCGTGGCGGTGAGGAGGGCGATCGCGCCCCGCGGCGTACCGCCGGTGCCGACGCGCGAGACCGTGCATCCTTCGTCGGGCTTTTGCTCGAGCTTCGGCTGAGCGCCGGCGCGCTGGAAGGCTTCCGTCACGAGCTCCTTGAAAGGGGAGAGCTTCGTCGCGACGTTGTCGGCGCCTTCACACGTCACAGAAGGCCCACCTTGGGTCGCGTCGAGACCGTTGCCGCCGCGCGAGACGACGCCGACGATCGCGTTCGTCGCTTCGGCGAACACGGGCCCGCCGCTGTCGCCGAGGCAGATCGACTCGTCGAAGAGGAACTCGCTCTTCGTGAGGACCGGCACCTGATCACTCGGACCGACGCGTTTGACGGTGACGCCGCGTCGCTCCTGTCTCTTCGCCGGCTCCACCTCGCCGTACGTGACGCCCCAGCCGACCGTGACGAGCTTCTCGCCTGGAGTCGCGTCGCCGTCGAGCCGCAGCGTCGCGAGCGGCACATCGTCGATCGGCTCTCTCAAGAGGACGAGGGCGAGGTCGTGATTGCAGAGCGTGCCCGACTTGTCGTCGATGATCTCCGCTCCCTGACCGGCGGGCTTCCACTTCGTCGTGTCGAGCGTCGGCGGTGCGTCCCCGATGTTCGCGGGGCGATCCTTGCCCGTGAAGACGAAGAGGTTCGCGGGGTCGTGGTTCGAACGGATGTTCGCGCCGAGCAGCGGGGTCCCGTCGGAGTCGCACGCGACCTGCTCGTCGGTCGTCGAGACGCAGTGGCGAGCCGTCAGGAGCAAGCGAGGCGCGATCAGCGCCGCGGTGCAGATTCCGAGACGGCGCGGACCGCTTGGATCGAGGTGGAAGAGCATCACCGTCGAGTCCTGCGTCTCGTCCGAGGCGGTCCCACCGACGATCGCCTGGCGCGTCTGCCCGACCTCACCGTCCCCAGCAGCGGTCGAGCACCCGACGGTCACGAGCCCGAGGGCGAACATCGAAAGAGCGCGCTTCGACATGTGCTCGCGTCATCGTAGCAGGCCCGCACGATCGAGCCGGGTGCGACGCTCAGGGCGGCGGCTGGTTGACGAGCATCCAGTACATGCCCAGCGTCTCGATCGACTGCATGAACTTGTCGAACTCGACCGGCTTGACGATGTAGCTGTTGGCGCCGAGACGGTAGGCCTCTTCGAGATCCCGATCCTCTTTCGACGACGTGAGGACGACGACCGGCACCGAGCGCGTGCGCTCGTCGCTCTTGAGCCGCCGGAGTACCTCGAGGCCGTTCACTTTTGGCAGCTTCAGATCGAGGAGGACGACGCGTGGAAGTGCCTTGACCGCGCCGTTCGCGGCGACCTCGAAGAAGAAGTCGAGCGCCTCGGCTCCGTCGATGATGCGATGGAGCGTGTTCGCGAGGTTGCGTCGCTTGAGCGCGCGGAGCGTGAGCTCGGCGTCTTCGTCGCTGTCCTCGACCAGGACGATTTCGTAGGGGATCACGTTCATGGCATAGCGGCCCCTTTCGGGAGTGAGAAGTGGAAGGTGGCGCCCTTGTCAGGTTCCGCCTCGGCCCAGACGCGTCCACCATGACGGCGGATGATTCGATCGACCAGCGCGAGGCCGACGCCCGTGCCCTCGAACTGCGATGGAGTATGCAGCCGTTCGAAGACTCCGAACAGCTTCCCGGCGTGGCGCATGTCGAACCCGACACCGTTGTCCCGCACCTGGTACGCGACCTCGTCGCCGGTCACCTCTCCGTCCACCTCGATGATCGCCGGTGAACGACCGCGCGAGTATTTCACCGCGTTCGTGAGGAGGTTCTGCCAGACCTGAGCGAGCAGGCTCTTGTCCGCGGCCGCCGCGGGGAGGTGCCCGATGCGCAAGTCGAACTCGCGCTCGGCCTCGGCCCGACACGCCTCGTCGGCGGCTTCCCGGGCGAGCGTCTCCATGTCGACGTGTTCGCGCGTGATCGCCTGACGCCCCGTCCGCGCGAACGCTAGGAGATCGTCGATGAGCAGGCCCATTCGCTGGGCGTTGCGGCGGACCACCTCGAGCAGCCGAAGCCCCTCGGCATCGAGCGCGGCGCCATGATCTTCCTCGAGCAGCCGCGCAAACCCAGCGATGGCCCGAACGGGGGCGCGGAGGTCATGGGACACGGAGTAGCTGAAGCTCTCGAGCTCGCGGTTCGCGATCTGCAGCTCGTGGACTCGCTGGAACGCTTCCTGCTCGAGCCGTCGGCGTTCCGTCACGTCGTGCAGCACCGAGACGAAGCCCGTCGTGACGCCGTCGAGCTTCACCGGCATCGACGATGCCTCGACGTCGAGCCATCGGCCGTGACGATCCTTCATGCGGACCGAGAGTCGCGTCATGTCGCCCGCGCGGATCTTGTCGCGCGCGTCGTCGCGGTTCGCGCCCCGGACCTCGAGGAGCTCTTCGATCCGGCGGCCTCGAGCCTCGCTTGCCGTCCAGCCGAAGAGTCGCTCTGCAGCGGGATTCCACTCGTGGATGCGGAACTCGAGATCACCTGCGATGACCGCCTCGCTCATCCATTCGAGCAGCAGCGCACGACGCTCGAGCATCTCGGCCGCCTGCAACCGCTCCGTGACGTCCTCGAGGGCGAGCAGCACCGTATCGGTGTGGTTCCCCGGTCGATACATCTTCCGCGCGTTGACGAGCATCGTCCGGCGTCCGAGCGCCGGCGTTTCGACCACGACTTGTATGTCGGTGACGAGCGAACCGGCGCGGACGGGGAACAGCTCCGAGAGGAGCTGGTGGACGCGAGGCGAGCCGAGCGCCCCACCGGCGATCTCCGTGAGCGGCTGGTCCATGATGTCGTGCTCGGCTACGCGGAAGAGCTCGAGGAAGGTCCGGTTCGCGCTCCGGATGCGCCGATCACTCGAGAGGGTCACGAGCGGATGGGGGATCGTGTCGACGATGCTCTTCTCGTACTGCCGCGCGATTTCCACCGCCGCGAGTGAGCTCTGCGCGCGCTGCCGTTCTTGGACCTCGCGGGTGAGCTGCTGGAAGAGCCGTCCGTTCGAGATCGCGAGCGCCGCATGGCGAGCGAGGGCCTCGGCAAGCTCCACGTCCTGCCTGGCGAGCGTCCGGCACGACCCGCGAGCGATCACGAAGAACGCCCCGTATGCCCGGCCGCGCGCGTGGAGCGGAGCGATGAGGATGCAGCGCACCTGGAGCTCGGCCATCTGCGCTCGCGCCGAATCCTCGAACGGCGTCACGAAGTCGTCGGCCACCTCGCCGAGCAGGACCGCCTTCCCCGAGGCCAACGCGCCGTCGAGCGCGGGCGAGATGCCGAGTGGATACGGCGCGTGCGACAAGGCAGCCAGCGACTTCGCGTCCGAGCCTTCGAGCGGATCGAAGAGCGCGACACTGTCGAGTTGCTTCTCGTCGTCCGAAATGAGGCGGATCGAGCAGTAGTGTCCGAGCAGCGTCGCGGTGCGCGTCGCGATGGTCTCGAGCAGCCGAGGGTAGTCCGTCGTGGCGTCTGCGAACGAGCGCAGAACGTCGCTGAGCAATGCGAGGCGCCCGTCGGTTGCACCTTGCGAATCTGCGCCAGCGTCAGCCATTGCTATGAATGTACTGAATTCGTGGGGCCGAGGTGCGTTCCAATGCGGCCCTCACGCAGAACACCTCGAGCGTTCGCTCGTTCTCGACGAGAACGCGACCCAAGGTCGCAAGCGAGGCCGTCCACATACACGAGGTCGCTCGAGGTGGGTGGCCGAGCGGAAGCTCCACTGTCGAGCGTCGACGATCGCGCGGTTCGCTCGCGAGACACGCGCGCGCAGATGGCGGAATGTGACTAAGATGCGCCGGGTGCGCCCAGCGCCCCTGACGTCACTGAGCAACGCGCTTCGCTCCGCGGAGCTGCGTGCAATCGGAAGGGTCGTCATGCATGCGCTCGCCGTGGGGCTGGCGGTCGGCGCCGGTGCATGCCTGTTCTACACGCTCCTCGCCGTTGCCGAGCGCGCCCTGCTCGAAGGCCTCGCCGGGTACGAGCCGCTTCGTTCGGCCGGTGAGCACGCGATGGACTTCCCGATGCCGCGGCGCGCGTTCTCGCCGTACGCCGTGATCCTGATCCCCGCGCTCGGGGGCCTCGCCGCCGGCTTCGTCGCTCATCGGCTCGCACACGAGACGAGCGGAGGTGGAGGCGCCGCGTACATCGACGCGTTTCATCGTCGAGGCGGCTCGATGCGAAAGCGCGTTGCGCTCGTGAAGATCATCGCGACGTCGTTCACGCTCGGCTCCGGCGGCTCCGGCGGACGCGAAGGACCGACGATGCAGGTCGGCGCGGCGATCGGCGCGCTCGTCGGGCGCGTGATCAACGTCTCGGCGCGTGAGCGTCGCGTGCTCGCGGTGTCGGGCACGGCCGCGGGACTCTCCGCGATCTTCGGTACGCCGCTCGGCGCCGCGCTCTTCGCGACGGAGGTGCTCTATCGCGACGACTTCGAGTCCGACGCGCTCGTGCCTGCGATTCTCGCGAGCGTGACTGCCCACAGCGTCTTCGTCGGCGTGTTCCCCGAGGCGACGCTGTTCGCGCACGCGCCGCGCTACCCGTTCCAGCCGATGCACCTCCCGCTGTACGCAGCGCTGGCGGTGGCGATCAGCATCGTCGCGCGCATCTTCGTCGCGTCGCTCAAGATCTCGAAGCGCCTCTTCTCGACGCTCCGTGTGCCCGTATGGGTCCGCCCCGGCATCGGCGGTGCCCTCCTCGGCGTCACCGCTGCAGGCTGGATCGTCTTCGTGAACCCCCACATCGACCTTGCCGGTCGGGGTATCGGCATCCTCGGAAGCGGGTACGGAGCGGCGCAGGGAGCCATCATCGGAGGCTCTTGGATCCCGGCGGGATGGGCCGGCGTCGGCCTACTCATGGTGCTCGTCGCGACGAAGATCCTGGCGACGTCCTTCACGCTCGGCTCCGGCGGAAGCGCCGGCGACTTCGGGCCGTCGCTCGCAATTGGAGGTCTCGTCGGAGGAGCGTTCGGGCGCGCCGCGCAGCTCCTCGTCTCGCCCTCGATTGATCCCGGAGCGTTTGCGCTCGTGGGCATGGGCACGTTCTACGGCGGCATCGCGCATACGCCGGTGAGCTCGCTCGTCATGGTCTGCGAGATGGCGGGAACGTACGACCTCTTGCCGTCGCTGATGCTCTCGTCCGGGCTCGCGTTCGTCCTGCTGCGCCGAGTGAGCCTCTACCCGAATCAGCCTCGCTCTCGGTTCGAGTCACCCGCGCACGCGGGCGAAGAGTCGCTCGATGTTCTGCGGCGGCTCAGAGTCGACGCCGTCTTTCGCCGTGAGGCCGTCGTCACGCTCCAGGCGAACGCCGCGCTCGCGAGCGTCGTCGACGCCGTGCTCGGGGCGCCGGAGTGGCAGGACTCGTTTCCGGTGGTCGATGCCAAGGGCGCCTTGCGCGGCATCGTCTCCGGCGACGTCCTGCGGGCCGCGATGAAAGAAGAGACGCCGCTCGCCCTGGTGATCGCTGCGGACGTCATGGCTCCGGCGATTCACGTCACGCCCGAGGACGATCTGCACACCGCGCTCGAACGCTTCCTCGGCTCCGGTCTGCACGAGCTGCCGGTCATCGACGGAGACACGATCGTCGGCCTGCTCGACGAGGCGCACATCACACGCGCCTATCACGACTATCTCGTCCGGCTCGGCGACGATGTGGCCGAGCGAATGAGCGCCGTTCCGGCGTCATCGAGGATCGGGCCGAAGAGCGGCTGACCGGCCGCGTCGTGCGGCGGTACCGAGCGACGCTCGCATGAGCTCGCATGAGCTCCGGATCTCGCACGGAGGCGGGGCGAAGCACGCCGATGGTGGTTGCTTGATCCCCGGCGGCGCCTCCCGTGCGATAGTCCGACCCATGCGCCTCGCGCTGGCCGCCGGCGTCGCGTCCGCGATCACGGCGATCACGCTTGCGCGGAGCGCGGAGGCAAGCGGTCCGGCCTTCGGTCTCGACTACGAGGCGCCGCCCGTATGTCCGACCGAGGCGAGCTTCGTCAGCGACGTTCACGCGCGCGTCGCGGACCTACCCGCGGCGGCGAAGGACGAACGCCGCTTTCGCGTCCACATCGTCGCCGGGTCGGGTGCCTCGTACAGCGGCGCACTCGAGATCCTCGATCCTCCGTCGGTTCGCGAGGTCCACGGCGAGACGTGTGAAGAGGTCGTGCGGGCGCTCGTCGTCTTCGTCGCGCTCGCGCTCACTCCAGGAGCTGCCGACGTCCCGCCCGAGGCCGGCCCTCTTCCCGAAGAGAAGAAGGCGCCGTCGGTCCCCCCTCTCTCGCACGCGCCGCCATCGCCGCGCGCGCCGCGATCGACACGCGAGACGCCCGGGGCCAAACGTCCCGCCCGGCCACCTTTCCTGGGCGTCGATGTTCGAGGGCTCGGCGCGGCCGGCGTGACGCCGGGCCTCGCGCCCGGCGGTGCGGTCGCCGGACGACTCACGCTCCAGGGACGTCCAGCATCCCTTCGCTGGGTCATTCATGCCGGTGGGATCGCGGCATATCGCGAGGAGCCGGTGCTCGCGGGGGCCTTCTCCTTTCTCTGGCTCGCCGCTCGGGTCGACGCCGGCCCGGCTCTCGATCTCGGTGCCGTACGGGTCAGCGCGGGGCCCGTCCTTCGCGCGGGTCTCCTCTCCGTCGAGGCCCGCGATCTCCCATCCGCCGGTCGATACTCGAGCTTCTGGGGCGACCTCGGTGGGTTCGTACGCGTCGACCGGGCGCTCACCGAGTCGATCTCCGTGTCGTTGATGCTCGAGCTTGCTGCGCCGCTGCAGCGTCGCACCTTCGGCATCTCCGGAATCGACGAGCCCGTCCATGAAGTTGCGCCGGTCATCGGCGTCGCCTCGCTCGGTTTCACGCTCGGTCAGTGAGAAAATCGACACGCTCGTGTCGAAAGTGGGACGAAACGAGTCGCGAGCGGCGACTCCTCGCATGCCTGCACAGGCGCTGCCATTGGACTACCCGCCGGCGCTCCCCGTGTCGGACGGCGAGTCCGATCGGAACACACGTCTCACGGAGCTCGTAAGGGACAGGTACGCCTTCGTCTGGCGGAACCTGCGCCGGCTCGGCGTTCCGTACGGAGAGGTCGACGACGCGGCCCAGGAGGTCTTTCTCACGGTCGGTCGCCGTCTCGGCGAGATCCCGGTCGGGACCGAGGCCGGCTTCCTCTTCCGCACGTGCGAGTTCATCGCGCTCCGCGTCCGCCGCAGTCACGCGCGCCGGCGCGAGGTGAGCGACGACGAGCTCGCGGGCTCCGCAGACACGCGGCCGAACCCGGAGCAGCGTGCCGCCCAGAGCGAGGCGCGCGAGGCCCTCCAGCAGATCCTCGACACGATGCCAGACGAATACCGGGGCGTCTTCGTCCTCTTCGAAATGGAACAGCTCACGACGGCCGAAGTCGCGGCGACCCTCGATCTCCCCGAGGGCACGGTGAGCTCTCGCATCTTCCGCGCGCGCCGCTTCTTCGAGCGCGCCGTTCAAAGGCAGAGCAATCGATGAAGCAGCCGCAACGTCTGAAACACACCGGGAGCGCGGAGGCGCGAAAGCTCCTCGCGTCGCTCGACGAAGACGTCCCGCCCGATCCGGTCGGGGGGCCGGATCGCATCCTCCGCGCGCTCGACGTCGCGCCGAGCAGCTCGAGCTCGATCCCCGTCGCCCGACCCTCCGCGTCTCACCGGTGGGGCCCCGTGGCATCGATCTGTGGATTGGTCATCGCGTGCGTCGGCCTGTTCGCCATGTCGCAACGGGACTCGTCGTCCGTGTCGATCGCGGCCGGAGCGCTCGAGCCTGCGCCGGCGCCGACGCTGGTGGTCACCGCGGTGGCGCCGACGGCAGAGGCGCCCGCTTCCGCGCCGGTCGACGAGGCCCCGCGCCCGATCGACGTTCACGCGCTCGCGTCCGCGCCGGTCGAGCCGAGCGGTCCACGCGCACCGTCGCGCCTCGCAGGGACGCGCCGCGAGCACCCGAGCGCAGCGAATCCGGCTCTCGAGGGCACGCAGGCGCGTGGCTCGGAGCTCACCGACGAGCTGCAGCTGCTCGAACGTGCGCAGTCGGCCGCGGCTCGCGGTCAGGGCGCCGAAGCGCTTGCCCTCGTCGAGCGTCACCGTCGCGAATTTCCGGGTGGTCGTTTCGCCGTGGAGATGAGCGTCGTCGAGATCGAGTCGCTCGCTCGCGCGGGGCGTCTCGACGAGGCGGCCGCACGCGGGGAGCGCTTCCTCCAGAACCACCCCGGGTCGCCTTACACGCGCAGGGTCGAAGCGGTCGTTCGACAGCGCGGACAGAAGGAGCAACCTCGATGAAGCGTCTCTTCTTCGCCGCCGCCATGCTCCTCGGTGCATGCGCCGGTTCGGCCAGCTGTTCGTCGAGCGAGCGCGTGGACCTCGCGAGCGCGCCGCGGCCGCAAGATCCCCCGAGCTTCACGAATCCCAACAACGTCGACGCCGCGTACTCCGATAGCGCCGGGCCGCTTCTCGAGTGCATTGCTACCGAGTGCCCCTCGCCCTGGGGAACGTGCAGCTCGGCGCAGAACCCGTCGTTCAAGTGCGCGACCGACCTCGCGCGCGACAACGACAACTGCGGTACCTGCGGGAACAAGTGCACCGACTACACGCCGATCAACATGACGTCCCAGTGCGTCGACGGTGCGTGCGCGCTCCAGTGCTACAAGCACTTCTCCGGTGTCTCGCTCGTCTTCGAGGACTGGACCGACTGCAACGGCCTCGTCGAAGACGGCTGCGAGATCAATCTCACGAACGACGCGAACCACTGCGGGGCTTGCGGGAACGCGTGTCCTGACGGGATCCCGTGCTTCGACGGCAAATGTGGATGCTCCGCGCCGTACATCCTCTGCGACGGCAAGTGCGTTCACCCGAAGTTCGACGACAACCACTGCGGAGGCTGCGGCGTTCGCTGTGAGTTCCCCGACGACGCTTGCTCGCCGCTCCAGGACCACACGACCTACGGCTGCGTCGAGGGCGTGTGCGGGCAGAAGCGATGCACGTTCGAGCAGGGCGTCCAGTACTACGACTGCAACAAGGACGTGTTCCAGAACACGTGCGGTGGCGACGGCTGCGAGACGCCTGACCTCAAATCACGCGAGCACTGTGGCAAGTGCGGGAACGCCTGCGTCGGCGACGAGCAGTGCGTGAACGAAGGCAACGGCTACGAGTGCGCCGTGCCCTGCAAGCGCTCGGGCAAGGTGAGCTGCGGAGGTTCGTGTCGGGATCTCCTGACCGACCCGGACAACTGCGGTTCGTGCGGTCACGAATGCCGGTTTCCGGGCGTCGAGGACAACGAGGTCAAACAGAACGCGTCGTGCAAGGAAGGCATGTGCGTGTACGAGTGCATGCCGGGCTGGGCGGATTGCAACGGCGATCCGAAAGACGGCTGCGAGACCAATCTGAACCACGACCCGCGGAACTGCGGCGGCTGCGGAGCGACGTGCGACCTGTTCGCGGGTCAGCCGTGCATCGAAGGAAAGTGTCTGATGAAGGAGTGTGACGCGGGGGTGCCCAATTGAGCTCCGTGGCCATGCACTCACGACTCACGGTGCTCACGTTCGCTTCGGGCCTCGTGCTCGCAGCGGTGATCCCGCTCACGGTCGCGAGCTGCGCTTCGACCGACAACGATGGCGCGCCCGGGGATGACGCGTCCGCGCGCCTCGACGCGACCTTCGACTTCGACGGCGGCGACGGCAGCGCTCCGGTCGACGGCGGATGTGACCCCTCGGACCCGAGCTGCGTGACGAAGCCGGTCGGCTGTGACGAAGCCGACTGGTGTCCCGTGCCCACGAACGTGGACACGTTGTACGCGCTCGTCCGGGTGTGGGGCACCGGACCGAACGATGTCTGGGCGACGGGCTCGGGCGCAACGGTCATCCACTGGGATGGCACCTCGTGGGTACCCACTCCCGTGCCGTCGCCGGACCCGGTACCGATCAAGGACACGTTCCGCGCGCTCTGGGCGAGTGGTCCGAACGACGTGTGGATCGCGAGCGCGACCGACCGGATCTTCCACTGTGACGGCTTCAAGAACGGCACGGCAACGTGGGAGCTCACGCCGAGCGCGACCGCGGCCGACCACGATCGGACGTCGCTCCTCTCGGCCTGGGGGACGAGCGCCGACGACGTCCGCTTCGGCGGCCGGAGCAGCCAGAACGTCGACTCCCAGGAGTATGAGCTCGCGAACCAGGTCGTTCGCGTCCCGTCGGAGAAGGGGATCGCCTGGAGGCGAGCGCCAGGCACCTTCGCGATCAACGGGTTCTGGGGCACTTCGGCGGACGACCTCTGGGTCGTCGCCGACAACCGCCCGTTCTTTCCGCAGACCGTCGGGATGACCCTGCACGGAACCCGGAGCAGCGGCGCGAAGGATCTCACGTGGAAAGAGATCGACAGCCGGACCGAGAACGTCCTTCGCGGGATCTGGGGCACGTCGAACGGCGACGTCTGGGCGGTCGGCGACAACGGCACAGTCCGCCACTTCGGTCCTGACACGAACGCCGCCGAGTGGTCCATCGTGTCCGTACCGACGAAGGAGAACCTCCACGCCGTTTGGGGCTCGGGCCCGAAGGACGTCTGGATCGTCGGCGAGTCCGGGACGATCCTCCACTGGGACGGGGACGAGTGGACCGAGTCCGTTGCTGCGTTCCCCGTCTACCGAACGAAGCCGCATCTCTACAGCATCTGGGGCTCGGGCCCGAAGGACGTCTGGATCGTCGGCAACGACATCGCGCTCCATTTCACGGGTACCAAGGGAGGTACGAAGTGAAGCTCTCGCTCGGTCGCGCGAGCACGCTCGCGCTCGCGCTCGCGCTCGGGACCATGATCGCCGGAGCCTCCGCCTGTGCGGACTCGGACGAGGTCCTCGGCACGATGTTTCCGTCGGACGACGCCGGTAACGCCACGCTGCCGGATGGCGGCGACGAGGACGTTGCCCCCGCGCCGGTGCCGGACGCGTCCGTCGAGGCAGGTCCGAAGACCTGCTCCGATCACGGCTTCTGCCCGACGCACGTCCCCGACGGGAAGACGGTGAAAGCGCTCTGGGGGGACGGCAACGGCGTCGTGTGGGCGGCGACCGAGCAGGGCGACGTCCTCCGCTGGGATGGCACTACGTGGAAACTGCATGTTTCCGATCTCGGACCGCTCAACGCGATCTGGGGCAGCGGCGCGACGGACGTGTGGGTCGGCGGCGAGCAGGGGCTCTTCCACGGCGCCGGAGCGAGCTCGAGCGCGCTCACGTTCGAACCGGTGACGTTGCCGGGAGACGATGCGTCGCCGATCGCGTCGATCTGGGGCCTCTCGCAGACCGAGATCTGGGCGGTCGGCACGGCGCTCGACATGACCACGTTCGAGTACGTCGGACGTGCTTTCCGATTCGTCGCAGACGACGACGACGATGATGCGGGTGATGCGGGTGATGATGCCGGGCGCGTCGTGAGCGGGCACTGGGAGCTCCACCCCGTGTCGACGAGCGGCGTTCGCTTCACTCGCGTCTGGGGTTCGGCGACCGGCGGCGTCTGGGTCGGCGGACAGAAGCCGATGGAGGAGATGCCATGGGTGGGGGAGCCTGCCGTCCTCCATGACGACGGCACGGGCAATTTCATCGAGAACGTGCTGCCGCTCGATCCGGATCCCGAGGTCGTTCCCTGGGAGAAGGAGTCGACGTTCACCGGGGCGTTCGTCGAGTCGAAGACGTCGCTGACGATCTGGGCGCAGCCGGTCTCGATCTTCTCCCGCCCGTCGGTCTGGCGCGGAACGAGCACGGACGACGGCAAGACGTTCACGTTCACCTGGGCGCGGGACGAGCGCCCACCCGGGCCACCCGTCCACCATGTCGCCGGCATGGCCGCGAACGACATCTGGGGCGCCGGTGACTATGGCCGCCTCATCCACTGGAACGGTGTCAAGTGGTCGACGACCGCGATCAGCCTCACCGGTTACCCCGTGAAAGATCCCTTCTTCGCGGTCTGGACCGCAGGCCCGAACGAGGTGTGGGTGGGCGGCAAGGAGATGGTCCTTCGCTTCGACCCGACGAAGGAGAAGAACGGAGGTGTCGATTGAGCTCTCTCCGTGAGACACACGCGGGCCCGACGGGCATCCGCGCTCGGTCGCGCTCCGTGCTCGGGCTCGCCGCCGCGCTCGGCGTCGCGACGAGCATCTTCTCGGTCGCGTGCGCCGACGACGAAGCCACTCCGCCGCCGACCTCGACGGTCGACGCCGGGACCCACGCGCCGGAGACGACGCCCGACGTCGATGCGCCGCCGCCGAAGGACGCCGGCGCCGATCCGGACGCCCGCGGCGCGTACGATGCCGCCGACGCTCCGGTGGTCTGCGACGCCTCGCCGTGCGCCACGCAGATCGTCGCGGGCAACAGTCACTTCTGCGCTCGGATGAACGACGGAACCGTCCGTTGCTGGGGAAGCGACGAGCATGGCGTGCTCGGGTTCAACCCCGGCGCCGCGCCGGCGCCCGACCCCGACGCAGGCGATGCGGGGTCGAAGACGTACGTCATCCCGTCTCTCTCGGGCGTGACGCAGCTCAGCGCGGCGGACTCGACGATCTGTGCGCTGCTCGACGACGGTACCGTCAAGTGCTGGGGACGAAACCACTGGGCGCAGCTCGGCTCGAGCGCGACCTCGGCGCGCAATGACTATCGGCCTCATCCGACGCCGGTTGCCGTCGCCGGGCTCGAGTCGGCGGCGAAGCGTGTAGACGTTGGTTTCGGCTACGCGTGCGCGCTCCTCGAGTCGGGAAAGCTCGTCTGCTGGGGGAAAGACGATCACGTCCAGCTCCTTCGCGAGGGAGGGGAGACCATCCACGATCCGCTGCGGATGCGCGAGCCGGGGCCGGCGGCCCTCGGCACGCTCGGCCTCGGACGGCTGGCGATGAGCGACAACACCGTCCTCGCGCTGAGCGCTTCGGGAGAAGTGTGGACGTGGGGCGCCATGGGAGGCGACGACGGAACGGTCGCCGGTCGGATCGGGTCGATCACGCCGAACGCGACGCCGAAACGCCTCGAGCCGCTCGGAAACGTCACGAGCCTGGTCGCCAGCGTCTGGCTCAGTGTCTACCCGAACAAGCCTCGCGCTCACGCCTGCGCGCTCGCGAACGGCGAGATCTACTGCTGGGGCCGCAGCTTCGCCGGCGCGCTCGGCACGGGGACACCGGGCGACGTGCGTGAGCCGGCCCACGCACCGTTCCCCGACACGGTGAAGACGTGGCCGCAGCAGCTGGCTGCCGGCGACGAGATCACGTGCGCCCGCATGACCGACGGCAGCGTCTACTGCTGCGGGAGTGACGACCACGGAAGACTCGGCACGGGCAGCCTGATCGGCGTCTCTCCCTTCTTCGTGAAGGCGACGACGTTCACCGGCCGCGCCGTCCAGGTCGCGACGAGCAATGACGCAGTCTGCGCCCTCGTCGAGGACGGCAGCGTCGAGTGCTGGGGCAGCAACGAGAAGGGGCAGCTCGGGCTTCCACCCGACGACAAGGACCATCCTTCCCCCGTGAAGATCGCTTTCTGAAGGAGTCGATTCGATGCCTCGCTTGTTCAGCTCGCTCCTCGCGATTGGTGCCGTGGGCGTCTCTGCCCTCGGCGCATGCGGCACCGACCGCGAGTTCGTCGACCAGGAGCCTCCGCCGTTCCAGAACGAGGACGCCGGGACGCCACCGAGGGAGGGCTGCTTTCAGTGCTCGCCCGATCTCAAGAAGGTGCTGAACGGCTGCGGTGCCGACGCGGGGGACGTCATCGAAGAATGCCCGGTCGGGCAGGGCTGCGGCGTCGACAGGTGCGTGGACGCCTGCACGAGCGCAGCCCTCTCGAAGGGCTCGGTCGGTTGCGAGTTCTGGATGCTCCCGCCGGATCAGGGCAACAAGGACGAGGGCGCGGGCGCCTGTTATGCGGCGATGATCGCGAACACCTGGGACGTGCCCGTGAACCTCACCGCCGAGTGGGGAACTGACGCTCTCGACATCTCGAAGTCGATCTACACCGCGACGCGCACCTCGCCGACGGCCGATCCCGTCTACACGCGGCTGGAGGGCGCCCTCGAGCCCGGGCAGGTCGCGATCGTCTTCCTCTCGCAGACCGGTGAGGTGGGCAGGCCCGACCCGATCTGCCCGCAATGCGAGTACACGTGTCCGCCCGGCGTCGTCCCCGCGGTGATGGCGGATCCCATCCTTCACGGAACGGCGAAGACGAAGGCGTTCCGACTGAAGACCGACGCGCCGGTGTCCGCGTACTCCGTCTTCCCCTACGGCGGCGCAAAGAGCTTCGTCCCGTCCGCGACGCTGCTCATGCCCGTCACGTCGTGGGACACGAGCTACGTCGCCGTCACGGCAGCGCCGTTCGGCCGTTCGGCACGCCCGGAGCTCGATCGCAGGACGCTCCAGCTCGTCGCGAGCGAAGACGACACGACGATCAAGATGCGTCCCAACGTCGACATCGGACAGGGCATGGACGTCGCCCCGGCGCTGTCGAACGAGATCGTCGAGTGGAAGCTCTCGAAGGGGCAGGTCCTGCAGATCACGCAGCTCGACACGCCGTCGGGCAGCGAGATCGTCTCCTCCAAGCCGATCGGCATGTTCGGCGGTTCGCCGTGCACGTTCATCCCGACGGGCATCCCGTATTGCGATGCGACGCAGCAGCAGATTCCGCCGTTCTCGCAGTGGGGATCGTCGTATGCGCTCGTGCCCTATCGCTCGCGCCTCACCGGTGTGAACGGTAACGTGCCGCCGGAGCGCGTGTACTGGAGCTTCGTCGGCGCCGTCGACGGCACCGTGCTCACGTACGACCCTGCGAAGCCGCCGGGCGCGCCGGAGAGGCTCGGGGCCGGAGAGGTCTTCTCGTTCAGGACCGACGCCATCGTCACGGTGAAGAGCCAGGACGCGAAGCACCCGTTCCACGCCTCCGTGTACATGAGCAGCGCCAGTGACTCCGGAGGCTCCGGCGGCAGGGGAGAGACGATCGGTGATCCGGAGTTCGTGAATCTCGTTCCTTCGGATCAGTTCCTCGATCGATACGTGTTCTTCACCGACTACACGTATCCCGAGACGACGCTCACCATCGTGCGGCGCAAGACGTCAGCCGGGTTCAAGCCGGTGTCGCTCGAGTGCGCCGGCGGAGAGCTCACGGGATGGCAGCCGCTCGGCGCAACCGGCGAATACGAGTTCACGTGGGTGCGCCTGACGACGGGCTACATTCCGCTCGAGGTCGAGGGCAAGGTGTGCGGGTACGGCCGCCACGAGGCGACGAGCGAAGGGACCTTCGGCCTGTACGTCTGGGGTCTCGGCCCTTACGCGAGCTACGGCTACGCGGGAGG
>JAFAER010000060.1 GCA_023423895.1 Pseudomonadota bacterium
GGCGGTCGCTCCGCGCGGCCTGCGCGGCGAGAGCTACAGCGACTGGATCGGTCGGGTGCGCAAGGAAGTGAAGAAGCGCCAGGCCGGATTCGCCGAGGATCGCAGGGCCAACAAGAAGAAGGGCCGCGGCGCCGACGTTCTCGGACCCAGCCGACTGTTGAAGACCGACCCATTCGGCAGGCCTAGTACCGAAGCACCACGCTGGCGCCTGCGTCCCCATCTCGCGTGCAAGGACAAGGAGCGCATGAAGGCCGAGCGCGTTCGCCTGAAGCAGTTCCGCGTGGACTACGAGAAGATGCGCGTTCGCCTCCGAGACGGTGAGCCAGGTGTCGAGTTTCCGGAAGGTACGTATCGCCTGAGGCTCCTCGGGCTCCGGTGCAAGACGTGCAGCGAAGCTCCTCGAGGAAGGCGACGTCAGCCCGCCGTGAAGAAAGCCACCTCGAGGCGGGCCACGAAGAAGAAGGCGGCGTAGCTTTCCGATTGCCGCCGGTCGAGCCGTTGTCGGCTCGACGACCATCACGCACGCTCCGCAACGTGCGACGGTTCTGTTGCGCGGGGCCGACGACAAGCCGCCAACACGCCGGCGTCGTGAGTCGCCGCGCCGATACCGCCCGCGCCAGCAAGCACCGTGTCGCGTCGCCGGCATCGTACCGGCGACGCGACGGTCGCCGTCCGCGTTGCCGGAGCGCGATGGGGTGGTCGGAGAACATTACGTCGGTAGGCTGCGATGCCGTGCGATGCCCCGATGCCGCGGGCTCAGAACGACGTGACCGTCGGAGCTGACGTCGGACGCGTCGCGTCGGAGGACGTCGGAGAACATAAAATCGGTAGGTCGCCGCCGCCGCCGGGCGTCACGTCGCGGCAGCGCCCTAGTTTTGGAAACATAACGTCGGTAGGTTGCCGAACGTCGCCGAACGTCAGTAGGTCGCCGCCCCCGCCGGGGTCGCCGCGCCGGGTCGCCGGCCCGCCCCGCAACGTCGGGGGCGCCGCGCCGGGTCGCCGCGCCCCGCCTCCGGAGTTCGCACGCAGAAAACATAACGTCGGTAGGTCGCCGAACGTCGCCGGCCCCGGCTGGGGCCGGGGCCACCGCGACCAAACATGACGTCGGTGGGCTTTTCCCCTTGGCGGGGGGATGGGGGCGGTGGGGCGCGTAGTGGATCAGCTCGCGCTCGGGATGGGATGCGGTATGAGAGGAGCGTGCGACGGCTCGAGCTTCTACGGCAGGTGCATGCTGAGCTCGAGGTGTGTGGGGCTTGTCCGAAGATGATTGGGCCGGTCGTTCATGGGCCGCCGGTGCTTGGGCGCGTGATGCTCGTTGGGCAGGCGCCCGGGCCGCGCGAAGGGAGCTTCGGGCGGCCGTTTGCTTGGACGGCGGGACGCACGCTCTTCCGGTGGTTCGAAGAGACGATGGGGGTCGACGAGGAGCGCTTCCGGGCGGGCGTCTACATGGCGGCGGTTGCGCGCTGCTTCCCGGGGAAGGCGAAAGGCGGCGGTGACCGCAAGCCCGACGCCGAGGAGATCGCGCGCTGCCGTTCGTTTCTTGCTCGTGAGGTCGCGATACTCGAGCCGGAGCTCGTCCTCGCGGTCGGAACGCTCGCCATCAACGAGGTCCTCGGCGAGCGAGCGGCAGGCAAGAAGCTCGACGCGCTAGTTGGAGAGACCGTTCGCTGGCGCTGGCACGGGATCGCGACTGACGTGATCGCGCTTCCTCATCCGAGCGGCGCGTCGCCGTGGCACAAAATCGAACCTGGGAAGACGTTGCTCGCGCAGGCGCTGGGGCGTGTGCGACGCCACCCTGCGATGCGGGCGACGTTCCCGTCCCTCCCTTCTCTCGCATGACGTCCGTGCTCGCTCGATCCGTGAAGCTCGTCGTCGCCGCCGCCGTGACTGCGCTCGTCTCGACCATCACGCTCGAGGCGCAGGCGGACGAACCCATCTTCGGCCTCTCCTTCGCGATCGCGCGTGCAGAAGACGGCGCTCGCGTCGTCGACGACGAATGGATTCAGAGGCAGATCGACGACGCGAATCGCCTGTTCGGCCCCCTCGGCACGCGCTTCCGCTGGACGCTGGAGAAGCCGCTCGCAGAGCCGCACGGCGAGCTACACACCCGCGCGGAGCGGAATGCGCTCACCCCGTTGACCGAGTCCGCCATGATCGACGTGTTCGTCGTGCGCGCGCTGGAGGACGTCGACGAGCCTGGCCGCATGCGTATGGGCGTCTGTTGGACGGGACGCGGCGGAAAACGCTTCATCGTGCTTTCTCGAACTTCTCGTCCGACCGTGCTCGCGCACGAGCTGGGGCACTTCTTCGGTAACCGCCAGCACAGCGATGTCGTGAACAACTTGATGAGCTACTCGCGCGACGGGGGAGAGGTCTTCTTCGACGAAGAGCAGATGGCGATCATCAAGAGCCACACGTTGCGGTTCCTCGCGACCCGTCGGCTGCTCGACGTGGGGCCGCCTCGGCGCCTGCGCTGAGGCGTCGCGCACACGCTGCGGTTCCTCGCGACCCGTCAACCCGCCTCGGCGCCTGCGCTGACGCTGCGCGCCGCGGTTCCTCGCGACCCGTCGGGCGCCTCCGCCCTCAGGGCTCTTTCGCGAGGGGCAGGGTGACCGTGAACGTCGAACCTCGCCCCTCGGCGCTTTCGACCTCGATGTGACCACCGTGAGCCTCGACGATGGTCTTCGTGATGTGCAGGCCCAGTCCGAGCCCGCCGTAGTGGCGTGATGAGACCAGCCGCGTGAAGGGCTCGAAGATGCGCGAGCGCCGCTCTTCCGCCATGCCGATGCCCTGGTCGCTGACGGAGAGGCACGCCTGATCTCCCTTTCTGGAGAGCTCGACGATGATGGGTTTTCCTTGGCCGAACTTGATCGCGTTCGTCAGGAGGTTCGTGACGACCTGTTCGAGCCGGAGTGGATCCCATGTCCCGACCAGCGGCTCGGAGGCATGTACGACGAGCTCGGTCCCCGTGCGCGAAAGCTCGGTCGACAGCAGCGTGCTCACGTCGCTCACGACGGTCCGGAGGTCCACCCGCGTTGGCGAGAGCACGAGCTTGCCGGAGCGGATCCGAGAAATGTCGAGGAGCATGTCGACGAGCGACACGATGCGCTGCACCTGGCGTTTCGCGATGGAGGCCGACCGGCGGACGCGGTCGGCGCTGATCGGCTCGACGAGGTAGGTGCTCAAGCTTTCGACGGCGAGCGAGAGGCTCGCAAGCGGGGTCCTGAGCTCGTGCGAAGCGATCGAGAGGAACTCGTCGCGCAGCTGGACGGCCTCCTCGGCGGCGACGCGAGCGCGCTGTTCTTCTTCCAGGAGCCGGCTTCGTTCCTCGGCGTGTCGGACTCGTTGCGTGACGTCACGGAAGCTCCAGACACGGCCGACGACCTGACCGGAGACCCGTTGCGGAACCGAATAGCGCTCGAAGACACGTCCGTCTTTGAACGTCAGGATGTCGGAAGATTCGGCCTGGTGATCCCTGTAGAGCGCCTCGACCTTCGCGACGAACGCGCTCGGCTCGACGAGCTGGTCCTT
This sequence comes from Pseudomonadota bacterium, assembly GCA_023423895.1. Lineage (GTDB taxonomy): Bacteria > Myxococcota_A > Polyangia > Polyangiales > Polyangiaceae > Labilithrix. Next base: position 3,532 of record JAFAER010000060.1, read on the forward strand.
GACGGCTGCCAGCGCGACTCGATCGTTGCACGTACGCACCGCCTCCTCCGGCAAATGCCACATGGCGACGAACCGGTTGTTGTAGCGGACGATGTTCCCTTCCAGATCGCTGACGAGGATCCCGTCGGCGGTCGAGTCCAGCGTCGCCTCGATCAGAGAGAGCGATCGTCGGAGCTCCTCGTCCGCTCGCTTGCGCTCTGTCAGGTCGGTCGCGATCCCGCAGAGGCCCCATTGCCGATGGTCGTCGTCGTGGAGCGGGAACTTCGTCGTCAGGTATGTCCGGTAGCCATCGAAGACGCCAATCGTCTCTTCGACGAAAAGGGCGCGATCTTCGCGTAGCACTCGTGCATCCGACACATGGAAGGCGTCCGCCTCGTTGCGCGGCAGCAGCTCTCGGTCCGTTTTCCCCAGGAGCTGGGACTTGTCGAGCTGGAAGACGTCCTCGAATGCGCGATTGATGAGCGTGTATCGTCCCTCGAGGTCTTTCGCGAAGACGACCTGAGGCGTGGCGTCGAGGATTGCCTCGAACAGCAGCTCCTTCCTCGCGAGGTCGGCCTCGGCGAGGCGCCGCTCGGCGTTCTCCTGTTCGAGTTGAGCGTACAAGCGCGCATTTTCGAGCGCGATGGCTGCTTGTGTGGCGATCGCTCCGAGGACCGTCATGCGCGCAGACGAGAAGGCTCCAGGAACGAGATCGTTCTCGAGGTAGAGGAGCGCCGAGACCGTGTCCTCGCGCACGATGGGAAGGCAGAGGGCGGAGCGCACGTTCGAGCCCCTGAAGTAGGGATCGTGCGAGTAGCGATTCACGACGAGCGCATCCGTGATGAACACTGCCTTCTTGAGACGGACGACGCTCTCGCAGAGCGCCAGAGGGACTCGCGCCGGGTCGGCGCGGCTCGAAGGCACGCCGAACCACGCGCTGCTGGGCCCGCTCGTTGCGGCCACGAGCAGCGGCTGACCGCACTCGACGTGCAGCAGGCATCCGCGGCGTGCGCCGGCGTGCTCGATCGCGACCTCCAACAACCGGCCGTACAGGTCGGGCAATCGTAGCGCGCTCGAGATCGCTTGCTGCGCCTTCACGATGAGCTCGAGATCGCCCGTTGCGACGGCATGCTGGGCGAGGAACGGGAACTCGTGAGCGAGATCCCGCGCCTTCTGAAGCGCGCCCCAGGCCTCGTAGCAGAGGTGCGCCTCTGCGAGGTACGCGTTGGCGACAGTGCCCATTCCGCGCCGGCGGTGGAAGCGGCCGGCAAGCTCGTTTGCGATGGCCTCGATGTGCACCTGCGCGGCCGCACGCGCAGCACGGATCGCGAGCTCGTAGCCGCGCTCGGCCGCTAGATCGGCGCCCGACAGGCGCGCGACCTCTGCCGATACCAAGAACTCGCGGGCACCGAAGTTGGACGGCGCCCTCGCTGCCAGCCCGCGCAGAACGTGGAGGTGGACTTCGAGAGCGCTCGCCGTCCCCGCTGGATCGCGCTCGGCCGACGTGCTGCCCGCGCGCGCGAGCGCCGCGTAGAAGTGAAGCTCGGGCAGCTCGAGAAACCCGGTGGCCGCGTCGACGAGCTCCAGGGCGCGTTCGGCCGCCAGCACAGCGCCGTCGTGATCGCGCAGCGCGAACCGCGCGACCACGTCGTGATAGAGGTAGTGGAAGCGCAGGAGCGGAATGCCAGCGCCGAGCAGCTCTGGTTCCGCTTCGGTCGCGCGGACGCCTCTGAGCCTCATGACGAGGCGCCGCATGCTCACGATGAGGTCTCGCATGCCGGGATAGCCGCCGTGGTCGGCGAAACTTGCGGCGGTCTGTGCTGCGAGATCGAGATCCGCGAGCGGATCGCCGGCGAAGAACCGGAAGTGCGCCTTGTGCTTCGCGAGGTAACACGCGTACGAGAGATCGCCGAGCATGCGGGCGATCTCGAGCTCTTCCCGAAGGAGCTCGATCGCGTCGCGGATCGAGCTCGATAGGTAGCTGAGGAACGCGCCGTAGACGAAGCCCGCGCGCGGTCGATGCGCCAGGTTCTCGGGCTTCCTGGCGAGCGCGTACGCGGCCTCGCCCAGACGGCGCGCCTCGTCGTAGCGCTCCTCCTTGGCCAGGCGAAGCGCGAACGCGGCATACGCTACCGGGGAGCTGCTCACATTTCCGTCGCTCAACGAACGCGTGATGCCGGCGGCGGCCGCGAGCCAGGTCAGGTTCCAGTCGGTCTGACTCGCGGGAGCGAGGATCGTCGAGACGAGGTTGCATACTGCGGCAACCTCCGGCTTGTCGACGGCGGGAGCTTGGGTCAACGCGTGCGCCGACAGCTGACCGTCGAATCGGCGCAGGACCTCGGCGAGCGCGTTGGTCACGATCTCGTCGCTCGGATGCGCGGGAAGGTCTACGCCGAGTGCACGAAGCCCAACGAGGCACTCGTCGACCGCGGCATCCACGTCGTTGTGCAGGAGATACAGGTCCGTGAGGAGCTCGTGAATGCAGGCTTTCTCGACCCCGGTTCGCGCACGTGGCAACACCGCTACCCCGAGTGCCTTCGCGGCGGCGTGATCGCCTTTCACGAGGAGACTTCGGGCAAGCGCGACGTGAAGGTCGAATGCAAGCGCGTGCTCCGTCTCCCAGTGCCCTTCATCGAGGAGCTTTCTCCCTGCGTCGAGGAATGCCGCTGCGGACACGAAGTCCGTCGCGGCTTGGGCCTTGTGGCCCGCGCTCAGCTCCAGGCGCGCGACCCGAACGCGTTCGTCTTCGTCGACGAGCGGAGTGCCTGCCATCTCGTATTGTCGAACGACCTCGAACACGTGCTCCTGCAGAGCGCTCTCGGGCAAACGGCGATGCAGGACGCGCGCGATATGCAGGTGCACGTCGGCCCTTCTTTCGCCGAGGTGGGCATATGCAGCTGCCTGGATGTGATCATGAAGGAAACGAACGCTCCGCCCGACGCGCGCGATGAGCCTGGCTCGGAACGCACCGTCGAGCTCGTCGAGGACGACCTCTTCCGAGCAGCCGAGGACGAGCGCCAGCATGTCGAGATCGGCGCTCATCCCGTACGCCGCGAAGTGGCCCAGTGCGTTCTGGGTGGAAGGCGAAAGGGCGTCGATGTTGTCGGCAATGAGGTTGGCGACGTCGTCGATGTACGCCTCGGCGCGCACCGCATCGATGTCCCATTGCCAGCTCCGCGTATCGGTCGAATACCTGACGAGCCCCCGGTCCCGCAGCGACTCGAGAAAACGCGCCACGAAGAAGGGAGTATTGCCGGTCTTCTCGGAGATGACGTCGGCCAGCGGCGTGACGCTCTCGACGGATGCGGACAGCGCATCTGCGACCCAGGCGGCGACGGCTTCGCGCGACAGAACCTCGAGGCGGATCTCCGTGACGGAAGCGCCGCGCTCTTTCATCTGCGCGATCGCGCCGCCGACGGATGCAAGCTCCGATTGCTCGTCGCAGCGATAGGCGCCGACGAGGAGGATCGGAGCGGTGCGGTCGCACACCCACCGCGTGAAGAGGTCGAGCGTCGTGGTGTCCACCCACTGCAGGTCGTCGATCGCGACGACGACCGGCCTCCCATCCGTCGAGAACACTGCGATGAACTGCGCGAGGGCGACCACGAGACGATCCCTGTTCTCCGTGATCGCGACGTCTTTTGCTGGAAAGCAAACGCCCATCAGCCGGGCCAGCCCAGGAATCAGCGTTCCGAGCAGGTGAACGTTGACCCCGAGCGCACGTTTGAAGCGCAGTCGCCACGCCTCCGGCTGATCCGCTGAAGACTCGAGCGCCGTTCGAAGAAGTCCTTCGAGGGCCTCGAGGATCGGGACGCATGGAGTGTTCACGTTCTGCGGCTCGCACTTGCCGACGGCGACGAGGGCACGCCCCTGTGCGACCGCCCCCTGTCGCAGCGCCTCGTGTAGGAGCGTGGACTTGCCGACGCCCGACGGGCCGGACACGAAGACGGCTTCGGGCTGCGACGTTTCGGACACCCGCTCGAGCGAGCGAATGATCGACCGCATCTCGTCGCGGCGACCGTGGATCCTCCCAGTGAACCGGAGCGGTGGAGGCGGATCCGCGCTTGCGAGCGGGAAGGGCTCGATGGTGCCGCGAGCGGTCCATTCTGCTGCGCATCGCTCCAGATCGTGTCGAAGCCCAGCTGCGCTCTGGTACCGAGCTTCAGGGGCCTTCGAGAGAAGCTTGCCGACGATCTGCGCGAGCACGGGCGGCACCTCGGGCACGATGGTGTGGACGGATGGCGGCACGACGGCACAGTGAGCGTGGAACCATCCGACCATGTCCGTGAACTCGAACGGTCGTCGGCCGGCGAGCATCTCGAACAGCAGCATGCCGACCGTGTAGAGATCCGTTCGTCGATCGACGGGGAGCGCTGCGCGTCCTGTCTGTTCAGGAGCAAGGTACGGCCACGTCGATGCGGGACGTTTTGCGGCTGGGCCACCACCTGCGGCGGCGTCTTCCACGTGGCCGAACCCGATCAGCTCGACGCGACCCGTCCAGAGCACCAGGATGTCGCGAGGGTGAAGCTCGCCGTGCACGAGCTGTCGACCATGGATGGTCTCGATGGCTTCGACGAGCGCGAGCGAAATCGGAAAGAACCGCGCGAGCGGGAGCGGCGCGTGGAGCAACTTCATGAGCGAGGTCCCGCCGTCGTCGCGAAAGAGCAGCGTCGGCCGTCCATCCACGGTCATGAGCCCTGCCGGCTCGGCAGCGACGTCTGCGCCTGCGGCGCGCGCGCCGTCGGCCTCGCGCCGGAGCGACTCGTACTCCGCCGATGAGGGCCGATCGGCCTTCAGCACCTTGGCGAGGACCGTCTGCCCGTCGTCCGTGTGCGCACGGTAAAGCACGACGTCTGCGTCCTCGCAGAGGACCTCGTCGAGGAGGGGCGAGGAGATCACATGGCGAGCCTAGGCCGGCCGCCGAACGTTTCAATGAGATCGGCTCGTACTGGCGGTTGTGGCGGATGCATGACGCCCGCGCTCGCGAGCGGTGTAGCTCGACGAGCGCACGAGAACGGCGAGCGCGGCGCAGACGGGCGACACGAGCATCGACAGCGCCGTCGGGGCGTGGTTCCGCTCCGAGCGGGCGAGCCCGACACGTACCGCGTGGCGCCCTTCGGAGAACAAGAGCGTCCCGAAGACGCGATCCCAGAGCGCGAGCGCCGATCCGTAGTTCCCGTGCGGGACGTTCGGGGAACGTGCATGGTGCAACTGATGCTGCGCCGGGCTGATGACCCAGCGCTCCGCCCATCTCGGAAAGCCCAGCCACACATGCGAGTGGCGAAGGTTTGCACCGAGCGCGGTCCACACGAAGCCGAGCGCGTCGACGCCGAGCACCTCGAATGCCCGAAGCTTGCCGGGGAAGGCCCACATGAAGAGGCCCGTCACGAGTCCCGCGGACAGCGCGCCGCGAAGGCGGTTCATCCAGCTCTCGATCGGGTGAACGCGGTAGAGCGTCAGCGGCGTGAGGACCTCGGCCGAGTGGTGGACCTTGTGGAGCTCCCAGAGCGCGGGCACGCGGTGCATTGCGAGGTGCACGAGGAAGCGAGAGAAGTCGTCCGCCAGGAACAGGCTGACCGAGAGCGCGACGAAGAGAGCGCTGCGCTGCACGATTGGCGCCGCGGGCGTCGGGCCGAACGCGTCACGCACGTTGCCGCAGACGGCGAGCGCGACTCCGAGCACGGTTACGCGCAACGGCCAGGCGAGCAACGCTTGCGTCACCCCGCGTACGAAGAGCCAGACGACGTCGAGACGCGAGGAGCGATGAAGGAGGATCTTGCGCGGGAACAGGTATCGGACGAGCGAGGCTCGCCGTGTTCCACTCGCGCGTACGCGAGCGAGCTGCGCTCGTCGCCACGCGTAGGCCGCGAGGAACAGCGATGTCAGGACGAACGGCGCGAAGACGCGATGATGCGGCCCCAGGAGCTCCGTCAGGGGCTCGAGCAGTGCTTCGCAGAAGTCGGGCAGCGTTGTCGGCATCGTGACGGCCTAGTCGTTGTCGCCCTCGACCCGCCCGGGCAGCTCGAGGTTGAGCACCGTGACGACCTCTGTCTTCAAGAGCCCACCGAGCGTTCGCAGCGACTGGTGCAACGCCGTTGCCGCCGGGGTCCGGGCCTGGAGCTCTTCTTCGAGCTTCCCCTCGGGGATCGCAGCGAGGGCTGCCTCGACGCCTGCGAGGGCCGTCTGCACCGAGCCAGCGACGCGCGCTGCCCCTACACCTTCGAGCAGGTCGTCGAACCCGACCCCGCTTCCACCTTCGCCGCAGCCGAAGAAGATAGCGCGGAAGCCTGCGAGGTTCGCGGCGACATGCGCGCGTCCCAGCTTGGAGTGCGGGGCCTCGACGTGCTCGCCGCAGTTGGTGGTGCAGGTGTTGGTGATGCCGAGCGGCCGTCCGACCTTTTCGTCCTTCAGCTCGAGATCGACGTAGAACAGCGAGTCCATCACCGAGTTGAGCGCGAGCTGCTGTGACCCGTAGTGGCGGCTGCCGGTGCCGGCGTTCCCGAGCTCCGCGAGGAAGTTCCCTCCGGCCGGGTCCCACTTCTGGACGAGCGCGCCGAGTCGAGACGAAGCGTCGTCGACGATCGTGCGGGCGTACGCGGCGCGCCGGCGCGAGAGCTCGCTTGCATCGAGCGCCTGCCACTGGCCTTCCGTGTTGATGGCCGACGTATCGACGCACGCGTTCGACGGCGTGTCGACGAAGAGCAGGTACTCCACTGCGGCGAGGCCTCGCGCACTGACCGGCGCCTTCGTCCCGAAGTCCGCCGCCTCGTAGCCGCGCGCGACCAGCGTCTCGTCGACGAGGCAGCGGTTGATGTTGGGCCACGCATAGACGATGTCACGAACCCCTTCGCCGCCGGGCGCAACCTTCTTCGCGAACGGACCGAACTGCATCAGCTCGATGCGCTGGTAGTCGAGCATCGCAGTCGCGAACGCGGCGCGCGCAGCGGTCAGCGATGCGGGGGTCTGCTCCGCCTCGTGGCGACGAACAGCGTCGGCGAGCAGCGTCATCTTGTCCGCGCTCTTGCGATAGCCGTTCAGCGCGCATTCACCCATGCTCGTGAGGAGCGCGCTGCGTGTGAACGTGCCCGCATCGGAGACGAGCGTCGTCGGATCGCTCGACGGCTGGCGCGTGTTGCTCCCGCTGTCACATCCGGGACCGGCGGTGAACACATACGAAGCGAGAGCAGCGCTCGCGAGAGCGGCTCCGAACACGGATGCGTGACGAGAAGGACGGAACATCATCGGCAGAGCGCCTCGTACGACAGAGCTCGGGGACGCGCCACTCCTGCGACGGGCAGGAAATGCGGAGTCACGCGTCGACAAAAACGCGACGCGCCGGACCGTCGAGGCCGGCGCGCCGATCACGCCATGACGGATCGCGGAGGAGACGCTCGAGCGTCTCGAACGACTACTTCTTGCGGCCGCGCAGCTCCACGCCCGTCGCCGTGAACTCGATGACCTCGGCGGAGCCGTCCGGCAGCTTTCCGGTGACCTCGGCGCCCTCGTCCTCCATGTGGGCCACTTCCTCGGCCGTCATCGTGGTCACCTTCGTGATGCCCTCCATGCGGACGCGCGCGCCTCGCGAGTTGAGGGGAACGAAGAAGCCGTAGTTCTTGAAGCGGACGGTGAGCGACGCCGCGCTGCGGTCGCCTTCCGGACGGACATCCATCCAGCAGCCCTTCTTCTGGCAGTTCTGACGGACGACGCCGGAGGTGATGACCGTCTTGCCGCGATAGACCGCCGGGTTGGCGAGCAGCTCCGCGAACGGGACCTCCGTGCTGGAACCGAGCTCTTCGCCGAACAGCTCGAACGGCTCCTCGGCTGCAGGTGAATCGTCGGCCGCCTCCTCGCCAGTGGATGGATCGCCGGCCGGGGCGCCGACGGTCGCGGGCGTCTTGCCGGACTCCGAGCTGCACGCGAGAAGCCCGGTGAGGAGGAGAACGAGGAGGTGGCGCGATTCCATGCGCGCCTGTATGACATTGTTGAAAATGGCTTTCAAGAGCACACGGCCGAGCTCGATGCTAGAGACGTAGAAGATGAACGATTTCAGAAGGAAAGCCGCCGTCTCATTCGCGCTCGCCGCCTGCCTGGTCGCCTGTGCGGACGAGCTTTCGAGCTCGACCGTGGCTTCGGACGGCGGAGCTGGAGCTGCAGTCGAGGGCGGGGCGCCGGTGGATCCTTTCTGCCGAACGCGCCCGCGGCTCTCGTTCTGCGAGGACTTCGACGAGTCGGCCCTGCCGGGCCGTTTCGTTCGCATCGAGGGCAGCTCCGAGATCGTCACCGTCGAAGCCCATCCCGATGCGCCGTCGGCGCCGAACGCGATCCGCGTCGCGCAGTCGGCGACCGCGAACGACGCGCGCCTCGTGCTCACGGCGGCACAAGGTGTAAAATACAACTTCTTCTTCTTCGTCCGGCTCGAGCCGGGGCACGGTCGCGTCGAGATCGCCGGGTTCGACGACGGCGACTACCACCTCGAGATCGGCGTCGAAGAGAACAACCACTGGTACGTCGACGAGCGCCCCGGGCCCCTCGACGGTGGGACGCCTGCTGCCCGCACGCTCGCGACGGACGTGCAGCCGGAGCTGTCGACGTTCTCGAGCGTGCGTCTGGACGTGTACGTCGATGGCGCCGGTCTCGGGCACATGCGGTTTCGCTCCGGCGACAACGTGGTGTTCCAGAGCGAGCCGCTCGCTTTCGGTCACGACAAGGCCGCGCTCGCGCCTACGATCTACGTTGGTGCTCGGCTTCGTGCGGGAGCGCCGTCGACGTTGTGGTTCGACAGCGTCTCTCTGGGAGAAGACTGATCGAGGCCGCCGGCGTGGCCGGCCCCCGTCACTTCATCACGAGCCTCATCACCAGCGCGGCGAGGGCCGCACCGACGACGAGGAACGCGGCAGCGACACCGACGAGGAGCCCGATCGACGGCTGCTTGCTCCGGCGGCTGGCGACCTGCGGGAGCGGCGACGAGAGCGGCGCCGGCGCTACGTGCTGCACGTGCTGCTGGGGCGCGTTCGGCGCTGCGCCGGGCGCGTTGGCGATCGGCGGGCCCGGTACCGAGCCCATCATCGCGCGCATCGCCTGGCCGTTCTGATACGGCGGGACGTGCTGCTGCCCGTTGAGGACGGCCGTCAGTGCATGAGCGAACTCGGCGCCCGTCGCGTAGCGGTCTTCCGACTTCTTCGCGAGCGCCTTCTCGAGCACTGACCACAAGAGCGGCGGAAACGTCTTGCCCGGGACCCGCTCGTTGATCGGCTTCGGCTTCGCCGTCACGTGGAGCTGGATGTACTCCATCGGGTTTTTCGCATCGAAGGGCAGCTTCCCGGTGAGCACTTCGTACAGGATGATGGCGAGCGAATAGATGTCGCTCGCGGGCGTGAGCGTCTTGCCCTGCGCCTGCTCCGGGCTCATGAACTCGGGCGTGCCGAAGACCATGCCCTCTTGCGTGAGGATGATCGACCCGGGACGCATCTCGCGCTCCGTCACCTTCGCGAGGCCGAAGTCGAGGACCTTTGCGTAGTCCTTCATCCCGCCTTGCTGGCTGAGGAAGATGTTCTCCGGCTTGAGATCGCGATGGATGATCCCCGCGCGATGCGCTTCCTCCAGCGCGTTGCACGCCTGGATGAGGATCGGCAGGCCGCGCTCGAGCGACATGGGACCTTCGGCGCGAACCGTCTGGTTGAGGTTCTTGCCTTCGAGGTACTCCATGACGATGTACAGCGAGCCGTCTTCGAGCTCGCCGTACAGGTACACCTTCACCGTATTCGGGTGGGTGAGGTGACTCATCGCGCGCGCCTCGCGGCGGAAGCGCGAGACGAGGTCTTTGCGGTTCGCGAGCTTCGGATGGAGGATCTTGACCGCCACCATCCGGTTCATCGCCGGCTGGAGCGCCTTGTAGACGGACCCCATGCCGCCGGATCCGATCTTCTGCAGGATCTGGAACTGGCCGTTCAGGATCTCCCGGCCAATGAACGGATCCTGCGGACGCGCCATCGGGCTACGGTGATATCACGAAGCTCGGCTCCCTGTCCGCGGTCGCACTCTCGACATCGGACGCCCGTACGGCAGCCGGGGCACGAACCGATGACGCTCCCGCTCCTCACATCCGCCAAGCTCGCACAGGCAGGATTTTCGCACGGGTTCACGACCCGGCTCGGAGGCGTCAGCCCTCCGCCGTTCGAGACGCTCGATTTTGCGGTGCTGCGAGATCCGTCCGCCCTACGCGAAAATCAAGCCCGTCTCGCGGCGACCGTCGGGGTCGATGCCGGCCTGCTCCATCAGGCGATGCAGGTCCACGGCGCGAACCTGCTCGTCGCGGGAGGTGACCCTGCCGCCACGCTCGCGCTCGAAGCGGACGCGCTTTCGGCCGAGCCTGGCACCGGACATGCCGTCGCCGTCCGCGTCGCCGATTGCGTCCCGGTCCTCGTCGCGGATCCCGCGTCCGGCCGGGTCGTCGCGGCGCATGCCGGCTGGCGTGGCGTCGAAGCGGGCGTCGTCGACAAGAGCGTGGGCCATCTCGCTTCGGCGGCGCGCGCGGCCGCTCGCGGCGGTTTCATCGCGGCCATCGGTCCTTGCATCGGCCCCTGCTGCTTCGAGGTCGGACGCGACGTCGGCGAGCGCATCGCACGCGCCTCCGCCTCCGACGTGATCGCGCGGCACGAAGGCGAAAAAGCGTTCGTCGATCTTCGTCGCGCCGTCCGCGCGCAGCTCCGCGCTTGTGGCCTCGAGGACGACCAGATCGAAGAGGTGCCCGGGCGCGGGCCGGAAGGCTGCACGCGCTGCAATCCGGACCGCTTCTACTCGTACAGGCGCGACGGTGACGCGAGCGGGCGCCTGATCGGCGTCATCGTCGCGCGCTGACGCCGGCACGTCGTCGCTCCGCTACTGCGAGATTCCTGCCGGCACCCAGTGAGCGATGACGGAAGACGGGATGCCTTCGAGTACGATCGCCGTCTCCCTGGGCTCGTCCATGCGCCAGATCGCCAACATGCCGTCGCGGTCGACGGGGGCAGTGCGATCGTCGTCGGCGATCTTGCTCCACCAGGCCCAGGATTGAGGCGCGCCGTCCGTCGCTACCCGAGAAGGGGGAAGCTCCTCGAACGTCCGCTGGGCGCCGCTCTCGACGTCGATGCGCCCGAGCAGCATGCCCGTGTCCGTCGCGGGGATGTGATGAAAGAAGATGAACCTGCCGCCTGGAGACCAGCTGAAACCGCTGTTCTCAGCGACGCCGGTGAGATGGATCTCGCGCAGCTGCCACGGTGCTTGGGTTCGCAGATCGACGAGGCCCAACGAAACGTCACCGCCGTCTCGGTGCGTGGACAGGACCCAACGGCCGTCTGGGGATGCGCTGATGTTTGCGGACGAGTCCTGCTCCGGTATCGGCACGGCGATGAGCTCGGGCGCGTCGACGTCGCGCAGGTCGACGACGGAGATGCGACCGGAGGTTCGGTCACGGGTCAGGAGGCGTGAGCTGTCTCGTCCGAGGGAGCGCAGGATCTCCACGTCGCCGAGCGTGGAGTGCGCGCCCGAGGTTGGATCCCATGCCTCCATCGACGCCTTCCCGTTTTCGAAGCGTCGCGCGAGGAGTGTCGCGCCAGACGGGAGCCAGCCGTCTGGCGAGCAGCCGTCGGCCGTTTCACCCCCCAAGGGGCACGCCTCGAAGGCGCGGGGGGCATCCTCTCCGGTCGTGGAGAGCGCATACATGAGCCGCACGTTGGAGTCCTCTCGCGTCAAGACGATGTGGATCCAGCGACCGTCGGCCGAGAATGCGCCGTCACCGAGCGTATTGCTGTGGGGCATCGGTTCCCGCGGAACATGCACCGTTCCCGCAGGGAGCGCGATCGGACGCGACGGCCAGGAGCCGTCGACCTCCGAGCCGCCGCGGACGTCGACGACCGACATCACTGTTCCCCGTAGAAGGATGCGGTCGCCGGTCGGCGCCCAGCCGGCTCCCGTCGGCTCCTCGGTGAGCACCTTGGTCGCGATCGGACCGTCGTCGCGCGGTGTCGCCACGGCCATGACCCACGTCCGCGAATCGGAGCTCGCTACGGTGTAGAGAAGCTGGTCGCCCTTCGGGGACCACTCATAGGACGCGATGCTCGCCGTATCGGAGCCGAACATCTCGAGCGGCTTCGGCTCGTACCATCGATCGCCGTCGAATCGCTGGAGCGACAACCCGCGGCCTCCATCCGGCCGCTCCGTCGGGTAGGCCATCCATCGACGGCTCGGCGACCACGAGACCGCCGAGTCGACGGACGGGAGATCGACGTGCTCGGCTTTCCCGTTGCGAACACGGTGAGCACGAAGGGCCCGATCTTTGGGAGCGTTATCGGGCCCCGACTCCCACGAGATGAGCCAGGGCGACGTCCACGTGTCCGCCGCCTCGCCGGAACCGCAACTGGCGATGGCGAGGAGAAGAGGCACGATGCGGAGGGCTCGGGCGCGACGTCGCATGGGACGCAGTTTTGCACGTCCGAAAAGCGGGTTGCATCGCATTCGCCGGAACTAGCGTTTTCGAGCTCGCACCGTGTGCGTCATCGAATGACTGCATTCCGCGCCTCGGACGAAGATCCGTGCGATGGAGTTCCTCGTTCGCATTCGGCGAGACGTGTGAAGGGCAACTGAGTGCGCAATTGGAAGCGCAGCTCCTGGCCCGGACAAGCGGCTCCTCTCTCTCGTGTGTGGAGCGGGAGTCAGTCCGGCAGCGCCGCCGGGTTGGCGAGGAGCGCGCCGGTGAAGCGTGCGCGCAAGTAGAAGCCGCGCGGGACCGTCGCGAGCATCTCACCGTCGGCACCCCAAGCGATCGTTCGCACGCTGCCGTCTCGCGCCTTCGGTCGGACCTGCAGCCAGCGGCCGCGATGCGCCGTGAGCTCCTCGATGCGTCCGATGCCGATGAGACCGACGACGTCGTCGAAGTCGCCGCGGAGGACGCTCTCCTGCGCTTCCGTCGGCGACCAGAGGACGGGCTCTCCGATGATCCGCTCTTGCCAGCCGATGCCGTGAGCGCCGACGAGCGGGACGAACAGCACGCGCGCGAGCTTCGCGCGGACCCATGACGTCTCCCACTCTTGCGACTCGGCATCGGCGAGCGACAGCGTGCAGACGTACGTCGACTCGAGCGGCGCGCCGTCCGCCGTCACCGGGATCGTCTTCAGCTCCACGCCGAGCTCGGGGAAGTCGAGCACCTGCGACGAACCGCCCGTTGCGCCGAGCGCGCGTTCGAGCGTCTCACCGGCGGAGCCTTTCGTCCGCACCGGGTCGACGCTCGCGGCGAGGCCGAGGGAGTAGAGCACGTCACCGACGCTCGTCCCTGCGAGGGAGCGAGCGCGCTCGAGCAGAGCTTCGATCGACGCGGGCGGTGTCATGGCGCATCCTCGATGCCAGGACGGGCGCCGTGCCGCAAGCCGTTCGCGAACGTTGGCCGCCGAGCGAGCCCGCCCGTGGACTAGAATGCTCGCTCCGATATGGAAGTGGAGGAGCAACGGCCCGTCACGCAGCAGCGCTCTGCCGATCGTCGGATCGTGCAGGCCGACGCCCTCGCGTGGATGGAGGCGAATGCTCCGGAGCCTTTCGCGAGCGTCGTGACGTCGCTCCCGGACGTCAGCGAGGTGCCGCTCGACCTCGACGCGTGGAAGGCGTGGTTCGTCGATGCAGCTCGCCGCGTGATTCGATGGGTGCCGGAGGCCGGTGTCGCCATCTTCTATCAGAGCGACATCCGCCAGCGTGGTGCGTGGATCGACAAGGGCCATCTCGTCATGCGTGCCGCCGACGAGGAGCGAGCGGCGGTGATCTGGCACAAGATCGTCTGCCGGCAGCCGCCGGGCACGATCGCGCTCGGCCGTCCGAGCTATTCGCACATGATCTGCGTCACGCGAGGCGCGACGTGGCCGCTGCGTCGACCCGGGCCAGACGTGATCGCCGAGGCGGGCTTCGCTCCGTGGAGCCGCGCGATGGGCGTCAACGCGTGCCGGGTGGCGTGTCGTTTCCTCCGCGAAGAGACGTCGACGCGCGTGGTCGTCGATCCGTTCTGCGGTCGGGGGACGGTCCTCGCGGTCGCGAACCAGATGGGCTTCGCGTCTCTCGGTGTCGACATCAGCGCCAAGCGGTGCCGGGCCGCGCGCGCGCTCGAGCTCGACGAGCGGTCCTGACCGCGCGAGCTCGAACCGGGACGAGCGACGGTCACCGTTGCGGCGCGTGCGCTTCGCGCCAGCGGGCGGCGTAGCGCGGGGCGAAGGTCTGCCGCCGGTCCGTCGCGTCGTGCGTGGCGCCGGTTCGCCACTCCTTCGCGAGCCATTCGAGCATCGGAGCTTCGACGGCCTCGGCCGAGCGCCGGTACACCGAGCGATGCCTCGGCTCCCAGCCGGTGACGACCGCGGACACGGCGTGGACGACGAGCAGCGACCAGGCGCGCTCGCCGTCGTGCGGTCCGAGAGCGTCGACGAGATCGCGATGGAGGCCGCCGTCGTGCTCCGGATCGCTCACGGCGAGAAGCGCGTGGGCAAGTACGCAGTCGAGGATGCGCGCGCGCCCGACCCGCTCCGCGGGAAGCTCGTCCGCCGCTCGCGGGCGTTTGAAGCAGCTCCCGCGCGCCCCGAGCGCGACGGGAAAAAGCGCGCGCCGACCGACGGGCGGCGTGTCCGAGACGAAGTGGACGGTCACCGCCCGCTCGGGCCACGTCAGTCCGAGATCGTCGGCGGTGCGGGCGAACAGCGCCTCGGCGGCGGGGCCGGTCGCCCCGAGCACCGCATGGACCGCCTCGATCGCGGACCAGGCCGCGGAGGCGCGGGGCATCCACGACCTCTCGACGAACGCCGGCAAGGCATGGTCGAACGAGCGACCGAAACCCTCCGGCGCCAAGGCTGTGCTCGAGCAGCGGTCGTCGTTGCATGCCGACAGCGCGCGCGTCGTGCGTTCCAGGAGGAGATCTTCGTCGTCGTCCTGGAGCGAACGCGCGTACGCGCGGCGCGTGGGCTCGAGCTCCTGCGGGACCTCCTCGCCCAGGCGGGCAGCGGCCGCAAGCCACAAGTGGAGCTCGACGTACGCGCTCGTCCTCAATGAAACGCGGCCGTCGGTGACGACGAGCGACCGCGCCGGCGGCTGAGAGGGGGGCGGGCGTGGCGGGGGGGAAGTGTCCTTCGCGCACGACGCAACGCAGAAAGCGAAGATCGCGACCGCGACCAGGTCCGTCGTGCTTGCGCGAGTGCCGTGCCGCATCGTATGCCCCTCACCCATGATGCAAGGCGCGCTCGAGGACATCACGAAGGCTGTCGGCAACACGCCGATCGTTCGCCTGAACAAGGTGACGAAGGACCTTCCTCCCGGGATCGAGATCTACGTGAAGTGCGAGTATCTCAACCCCGGCGGCAGTCACAAGGATCGCCTCGCGTGGAATCTCCTCCGTCGCGCCGAGGAGGCGGGCCTCAAGCCCGGCGGCACGATCGTGGAGGCCACGAGCGGCAACACCGGCGCGTCGCTCGCGCTCCTCGCCACGCTCCGCGGATACAAGTGCGTCTTCGTCATGCCGGACAAGATGAGCCAGGAGAAGGTCACGAACCTCCGCGCGTTCGGCGCGAAGGTCGTGATGTGCCCGACGGCCGTCGATGCGGATGACCCGCGCAGCTACTACAAGGTCTCGCGCCGGATCGCGGACGAGACGCCGAACTCGTTCTACGCAAACCAGTATCACAACCCCGCGAACCCCGAGGCTCACTACCTCTGGACGGGACCGGAGATCTGGAAGCAGACGAAGGGCGACTTCGACGTGTTCGTCGCCGGCCTCGGCACGGGCGGCACCGTCAGCGGCACCGGCAAGTTCCTCAAGGAGAAGAAGCCGGAGATCCAGATCGTCGGCGTCGATCCGGTCGGCTCGCTCTACTACGACTTCGTCAAGACCGGCCGCATCACGAAGCCGTTCTCGTACAAGGTCGAGGGCATCGGCGAGGACTTCTTCCCGTCGACGATGAACCTCAAGATCCTCGACGACATCGTCCGCGTCGACGACAAGGAGTGCTTCCTCATGACGCGCGCGATGACGCGCGAAGAGGGCCTCTTCGTCGGTGGCTCCGGCGGCGCAGCGGTCGCGGGCGCGATCAAGTGGGCGAAGACGATCGGCAAGCACGTGGTCGCGGCGCGGAAGGGCAAGGAGCCCCTGAAGATCCTCGTCTTCCTCTGCGACGGCGGCCAGAAGTACGTCTCGAAGATCTTCAACGACGACTGGATGCGCGAGAACGGCTTCCTCGACGAGGAGCCCGGCATCGGCACGGTCGCCGACATCCTCCACATGAGGAGCAAGCGGAAGATCGTCACGACGACGTCGACCGCGAAGGTGAAGGACGTCATCTCGACGTTGAAGCAGCTCGGCATCAGCCAGCTCCCCGTCGTCGACAAGGGCAAGCTGAAGGGCATCATCAGCGAGGTCGATCTGCTCCGGCACATGGTCTCCGGACCCAAGACGGCGAACGCGGCGATCGCGCCGCTGCTCGAGAGCGACTACGCGACCGTCACGCCGGACACGAAGATAGAGCTGCTCCAGGGCGTCCTCGCGGACGCGCGCGCGGCGATCGTCATCGAGCGCGACTCGGTCGTCGGCATCGTCACGAAGATCGATCTCATCGAGTACCTCGCGAAGAAGACCGAGGCCCCGACGCCGAAGCCGAAGGCCACGAAGAAGAAGGCCACGCGCGCGCCCGGCCGCTCCAGCTCGAAGACCAACGGTCTTCGCGAACGCCGCGCCTGAGCAGCGCGCGATCCAGCCTCCGCGTCGCGGAGAGGGCAAGTCCGCGAACTCCGAACGGAACGTCGACGGAGACCCGCGCGCAACGCGCCCATCGGGGCAACTAGGAGACGCGAACGAGAGGCCGCTCGTTCGCGCTCTCCGGCTCAGCTCGTTGGACATCGTGTAACACTTCGACCTCGGAGCGTGGCGGTGCGGGGGCACCGCTGCGCGGTCAAGCCAGGGGTCCACGATGTTGCTTTCGCCGAAGATCCAGTCCGGTCTCATCGCCGTCGGTTCGATCGCCGTGCTCGTCATCGCATGCGGCTCCGAATCCGACAGTGAGTTCACGAACGGCACTGAGAACGGGGGCGCCTCCGGCTTCCTGCCGGACGGAGGCTTCGGAAGCTCCAGCGGCGACCTCCCCGACGCCGATCATTACGCGAAAGACCCGCCACCGAAGTGGTGTGGCCCGGGCGGCGATCCGGCGCCGCCGGCGCCAGGTGGGACGGAGGAATGCCCCGACGACAAGAACCTCCCCGGATGCGGCTGCCTGAACCCGGGTGAGAAGGCGCCGTGCTGGACGGGCTTCCGCAAGCACCGCAACCTCGGCGTCTGCAAGGACGGTGAGACGACCTGCATCCAGAAGAACGAGAACACGCTCGAGTGGGGGCCTTGCGAAGGACAGGTCCTGCCCACGCCTGGCGCGACGAAGGGCAAGGAGGCGTGCACCTGCTTCTCTGCCGGCCAGTGGAAGATCGCGAACCTCTCGCCCTGCACGCTGACGTACACGGACGGCTCGGGCACGCAGGTCAACGCGGTCTCCACCGTTCCGGACGGGAACGTCGCGCGCTGTCCCGATCAGAACCCTCCGACCGCCGCGCCCGCCCAGGACTGGTCGACGAACACGCTGAACGTCGACTGCGCCGGGCACTTCAAGCTGTGTCTGCGGATCCGGCAGGGCGTCTTCGAGAACCCCAGCCCGAACGACTGCATCCTCACCGAGGTGTGTGCCGAGGACGACTACAAGACGGCGAACGTGGAGCAGCCGTGGCCGAACCTGCCGGGATGGCTCGGCAAGGACAAGGCATGCGCGAAGAAGTGGTCGGACGTTCCGAACAATCAGAGCGCCGGGTACGCGGAGATGATCGTGAAGGGCCAGTCGGTGCGATGCGATCCGATCGACGACGGCGCGGGTAACGATCTCGTCTTCAACCGCGTGAAGTACTGCCCGCGCTCCTGCAACGAGCCGGGCAACCAGAACCTGCCCGAGTGCGTGAGCTGCCAGCAGAGCGGGCAGGGTCAGTTCTGAGCCAGGGTCCGTCCTGGCTCAGGACCGAGTGGGTGCTCAGAGCGTCTCGAGATAGACGATGAGGTCTGCGATCTGAGCAGGCGTCAGCGTCGACGTGTGACCGTGATTGTCCCCGCCGCCAGCGGCACCGAACCGTTCGAGCAACGTCCTCGCGCGACCGTCGTGCAGATACGGCGCCCGAAGCGCGACGCCGAGCAGCGACGGGACCTGGAAGACGGCCCCCGTGCCCACGTCGACGCTCTCGTTGTTGGTCAGCTTCGCGCCGTCGTGGCAGCCGGCGCAGCCGACGGAGGCGCTCTCGAACAACGCCTTGCCGCGCGCAGCCGCTGCAGCGTCGGTCGCCGGCGAGATGCGCGGGGCTGGCAGGCGCGTGAGGTATTCCCGCATCGCCTCGAGATGCGCGTAGCCGAGGTGAGGACCACCCATGCGCTTGGCGAAGACGTGAGAGCCGAAGCTCTCGATGTCGAACATGTCGCCCCCCCAGTGATAGGGCGCCGTGCCGGCGAGCGTACCCTCGAGCGTCTGCGTGCGACGGATGCCGTCGGAGAACTTCCAGACGCGGCCGTCGTCGCCGCCGCCCGGATGGCACGAGACGCAGGCGATCCCCTTGCCGCTGTTGCTGTGGAAGATGGCATGGCCCGTGTCCTCGCGGGTCGGGCCGCCGAGCGGGATCGTCTCGAACGTGCTCCCCGCGAACGGGCGTCGGACGTGGATCGCTGCCGGCTCGCGCGTGAAGACGACGAGTTTGTCGTCGGGAGTGAACGCGAGCGCCACCGCTTGCCCATCCGGATTCACGTTCGGGCCTGGCGGTATGAGGAAACCGTCGGGCGTCCGCGGCGGCGTCGCACACGAGGGCGTGCTGGAGCCGAATGCGGCCACGGTCTCCACCATCGCGAGCTCCTTGATGTGCGCATTGCCGGCCGCGATGAGAGTGAACCGACCACTGTCGTGTGAGCGGGCGATGTCCACGGGGGCGACGGCCTGACTGAGCGAGGCGTTCGGCCTGACGTCGAGGCCTCCTTCGGCCGTCGGCGTGAACGACGTGATCGTGGTGACCACCGGCCCGCCGCAGGGGTCCGTGGCGGGGGCCCCGTACGCCGGAGTCGACGCCGCCGCGACGTCGATCGTGTCGGTCCCGGCCATCTGATGGACGAGGACGGCGCCATTACCGGAGGGGGCGAGGCGCCAGGCCACCGCCGGCTCGGCGTTGTGCGTCGGTGGACGGGCCGCCCGTGCCATGACCGCTCCGTCCGAGCGACGAACGCGCAGCACCTCCGCGCTCCGCAGGCGGCTCACGAGGAGGTCGGGGCCGATCGCGACGACGTCGCGCAGGTCGCGGTCGATTCGCGCGATGACGTGCGGTGCGCCGGCGGGGTCGGCGGGCAGCGCGACGACCTCGCCGCCGGTACAGGCGACGAAGAGCTCCGTGCCCTGCCGTGCGATACCGCGAGGAGCTGCACAAACCGAACGCCTGCTCACGAGCGCCGCGGAGGCCAGGTCGATCGTCGCGACTTCGCCAGCGCGGTCGAGCACGACGTGGGCACGGTTCGCGTCGTCGAGCGTGAGCCGTCCCGGCTCGTCTCCCTCCGCGAGCGCCACGAGCTTCACCTCCTTCGTGACGAGGTCCACGATCGCGACGCGGTCCCGGTCGGTGTCCGTCGCGACCGCGGTCGAGCCGTCGTCCGTGATGACCACACTCGCGGCGCCGAGCGAGGGCGGCGCGCTCGCTAGCGTGACGGTCGCCCCGAACGAAGGCCCCGGATCCACCGGGAGCGGCCGCGGCATGGTTTCACTCTGCTCGGGCGGAGAATCGTCGAAGAGCGGCGGGGGATCCCGTCGCGGAGAAGAGCCTGCCGGGCTCGGGCTCGTGAACGACCACGGATAGTCGCCTCCTCCCGTGCAAGCAGCCGCCGTGAGGAGGACCGTGACGAGGATCGGTGCTCGGCCACCAGAGAGGTGCAGCCCACGTGTCAGGGATCGCTGGCGCATGGGGCGCACGGCCAAGCAATGGCCGAGCCACGGTCGAGCTACTCGCATCCATGCGAATCATCACCGTGCTTGGTCTCGAGCCCCTGACACCGTTGCCATGGCGTTACGAGTTGTGCCGTGAATCGCGACGCGTCCCCGACGCCGCGTGCTCACCTCGTCCTCGCTTTCCTCCTCGTGGAGATCACGTAAGGCGAGATCACCAGCCGACCATGACCGCCGTCGTGTTGTGAAAGCCCTCCACGTTCCCGCCGAACTTCGCGATCTCTCCGTAAGAGGCGAAGCCGAGCGTCGGCGAGTGGCTCGCCCCTGCAAATGCTCGCGTCTCGTCCTCGAAGTGTCGCTCGAGAAGCCGCATGCGTGCGGCGCAGTCGAAGACGAGCGCACCCCGTAGCGGAGCTCCGATGCGGCGCCGGACCCGCGTGGCGAGCTGCTCCGCTGCGCTCACGAGCTGCTTCGGCGTTGCCACGACGACGCGCACGTGGTGTCCCGCGGGCAGGCTTCCCGCGAGCGTGATGGCGCCGCTCTTGTCGACGGCGAGCGGCGCCCGGATCTTGAGCTGCTCGCCGAACGGCGTGACCGTGCCGATCTCGTAGCGGAAGAGGGCTCGCACCACGTCCTCGTCCGGACCCACGAGCCCGAGCCGAAAGAGCTCCTCCAGATACACGTCGAGCGCAGGTCGACCGTTCAGCGCGCGGAGAACGCTTCCGTCGATCTCCGTGATGAGCATCTCCCGGCCCTCCGGCGCCGCGCGGAAGCCGTGTAGGACGTCCATCTCGATCTTCGAAGTCGACTCGAGAAGGACGAACACAGCCGAGTCGCCGAGGACCTCGCCGTCGTGGAAGACGAACGTCCGTCTGAAGGACCAATCGTCACCCGCGGTCGCGCCGAAGCAGCGGCATCCGATCGGCGTGTGCTCTCGGAGCGCGGAGACGAGCGCCTCTCCGTCGATCGCGTACGCATCCATGAGGACGAGCATCGACGGACATCGAGCCGAGCCGATGTCGAGAGACTCGAGCGCCGCATGAAGGCCAGCGCGTCCCCGGCGGCGGAGGTCGCGCGCATCGGCGCTTCGTATGCTCACGTCACCGCCGAGGACGGCGCCGACGGCTCCCGTGCGGGTCAACCCGTGCTCCGTGAACGCTGCGCCGCCGGTGGTCGCACCGACGATCGTCGCACCACGAGCAACGACCGCTGCAGCAGCGAGGAACGCACGCAGCTCGGCCGCGGCGAGGATCGGTAGATAGACGATCACGAGCTTCGGCGGCTCACCGAGCTCGCGCACCGCTGAACGGATCGCTTGAGTGAATGCTGACGGCCCGCCTTCGACGGGACCGATCGATACGAGTCGCAGGTCCGCCATCGCGACTCCTTCCGGATGCGAGCCTCACCTGTCATGCGTCTCGGAGGCGCGGCGCGCAAGCTGCGCCCTTCACCACTGCCGACGGTCCGTCCTGTGCAGCCCGAAACCCGACGGACACCGATCAGCGGTCGGGTCTCCAACGGGGAAGGGCATGGCAGCGCGAGAGGCACGTGC
This sequence comes from Pseudomonadota bacterium, assembly GCA_023423895.1. Lineage (GTDB taxonomy): Bacteria > Myxococcota_A > Polyangia > Polyangiales > Polyangiaceae > Labilithrix. The sequence goes on from JAFAER010000060.1 coordinate 25,054, forward strand.
GCTTCATGGGTCGACGTTGAGGGAGCGACAGATACGCTCGCTCGCACTGATGCTCGCGCTCGGGCTGTTCGCTGCATCGGCCCTGCAGCTCGCAGGCGGACACCAGGGCGGCACCAGCACGCCACGCGCGGCGATCCTGATCACGCTCATCCTCTTCGGAATCGTCGGGGCATACACCATTCAGCTAGCCGAGGTCTTCCACAGCCGCCGGACCGCGCGAGAACGCGAAAACGGTGAAGAGCGGGAAGGCGATCCTCCGGGGCCGGTCGAGCCGAATGCGGCAAGCCAGAATGCGGGCTGCGGCGTGGTCGTCGCAGCCGCGAGCAACGACGGCGGCGGCGTCGTCGACTCCGCCATGGAGGCTTACTCCCTTTTCGAGGTCGTCTCGGCGCAGGCGCCGGTGGGCATTGCCTACTTCGACCGGATGCTGCTGTGTGTCCTCGTCAACGACGCGCTTACGCAGCTCGACGGGCTCAGCGTCGAGCAGCACCGAGGACGGCACGTTCGAGAGATCCTCCCTTCGCCGCTCGGTGATGCGGTCGCCGAGGACATGCTCCGCGTCATCCAGACGGGCGTTGCGACGAACGGGCTGCCCGTCAAGGTCGAGACGCGCGCGTGCCCGGGACAGCAGCGAAACTGGCTCATCTCGTATGCGCCGCTCCGGCTCTCGAACCGCGAGATCATGGGGGTTGGCTGCACGATCGAGGACGTCACCGAACGCCTCCAGATCGAGCGCGAACGTGAACGGCTCGTCGTCGACCTACGAGAAGCGGTGCGAGCACGCGACGACTTCCTCTCGATCGCTTCCCACGAGCTACGTACACCGCTTTCGACGCTCGCCCTCGGGACGAGCGAGCTCATTCGGGCCGCGGACAGCGGGAAGGTACCCACGGCCGCGCAGCTGAAGAAGCAGGCCGAACGTCTCCGTAGCCAGGCGCAGCGGCTCGAACGGCTCGTCAGCACGGTGCTGGACGTGTCGCGCATCGTGCAAGGGAGGGTGAAGCTCTTCCCCGAGACCCTCGATGCTTCCGCCGTCGTTCGCGAGCACTGCGAGCGCATGCGTGAGGACGCGTCGCGCGCGGGAGCGACGATTCAGCTGACGTGCGAGGAGCAGATCATGGGCTGCTTCGACCGAACGCGCCTCGAGCAGATCGTCGACAATCTGCTGTCGAATGCGATCAAGTTCGGCGCTGGAAAGCCCATCGACGTGACCCTCGCGGCGACTCCCGAGATGGTGAGCTTGACGGTGCACGACCGCGGCCTCGGGATCGCGAAGGAGGACCAGGCACGGATCTTCGAACGCTTCGAGCGCGCCGTGTCGGCGAAGCACTACGGTGGTCTAGGTCTCGGCCTCTGGGTCGTTCGCCAGATCGTCGAATCGATGGGCGGAACCATCTTCGTGACGAGTGAGCTTGGTAAAGGATCCACGTTCGTCGTGGAGTGGCCGAGGATAGCTGCATGAAGCCACGTGTACTGGTCGTCGAGGATGACAGCGATCTGCGGGAGATCGTGTGTGAGGTGCTCGAGAGCGCGGGATACGATCCGCTGCCCGCTGCCGGCGGCGAAGAGGCGCTCGTCGCGCTCGGCGATCCGCAACACGCCGACGTCATCCTGCTGGACCTCACGATGCCCGGAATGAGCGGATTCGAGCTCCGGGAGCGCCTCCTTCGCGAGCCCGAGCTCAAGTCGATCCCCGTCGTCGTGATGACGGCAAGTCGCGCCTTCGACCCTGCGATCTTGTCTCCTTCCGGGGTGCTGCTGAAGCCGCTCGACGCGACACAGCTGCTCGAGGCCATCGATCGCGTCCTTCCGGCGCAGGTCTCGGCGCACGCCTGACCAGGCTTCGGAGAACCGTTCGCGCGGTTGGTCTCCGGACCGCCGGTTCTTACGTGTCGACCGGACGGGTGACGTCCGAATGAGCGACAGCCCACGGGGACGATCGTCTGCATGGACTTCGGCTAGCGTGAGTCGAACGAGACGCTGTTCGTTGGGGGATCGATCGACGATTCCCATCCTGTATGGGGGCGACGTTTCGTTGCGTCTCGTGCAGGTTGCACGCACTGACTCGGCATGCGCCGGTTGAAACTGGGGAAATTTCCATGAACTTCCGAACCTCCATTCGCCTCGCCTCCCTGCTCGCCACCGTCGTGTCGGCCGTTCTGGCGGCACCGGCGGTCCAGGCCCAGTCGAAAGATCCAGCAAAGCTGCCGCCGTCGGTGACGAAGCTCGTTCCGCAGGGAGTGCAGGTGCAGGTACCCGTTCTCCCCGCGCCGACCTGGTCGCTCGCCAACGCCTCCGAGATGGGCATGAAGGACTCCATGGATGTGGCCGCGAGCTCGTCGCTCTCGGGTGTGTCGGCGCTGACGGGTTTCCGTCTGCGCTTCGACAACGGAGACCACAAGCTTCGGCGGATCGGTGTGTTGGCGAAGGATCGCTTTGCCTCGTTTGCCCTCTCGGACTCGAACGGTGACGATCCCTTCTCGGCCGTGGCCTCGTGGGCAATCATCAGCTCTGGTCGGAGCGGCACGGTGTCCGCGACCGGCGGCGGGCAGTTCGAGATCCCGATTCCGGGCGGGAAGGTCGCTGGTCACAAGCTCGTTCTGTCCGGCTTCGAGTTCCGGCGGAAGGACGGCTCCGACGCAAACGTGCGCGCCATCGGCGTCTGGCTCGACGGCGACCGCGCCGTCGCGCGGGTCACGCTGATGGATGATCAGGGGCCCGACTTCCGCGGCTTCGAGCGCACGATCGGCATGGCGCTCCTCGGCGTTCCCGCAGGCGAGCTCAAGCTCACCACGGACTCGATGCTCGCCGCCGTCGGACAGGTCAATCGCGGGCTGGGCAGCGGCAAGTACCGGCCGTACGCGGTGCAGGTGCAGTATGCATGGATTCCGGACGTGGCTGTGTCCGGAGTGGACGTCTTCACCGGCACCACCCGCGCCCCTTCGTCCGGCAAGGCGCTGCCGGCCAACGGCGTGCTTCAAGGGTTCGAGTTCTACTTCACGAACTCGGACCACCACCTGCTCGACATCGGGGTCATGGGGCCGCGGATGCGACCGGGGCAGGGAGTGCTCCAGAACATCCCGGGCGAGGTCGTCACCTTCCAGGACAACAATCGCGACGACTCGATCCGCTGGGCAGCGGAGCTCGCGGCCCTCAAGGGGGCGCCGCGCTGAGCGAACGTCGGTCGGGCGCGCGTGCGGCTATCGCTCCGCGCCCGCGTCCTTCTTGACGATGATGTTGTAGACGCCCTTGCCCGTCGCGATCGTCTCCGATTCGGCGGAAGGCTGGAAGAGCCGTACGTCGGCGACGCCGACACGATTCCCGACGCGGACGACGCGTGCCTCGGCAACGACGAGCTCCAGCTTCGCAGGTCGCAGGTAGTCGATCCGCAGATCGATCGTCGATACGCGTGCGCGCTCGTCTTCGAGGCCGGCCCACACCGCCGCTCCACCCGCGGCGTCGGCGAGGGCGGAGAGCACACCGCCGTGCAGAGCAGGGCGGAGCGGATCGCCGATGAGCTCTTCGCGGAACGGCACCTCGAGTCGCGCGAAGCCGTTCTCGGCGCGCGTCATCCTCACGCCGAGGTAGCGGTTGAAGGGGATCATCTCCTCCATCACCTGCTTCAGGAGCTCGGGCGTCATCGCGACATGCCTGCCTCTCGTGGTCGTCAGCTGGGCGACAGATATTGCATCTCGACCCAGTGCTGCTGTCCGTCGGGGAAGACGACCAGGCATTGGGTCCCGCTCACCTGGCTCACCGTCGCCGGGTAGCGCTGTCCGTTCGACCACGTGACGAGGACGCGTGATCCGGGCGCGTATCCGAACGCGTACGGGTAGGGCCCAGCGGTCGGAGGCTGCATTGCGGGGGCCGGGCTCCATCCCCACCCACCAGGGTGGACCGGCGGCTGCTGCGCATGTGGCGACGGAGGCTGCGCGTGATGGAACGGAGCCGGAGCTGCGGGACGGACTGCGCCGTGCGCCATGGGAGGCTGTCCGACCGCGCCCGGTGGGTAGGCCTGGGCCGCGGAATAGGGATGCGCCGCGCTCGGTGGCTGCGGCGCCGGAACGCCCATCGGGTTTGCGTTCGCGTTCGCGTTCGCGTTCGCGTTCGCGTTCGCGTTCGCGTTTGCGTTTGCGCTCGCGCTCGCGACCGAGCCGCTCGGGCTCGGGACGTGCGGATGGCTCGGCGCGATGACGCTCGAAGGCTGAGCGAGCCCGGCCGGGGCGACCGCGCTCGGCGGCTGCAGAGGAGGCTCGATCCCGGCGGATGCCGCTGGCGCGACGCTCTGAGGCGCGGCGCTCGCGGCCCCAGGATTCGGAGTGGGCGGCAGCGGAAGCCCGGGCACCTTGCCGCCGAAGTTCATCGCGACCGTCCGCGGAGGCGCCTTTTTTACCGGAGCGGGCTCCTGCTCGGCCGGCGTTGCTGCCGGAGGCGCCGGGGGACGATTCGGCGCCATCGGCATCAACTGCGTGCCGGGCTTCTTCGGGCGCGCAGGTGCCGCCGGCGGCGTCACCGAGGACCGAGCCTTGTCCATGGCGCTCTCGAGCGCTTGTTGGAATGCGCCGCCCTGGGAGAGGCCGTTGCTCACCGCGAGCGGCGAGACCTGCGACGGCTCGTTCCCGGTTGGCGGGGGAGTGGATGGCGACTTGCTGGTCTCGCTGGTCTCGGGACTCGATGCGCGACGGCGTGCCTTCTCGACCGACTCCGGCGATGCGGTGGCTGCGAACGGGTCCGGCGTGCTCGGCGACCCCGTCGACGCGAAAGGATTCACCACGCTCTGCGGAGTGAACGCGGCGCTCGGAGCCGCCACCACGCTCACGCTCGAAGACGTGCCCGCCGGCGGCGCTGCGGCGCCGCCGCTGAGCGTGTTCGGACCCTGTTCGATGGACGGCAGGGCCGCGGGGGCGCCACAGGCCGCGCAGAACTTCGCGGACCCGATCAGCTCAGCGCTGCACTTCGCGCAATTCGCCATGGCAGGCTTCCATGTTGGGTCAGCTCGGTCGTTCACACAAGTGAACGGATCCGCACCCCTCCTACCTCTCCGCTCTCGCTCGCAAACGACGCCATTTCACGAGGGGGCTCCCGACTTCGGCGTCACCTCGGCTTGCGCTTGCGCTCGCGGCCGTCTGCAGGCGGCGCCGCCGGACGTGCACCGACGATGCGTCGCTTCGGCTCCTCGTTGCGCTTCGACCCCTCGCCGCGACCGCGCGGCGCTCGCTTCACGTAAACGCCGAGCTCGGCGGAGAAGCCGCCCATGTCGACCGAAAACGCGCGCTCCACCTCCAGGCCCGCCGAAGCCGCGCGTTCACGGATGCGACGCGGCTCCGGGACCAGCCAGACGAGGGCCCCACCCGGGACGAGCACACGTGCGGCATGGGAGACGAATCGCTCGAGGAGGTCCGCGTGGGTTCCGCGATGCACGCGACGACCCATCGGAGGATTCGTGATGATGAGCGTCACGCCCTCCGGGGCGTACGCGGAGGCATCGGCACGTTCGACGGTCGCGTTCGTGACGCCGGCGCGTTCGAGATTGGAGCGTGCCGCATCGACGGCCGCGGCTTCGATGTCGGTGCCGATCAAACGTGCGCACGGGCCCAGGCGCGCCCGCTCCACGAGCTCGGCGCCCGCACCGACGAACGGATCCCAGACGATGTCGGCGTTGCTGCGGGGCGCCACGCGCGCGAGGGCGGCGGCGATCGTCGGGTGGGAAGACGCAGGCACGAGGTCCTCGCGATACGCGAAACGTTCGTCTCGGTAGCCGCGCGGGACGAGCTCGATCTTCATCTTCGATCCGACCTCGTCGATGACGACTTCCCACGGGCTCGCCTTCGGATCGTTCAGCAGCTCACGCCCCGATGCGCGCACGCGCTCGGCGACGCGCCACATGACGGATCGCTGGTGCCCCCCGCGCGTCAGCTCGATCCGGAAGCGGATGGCCGAGCCTTCGGGTTTCGTCGTGAATGCGCGGAGAATGCCGAGCGCGGCAGGCGACTCGATCCCCCTCACGATGTCCTCCGCGGGATCGGTGCTCTTCTCCAACGGCGCGAGGGGAAAGCCCACGTGGGTCGCGGTCCGGACGGAGAGCGCGTCGGCGAGCGGCGTCGGCGCGGTCAGCTCTCCTTCGACGACGCCTGGCGCCACGAACCGTGCTTTGCCGAAGCGCTTTCCGAGCTCTTCCTTCAGGACGTCTTCGAGCCCGGACCGCGTGTGGAACCAGATGCGGAGCGCGCCTTCGTGGATGCGAGCCGGGTCGATCGCGTCCGGCGCCTCGCGTGCGAGCTCGCGCTCCGCGATGACCGACGCCCGCCCATGGTCGCGCCCGGCCACGCGCGTGCGTGCCGCCTCACCGCCCATTTTCCCGAGCGCAACGGCGAGCACTCGCTTGTCGTCGTCGGTCGGTGCGCGATCGAATGCGTGGGCGAGGGCGTCGATCACCAATTCGGAGCGCGGCACGTTCCCGAGCGCGCGCGCTGCGGCTCGCCGCGTCTTCGGATCGGCGTCGGCGAGCGCCTCGACGAGCCACGCGAGGGCGGTCCCATCCGGATCGCGCCCGTCCTGCGCGAGCCGCCCCGCCAGGCGCGTGAGCCGTCCGCGTGCAGGTCGCTCCGCCGTCCTGCTGCGGAGCACGGTCTCGTTCGCGACCTTCGCCGCGTATTGCGCTTCGATGCGGAGGATGGCCCGCTCGCCATTCTTCGCGACGTCGTCGTCATCGTGCGCCAGCAGATCGAGCAGCCCGCCGAGGAGGCGGACCGACGGGGTGAAGCCAGGATCACCCACCTTCGAGACGAGGTCAGCCGTGGGCGCGGCGGCGGAGGTGCGCGGGGCACCTTTGGGCTCGGCTTGCTTCGAACTCGCCATGATCGCATTGCTTTACACGACCTGATGGGTGGCGTGTGAACCTGCGTAACCAACAGCGGCTCTCGTGCGTAACCTCTTTGGGGAGAAGGAAAGATCGTGAGCCGCATCGAACGACCGTCCTCGCCTGAGCTGGAAGCCTTCAAACCCTCGATGAATCGCCGAGCGTTCGTGCGATCGGCGATGGTCGGCACCGTCGTCATCGCGCTCGGCGGGGCGAGCTACGTCCTCGCGAGCACCGAGGAGGAGAAGAAAGCACGGGCCACGAAGCGTCCGGACGGCCGACCGCGCTTGCCGCCGGATCAGTTCCTGCTCACCCGGATCCGTCCGATGGGTGGCACGGACGGCGACCCGAGCCCAGGCGCGTTCCGGCTCCGGGTTCACGGCGAGGTCGAGCAGCCGTTCACGATCGACTTCGCGGAGCTGCTCAAGATGCCGCAGGTCGAGCAGACCTGTGACGTCCACTGCGTGACGAAGTGGACCGTGCTCGACTCGCGCTGGACCGGAGTTCGTCTCGCCGACCTCGCTGCCCGCGCGAAGCCGAAGGCGTCTGCACGCCATGTCATCTTCGAGGCACACGCGGGCTACACCGCGAACGTCCCGATCCGCGAGGCTCTAGCGCCGAACGTGCTCGTGGCTCACAAGTACGAGGGCTCGCCGCTCGCGCGGACGCACGGCGCTCCGGTACGTGCGCTCGTGCCGGACCTCTATTTCTGGAAGAGCGCCAAGTGGCTCACCGGCATCCGCTTCGTCGCGAGCGACAAGCCCGGTTACTGGGAGACGCGCGGCTATCACAACCACGCCGACCCCTGGAAGGAAGAGCGGTATGGCTGAGACGACCGGCGCCGGAGAAGCGGTGACGACGGCCGCGACGCGGGAGCCGGTCGAGTCGAAGCTCCGAGCAGCACCGCCCGCGAAGGCGAAGGCGAAGGCGAAGGCGAACAGGGCCACATGGCGCCCGTGGCTGCGCGCCGTTCATCGCGACATCGGCTATGTCGCGGTGGGGCTCACGTTCGTCTACGCGCTGTCCGGGATCGCGGTGAACCACATCACGGACTGGAGCGACGGTGACCCGAGCTTCAAGACGTACAGCCGCACAGTGGACGTCGGGCGCCTCGATGGTGACGACGTTGCCATCGCGGATGAGCTCCGAAGGCGCCTCGGGATCGCCGAGATGCCTCGCGAGATCTATCGCGCGTCGCCCGACGAGCTGGAGGTGCTCTTCGACAAGCGCTCGCTCCACGTCGATCTCGCGAACGGCAAGGTCGTCGACGAGGGGCAGGAGCCGCGCTTCCTCCTGCGCGCTGCCAACTGGCTGCACTTGAACCGCGGAAAGAAGGCGTGGACGTACGTGGCTGATGCCTACGCCGCCGGGCTCATGTTGCTCGCGACCAGCGGGATGTTCATGATCGCGGGCCGGAAGGGGTTTCTCGGACGTGGCGCCGTCCTCGTCCTCCTCGGGATCCTGGTGCCGGTCGTCTACGTCCACTTCGCCGGACCGTAACGAGTGCCGCCGGCACCGCCGCGCTTGGTGGTGCGGCGCGGTGCGACCAGCCGGAAACCGCGGGCGCGGCTGAGCTTTCGACGGTAGAACTCCGAGGACTGCAGATTCCTCGCGACCCTGCTCCGCGCGGAGGCTCTTCCGTTCGAGCTCCCATGAACTCACCCTTTTCTCCCGGCTCTCCCGGCCATTCCCACCAACCGGGCGCCCCGTATCCGCCAGGCCCGGGTCCGTACGGGGCCCCTCTTCCGTATGCGCCGCCGCCGCTTCCGCGGACGGGACCGTCTCCATGGGTCTGGGTGATCCTCGGCGTCGTCTTGCTCGGCCTCGGGACGTGTGGAGGTGTCGTCGGGTTGGTTGCGCTCGGGAGCGCGGCGACCACGGGGGACGCCGCGCAAGGCGGCGTGTTGATGGGACCGGAGGTCACCGACGCGACGCGATCCAAGCTCCAGGCGCGGAAGCTCCTACGCCCGGACGAGCAGCTCGTCGCGTACTACGACGGGACGGTCATGCTCGACATGAGCGAGGTGACGGTCCTCACCTCCGACCGGATCACGGTCGCCAAAGGCGCACGCGTGACGACGATCGCGCTGGAGGACGTCGCGTCGATCGACCATCGCGTCGAGCACATCATCGGCGATGTCATCGACGTGAGGAGCCAACGAGGCGAGAGGATGCGCATCGAGGTCGCGCATCTCAATGGCGGCGTCTCGCTCCTCAATGCGCTGGAGGACGAGACCCGCGACGCCAATCCCGACGTGATCGTTCGCCGTCAGGACGCGCGCTGATCACTCCGCCACTGCATCACGCTTCGCGTGCAGTCTCTCGGAGGGCGTCGACGACGGCCTTCTGGACGCGTGCGAGGACACGATCGGCGTTCGCGTGGAAGTACAGGTTCTCGGTCAGTCGCCAGTTCTGCACCTTCACCTCGACGAGGCGTCCAGCGAGGACCAGCGTGCGGGCAGCGATGACGGGGCCGAAGGCGAGCTGCTTCGTCGCGGCCGCGAGCTCGAGGGCGACGCCGACCGTGGCCGCCTCGTGGCCCATGATGCGTTCTTCACGCGGGATCGGGCAGCCGTCGTCGCCGGGAAGGAACTGACCGCCGCCGCCGGTGCTGTAGACCGGCAGCACGAACGGGATCGTCTTGAGCTTGGCGAGCGAAGGGTTCTGACCGAGCTTGCGCGCGAGCTCGGGCGACGCGAACAGCGCGCGCCGCATGGTGCCCGCTCGCGTCGAGACCCAGCTCTCCGGAAGCTTCTCCTCGCCGATCGTGATCGCGACCTGGAAGACGTTCTCGGTCGCGTATGCCCGCATGAACGCGTTCCCGCACTCGAGACCGCGGAACCTCGCGTCCGGCACCGCCGAAACGACGGTCGGCAGGAACGCGGCGCAGAGATAGGACGGCGCGGCGAGCGTCAGCTTCATTTCCGGAGGCACGTCGCTCACCGCAGAGAGCGACTGCACCTTCTCGACGAGCTCCTCGAGCCGAGGGACGATCTTCTGTCCCTCCTCGCTCGCCGTCACTCCCCTCGCTTTGCGCGAGAGGAGTGGGCGTTTGAGATGCTTCTCGAGCCGCGCGACGGCCTTGCTCACCTGTGACGGCGTCACGCGCAGGTCGCGCGCGGCGCCGGTCACGGAGCCGTGTCGACACACGGCCAGGAACGTCAGGACGTCGGGGATGCGCAGCTCGGAAGCTTCGTTCATCCGTACCGCTTCCGGATGTTCGGGACGAGGTACTCGTCGAATGCACGCGCGAAGTCGTAGGCCGGCTTCCAGCCCCAGTCGGCGCTGGCGCGGGAGTCTTCGATGTCTTCCGGCCAGGAGTCGACGATCTTCGAGCGCACCGCGTCGGGCTCGAACGAGATGTCGGCGCCGGGGAAGCTCTGCTTCACGCGCTCCGCGATCTCCTGCGCGCTCACGCTGAAGCCGCTGATGTTGTAGACGGTCTGCGAGAGCTTGCTCTTGTCGGCCTCGAGGATGCCGATGAGCGAGCTGACCGCGTCGGGCATCGCCATGAACGGGATCTTCGCGTTCGGTCCGACGAAGCACTTGTACGGCTGCTTCTGCGCCGCGGCGTGCAGCATCTCCGGTCCGAAGTCGCTCGTGCCGCCCGTCGGAGCCGTCTCGGCCGAGATGAGGCCGGGGAAGCGGAGCGAGCGGAAGTCGAGGCGGGCCGCGTTGGCGAGCGCGCCGAGCTGGCGGAAGTAGCTCGTGAAGTAGCGCCCGAGGTGCTCGCAATACAGCTTGTTGCACCCGTACATCGTGATCGGGACGTTCCAGTCCTCTTCCTTCACGCGGCCTGCGCGCGTCTTCTCCTCGACCGAGGGGAGGCCGTAGACGGCGATCGAGCTCGGGAAGATGAAGCGGACGGGACGGCCGAGCCGGCCGGACTGGTTCTGCGCCATCCGCAGGAGGTGCAGCGTGCCCTCGACGTTGACCTGGTGCGCGAGCTCGGGATCGCGCTCGCCGCGCGTCGACAGGAGCGCGGCGAGGTGGAAGACCACCTCGATCTCATGGTGCGCGGCGACCTGATCGAGCAGGTACCGGTCCATGATGTTGCCGGCGTACGTCTCGAGGCACAGGCCGCGGTACTTCTCGGGCAGGGGCGTCAGGTCGACGGTGACGACGCGGTAACGCCCGTCGGTGTGCAGGCGCTGAAGAAGGGAGCGACCAATCTCACCATTGGCTCCCGTGACAAGAACGACAGGTTTGCTCATCGGCGCCGCAACGCTAGTGCGTGGCTGGCCGTGCGGGCAAGCGTGTCAGGCCGCGTTTTTCCGCGCTCCAGTCGAGGCAGAATCGAGGGGGAAGCTCTGCCGGAAACCCACGGCTGCGCGCGTCGATGTCGGCACCGCCGCGTCGTCTTCGGCGGACGCGTCGTCCCCTCTTGGAGCTGCCGCGAACGTGGCGTCAACGTGCGTGGACGTGCGGCGACGCTTGCGGCGCCTTCGCGAACGTCGGAGGCTGCCGCCGTCATGCCGACTACGTTCGTGAAGGGCGATCTATTCGAGGACGCGAAAGACGCTCCGCCGCCGCGAGCCTTCGCGTTTGCCGCGGACACCTCGGGCGCGATGGACAAGGGCATCGCCGTGGCCTTCGGGAAGCGATGGCCGGCGCTTGCGGAGGCCTTCCGAGCGCGAGCCGCGGGAGGAAAGCTGCAGCTCGGCGATGTCTTCACGTGGCGCGAGGGCGACGTCGTCGTCTACGCGCTCGCGGTCCAGCAGGGAGAGAAGAAGGCGAAGGTCTCGACGCTGGCGCGTGCGGTGGAGGCAATGGCGGCGCGTGCAGCCAGCGACGGGATCACCCGCATCGCGTTGCCTCGCATCGGTGCCGGCAAAGGCGGCATCGACCGGCTCCGCGTGAAGCGCATCTTGACGGAGGCGGGTGACAAGACGCCCGTCACGCTCGTCGTCTTCGAGCAGTTCATCCGCGCAGGCGCAGGCGCAGGCGCAGGCGAGGACGGCTGATCGCCCTCATTCCGCGACCCGCGCTGGGGCGCGTTCCGCAACGTCGAGCTGGTCGACGCCGCTTCGCGCAATGAGGCGGTCGGCGACGGCCATGACGAACGCTTGCAGCTCGTCGCGCCCTCGGCATTCGGGGACGGCGGCGAGCAGGTGTGACGCTTCGCTCTCGAGTATCCGGCGGGCAGCATCGCGCGTCCGTCCTTTGAACGCGCTCGGGCGCTCGTTCACCTCGTCGCGACCGACGGGCTTGCCGATGTCGTCGGGGTCGCCAAACGCGTCCGCCGCGTCATCGGCGAGCTGGTAGAAGAGCCCGAGAGCGCGTCCGAGCGCCGCGAACGGTTCTGGAGCGACGCCGCTCGCCGTCGCTCCGAGCCACGCGGAGGCCTCGAAAAGCGCGGCGGTCTTCGCGCCGTGGTAAGCGAGGATGTCGACGCCGCCATCCTCCTCGAGCTCGAGCGCCTGACCTGACACGAGTCCGCCCCGCGCGCCGGTGGCGCGTGCGAGCTTCACGATGGCGCTCGCCGGCGCACCTGCCGCGGCAAGGACGTCGAAGGCGGCGACGATGAGCGCGTCGCCGACGAGGACGGCGGTCGCTTCGCCGAACGCCCGATGCACCGTCGGCCGTCCGCGCCGCAGGTCGGCGTCGTCGAAGCAAGGGAGATCGTCGTGCACGAGCGAGGCACAATGCACCAACTCGACGGCCGTGCCCGCCGCGACGGCAACGCTCGATGCAGGCCTGGGCTCCTCCCGAGCAGCGCGCGCGACCGCGAGGCAGAACCGAGGTCGAACACGTCCCCCGCCGGGAAACACGGCATGAACGAGGGCGCTTCGCAGGCGGGGCGGCCCGCATTCGACGAGCGCTGCCGCCAGCGCGACGTCCACGTCCACGTCCACGTCCACGTCCACGTCCACGTCCACGTCCACGTTGGCGTCTTCTCGGGTGCGATGGTCCATCAGCATCTCGGGGTGTTTCGAGTTTGTACAACCTCTGTACAAAGTCAAACCTAAGACTGGACAGTCTATCAACAAAGACTCAACATCGAAGAATGGGCGAGCGCGTCAACGTCGTGGTCGGGGCTGGTTTCGGCGGACTTTCGGCGGCCGTGGAGCTCGCACGTCGCGGGGAGCGGGTCGTGCTGCTCGAGCGGTCCGCGCACGTCGGAGGCAAAGCTCGTGCGATCAGCGTCGCGGGGCGGCCGATCGACATCGGACCCACCGTCCTGACCATGCGGTGGGTCTTCGACGAGATGTTTGCGTCGTGCGGCCTGCGCCTCGAAGACGCCGTCGGTTTGATCCCGCTACCGGTCGTCGCACGCCACGAGCTGGCCGGAGGCGCGACGCTCGATCTCTTCAGCGACGTCGAGCGGAGCGCAGACGCGATCGGCGCGGTCGCTGGTGCGAAGGAGGCCGCGGCCTACCGTCGTTTCTCGGCATACAGCGCGGAGATCGCGCGCACGGTCGAGCAGCCGTTCCTCCGATCGGCTCGACCGTCGATGACCTCTCTCGTCCTCGGTACGTCACGTCTCGGCCTTGGATCGCTGACGCGGATCGATGCTCACCGATCCATGTGGCGGTCCCTCTGCTCCTTCTTCGACGACACACGGCTCCGGACGCTCTTCGCGCGGTATGCGACGTACGTCGGCTCGTCTCCGTTCGAGGCTCCGGCGACGCTCAACTTGATCGCTCACGTAGAGCGTGAGGGCGTTGCCGCGGTCGCCGGCGGGGTCTCGAGCCTGGCGCAGGCGACCGCGGACCTCGCGCGCTCGCTCGGCGTCGAGATCGTGACCTGCTGCGCCGTGCGCGACGTGCTCGTCACCAACGGACGCGTGACGGGTGTGGTCGCCGAGCACGAGGACGGCACGCGAGAGGTCATCGGAGCGAAGACGGTCGTCGTCAACGCGGACGTCGCGACGATCGCCAAGGGCGCGCTCGGCGAGCGCGCGGCCGCTGCCGTGCCTGCGGTCCACCGAGGACGCCGCTCGCTCTCGGCGATCACGTGGGCGATCACCGGGAAGGTCTCCGGTTTCGATCTCGCCCACCACACGGTTTTCTTCTCGAACGACTACGCCGCCGAACATCGCGCGCTGTTCGACGTGCGCAGGCTGCCGGACGATCCGACGATCTACGTCTGCGCGCAGGACCGGCTGGCGGGTCGAGAAGAGCGCCGGCACCCGGCCGAGGGGCACGAGAAGGAAGGGGAGCGGCTCTTCCTGATCGCGAACGCGCCGGCCACGGCGGACACCAACCCGCTCTCGACGGAGGACATCGATCGATGCGAACGCACCATCATGGCAAGGCTCTCGCGGGCGGGGCTTCATATCGAACCGAGCGCGATGGTCGTCTCGACCCCGATGACGTTCGAGCGCTTGGCGCCGGGCACGGGCGGAGCGATCTACGGAGAGGCTTGTCATGGGGCGCTGGCGCCGCTCACGCGCCCGACCTCACGGACGAAGCTTCGAGGCCTGTATCTGACGGGCGGCAGCGTGCACCCGGGGCCGGGTGTGCCGATGGCAGCGCTCAGCGGCCGCGCCGCGGCGCAGGCAGTGATCGAGGACCTCGCTTCGACGATCCGGTCGCCTCGCGTGGCTATCGCTGGTTCTACCTCGATGCCGTGAGTGACGACGGCAAGACTGCCCTCGTCGTGATCGCGATGCTCGGCAGCCCGTTCTCGCCGGCCTACGCTCGGGCGAGGGCGAAGGAAAAGAAGGACGGCCTGCTCGAGCCACTCGACTTCTCCGCCTTCAACGTCGCGGTCAGCGGTCCAGGGGCATCTCGCTGGGCACTCACCGAGCGGCCGCGCAGTGCAATAGCGCGTGAGTCGACGTCGCTCGTCATCGGTCGGAGCTCGATGCGATGGTTGCCGAGCGGGTCTCTCGTGATCGACGTCGACGAACGGAGCGCTCCGTGGGGGCGTCCCGTGCGGGGGCGGATCGTGCTCCATCCCGATGCGCGAACGAATGCGGTCGTCGCGATCGACGGCTCGGGCGACCATCTCTGGTGGCCGGTGGCTCCTCTCGGTCGCGTCGAAGTCGCGCTGACCGATCCAAACGTCCGGTTCACCGGCTCGGGCTACCTCGACGCCAATGCGGGGAGCATTCCGCTCGAGGACTCCTTCTCGCGGTGGTCGTGGGCGCGGCTGTCGCGTGCTGGCGATGTGGCGATCACCTATGACGTCACGCTGCGTTCGCTCGAGGAGCGCCGTCACGGTTTCGTCGTCGACGGTTCGGGTGTGCGCGAGGTCGACGGCGGAGAAGCCACGCTCCTCGGGACGACGCGGTTCGGCCTTCCGATCGCGGTGCGCAGTCCGGGAAAGGGATGGTCCCGCCTCGCGCGCACGGTCGAGGACGGTCCGTTCTACGCGCGCTCGCTCGTGTCCCATCGCGATGGTGACGTTGCGCGGACCGGCGTTCACGAGATCGTCTCGCTGGATCGGTTCGCGTCGTCTTGGGTGCAGTTCCTGATCCCGTTCCGGATGCGCCGGGAGGCGGCGTGATCCTGGACGCTGCGGCACTGGTCTGGGCTGCGTTCTTCGTAGGCGCGGCCGGTACGGCTGTCGTGAAGGCGCACCGCCGGATCTCCGCAGCGCCGGTTCGTGCGTCCGATCACATGCTCGACGAGCTCGTATTGCTGCGACCTTGCGCGGGTGCCGAGCCAGGGCTCGCGCAACGGCTGGTCCAGACCGGAGGTGCGCGCCGCGTGATCGTGGCCGTCGACTCCCTCTCCGACGCGGCCGTGCCCGCGGCACGCCAGGCGGTCACCGAGCTCCAATCGCGCGCCGTCGATGCGTCACTCGTCGTGACGGGAGCGCGTGGGCCGAACCACAAGGCGGAGCAACTCGCGCGTGCCGTCGCGTCGCGCATGCATGGTGCGGAGCTCTTCGCGGTCGCGGACTCCGACGTCGAGCTGCGACCGGACGATTTCGTGCGCATGGTCGGCGAGCTCGAGAGACACGAGCTGGCCGCCGTCTGGGCCCCGACGATCGAGGACGACGGTCGAGGGCTCTCGGCAGCCGTCCTCAACGAATCGATGCACTCGTTTGCCGTACTGTCGGGGATCGATCGCGCTGGCTTCGTTGGCAAGCTCTTCGTCGTGCGCGCGCGTCCGCTCGAGACCGTCGGCGGCTTCGACGCGCTCGTCGACCGCCTCGGAGAGGACATGGAGCTTGCGCGACGACTGCACGCGCAAGGTCACGGGACTGCTCCGTCGTCCGTCGTCGGGAGGGCACGACCGCGCGCGGATGGCTGCCGAGCGCTCGTCGCGAGGCTCACGCGCTGGGTGCTCGTGATCCGGGCGCAACGTCCGGCGCTCCTGCCGAGCTACCCGCTTCTTCTCGCCGCTGGGCTGCTCGCCATCGTGGTCGCGGTCGCCGGCATCGCCGTCCGAGATCCATTCCTCGTTGCGGCGGGTGGAGTCGTGCTCGCGACGCGTGTGTTCGTTTCGATCGCGGGTCCGCAAATGGCGGGTCAGGCGGTGCGCGTGTTTCGCGCACCCGTTCGTGCCGTGTCAGCCGACGTTCTTCTTCTCTGCGCGTTCGTACTCGCGCTCGCGACGCGGAGGGTCGTCTGGCGCGGCCGCGAGCTCACGATCGGCGAAGAGGGTCGGCTTCGGCTCCAGCGGGCCTCCGAAGAAGCGAACGAGCCACGCGAGCATACGCTCTGCGAGCTTCGAGAGAGCGCCGGGCCGCGTGTCTTCGAGGACGGCGAACCCGTCGATGCTCGCCCGTGCGATCGCGCCGTCGATCTGCGCCAGCGCTCGCGTGATGCCGTCCCGCTGCCGTGCGCGCTCGACCTCGAGCTCGCGCGCCGGCCGCTCGGGACGACCGATGGCGATCCAGAGGTCGGGCCTCTCGCGCCCACCGAAGACGTAGCGGACGCCGATCGCGGCGACCAGCGCTTCTCGCGCGATCCTCGCGACGAGCGCGGAGCCCGGCTGCAGCTCGAGCGGCTCGAAGGGAGATCGCTCGCGCCCCTCCGGATAGATCCACACGACGCGTCCGGGCACGGACAGGAGCCGAGCTGCATGACGGACCGCGCGGGCGCCGTCCCCACGATCCGCGAGGTCGACGCCGAATGCGCCGACCTTGCCGAAGAACGGGAGACGCCGGAGGTTCGACGCGTCCATCATGGCGTACGAGTCGACCTGCAGGACGACGTTCGTGAGCCATATCGCGACCAGGGGATCCCACCACGAGGTGTGGTTCGCGACGACGAGCACGGGGCCCTGCGCGCAGGACGCGCGGAGATCGGCGAGCCCCGAGACGAGCACCCGGCCGAACGTGCTCGTGATCCGGGAGTGCGCGTGTCGCGCGAAGAAGCGCGTGAACCAGCGGCTCTTGCGTGCCGGGATCAAGGTGGTGCCTCGTGAACGAACGTACGGGCTGGTCCGTGGGCGAAATTGCGGGTGCCATCGGGGCTGCCGTGGTCGCCGCGGCGGCCATGGAGCTCTGGGCACGCTTTCTTCACGGCCGCGTCTGGCATCACCGTCTCTGGAACGTCCACCGCTCGCATCACGAGCCGCGCGTCGGACGGTTCGAGCGCAACGACGCGCTCTCCCTTCTTCACGCGCCGGTCGCCGCCGCGCTCGTGATCGTCGGATGCCAGCTCGACGGCTACACACGCGCGCTGCTCGTGGGCGCGGGGGCCGGGATGACGCTGTTCGGCATCGGCTACGTGTTCGTCCACGATGGCCTCGTGCACGAGCGGTTGCCCGCCAGAGTGCTCCTCAGGTTTCGGTTCTTTCGGCGGATCCGCGGCGCGCATCTCGTTCACCATCGGACCGGAGGCCCGCCCTACGGGCTCTTCTTCGGCATGCGGGAGCTCACACGGCATCAGCGAGCGCTCCGCGGACGAGGTGCACGCCCCAACGCGCCATCTTCATCGGCCCGAGCGCCTTCATGACGTCTCCGTAGACGGAGGGGTGCTTCATCGCGGTCCGTCGCAGAAAGGCGACGAAGTCGCGCGCGCCCATGCGATCCTTGAGCAGCGCGGCGAAGCGCTCGTTGCCCATCTCCTCGAGCGATGAGAACGCGTCGTCGAGGAGCCCGTTGAGAGAGGCTCCGTGAAGTGCCTCCGACGCCATCACGCGAGCAAGGAGGCCGGTCCACGCGTGCAGCTCCTCGTCTTCGAACAACGCAGAGCGCGGCGGGCGCCCTCGAGCGAGCGCCTCCGCGATGGCTCCTGCGATCGGCCGGAACGAGCGCAACATCGAACCGAACCCGCAGAAAGTGAGCGGCGAATGTCGCGCCGCTGCGTCGCCCACGAGGACCACGCGCGGCGAGGGACCGACCGGCGCCGGCGTCAGCCGCGACCAGCCCGGGATGTACCCGAACGTCGGCCGGACGAGCGTCGCGTCTCCAGCCTTGTACGAGCCGAGCGTCTGGAAGAAGCGCGCGTAGAGCGGCAGGAGCGAACCTCGTCCCGCGAGGTCGTTCGCGCGCGCATAGTAGAAGAGGTACACGGTGAGCTCGCCCGGGCGCCCGGGGAACCCTTCCCAGATGTGCTGGCGGCCGTCTTCCGCGTCCTCCGTCGTCACGAGCACGTCGCCGACGTGCGGGTCGAAGTCGAGGCCACGCATGACGCCACCCACGGTCGGGCAGATCAGATCCGCCGTTGCGTACGGGCTCGATGCGCCACGGGCATCGACCGCAACCCGCGCGACGACTTCCGATGTCCCGAAGCGGACGCGCACGCTTGCCGGACCCGCGCCGATCGCAGAGACCGTTGCGTGGTCGACGAAGCGAACGCCGCGCGACGCCGCAACCGCGCGGACGCGCTCGAGCAGCGCTTTCGCGTCGACCGCGTGATCGAGCACGCCCCGCACGACATGGGGCTGCCCGCCGTGGAACGCACAGACGCCTTCGCGGTAGCGCGCGACGATCATCTCGTCGAGCTCCGTCGCCGCCACGATGCCGCCGTCGATCAGCGGTGCGAGCTCGTCGGCGCTCGCGTTCCACTCGCGATGCGTGCTGCCGGCACGCGCGCGCTCGAGCACCACGACGCGCACGCCGAGCCTCGCGAGCTCCGCGGCGATCAGCAGACTGAGCCCGCCGCCCATGAACACGACGTCCGTGTCGACGGACACCCCTGCGTCGTGCTCGGGAAGGTGCTCGTCAGTGAGTCGAGACGTGCGCACTCGATCGAGGTGAGCGAGCCGCTCGGCGAGCTCGTCGCCGCCGTGTTCGCGAATGACGTCGAGCGCAGAGCTCGTTTGCATCACGCGCTCCTTTCGAGGCCGGAGACCGACCCGCTCGCGAGGAGCGCAGGTCCGAGCGGACGCGGGCGCCACGCGCGCGCACCCAGCGCCTTCATCATCAACGTCATCTTCCGCCAGAGCGGAACGACCGCGCGCGAGCTGACCGAGTCGAAGCGTCTTGCTCGCACGACGTTGCCGATCTCCGCATAAACGAGCCGTGCGGCGCGGATGGCGATCCGGCAGTCGGCTGGCAGGTGGGCGATGCCCTCGTCGGCGCGCGCATAGTGGACGTCGGCCTCGGCGAGCAGGCGAGCGACGCTGCCGCGCACGCCTGCATCCGCGGTCGGGTGCGCGACGAGCTCTTCCGGATCGGTGCCACCTTCCTGCAGCCAGTCGGCGGGTAGATACACGCGACCGCTGCGGGCATCGGCGCCGACGTCGCGCGCGATGTTCGTGAGCTGCATCGCGATCCCGAGGTCACGAGCGCGCTCGAGCACGAGCGCATCGCGTGGACCCATGATGTACGTCATCATCACGCCGACCGTTCCGGCCACGCGGAGGGCGTAGGCCCGCACATCGGCGAGCGAGTCGTAGCGGCGCCCTTCGACGTCCCATTCCATGCCTTCTGCCAGGAGCTCGGGCTCCGCCCGCGGGATCTCGTGCTCGCGGACGACGGTGGCGAACGCACGCTCGACCACGCTATCGAGCGCGCGGTCGGTGTACACGCGTTCGATGCGCGCACGCAGCGCGTCGACCGCGATCCGCGCACCGTCTCGATCAGGGGCATCGTCGACGGCGTCGTCCGCGTGCCTGCAGAACGCGTAGAGCGCCATCGTGGGCCGGCGGATCCGCCGGGGCAGCGCGCGCGACGCGAAGTGGAACGTCTTGGAGCCTGCGCGGAGGATCCGATCGAGCTCCGCCTCGTCATCACGGAGGAGGGCAGCGGTCATCACTCGGCGTCCTCGCGGACGCGGATCTCTCGATCTCGCGTTGCGACGCGGGGTGGCCCCGCCGCCGGAACGATCGAGTCGAGCACCCGCGCCGACGAGAGGACGCCGGGCACGCCTGCGCCGGGATGTGTCCCTGCGCCGACGAGGAACAGACCCTCGACATCCTCGCTGCCGTTGTGTGGGCGGAACCACGCGCTCTGGGTCAAGATCGGCTCGACGCCGAAGGCAGCGCCACGGAACGACGAGAGGTCGTCCTGGAAGCCTTGGGGCGTGAGCATCTCGGACACGTCGATGACGTCTTCGAGACCCGGCAGGACCGTGCTCGAGAGGTACTGCGCGATCTTCTGGCGATACGGCTCCGCCTCACGTCGCCAGTCGGTGCCGCTCTGGAGATGTGGCACCGGAGAGAGTACGTAGAACGCGTCGCATCCGGGAGGCGCCATCTTGGGGTCGGTCGCCGTCGGACGGTGCAGATAGAGGCTGAAGTCGGCCGCGAGCCGGTGCTCGTCGAAGATGTCCTGGAGCAAGCCGCGGTAGCGGGGCCCGAGGAGAATCGTGTGATGCGCGACATCCTCGTAGCGTCGCTTCGTCCCGAAGTACCAGACGAAGAGGCTCATCGAGTACCGGAGCTTCTCGAGCCGACGGTCGGTCCAGCGTCGCCGCTTCTCCGCGGGCACGAGGTGCCGGTAGGTCCACGCAGAGTCGGCGTTCGAGACCACGACGTCTGCGGCGAGCGTCTCGCCGTTCTCGAGGCGGACACCGACCGCTCTGTTTCCGGTGACGAGGATCTCGTCGACCCCGGCGTTGCAGCGCACGGTCCCGCCTTGCCCCTCGATGAGCTTCACGAGGCCGCGCACGAGAGAGCCCGTGCCGCCGATGGGGAAGTGAACGCCCCACTTGCGCTCGAGGAAGGCGATCAGCGTGTAGATCGACGTCGTCGTGAACGGGTTTCCGCCCACGAGCAGCGGGTGGAACGAGAACACCTGGCGCAGGCGCTCGTCCTTCACGTAGGAGCTCACCATCGAGTACACGGAGCGGAAGCTCCGGAGGCGGACCATGTCCGGGACGATCCGGGCCATGTCCTTCCACGTGTCGAAGGGCACGTGGGCGAGCCGTTCGAAGCCGATGTCGAAGATGTCTCGGCTCGCCGCGAGGAAGCGCTCGTAGCCGTCCACGTCCGACGGCGCGAACCGCTCGATCTCGCGGCGCATCGCCTCCGCGTCACCCGTGTAGTCGAACAACGCGCCGTCATCGAAGCGGATGCGGTAGAACGGCGTCACGGGCCGAAGGTCGACGTCGTCGGAGAGCTTTTTCCCGCAGAGCTCCCAGAGCTCTTCGAAGAGCCAGGGCGCCGTGATGACGGTCGGGCCCGAATCGAAGACGTAGCCCGAGCGCTCGCGCACGATTGCACGGCCACCTGGAGCCGGCAGCTTCTCGAGGACGGTGACGTCGTAGCCGCGCGCCCCGAGCCGGACGGCGGCCGCGAGCCCGCCGAAGCCCGATCCGATCACGACTGCACGCTTCGGGCGCTGCTGGGAGGCTCCCTCTTGGCCGCTCATGTGGTTTGTCCTTGCATAGGGTGTCTCTAGACCTTAGACAAACCTTGAGATGGCGCAACCGCCGAAACGTTCCGACCCAAACGTTCTCGTCGACGTCGCGGCGGTGGGTCCCGGTCCCTATCGCATCAACGTCGCAGCGGAGCTCTCGGGCGTCCCTGCCGCCACGTTGCGCGCGTGGGAGCGGCGCTACGGCGTCCCGGTCCCGCGGCGCACGACGTCGGCTTATCGCCTGTATTCGTCGGAGGACGTCGACCTCGTGCGGCGCATGCGCGAGCTCGTCGAGTCCGGAGTCGCGCCGGCGGAGGCCGCGCGGACGCTCCTGGCGTCTGGCGAGAACCTCTCGGCGAGCGAGGAGGCCCCCGGCGGTGACGCTCTCGAGCTCGTACGCGAGCGGATCATCGCAGCCACGCAGCGCTGGGACGCTCGCGCGATCGATGAGGAGCTGACGCGCGCGCTGTTCCTGGTCGATGCACAAACCCTGTACAACAGGGTCGTCTCCCCGCTCATCGTGGAGGTCGGCGCGCGCTGGGAGAGCGGCCAGCTCTGCGTCGCCCAGGAGCATCTGCTCTCCGAGAAGCTCGAGCTCGCGCTCCGCGCTGTGCTCCGGGCGCTCGATCGTGCGGACGGGCCCACGGTGTTGCTCGGGACGATCTCGGAGGAAGCGCACGTCCTCGGCCTGCTCGGTGCCGCGATCAAGCTTGCCCAGGGTGGAGCGAGGCTCGCGCTCCTGGGGGCCGCCACGCCGCCGTCAGCGGTCGCCGATGCGGTGCGCAGCATGGCGCCTCGCCTCGTCGGCCTCTCCGTGACCGGCACGCCGGTCCCGAAGCCGCGGGCTCTCTTCAAGGCCTATGCGCAGGCCTGCGGGACGACGCCGTGGGTCGTCGGGGGCCCCGGAGCGGCCTCGGTCGAGGACGCCGTCCTCGAGTCCGGAGGGCTCGTCGCCATCGGGCCGATGTCGGCATGGGGCACGCAAGTCCGCGAGTGGTTGCGAGGTGCACGATGAAGAAGCTCTGGCGTTGGTCGTTCTTGTTGGCGGTTGCTGCGACCGTCACGCTCACCTCACCGAGCGAGGCGTTGCTCCGCTCGGGAGCGAGCAAACCACCGGCACGCGTCGTCGACGCGAATGGCCGAACGCTCGATCTCGGCTCGGTCCAAGGGCGACCCATGCTCGTCGTCTACGAGGACAAGAGGTCGGCGACGCTCAACCAGCAGCTCAAGACGGAGCTGTCGCGTCTCGCGCGTGGTGATCGCTATCGCTCGGCCGTGGCTCTCGTGCCGGTCGCGGACGTGCGCGACTACGACTTCTGGCCGGCGCGCGGATTCGTGAAGAGCGCGATTCGGGACGAATCGAAGAAGATCGGAGCGACGATCTACTGCGATTGGGACGGCTCGTTCAGTCGTGCGCTCAGCATCCAGCACGGGACCAGCACGATCATCCTCTTCGGCAAGAACGGGCGTGTTCTCTTCGCGCAGGAAGGGAAGGTCTCCGAAGCCGACACCAGGCGTCTCCTCGACCTGCTCCGCGGCGAGATCGAGGGTACTTCGAGCTGAGACTGCGCCGGCGCAGTCGTGGAGCTCTTCAGGCGACGTTCATCTGCGAGAGCCGCTCGGCGTGACGACGCGGCTCGCGGAGCTTGCACTCGCGCATCGCGGCTGCGACGGCGAAGCCGCTCATCGTGAGCTTCATGCGCTGCGCGTCCACGTGACCTTCGGCGTGGAGCTTCGAGACGACGTCTCGAACGTCTTCGTGGCGGACACGGATCGCGCTCGCCAGCTCGTCGAGACGAACGAGGCGCCCGCGCGACTGTTCCTTCGCGAGGTGGCGAAGGACGTGACCGGCGATCGCCTTGGTGTCGAGAAGCGTCGAAGTGCCCATGTCCGAACTCCTGTTCGAGGCCAGAATCGGCCGGAAAGCGGGTTTCGTGTACTCCGCAACCATGTAGGATGCAATCCATGGACCGCGGGGGATGTCGCATTTTTACGCACGATCGCGGCGATTACTTCGATAAGCGCGCGAGAAGGGAGCGCTTCTCGGGGGAAGTTTGATCCAGCCGTCGAGCTCGTCCGTAACGTGAGGGACGGCATCTCATGTGTGCGAATTCGAAACGGTTGCTACCGGAGGCCGCTCGACTAGAAGGACGGCCATGTTCGCCGGAGCCAAAGAAATCTACGAGAAGACGCTTTCCGAGATCCGCGAGGCGGGTCTCTACAAGGACGAGCGGGTCATCGTCACGCCTCAGTCCGCACGCATCGGCGTGGGCACGGGCGAGGCGCGGCGCGACGTCCTCAACTTCTGCGCGAACAACTACCTCGGGCTCTCTTCGCACCCAAAGGTCATCGAGGCGGCCCACAAGGCGATCGACTCGCACGGCTTCGGCATGAGCTCGGTCCGCTTCATCTGCGGAACGCAAGACGTGCACAAGGAGCTCGAGGCGAAGATCAGCTCGTTCTTCGGGACCGAGGACACCATTCTCTATTCGTCGTGCTTCGACGCGAACGGCGGGCTCTTCGAGACGCTGCTCGGCGAGGAGGACGCGATCATCTCCGACGCGCTCAACCACGCGTCGATCATCGACGGCATCCGCCTCTGCAAGGCCGAACGGCACCGCTACCCGAACGGCGACATGGCCGCGCTCGAGGAAGCGCTGAAGAAGACCCAGGGCAAGCGCCTACGGATGATCGCCACGGACGGCGTCTTCTCCATGGACGGCTACCTCGCCAAGCTGGATCGCATCTGCGACCTCGCCGAGCAGTACAAGGCGATGGTCATGGTCGACGACTCGCACGCGAGCGGCTTCATCGGCAAGACCGGCCGTGGCACGCCCGAGCACTTCGGCGTCCAGAGCCGCATCGACGTCATGACGTCGACGCTCGGTAAGGCACTCGGCGGCGCGGCGGGTGGCTTCACGACGGGCAAGAAGGAGATCGTCTCGCTCCTTCGCCAGCGTTCGCGTCCGTACCTCTTCTCGAACTCGATCCCGCCGGCGATCGCGGGCGCGTCGATCGCGGTCCTCGATCTGCTCGCGAGCACCACGGAGCTGCGCGACCGCCTGATGGCGAACGCGACGCGCTTCCGCGAGGGCGTCGTGAAGGCCGGCTTCACGGTGAAGGAAGGCGAGACGCCGATCGTGCCCGTCATGCTCGGCGATGCGCGGCTCGCCGCGGAGCTCGCGAAGGGCCTCCTCGACGAAGGCATCTACGTCATCGGCTTCTCCTTCCCGGTCGTTCCGAAGGGCGAGGCCCGCATCCGCGTTCAGCTCTCGGCGCAGCACACCGACGCGCAGGTCGATCAGGCCGTCGCAGCGTTCGCCACGGTCGGCAAGCGCCTCGGCGTCCTCAAGTCGTAGTCTCGACGGCACCGCGCACGAGCGCACGAAGCGCCGCGGCGGCAGGGTCGGCGTGCGTGCGCTCGTGCCAGGAGAGCGCCATCTCGATCGCGTGCGCAGGGACGGGCCCCGTCACGGCGCGTAGCCCCCACCTCGCGCCATGCGCGGCCTGGAGGGAAGCGGGGACGCTCGTTACCAGGTCGCTCGACGCGACGATCGCGGCGGCAGCCGCAAACGAGGGGACCGTCATCACGACCTCGCGCGGCACGCCTGCGCGCGCGTAGGCGGCGGCCATGGGATCCCGGAGGTTCCTCCCCGGCAGCATCTCCACGCGCACATGACGGAGCGCGCCGAGCGCACGTCTGGAGAGACGCTTGCTCGTGGCGGCGTGTCCGCGACGCGCCACGAGCACCAAGCGCTCCTCGTAGAGGACCTCGACGTGGAGGCCGGGCTTGCTGCCCTTCTTGGCCGCCCTGCCGAGGTGGAGATCGACCTCGGCCGACGCCAGATCGCCGAGGGAGACGAGTGAGTCGATCCCGACGACGCGCAGATGTGCCCGCGGCATCCGACGCTCCATCGCCGCCGCGATGCGCGGCCCCCACGTCACCTGGCCGGCATCCGCGACGGCCAATGTGAAGGTTCGGACGCACGTCGCGGCATCGAAGCGAGGTGCCTGCAGGACGCGCTCGAGCTCCTGCACCGCGCGCGCGATCGCCGGCGCGAGCTCCAGCGCGCGCGGGGTCGGGACGATGCCGCGGCCCTTTCGGGTCACGAGTGGATCGGCGAACACGTCACGCAGCCGCGCGAGCGCGTTGCTCACGGCAGAAGGCGTCACGTGCAGGCGTTGCGCCGCGCGCGCGACGTTGCCCTCGGCGAGAACCGTGTGGAGCACCAGCATCAAGTTCAGGTCCACGGATTCGATGCTCACCATCAGTGAGGTTATAGCTCACGGAACATCACTACCGCGGTGGAGTCATCGGGCTCAGGATTCGACCGTGCGCAGAGTGCTGCTTTCACTGCTCGCGACCCTGGCGGTCGCGTGTCCGCCGTCCACCCGATCCCGGAGCTCCTCCATGTCATCCGTCACCTCGCGCGACGTCGTTCGCGAGATCCCCGTCCTCGACACCTTCATCTCCCATCGCGAGACCGGCGATGGCTCACCCATCGTGTTCCTCCACGGGAACCCGACCTCTTCGTACGTCTGGCGAAACGTCATCCCCGAGATCGCACACGGCCGCCGTCTTGCCCCTGACCTCGTCGGAATGGGGCGTTCGGGGAAGCCGGAGAGCGCCTATCGTCTCGAGGATCACGCCCGGTACCTCGACGCGTGGTTCGAGGCGCTCGCTCTGCGGGAGGTCGTGCTCGTGGGCTACGACTGGGGTGGTGTCCTGGCGCTCGATTGGGCCTCGCGTCACCAGGACCGCGTGCGTGGCGTCGTGGTCTTCGAGACGTTCCTCCGTCCCATGCACTGGAGCGACTGGCCTGCTCAGGGCGCCGAGCTTTTCCGAGCTCTGCGAACGCCCGGCGTAGGCGAGAGGCTCGTCCTCGAGGAGAACGCGTTCCTTCCGCGGTCGCTCGAGCATGGTGTGAAGCGCGGACTCGCCGAACACGATCGCGCCGAGTACTACGCGCCGTATCCTGATCCGGCGTCACGTCGGCCGCTTCTGCAATGGCCTCGTGAGATCCCGATCGACGGTGAGCCCGCAGATGTCGCTGCGCTCGTCATGCGAAACGGCGAGTGGCTCGCGCGCGCGCAGATCCCGAAGCTGCTACTCACGTTCGACGGCACTGGGCTCAGTAACTCACCCGACGTCGTGGCATGGGCTCGGAGCTCGTTCCCGAACCTCGACGTCGTCCCGCTCGGCCCTGCGGGCCATCATGCGCCGGAGGACGCGCCGAAGGAGATCGCGGGAGCGATCACGAGCTGGCTCGATCGGCACCAGCTCCGGTGAGGTGGCTCTAGGTCGGCCGTTGGCGATCCACGGCGTATCCGTCCCGGCGGCATGTAGAATCGATCCATGCGCTGGTCGCTCCCTGCCGCTGTGATGGTTGGTCTCTCCGGGCTTGGTCTCGTCCTCGCCTGTGGAAGCTCGGACGAGTCGGAGTTCGACGACGGGACCAACCGTCCCGGAGGCTCCAGCGGGACCAGCGGGACCAGCGGAACCAGCGGCGGATTCCCGCCGGGCACGAACGACGGCGCGCCGCCCGTGGAACCCGCGACCGACGTGGAAGCGGTCGTCACGACGGACAATGCCTTCAGCTTCGGCTACGGCGACGCGACGAAGATCAGCACGTTCATCCGCGGTGAGGGCTCGGACGGCCCGGGCATCTTCGACTGCCCCGTGGGGCACGGGCCCGTCGCGTACGTCGTGCCGGCCGCCCAGGCGCCTGCCGGCGCGTACCTCTACGTCATCGCGTGGGCGGACACCGACGTGACGCAAGGGACGCTCGCGCAGTTCAAGCGCGTCGGCGGGCAGGCCGTCTACAGCGGCGACGGCGCATGGGAGGTCTGTGCGACCGGCAAGCCGTTCGACCATCTGGGGCTCGGTCCGGACGAGAGCACGGTCGACGTCAACATCGGCGAGTGCAACAAGGGCGCCGCTGGCGACACCTTCAGCAAGGGATGGGTGACGACGAGTGGCGCGCTCACCGCCGGCGCGCGGGGCAAGCTCGCGTTCGGCGAGGCGAACGACGATCCCGGCGGAGACTTTCCGATCGTCTGCCAGAAGGATGACGCCGGCGTCAGCGGGATCGACGCCGTGGCGCGCTGGATGTGGTTCGATCCTCAGGACGGCCAGTCTCCGTTCGTCGGCAACGTCGACAACCGCACCAAGACCTTCTTGATCTTCCGCCTCCCCGCAGACGCGCTCCCTTCGCCGGTCAAGTAGACGACGCGCTCGTGTGTCGGTAGCTGCCGACGCTGTGCTCGCTCGAACGGCGCCGCCGACGGTGGCGTTGCGCTCGCGGTTCCCCATATCCTCGTTCTCAGGCCCGAAGAGGGGCGGTGCGGAACGCGAAACGCGAGACCAGAGGAGGTGAGCGATGGCCATGAACGCTTACGAGACGACGAACACGTTCATCAAGCGCGCGATGACCGCGCTGAGGCTCGATCCTCGCTACGAGGTGCTGCTCCTCACGCCACGTCGCGAGGTCCGCGTCGAGCTTCCCATCCGGATGGATGACGGCTCGCTCGGCCACTTCATCGGCTACCGCGTCCAGCACGACGACGCGCGCGGTCCCTACAAGGGCGGCCTTCGCTATCACCCGGAGGTCGACATCGACGAGGTCCGATCCCTCGCGAGCCTGATGACCTGGAAGACGGCGGTCGTCGACGTTCCCTTCGGCGGCGCGAAAGGTGGCATCCAGGTCGATCCGACGAAGCTCTCCGAAGGCGAGCTCGAACGGCTCACGCGCAGGTTCGTCGATCAGATTCACGACTTCATCGGCGAGCGCACGGACATTCCGGCGCCCGACGTGAACACGAATGCCAAGGTGATGGGCTGGTTCTTCGACCAGTACACGCTGCATCACGGGTTTTCGCCCGGCGTCGTGACGGGCAAGCCGGTCAACCTGCACGGCTCTCTCGGTCGCGAGTCGGCGACCGGTCGAGGCGCTCTCTTCGCGATCCGTGAGGTGCTCGCAGCGGAGGGCAAGAAGCTGGACGGAACGAGCATGTCCGTCCAGGGGTTCGGCAACGTCGGCAGCTGGTTCGCCCGCCTGGCGCACGTGAATGGCGCGAAGATCGTCGCGGTGAGCGACGTGAAGGGCGGCATCTTTGTCGGCGACGGCGTCGACATTCCGAAGCTCGTCGAGCACGTGAAGGCGACGGGCAGCGTCGTCGGGTTCACCGGCGCACGTCCGATCACGAACGACGAGGTGCTCGCGGTCGACTGCGACGTGCTCGTGCCCGCCGCGCTCGGGCACGTCATCGACGAGAAGGTCGCCGCCGAGATCCGGGCGAAGTACGTCGTCGAAGGAGCCAACGGGCCCTGCACGCTCGAGGGCTCGGACGTCCTCGATCAGCGTGGCGTCGTCTGCCTTCCGGACATCTGGGCGAACGGCGGTGGTGTGACCGTGAGCTACTTCGAATGGGTCCAGAACCTCCAGCAGCACCGCTGGACCGAGGACAAGGTGAACGACGAGCTCGAGCGCCACATGGTCGCCGCGCACAAGGAGATCCGCGCGACGATGGCGCGCTTCAAGTGCTCGATGCGGACCGCCGCCTTCATCCTCGCGGTCGAGCGCGTGAAGGCGGCGACGGACATGCGCGGCCTCGGCTGAGGCGAAGGCGGCGTCCGCGTCCGAGCGAAGCGCCGGAGCGATCGCGCTTCAGGACGAGAGCTCAGAACGAGAAGGAGAAGTCCTTCACCCGGATTGGGGTCGGGTCGAACGTACCCCGCTCCGGGGCCTTCTCCGTCGTCAAGGCGACGACCGCGACCGTCGCTCCGCCGACGACCACCACGCCGAGGGCCGTCCAGAACCACCAGCGCGAGGTGACGCCCGCTTCGGTGCCTCCGCCGGTCCGCGACGCCTTGCGCTCGAGCTGGGCGTCGACGTCCAGCGATCCGCCGCCCGGCAAGAGCACCTCGCGCGTGAACGGCTCGTAGCCGTCGGCCTCGACGCGGATCGCGGCGTCGCCAGCGCGCGCGTGAACGATCCGATCGCGCTCGACTGGCCCGAGGTCCTTGCCACGTACGTACAGGCGAGCGGACGGGGCGTTCGTCTTGACGTGGATCTCCGCGATGCGCGCGCGAAGATCGGCGGTGAGCGCCTCGAGCTTCGGCACCTTCGCGCGGACGTCCGGCGGTGCTTCGCGGGCGAAGGCCTCGAGCTTGTCGAGCGCTTCCGGGTACTCCCCCATCGACTCGAGCGCGCGCGCCTGGTTGTAGAGGGGCGCCGGATCGGACGTCTTCGCGTACGCCCGTTTGTAGAGATCGTAGGCATCGGCGTACCGGCCTCGATCGAAGAGGCTGTCGGCCTCGGCTTTCAGCGCGACCGGG
>JAFAER010000090.1 GCA_023423895.1 Pseudomonadota bacterium
GGCAGATGCTCTTCGGCATCCACCAGGCGCGGCACGCGATCCGGCAGGGTGAGGTCGCCGTCCTGGTGGAGGGAAACTTCGATGTGGTCTCGCTCCACGCGCGAGGCCTCGAGAACGTCGTCGCGCCGCTCGGGACCGCGTTCACCCCGGAGCAGGCGAAGCTGCTGAAGCGATTCGCGCCAAGCATCGTGTTCCTCTTCGATGGGGATGCGGCGGGGAAGAAGGCGGTGCGGCTCTCGCGCGAGGCGATCCGCGCAGCAGGGATGAACGCGCGCGTCGCGACGCTGCCGGACGGGATCGATCCGGACGAGCTCTCACGCACGAAGGGCGCGACGGCGGTGGAGGACCTCGTCGCCGGCGCGCGCGGCATGGCCGAGGCGCTCATCGAGATGGAGCTCGACGGTACGTTCGTGCAGGCCGACGTGTTCGAGCGCGTCGAGCGGATCGAGCGCTTCCGCAAGCTCATCGCCGACGAAGACGATCCGATCATGCGGATGGAGCTCTTCGCGTACGCCGATCAGGCGGTCTCCGCGCGGCTCGATCTCCACGGAATGCGCGTCGGGCGCGACGACGTGCACCAGAGCGGTCCGTTTGCGGCGCTCCAGAAGTCGCTGCGCAAGGACGAAGAAGCCGCCCGCGCGCGAGGCGAGGTCCCCCGCCCGATCGCGAGCTCCCCGAAGGAGGCGCGCATCCCAGCGAAGGTCCCGGGCTCCCCGGAGCGCCAAGCCATCGTCGGCTGCCTGATCGAGTGGCCGTCACTCCTCGACGATCTGGAGGTGGCCGACGAGCTCTCGATGCTCGAGGGCCCGGTGGTGATGGCCATCTCGAGCCTCCGTAGGGCCTGGAAACCCGAGGAAAAACGACTCGACGTGGACGCGTTCCTCCAGGAAATCCCGCCCGGAGTCCGCGTGCTGGCGAACAAACATCTTGCAAAGCCGGAACAGGACAGCGAGGCGAATGCAAAAGGATACTTGCTAGAGAACGCAAACAAGCTAAAGAGGCTGCTCCTTTCGCAGGAGGCTGCCCAAATCACTCGCGAGACGTACCGGGCGCAGGGTGATTGGGACACGGAACGGGAGCTCTTGCGGGAGGCGGCCGAGAGACTGCGAGCGAAGCACGGCCTCAAGGCCTGAAGTGAGAAGGAGGAGCGAGACGAGCCGAGGGCCCCATGCAGGCATGCACGGCATGGGATCCAGCCAGAATGGGGGCCCCCCATGCACCCCATGGGGAATGAAGGAAGCGTCCCGTCGACCGCGCACGATGTGCGGAGCAACCCGACGGGATGATCGAGTGGGGACCGTGAGCCTGCCGCAGACGCGAGAAGACGCTCTCAGCGACGCGCAGGCGTAGAAGTGGAAAGAACCAATTCCGATGGCGAACAAGAACCGGAACGGCAACGGCAAGGACACCGACAAGCTCGTCGACAACGGCAAGGCCAAGGGCTTCATGACCTATGACGAGGTCAACGAGTCGCTGCCGGCCGACGTCTCCGTCGATCAGATGGACGATGTCATGGGTGTCCTCGGCGACGAGGACATCGAGATCGTCGACGCTGCTACCCAGGTAAAGATCGCGCCGAAGCGGATCGTCGAGGAGACGGCCGCGGAGCACAAGACGGTCGCCCGCCAGCCCGAGAAGGAAGACGAGGACTCGAGCTACTACTCGAAGTCCAACGATCCGGTTCGCATGTACCTCCGCAAGATGGGGAGCGTCTCGCTCCTCACGCGCGAGGGCGAGGTCGAGATCGCGAAGCGCATCGAGCAGGGCGAGCACATGATCCTCGGCGCGATCCTCGCGTCGCCGGTCGCCGTCCGCGAGATCATCGATCTCGGCGACAAGCTCAGGAAGCACAAGATCCGCGTCAAGGACATCATCCGCGACGCCGACGACGAGAACGCAGAGTTCGACGAGGAGGAGGCCGACCGCCGCATCCTTCGCCTCATCGACAAGGTGAAGCACCTCGACAAGGTCGCCCAGGACCTCGCCGCTCAGCTCGAGACCTGCGCAGCGTCGCGCAAGAAGGGCCTCGTCGAAGAGATCGAGAACAACCGCATGAAGATGGTCGAGACGCTCGAGGAGATGCGTCTCAACAAGAAGACCATCGACAAGATCGTCCTCAAGCTCCGCTCCCTCATCCAGAAGGTCGAGCGCGCGGAGAGCGGGTCGACCGAGCTCGAGAAGCGCACGGGCGTCGACTGGGATCAGCTCCGCAAGGAAGCTCGCGCTGCCAAGGGCGACGCCGCCGGCGAGAAGAAGTTCAAGCGGAAGTACGGCGTCACGTCCGAAGAGGTCATCGCGAACCACTCCGCGAGCCTCAAGAACCTCCGCAAGGTCGAAGAGGAGCTCCAGCTCGACATCAAGGCTCTCCGTGAGACGTACCAGTCGATCCGCGACGGCGAGCGCCTCGCGGAGCGCGCGAAGGCGGAGCTCGTCGAAGCGAACCTCCGTCTCGTCGTCTCGATCGCGAAGAAGTACACGAACCGCGGTCTGCAGTTCCTTGACCTGATCCAGGAGGGGAACATCGGCCTCATGAAGGCCGTCGACAAGTTCGAGTACAAGCGCGGCTACAAGTTCTCGACGTACGCGACGTGGTGGATCCGTCAGGCGATCACGCGCGCCATTGCAGACCAGGCGCGCACGATCCGCATCCCGGTCCACATGATCGAGACGATCAACAAGCTCATTCGCACCTCGCGTTACCTCGTTCAGGAGTACGGCCGCGAGCCGACGCCCGAGGAGATCGCCGAGAAGATGGAGCTGCCGCTCGACAAGGTCCGCAAGGTCCTGAAGATCGCGAAGGAGCCCATCTCGCTCGAGACCCCGATCGGCGAGGAGGAAGATTCGCATCTCGGCGACTTCATCGAGGACAAGAGCGTCGTGTCCCCGGCCGAGGCCGTCATCAACATGAACCTCGCGGAGCAGACGCGTAAGGTCCTCAAGACGCTCACGCCGCGTGAGGAGAAGGTCCTCCGCATGCGCTTCGGCATCGGCGAGAAGTCGGACCACACCCTCGAAGAGGTCGGTCAGGACTTCGAGGTCACGCGCGAGCGTATCCGCCAGATCGAGGCGAAGGCGCTCCGCAAGCTCCGTCACCCGTCGCGTTCGAAGCAGCTCAAGAGCTTCATCGAGAGCTGAGCGCGCTCAGCGTGTACGCCCACGGCGGAGAGAGCTTGGCTCCTCCGCCGTGTGGCTTTTGTGATCCGCGGATCCGTGCGGTCGCCGACGAACCAGGGCGCACGCGCGACCAGCGCAGGTCAGAGCAGCGCGAGCGCCGCCACCGCCGTCGTTGCGAGGGCGAGAGGGGCGGCGAAGAGGACGAGGCCGAGGACGCCGGGGGCCTGCGCGGCCTTCGCGTTGGCTGCGACGGACGCCAGGGGCAGCATCTGCGGGGGCGGCGCCGCCGACGGAGGGCGCGTTCGCACGTTGGCTGGCGGTGCCGTGCTCGGCGACGAGCGAGCGACCGGACCGAACGCGATCGGCGGCGCCGACGGCGTCCAGTTGCCGCGAGCCATCGCGACCGTTTCGTTCTGAACGGGCATCGGCGCCGTAGCGGGACGGGCTTGCGCGGTCGCGGCGCCGACCGCGGCCGGCGGCCTGGAAGGAGACGGCGGCTCGGCGTGCGTCGGTGGACGATCGCTCGGCATCCGCGGCGCCAGGTCGTCGAAGGCGGGGACCGTCGGCGCGGCGTCGCGCGGTAGGACTTCGTGCGGCTTCTTCGAGGCGCTCGGCCGTGCGGTCGACGGAAAGCGTGGTGCTTCCGTCGGCGGCGCGCTCGTCCGCGTCTGGGACGGCCCGGGGCGGAGCGGCGCGTTCGGCATCACGACGGTTCGCTCGGACGAGTGGCGCTGGGCTTTCGGCACGAGGTCGATCTCCGGCCGCGTGGGGCGCGTATCGACGCTGGGCCTTCCTGCGGCCGGACGGGGGCGTTGCACATCCGACGGTCGGGCGGACGCGGGCCTGGCCTTCGGCAGAGAGCGCTCGCTGTCGAAGACGGGGCGCTCCATCACGCTCGTCGCGTCGTCGGTGTCGGGGTGCGACTCGAGGGGCGCGGGCCGTCTCGGGGCGGGTGCGGGTGCGGAGGCGGGGGCGGACGCGGGAGCGGGAGCGGGAGCCGCCGGTGGACGCGGCGCTGCTGGCGTGCGTGCCGCCGGCGTGCGCCCCGCGATCGGACGGATGACGGGCGGCTTGGCTCCGCCGATGGGTCGAAGCAGAGGCCGCTTCGGCTGCGGGGGCGGCGCCGGCACGGAACGGGCGGGCGGCGGCGGCCGACCAGAACCCGAGCTCCCGCCCCCGCCGCCCTTTTTCGTCGTCATCGCTCCCCGATGGTAGCGCACCGCGGTCCGGAGGTGACGCCCTCGCGGCGATGGCCTTTAGAGCTCGCGCCGTACGGGGATCGACGGTCGTGAGCTTCCACGTCCCAGCGGCCGTTCCGCCGGCGGTGCGGGCGCGTGACGACGTCGAGACCCCGGGCGCGTCGGGGGCACCCCGCTGCTCGAGGTCGCGCTGGCCTTCGTCGCCGGGACGTTGGGGCGCGTCGCCGAACCCTTGGTGACCGGCGTGAGCGTCGTGGGGCTCGGCGTGAGCGTCGGGCGGATCGTGGTCTGCGCGATGGGTGGCGCCGGAGGCATCGTCGTTTCGACCGTCCTTGCGGTCGCTGCTTCTGCCGGTCTCGCCGCGGCTCCGTTCATGCGCGGGCGGACGGTGACCATCGCGCCGAGCGCGAGCAGCAAGACGACAGCGCCCGTGAGGGCGATGCGCTGGAGCGCGAGGCTGGTCAGCCCGTTCAGGATGCCCGACGGCGGATCCGGCACCGGGACCAGGGACTGCGGCACGAGCGGGTGCACGAGCGGGTGCACGATCGGGGGCGCGGTGAGCGGCGCGACGCGCGTGAGGTTGTCCTCGCGCGCTTCGATCGACATCGCGAGCGGCGTTCGGATCGCCGGCTCGGTCGGAGGTGTGCGGTCGATCGTCGGTAGCGCAGCGATCCACGGAATGTTCCCGGTGCGGGCCCCAATCACGGGCCTGGTCCCCGTCAACCTTCGCTCGTGCGACGCATGCCCCGCGGAAGGCGCGGGAACGGTCCTCGGCGGATCGGGAGGCGCCGGCGGAGGAATGGAATCGCGTCGGACAAGGGTCGCAGTCGCAGTCGCAGACGAGTGGTCTGCCGCATTCTCATCCACGACGAGGAGCTTCGATTGGCGCGGCAACGCCTCGAGGCCGCCGCCTACGTCGGTGAGCGTGGTCACGTCGTTGTCGACGATCGGGGTCATGGCGTCGTCCCCGACGAAGGGGCTGTCGTCCCCGACGAAGGGGCTGTCGATGACGGGCGTGGCCACGTCGTTCTCGAGGATCGGCGTGCTCCGCTGCTCGAATCGGTCGAGGCTCTTCCGGAGCTCCTCCGTGTCCGGCGCCCGCCTCACTGGCGTCCGCGCCTCTTCGCTCTCGGGCCCGGACAGCTCGCGTGCAAGCGTCGACGAGTCGCTCCACTCGAGTGCCGGATCGACGCCCGCGTTCACGGGCCCGGGCTCGCGAGCGCCGCTCGGCACGTCGGCCGTGCCGGTACCGGCACCGGTCGAATCGCTCGTCGTGATCGGCCCCGGCTTCGCGCGGGACTCGACCGATCGGCCGTCGAGAGAACGGCTCGCCGAGCTTGGCGAGGTAGACCGGGCTCGGGGCGGGAGCACGATAGATGTACGGTGCACACATGGTGCCGCGGGCGCGCTACATCGAGGGCCGATGATTCCGTGTCGGCTGCGTATCTTGGCGGTGATCCGAGACCGTCGACCATGCTCGGTCACGGCGCGCAGGCAGTGGGGTGAGTAGGGTGAGTAGGCTGGTACGCTCGTCCAAGATGGACGGCGAACGGAGGTCCGTGGGCCTCGGCACCCTGCTTGCGCTCGTCTTTGCCGTCTCCGGATGTGAACGCGGCTGCCTCGGTCGTTGGCTGGAGGAGCACGGGATCGGGGGCGCGGCACCCGAGAGCCCGGGTGGCGGGGCCCCGCAGGGAAAAAGACGCAGTCTGGATCTCTCGGGTACCGACTGCTCCGACGGATTGCTCCGGTGCCGGGAGGGACGCGTCGAGGCTTCGCGTGCTGCGCATCTTCCGCATCCGTGCGGCTCCCGTAAGCCGGCAGAGCAGGGGTCGGCTTGCGACTGCCCCTGGGACTTCGTCGCCACCTGTCCATCCGGCTGCGCCATCGAAGGGCTCGAGGTCTTCGGCGCCGGCGGCGCGAGCGACGGGGGTGCCGCGCAGCTCTGCCGTCCCGACGTTCCGGTCGCGCGACCGGTCTTTCCGGGCGACCCGGTCCCGAACGAGATCTGCGCGAGCGAACATGTGGCGTGCGTCGACGGGATCGTTCGCACCTGTGAGCGTCCCGGGCAGCCCGTGCGGCCGCTCGCGATCTGTCTGTTCGGCTGTCAGCCGCATGTCGGGGTCGACATCGAGCCTGGGGAGCTGGTGAACCTCGATGGACTCGCTTCGATCCTCTGCCAGCGCGATCAGGCTGAACGCCGGTAACGCGCAATCGCCTTCGCGAGCGAACAGCGCCACGCGCGAACGCAGCGCGTCGACCGACACCGGCGTGACGCCGGCGTCGAAGCGATGACACAAGCGCGACTCGCCAGCTTTGGACACGAGCGAAATCGCCCCGCCTCACGGCGCCGCGGTAAATCCAGGGGCGCCGCGCGATCGGCGCCGGAAAGGTGACGCGATCGGATCGAGGTTTGTACGATTTTCATCGGCAACGTCGGGCGTTCCGATGCGGTCGCCGGCGCGGCGAAGGAGAGGGGGCTTTCCCTTCCGAAGGGCAAGCGCGTTCTCGCGTCAGCGTAACGAGACACACAAGAGACCGTGGCGAGCCGTTTGCTTGTGAACGAGAGCACACCCGGAAACGGTCAGCCGGATGGCGGGGGCGCAGGTGGGACCTGCACTCCGCGGATGGTTCTCGAAGGGCAGGGAGGCCGCCTCGGTCGGAGTCGAAGCGCTCCAGAAGATTCGAAGGCGGAAAGAGGAATGATGAATCGCGCGAAGCTGGGCTCGGTTCTCTTCATCGGTGCACTGGTCGTCTCCCTCGCCGCGCCGAGCGAGGGCGAGGCCTTGGCGGATCGCCGCGGTGTGAACCCGGTCGCGGGCAGCAGGCCGGCTGCGCGTGCCGAGAACGCGAAGACGGAGGAGGCCGCCAAGCCGACTCCCTCCCTGGCAAACGCCGGGCTCAAGGCCATCGCGACACCGGACCCCGGGACCACGGGGAGCTGCCCGGACGGAATGCTCGAGGTCGAGGGCGACTGGTGCCCCGAGGTCGAGCAGAAGTGCCTGCGCTACATCGACCCGGAAGGCGTGTTTCCGCGTCGCTGCGCAGAGTTTGCGCCGACGTCCAAGTGCACCGGCAAGACGACGAAGAAGCATTTCTGCATCGACCGGTACGAATGGCCGAACAGGGCCGGCGAGAACCCGGTCGTGATGAAGACCTGGTACGAGGCGCGTGATGCCTGCACCAACGTCGGCAAGCGTCTCTGCGGCGACAGCGAGTGGACCGTCGCCTGCGAGGGCCAGGAGCGCCTGCCGTACCCGTACGGCTACGACCGCAACTCGGAGGCGTGCAACATCGACAAGCCGCATCCCGACGTGAACGAGAAGGCGCTCGGCTCGTCCGATCCGAGGGTTCGCGATGCCGAGGCGAAGCGCCTCTGGCAGGGTGAGCCGAGCGGCTCACGCGCGTCGTGCGTCAGCCCCTACGGCGTGTTCGACATGACGGGCAACGTCGACGAGTGGGTCGTCAACGAGAGCGGCCAGCCGTACAAGAGCGGCTTGAAGGGTGGCTACTGGGGGCCGGTCCGCGACCGTTGCCGCCCGATGACGACCATCCACTCCGAGGGCTTCTCGTTCTACCAGATCGGTTTCCGCTGCTGCGCCGACGTGCCGAGCTCGGACGAGAAGGGCGCGGCGCCGACCGGACCTTCCAACGGCAACGTGCCGAGCACGAACCCGGCGCCCTCGTCGAGCAGCGGGGTCATCGGCAGCTGAGGTCGATTAGAACGTGGCCTCACCGTCGGCGCCTGCGTCTTTCGGCGCAGGGGTCACCGGCGGCTTCTTCGGCGGATCGCCGTATTCGTTGCGAAGCTTCCGCGCGAGGGAGTCGACGAGCACTTGCTCGTGATAGCCCGGCATCTGCGGGATCTGGACGATGACGCGAACGGCGCCGCTCTCTTTCGAGCGGATGAACTCCATCGAGCCTGGCACCGGCTTCTTCCCGCTCTCGGGGGAGACGTAATCGAAGAGCAGGTAGCCGGCGCCTTCGTCCTTCTCGGAGATCTTCAGCCCGAGATCGACGCGGACGAGCCGCATCCCGGCGTTCCACGTGCGGTCATAGCCGTACGCCGACTCGTACGAGCTCTTCGCCCGTGCGTCTTCCGACCAGAACGAGAGTGCCAGTGGTGCGCTCGCCGCGAGTGCGACGCACATCGACACGGCGCGGAGCCGGCGGCGGATGCGATCTCGAGCGATGCCCATGCTCACGCGAGGTAAGGGCATCACCCTGAAACGGCCAAGTTTTCGACGGGGGCGAGGGCTGGTAGGCTCGCGCCATGGTCCGAGGGGAGCCTAGGTGATGGCTGTGGGGGGGCGATCGACGTCGCGTGGAGCCCTCACGGGCTCGGCGTTCGCCCTCGTCCTGGTCCGCTTCGCAGTCGTCGGCTGCTCGCCGTTCGGGATGAACGAAGAGACATCCTCCTCGGATCCGAGCGATGGCGGTGCGGTGGGGAGCGAAGCTTCGACGAACGACGGCGAAGGTCCTCCGGCTCGCCCCTGCGACGCGTCCCTGTGCACCGACTTCGACTCGCCAGAGACGAACAGCCCGCCGTTCGGGTGGGATCGGATTGGCGACGACGCGGGTGCGGGGGCCGAGTTCGTCCTCGTTCCCGACGGGCGCTCCGCGCCCAATGCACTTCGGCTCTCGGTCGACGTCGAGGCAGGCACCTCCCTCTACCTCGAGAAAGATCTGGCGGCGCCACGTGCGGTCACGGTTTCGGTCGCGATCCGCCTCGACGCGGTCGCCGACGAAGCGGACAGGTCCGTTCGGGTCGTCGAGCTCCTTTGCGGTAAGGAGTCGCTCACGCGGTTGAAGATCAACACCAGCATGGTGCCGTACCTCGATACCGCCACCGCGAACCTCGGGATGACCCAGGCGCGGCTGACGGCACGGACGTGGAGCTCGTTTCAGCTCCAGGCAACAGGCATCTCCGATGCCGACGGCGGCGTCGTCGTGGCGAGGCACCAGGAGACGGGCGACTCCGTCGATGCGCCGATGGCCCCGTGTGCCGTGGATGTCCGGCTCCGACTCGGGAACATCGTCGCGAACAGCGGTAGCGGCGTGTATGTCGTCGCCATCGACGACGTGATCGTGGACTGGCGCTGAGGCGAACGCAGGCCGTCCCGAAGCCGCGGCGCTCCGCGGTGTCGCGCGCACGCGCGCGCAGGCTTCGTTGCGGCCGAGCCAAAACCAGTTGACTGACAATAAATCTGATCTAATGACCTAAACCAGACATGGCCGTCGAACGCAAAGCCGATGCGGTCGCAGAGGATCTGCTGGAGCGCATCGTCGGACGAGAGCTCGCCGTCGGCTCGCTGCTGCCGAAGGAGGCGGAGCTGGCCGATCACTACGACGTCGCGCGGAGCGTGGTCCGGGAGGCCATCAAGCTGCTCGAGGTCCACGGCCTCGTGCGTCCGACCCGCCGCCTCGGGACCGTCGTCCTCGACCCGCTCGCGTCGACGAGCCCGGAGGTCGTTCGCGCGTTGCTCGTCCGCAAGGGACGTATCGACATCGAGTTCTTTCGCGGATGGCTCGAGGTCCGTGCGGCGATCGACGCGCAGATGTCCGAGCTCGCGGCGCTGCGCCGGACGGAGGCGGATCTCGATGCGATGGACGCTGCGCTCGGCGCGATGCGCGCAGCGACGGCGCGTCACGAGGCCTTCAACGAGGCGACGCAGCAGCTCGCGTACGCGCTCGCACGAGCGTCGAAGAACCCGCTCTTCACGGTCCTCGCGCAGTGGCATGCGCGCGTCGTGAGCGATCTCGATCACGTGTTCCGTACCGTGCGGAGCGCGTCGGTCCCCCATGTCGCGGGCGTCGGGATGATGCTGGATTGCATCCGCCGTCGCGACGCTGCCGGCACGAAGCAGCTGGTCACGATCTTCCACGAGTGGGCGACACCCCGCCTCCTCGCGGCCGCACGCCTGGCGAACGGCGAAGCGCCGGATGTGCTGGTCGACGCGACCGATGCGGGCGCGACGGTGGAGGAGGCGAACGCGCCGCGGCGAACGACGACGAAGACCAAGAAACGCAAGACGAGCAAGACGAGCAAGACGAAGGAGAAGGACACATGACCCTCGCGATCGATGAGACCATCCCGTCGGCCGTGAAGCCGGTTGTCGGCGAGCTCGTGACCCGCTTCGGCGCCGCGACGAAGAAGCGGGT
Organism: Pseudomonadota bacterium; assembly: GCA_023423895.1. GTDB lineage: Bacteria > Myxococcota_A > Polyangia > Polyangiales > Polyangiaceae > Labilithrix. The sequence continues at coordinate 10,473 of JAFAER010000090.1, forward strand.
CGCGGGCCTACACGTCCTGACCCTGAAAGGGAGCTTCTACGAGATGGGCCGCCAGCACGGCCGGCTCCTCGCCGACGAGGTGCGCGTCGGCCCGCTTCCGTATTACCGGACCTTCATCGAGAAGCTGTTCGGAGGCACACGCTTCGGCTTCGCCGGCGCCGCCGCGCTCGAGGTGCTGCAGCGGACCGTCGGCGCTCGCGTGGCCGCGCGCTTCCCGGACTTCGTGCTCGACACGCTCCGCGGGCTCGCGGACGGCTCCGGCATCCCGATGGAGGAGATCGTCGAAGGCGCGACCATGCCCGACGCGATGGTGTGGCTCGCGTCGCGCCTCATGCAGGTCCAGGGCGTCGGGCCCGCGATGCATCACCGCGTCGGCCTCGGCCTCGGATGCACGAGCGCGATCGCGTGGGGCGACGCCACGCGTGACGGACGTCTGTTGCATGCCCGGAACTTCGACTACCACGGCGTCGGAGCGTGGCCGCGAACGCAGGCCGTCGTCTTCCACGAGCCGGACGAGGGGATGCGCTACGTCTCGGTGACCGCGGCGGGCGTGGCGCTCGGAGGTATCACCGCGATGAACGAGGCGGGCCTGACCCTGACCGTCCATCAGCACATGTTCACCGATCGGGTGAAGCTCGGCGGCGTGCCCGTCGGCATCAGCGGCGATGTCGTCATGCGGAAGGCCGAGACGGTCGAGGACGCGGCGCGCATTCTGAACGAGCAGACACCGATCGGCTGCTGGACGTACCTCGTCACGGACGCCAAGCGGCGCGAGGTCCTCTGTCACGAGGAGAATCCGTACCGGAAGGCGCAGCTCCGGCGCGGCGGCGATCGCGAGGGCAGCGGGACCTTCGGCTACGCGAACATCTACCTCGATCGCGAGCTCGGCGACACCGAGCTCGATCTCTACGGCTCTTACTGGCGGCACAACCGCGCGCGCTTCGAGCGCGCGAACGCGCTGCTCGCCGAGAAGGCTGGGTCAGGAACGCTGGATCCGCAGTCGATCGGCGCGATCCTCGCGGACATCGGCGACGGCAGCTGTCGCATACGCGGCAGCATCGCGATGGCGCTCACGGTGGGCTCGGTCGTCTTCCGCCCGGAAGACGGCGTCGTCTGGGTCGCCAACGGAGAAGCCCCGACGAGCCACAACACCTTCGTACCGTTCTCCATGCGGACGATGGACCATGCTCCGGAGGAGGGAAGCTTCGACGCCGGTGCGGTCTCGACCTCCGAGCGGCGCGCGTTCGAGCACTTCCGTCGGGCATACCTCGCTTATGTCGACGACGGGAACCTCACGCAGGCTCGTCGCGAGATTGCGGCGGCGTGTGAGCTCGAGCCGCGCCAGTCCGTCTACCATGCGCTTCTCGGGCTGCTCGCGCTCTCCGATGGTGATTCCGTCGCGGCCGCCGCGAAGCTCGATCGAGCCATCGAGCTCGGACACGAAGACGAGGCGCGCGTCGCGGCGTTCCACCTCTGGCGGGGGCGCGCGCGGGACATCCTCGGTCTACGTGACGAGGCGCTGCGCGACTACCGCCATGTCCTCGGGCTGAGCTCGGATCCGCCGGTCCGCGTCGCCGCGCGTCGTGGGCTCGCTCGCGTCTACCCGGCGTGGCGAGCGCGTCATGTCCACGTCGACATGGCGCTCGCGGATGTCGTCCATCCCTGACCATCCCTGACCCGCGCGGCGCCCTGCCGGACCCGCGGTCGAGTTCGCGCTCCGCGATCAGCCGTTCGAGACGCGCTCGAGCGAGGGCGGAGCGTCAGCAGACTCTGCCGAGTCGCTCGCGAGCACGGGCGACCGCGCGAGGGCGCGGAGGGCCGAGCGGTCGATGACGAGGAAAAACGCCGCCGCGCCGATCGTCCACACGAGCTGGATCGCGTAGAGCAAGAAGACGTAGGCCGATCCGGGGCCGGTGACGATCTCGGTCGGGAAGTACATCGTCATGCCCGCGTAGATGCCCGCCTGGAAGACGCCGAGGAGGCCGGGCGGACCAGGAATGAGAATGGTGCAGCCGAGCATGCCCATCAGCGCGCACGACTCGCCGAAGGTGATCGGCGAGCCGTCGGCGTGAACGACGCCGCAGCCCCACGCCAGGATCCACATTCCGAACGCGTTGATGCCCCAGTAGAGCGTCGTCTCCACGAGGAAGCCGCCCGCGTCGCGACCACGGCCGAGGAAATGAAGACCGTTGGCGAGCTTCTCGGCGGTGTCGGCGAGCTTCTGACCGAGCTTGGGCGAAACGAGGCCGAACACCGCGAGGGTCATCCGCCGCGCCCAGTCGCGCGCGAAGTAGAAGACCGCGATCGTGATGAACGCCGCCGTGAAGACGCCGAGCATGACGAAGCCGCTCGCGCGGACCTGGGCGACGCTCACCGGCAGGCCCACGACCTTCGCGGGGAGCGGGTGGATCGTCGGGACGAAGACGAGCGCCACGGCGAGCATGATCGAGAGGTAGAGCCCGTCGACGACGCGCTCGGCGACGACCGTCCCGGTCGCGGAGGACATCGAGACCTTGCCCTTCTCGCGGATCATGTACGGCCGGACGATCTCCCCGATGCGGAATGGCATGAGGAGGATCGCCGCGAAGCCGATCCACGAGACGGCGAGCACGCGCTTGCGCGGGATGTCGGCGAACGACCGGAGGAGAAACCTCCAGCGCACCGCCCGGAAGTAGCTCATCACCGCGAGCGTGACGACGTACGCCGGGATGCTCAGCCAGTTCACGTGGGCGAAGTCGCCCCCCTCTGGCACCAGCGTCAGGCCGCCCTTCTGGAGCGTGAACACGATGCCCGCCGTGATGATGAACGAGGCGAGGAGCTTCGCGGCATTGCGCCGGAGAAAGCCTTGTGATTCTTGCGGCTTGTCCGTGACCATCGGGGGGCTTCGAGCGGCGACGTCGGTGCAGGCGTGTGCAGGCGTGGTGTCCGCCTCCGACCCGAGCGACGGCTATAGCACGTCTCGTACTCGGCGCGGCCACCCGCCGCGAGCCATGTTCAGGGTAGGGCGCTGAGAGATCAGGGATCAGCGATCAGGGCAAGGTCGGCCTCCCGACCGACTGCCGAAGCACGTGCTCGCGCCGCCCGCGTACGAGCGTGCGCAGTCGGCGAGTGGGCTGGTGGTGCCGCGACGCGATCCCGTCGAGGCCGCTGCTCAGAGGCTCCAGTAGTGGATGCCGCGCCCGAGCGAGGTGCTGTCGAACGCGCTCTTCACGTCGACGAAGACGCCGCCTTGTCGGAGCGACGAGGCGATCTTCTCGCCGCCCATCTCGAGGTACGCCTTGTGCGAGACAGCGAACACGAGGCCGTCGAGCGCGCGGAGCTCCTCGAGCGCCGAGAGCTGGAGCCCGTACTCGTGGAGAGCGTCTTTCGGGCTCGCGAGCGGATCGTGGATCAGCGTGTTGATCCCGAACTCCTTCAGCTCGGCGATGATGTCCGGGACCTTGCTGTTGCGGATGTCGTTCACGTCCTCTTTGAAGGAGAGGCCGAGGATGCCGACGCGCGCGCCCTTCACCGGGATGTCCGCGTTGACGAGCAGCTTCACGAGACGCTGGGCGACGAACTTGCCCATGCCGTCGTTGATGCGCCGGCCCGCGAGGATCACCTCCGGCTGGTAGCCGAGCTGCTGCGCCTTCATCGTCAGGTAGTACGGGTCGACGCCGATGCAGTGCCCGCCCACGAGGCCCGGACGGAACTTGAGGAAGTTCCACTTCGTCCCCGCTGCTGCGAGGACGTCCATCGTGCGGATGCCCATCTTGTCGAAGACGATCGCGAGCTCGTTCATCAGCGCGATGTTCAGATCGCGCTGGGTGTTCTCGATCACCTTGGCGGCCTCGGCGACCTTGATCGAGGGCGCACGGTGCACGCCCGCGTCGACGATGGCGGCGTACGCGCTCGCGACGCGCTCGAGCGTCTCGGCGTCTTCGCCCGAGACGACCTTCGTGATGCGCTCGAGCGTGTGCTCCTTGTCGCCGGGGTTGATGCGCTCCGGCGAATATCCGAGCTTGAAGTCGGACCGTTCGAGGCCGGACGTCTTGCAGAGCTCCGGACCGCAGATGTCCTCCGTGACGCCCGGGTAGACGGTCGACTCGTAGACGACGACGTCGCCCTTCTTGAGGACCTTGCCCACGGTACGCGAAGCGCTGATGACCGGCGTGAGGTCGGGAAGGTGGTTTTCGTCGACGGGCGTCGGGACCGCGACGACGAAGAAGGTGCAGTCGCGCAGGTCGTCCACGTTGCTCGTGAACTTCAGCGTCGAGGACTTCAGCTCATCCTCGGGGACCTCGAGATTGCGATCGAAGCCGCGCGCGAGCTCGCGGACCTTCTCGTCGTGGATGTCGAAGCCGACCGAGCCTGGGAACTTCCGCGCGAAGGCCAGCGCGACGGGGAGCCCGACGTACCCGAGACCGATGATCCCGATCTTCTCCATGGCGCGGAGCTTGTATCACACGGCCGATTTCGGCCCTAGACGCCTAAAGGCCGAGGATCTTGCGCGGGCCGTCACGGAGGAGCCGCTCGGCTTCGCCTCGTCCGACACGCTTCTCGAGCGCGACCATCGACTCGGCAACGGCGTCGACGTCGGCGGGGCGGTGCGCGTCCGAGCACGCCGCCTCGTAGGCGCCTTCGTCCAGAAGCTTCTCGGCCGCTTTCCGCGGGGCTCGGCCGTATTTGCCGACGAGCGCACACACGTCGAGCAGCAGGCACGCGCCGGCGTCGAGCAGCGGGTCGAGGCACCGGTCGTCTTTCCAGACGGGCTGGTACCGTTCCGGATGAGCGAGCACCGGTCGGAGCCCGGCGCGGCCGAGATCGAACAAGCGATGCTGCAGCTGCGCGGGGAAGCCCTGGGGGTTCAGCTCGACGAGCACGCCCACCTTGCGCCCTCTCTGCGGGCTGCCCGCAGCCGTCTGAGCCTGAGAAGGAGAGGCGTCCGCCGGCGGCGTCGGCACCGAGCCGAGGTCGGGGTAGGGAAGACCTTGGCCCTTGACGAGGCGACCGAAGACGACGTCGTCGAGGAAATGTTCGCTCGAGAGATGAACGTCCGGGACGTCGTCCCGTCCGCTGATGCTCGGGCACATCGCAGCGAACGCCATCTCGATCGCCCGCTTGTCGTTGTCGAACATGCCGGGGCGCATGTGGGGAGTCGCGACGACGAGATCGAAGCCCGCGCCACGCAGCCCGCGGAGCAACTCGACGCCTTCCGCCGGCGTCTTCACGCCGTCGTCGATGCCGGCGACCCAGTGACAATGCAGATCGACGAAGCCGCTCACGTCTGACCGATACTAACGCGAGTGCACCGTGATAAGCTCGCCATCCGATGGCGTCGGTGAACCCGCACACGCGGGAGCTCGTCTTCAAGCTCGTGTTCTACGGTCCTGGGCTCGGCGGGAAGACCACGACGCTCCAGTACATCCATGCGGCGACGAAGCCGGAGCATCGCGGGAAGATGGTGTCGCTCGCGACGCCGACGGACCGCACGCTCTACTTCGACTTCCTGCCGATTCGCGTGCCTCGGGTACGCGGAATGGCGGTGCGCCTGCAGCTCTTCACGGTGCCGGGGCAGGTCTACTACGCGGCCACGCGCAAGCTCGTGCTTTCGGGCGCGGACGGCGTCGTGTTCGTGGCGGACTCGCAGTCGGGCCGTGTCGAAGTGAACCAGGAGTCGCTCGACGACCTCCACTCCAACCTCGCCGAGCACAATCGCTCGCTCGAGGAGGTGCCGCACACGTTCCACTGGAACAAGCGGGATCTGACCGACCTCCTCTCGATCGAGGATCTCGATCGGCGCTTCAACCGCCACAACGTACCGTCGCTCGGAACGGTGGCGACGAAGGGCGAGGGAGTGTTCGAAGGGCTCGAGCGCATCACGCGTCTCGTACTCAAGGCCTACGAGAAGGATCCGAAGGTCCGCATCGAGGCGACGAGCGAGCTCGCGACGGACGGCGAGCCGCCGCGCGTGGAGGCGGAAGGCATCGCCCAGGCGCTCCGGCAGATGGAGAACACGGCCGGCGCTCAGGTCTTGGCGGAGAGCGCCAGCGTCGATCCGCCGACGAAGATCTCGCAGGTCGTGCCCGACACGGGCGCAGTCGTCTCGGCCCCCGCGAGGTCGCCGAGCGACAAGCCGAAGAGCGATCGCTCCTCGTCGAGCGAGGACGGTCGGCCGCGTAGCGACAAGCCCGCGCGCACGTCCGAGTCGAAGCTGATGACGAAGGACTCGGGAGCGTGGACTCGCTTCACGATCGCGGAGCCGTCCGGGCCCGCGCCCGACATCCATCTCGCCGCGCAGGCGATCGTCGAAGCAGGTCAGGCCGCGCCAGGCGCGCTGCCGTTCTCGCTTGCGGAGCTGTGGCCGGAGGCCGAGCGCGATCGCGTCCGTCAAGCGGAGGCGATGCTCGCCGCCCGCGATGCCGTCAACGCGATCCTGGCGTGTGACGTCCTCGTCACCCGCGTGCTCGCGTCGGCGGCCGGCCTCGTCGGCACGCTCGATGCTCCGCGCGATCCGGCGCTCGTCTCGCTCCTTCTCGGGCTGGACGGCGCGCGCTATCTGCATTTCCGGACGCTCGTTCGCGCTGCACGTCATCGGGAGACCGTGACGATGAAGGAAGCGTTCGAGTGCTTCACCTTCTCGATCGAAGCGCGTCGCGCGCGCGAGGCGCTGCGTCGTTGATCGTGCCTGACGCCCTTCGCTGAAGGGGCGTCAGGCGTCGGAGCGAACGGCGCGGGCGCGGACCTCTGCGGGCCAGCTTCGCGCCGCCTGGTCGACGAGCTCGACGGCGTGCTCGGGCGCCAGCGCGTGCAGTCCGCGCGCGAGGCCCAGCGCGAGCTCTGCGTCGTCCGTCGTCTGCAGGTGCGTGCAGCGACGGAGTCGCTCCGCCAGCAGTGCTGCCGAGACCGAGCGAGCATCGCCGCGAGCATGCGTGATCGTCCGAACGGCGGCGAGCCGCATGCTCCGCCTTCGCGAGCGATCGAGCACGAGCGCAACGCGCCGCGGCGTGTGCTCGTCCGAGACGCCGAGCTCGGCGAGCGCGTCGAGCGCGGCGATGGCGACGTTCTCGTCCGGGTGATCGAGCAGCCCGAGCACGATCGGACGCGAGCGCTCCCGCCAGAGCGCGGGGAGCACCGCAACCGCCGCGCGGGCAAGCAACGGCTCGGACGAACGCGCGTACCGTGCGACGATCGCGGCGAGGGCTTCGTCCTGCATGGCCGGCACCGAGACGAGCAGATCCTCCGCGATCTGGACCGCGCCCGGCGTCCGGAGGCGGTCGGCGAGACGCTCGAGGCCGCCGCGCAGGATCGGCAGACCCGCGGGACCGATCGCGCGGAGCGCTTTGGTGAAGCGGAGCCGAGCGGCCGCGTCGCCTTGACGGACGCGCGCGGAGTAGAGCGCGTGCGCGCCGAAAGCGCCCGCCGCCGTGAGCAGGCGTTCGCCCGCGGCGTCGCCCGTCGAGAGCGTGTGGTGCGCGACGGGTGCGAGGATGCTCGGATCGCGGAGGACGCGGAGGAGCGTCTTCGACTGGGCCGCGCGCGACCCGGGCACCTCGGGGCCTTCGGTCGCGAGGACGTCGAGGGTGCTCGCGAGCCGCCACAGCGTCTCGATCTGCTGAGCCTGCGCGAGGTCCCGGATGGTGCCCTCGAGCGGCGCGATCAACTCCGCGAACGCGCGCGGCTCCGTCGTGCCCACGAGGCGTCGCATGAACGCGCTCGGATCGGCGGTCAGCTCGGAACGTGGAGAGCTCGGCTTGTCGTCGAGCTCGAGGCTCGCGCCGTGTATGAGCCACGACGGCGCCTCGAGCGATCCCTGACCGGAGGGCGGCGGCGTGCGACCCAGAGCGCCGGGCCTCGGGTAGGCCTCGACGCGCTGATATTGCCCGCTCAGCGAGATCGGCGGGCGTTCGAGGAGATCCCGCAGGGCAGCGCGCAGATCGCGCATGCTCGCGAAGCGGGCGTCGCGGTTCTTCGCGAGCGCGCGCAGGATGATGCGCTCGAGGCGCGGATCGACGCCGGACGCGCGCTGCGAAGGCGGCGGCACCGGCTCGTTCAGGTGCATCTGCACGAGCGTGCCGACGTCTTCGTGCGTGAACGGGACGTCGCCGGTCGTGAGCTCGTAGAGGACGATGCCGAGGGCGTAGACGTCGCTCCGCGCGTCGAGCTCTGCCGCAGCGCACTGCTCCGGGGACATGTACTCGGGTGTCCCCTGGAATCGGCGTGTCTCTTCGGCGAGCGCGCCTTGAGCGATCCCGAAGTCGCAGACCTTGACGATCTCCATCGGGTTCCCGTCGTCGTCGGACCCCTGGAGGATGACGAGGTTCTCGGGCTTCACGTCCTTGTGGACGATGTTGCGCGCATGCGCGTGCGCGAGGCCAGCGCAGACCTGCGTCGCGAGCCTCACGATGCGCTCCGTATCGAGGCGACGCTCGTGCTCGAGGATCGAGCGGAGCACGGCGCCGTCGAGGTACTCCATGACGAGGTAGAGGAGGCCGTCGGGCTCCTGACCGAAGTCGAGCACGCGCGTGATGTTCGGATGATCGAGGCGGCTCGCCGCGAGCGCCTCCGCGTGGAAGCGGCGCCCGAAGTCGACGTCGGCCTGGTACGTGTCGTGGAGGACCTTCACGGCGACCGGCATCTGCAGCTCGCGATGACGGGCCCGGTACACGGCGCCCACGCCGCCGCCGCCGATGTGCGACTGGATCTCGAGCTTGCCGTTCGCGAGACGCCTTCCGATGAGGTCGTTTGCCGATGCGGAAGGTGCAGCGACGCCCCCGAGATCGGCCGTGTGCCGTTCGGTGAGCTCGTGATTCGTCTGGTGGCGCGCACGAAGCGTCGTCGGACGCTTCTTCACGACGCGAAGGAGCATCGCCGACTCTTGCTCGTCGGCGACGCGCAACTTGAGAGGAAACCCTTCGGCCGTGGGCGGACCCACCGGATCGGCGAGCAGGCGGAGCGGCTCGCGCGACTCGGGCGAATAGACGTCGAGCGCGTGGGTCGACCGGTCGACCGGAGCCGCGAGCAGCGGTACGTAGGCCACCTGCTCGGCAAGGGCGACGCCTTCGAGGAAGTCGCGCGATGCTTCGTCCGCGAGGTCGGCGACGAGCATCGGAAGCGAGCCATGTGATTCGACCGACTTCACGAAGGCCCCACACGTTATTGGAACACAGCGATGTGTCAATGAGCCCCTCCCGTGCGGAAGGCTTGCGGCGGTGCATGTACGAGCACGGCCGAGCATCCACACACGCCTGCGCACGCGCGCATGCAGCGCGATCGCGTACCGCGTCGAGGCTCTTCCTCCTTCGTCGCGGCTGCGCCTATCATCTCGAGTGAATGGCGCGCTCGATAGGCACGCGGACGATCGATGGCGCTCAGCAGCTCCGCTGTATGGTCGTCGGCCTGACGCGGGAACAAGAAGAAGCGTGCCGGCGCGCGATCCTGCCGATCGAGATCGTCCGCCACGACGACGTGCGCACGGCATGTGCCGCGATGTCGACGGTGCTTCCGCTGGTGGTCGTGGTCGACGAGGGCCTCCAAGACGTCGATCGCGCTGCGCTCGTCGAGCTGACGACGGCATGCGGGGCCGAGCTCGTGACGATCGATCCGGCCGCGATGGCGCGCGGGCGCGCGTTCGCGATTCAGCTCCTCGAAGCGGTCCGCGTCGCCGAGCGACGTCGGCTCGTCGCTCGCGACTGACGAGCTGATCCGGCGCGCGCGCCGACCTTGCTTCGCGTTGCGGCACCGGACCTGCACGATCCGCGTCGGAGGAACGCGATGAAGCTCTACTACGCGCCCGGGGCGTGCTCGCTCGCGCCGAACGTCGCGCTGCACGAGGCCGGCCTCCGCTTCGATCTCGTGCGCGTCGATTTCATGCGTGGCAAGACGTTGCCCGACGGGACGCCGTTCGCGCGGATCAATCCGAAGGGATACGTCCCCGCCCTCGAGCTCGACGACGGACGCATCCTCACGGAGAACGCAGCGCTGTTGCAGTACATCGCGGACCTGCGGCCGGAGACCGGCCTCGCGCCCCGCAACGGCACCTTCGAGCGCGTGCGTCTACAGGAGTGGCTCGTCTTCATCGCGACGGAGCTTCACAAGGGCCTCTCGGCATTCTTCTCGCCGAAGGCCGACGACGCGTACAAGGCATCCGTGCGGGACCGGCTGGAGCTGCGCTTCGGTTTCGTCAGCACGACGCTCGAGGAAAGGACCTGGCTCCTCGGCGAGGACTTCAGCGTCGCCGAGGGCTACGCGCTCTACGCGCTCCGCACGTGGGAGCGGATGGTGCAGATCAACCTCGCGGACTGGCCGACGCTCGCCGCGTACCGCCATCGGATCGAGTCTCGTCCTGCGGTGCGCGCCGCGCTCGACGCGGAGGGCCTCAAGTAGTTCGGCGGGACGGTGCGAGGACGCGTGCGAGGACGCGAGCGGGGACGGGGATTAGAGGAGCTCGCGGATGCGACGGACGAAGCCGCCGCGTCCGAACACGGCGCGCATCAGGCGCATCTGCCAGCGGTACGCCTTGTTCGAGTACGGGAACCACAACACCTCGTGGGCCGGTTCGGGCAAGCGCCCGCTGAAGATCTGGCGGGCCTCCGCCATGTCGCGGAGCGCGTCGTCTCCGTGCACGCGTCCGAACCCGCTCTGCTTGACTCCGCCGAACGGCGCTTCCGCGGCGCCGTAGTTGACGAGGACGTCGTTGACGACGACGCTGCCCGCCTCGATGCGCTGAGCGAGCCGCTTGCCCTTCTCGCGGTCCTTCGTGAACACGTAGGCGTTCAGTCCGAGGTGGGAGTCGTTCGCGAGTCGGACCGCGTCGTCTTCGGACGAGACCTTCTGGAACGGCACGATCGGTCCGAAGATCTCTTCCTTCATCACCGTCATGGTGTGGTCGCAGCCCGCGAGCACCGTCGGCTGGAAGAACTGGCCGGGCCCCGTGATCCGCTTGCCGCCGGTCACGATGCGCGCGCCCTTCTTCACGGCGTCGTCGATGTGCTTCTCGGCGATCTCGATCTGCTTCGGGAAGATGATGGCGCCGACGTCGACCGTCTCGGTGCTGGGATCGCCCTGACGTAGCTTCGACGTGAGCTCGCCCACGCGCGCGAGCAGCTTGTCGTGGATCGCCTCGTGCGCGTACACGCGCTCCACCGAGATGCAGACCTGGCCTGCGTTCGCGAAGCCGCCGAAGACGATCGCGTTCGCGGTGCGCTCGACGTCGCAGTCGGCGCACGCGATGAGAGGAGCCTTTCCGCCGAGCTCGATGACGCAGGGGACGAGGTTGGCTCCGCATGCGGCCGCGACGCGCTTTCCCGTCTCCACGCCGCCCGTGAAGACGAGCTTCTGGATGCCGCCTTCGATGAGCGCCTGGCCGACGTCGCCGAGCCCGTGAACGACCCCGAAGAGATCTTCCGGCAGCCCGGTGGCGTCGAAGATCTCCTTTGCCTTCTGGATCGAGAGCGGCGTCACCTCGCTCGGCTTCACGACGACGGCGCTCCCCGTGACGAGCGCGGCGAAGACGTCCGCCATCGGGATGACGAACGGATAGTTCCACGGCGAGATGACGCCGACGACGCCGCGCGGAAGGTAGTGGACGACGCTCTTCTTGTGCTTCAAGAGATGAAGCGGGATCTCTCGTGCGGCGAGGATCTTCGGCGCGTTCTTGCAGTAGTACGTGAGCTGATCGACCGCGACGAGCACCTCGTGCCCGAGCGCATCGACGCGGGGCTTGCCGCACTCGCGGCTCACCACGTCGACGATCTCGTCGGCGCGTTCGACGAGGGCGTCGCGGAATCGCATCAATCGGGCGCAGCGCTCCTCGACGGGGAGGACGCCCCAGGCGGCCTGGGCCTTCCTGGCGCGCGCGATCGTGCTCATCACGTCCTCGCGCGTGGCGATGGGGACCTCGCCGAGCAGCTCGCCGGTGGCTGGCTCCCAGCTCTTGAGCGTGCGGTGCAGGTGGCTGCCGTTGGTGCTCGTGTCGATCGGATGGAGCGCGCCCATGCCCCGGACCGTAGTCGACGAGCGGGAGGTCCGTAAACGTAGGGCCACGGTGGCTACGAACGCGCGTTCACGGCAGGTGCGCTCGGCCGCCGCCATCGCGCAGAAAACGCGAGCATCGGCGCTCTCCCAAGCGAGCTGGGCTCGCGGCACGCAGGTTGCTCGGGCTCGGCGCGAACGCGCATCACGTCGTTCCCGTGATGCGCGTCGTCGTCTCCCTCTCCCTCTTCTTCTTTGTCTTGGCTTCTCGTCTCGCTACGCGGAGGGCCTCGCCCCGCACCATCCTCAGACTCCTCAGACTCCTCAGACTCTCTCCAGACCCGAGGCCCTCCGCAGACCCGGGACCCTCCGCAGACCAGCCGACGACGTGCCTCCAGGTCCCACGCCACCGTCGGTCGCTTCCTTTGCTTGTCGCCTTTCTTCCGTGCGAACGTACTGGCCTCGCCGAGAGGCGCGTCAGCCCCGCTCGATGAGCTCGATCTTGTAGCCGCTCGGATCTTCGACGAACGCGATCACCGTCGTCCCGTGCTTCATCGGTCCCGGCTCGCGGACGACTTTGTATCCGAGCGCGCGGACCTTCTCGCACGCGCCTTTGATGTCGTCCGTGCCGAGCGCGATGTGCCCGAACGCGTCGCCGAGCTCGTACTTGTCGCGTCCCCAGTTGTACGTGAGCTCGATGACGGTGTTCGTGTCCTCGTCGCCGTAGCCGATGAAGCAGAGCGTGAACTTGCCGTCGGGGTACTCCTTCTCGCGAAGGACCTTCATGCCTAGCGCCTCGGTGTAGAACTTCTTCGAAGCCTCGAGGTCGCCGACGCGCAGCATCGTGTGGAGCATTCGCATGGCGGCGAGCCTAGCGCGGCGTCGGGCGAGCACGCACCGCGCTCATGGAAAATGAGGAGGAAGAAGAGGAGGGGAGCGCGTCACCGTGCGCGCCGCGCGAGGCGGCGCGACGGGCGACACGCGCGTCGGGCCACGTCCCGCCCCAGCGACGAGCGACCCCATCGAACCAGCCGCGCCGACGACCGCGCCGTGAGCGGAGCGCGCCGTTTTCTCCAGGGCGCCATCGCTTTGCCACGGAGCGCCGGTCGGGCATGGCGCGCATATCCCACCCAGGGAGGAGACGTCGGCACGAGGGCTGAACGTCCGTCTCCACACCGTCCCTTCAGCGACCGAGGCACGGGCTCGATGTGCCCAAGTGCTGTAAACTTCATGTCGTGGCGGAGGTGGTCCCCTCGGACGAGCTGACGGACGAGCCGTCGGATTTCGGCTCGCTACGGCCAGGCACACGCCTCGGCCGCTACGAGCTGCTCGTGCCGATTGCGCGCGGGGGAATGGCGCGCGTCTGGGCGGCTCGTCAGCACGGACAGCGAGGCTTTCAGAAGCTCGTCGCCATCAAGACGATCCTTCCTCATCTCGCCGAAGAGCCCGAATTCGAGCGGATGTTCCTCGACGAGGCGCGCATCGCGTCCGGCGTCCACCATCCGAACGTCTGCGAGATCTACGAGCTCGGCGAGGACAAGCGGACGCTCTATCTCGCGATGGAGTGGGTGAACGGCGACTCGCTCTCGCGCGTGCTCCGCGCGTCCGGCAAGACCGAGGCGTTCGATGCGCGCGTCGTGGCACGTATCGTCGCCGACGCGTGCGCCGGCGTGCATGCGGCCCACGAGCTCGCCGACGACGACGGGCAGCCGCTCGGGGTCGTGCATCGCGACATGTCCCCTCACAACGTCCTTCTGACGGCCGATGGCGTCACGAAGGTCTGTGATTTCGGCGTGGCGAAGGCCCTCGGCCAGCTCCACGAGCAGACGAGCGCGGGCCAGCTCAAAGGCAAGATCAGTTACATGTCGCCGGAGCAGGTCACCGGCGCGCCGATCGATCGGCGGAGCGACGTCTTTTCGCTCGGGTGCGTGCTCTACGAGGCCACCACCGGCGTGCGTCCGTTCAAGGGCGATCGCGATCACATGATCATGCACGCGATCTTGAGCGGGAACGTCGACCCGCCGTCGAGCATCGTCCGGAGCTATCCGCCGGAGCTCGAACGGATCGTCATGCGTGCGCTCGCGCACCAGCCGATCCTTCGCTACCCGACCGCCGAGCGGATGCGCTTCGCGCTCGAGGAGTTCCTGACGAAGGGCCAGCTCGTGACGCAGTCGAACGTCGCGCAGGTCGTCCGGGCGCGCCTCAGCGAGCAGCTCGAGCGGCGAAAGGAGCGCATCAAACAAGCCTCCTCGGTCGCGGAGCACGGAGCTTGGGATCCGTCGAACACCGGCTCGTCGCGCGATGCGCTCGATCACCGCTCCGGCGTGAAGCCAGCACGCCCGGTCATGCCCCCCGGCCCCGGCGGGATGGCATCATCCCCGCCGCCGGCCTCGCAGATGCAGTTGACGCCGTCGCCCTTCGGTTCGTCGAGACCCAGCAAGCCGAGCGTCGTCCCCGTGATCGAGATGTCGAGCGAGGTGCTCGAGAGCGAAGCGACGTCGTATGGCCAGGGGCTGTTGGGCCAGTCGGGCCAGTCGGGCCAGTCGGGCCAGTCGGGCCAGGTGAGCGCCTCGACGAGCCCGCCATTGCCCTCTGCGCCGAGCACGGTCGGCGCTCCGACGCACACGCTTCCGATCGGACCTGGCGGGATCCTCTCGCCGTTCCACACGACCCCGAGCGACCAGAGCCAGAGCGGCCAGTCGAACCCAGGGCGTAGCGCGCCGGGCGACTGGTCGAGCCCCGGTCACGTTCCGGTCCCCATCCAGACGCCGCACACGGTCCCGCCGCCGTCCGGGAATCCGTACGGCACGACGACGATCTACGACGTTGCCGGTCCGATCCCGCCGGAGATGCTCGGCGACGCTCAGCCGCCTGCCGGCGCCGGTCAATACGCGCTTGCGGCGTTGGTCGGGTTGCTCATCGCCGTCGTGATCGGCGGCGGCGGCTTCTTCATCTGGCAAACGCGAACGACGCACGATGTGTCGACGCCCGCGGTCGCGTTGCCCGCCGCTCCGGCGCCATCCGAGACGATCGCGAGCGCAGCGCCAGCGCCGGCGATGCCGCCCGAGATCGTGCTCCAGACCACGCCTGCCGATGCTGCCGTCGTCGTCGACGGAAAAGAGCTGCCGGTCGACCAGCGATCGATCCGCCGGCCGGACACGGGCCGGACGATCACGGTCGTTCTCCGCGCGAGCGGATACGAGGAGACGAGCGTCGTCGTCGATCACCTCACCGCAACGCCGCTCGACGTGATGCTCAAGCCCGTTCTGGAGCTCGATGCGCCGGATCCTGCCGAGCCGGCGTCCTCCGCGGGCGCGTCCGCATCCGCCGTCGCGCCGCCGCCCACGTCCTCGGCTGCAAAGCCGAAGACGAAGCCGAAAGATACGAATGTGCTGCCCGACAACCCGTATTGACCTGCAGGATGCGCTGCAGGATGACTTGCACGACGAGCGCCTGGTTGCTCGCGTTCATCTCAGCGAATTGATCCGCGTGCGCGATTTCGCTCTACACTGGCAACCATGAAGCGAAGCGCGCAGGGCCTCGCGTTCGCGTTTGCGCTCGCCGTGGCGGGCGCCTCCGGGACTGCACGTGCAGATGATCCTCCCGCGGCCGACTCGGCGGCGGAGGCTCGGCAGCAGTACGGGATGGGGACGCAGGCATTCAAGGAGAAGCGCTACTCGGAGGCCGCGCTGCACTTCGAGGCGGCCGCGGCGTTCAAGGCGAACGCGATCGCGCTCTACACCGCGGCGCTCGCGTGGGATCTCGCGTCGCGACCCGAGCGCGCGGCCGATGCGTACGCGCGCTCGCTCGACGTTCCCGGGCTCGACGCGAAGCAGACGACCATCGCGAAGGATCGCGTGTCTGCTCTCGAGAAGAGCCTCGGCACCGCCATCGTCACGGCGCCGGAGGGGTGGAAGGTGCAGCTCGACACGCTGACCGAGGTCCCTGCGCCTGCCCGTCTGCATGCTCCGCCCGGTGTGCACACGCTCACGATGCGGATCCCGAACCGGCCGATCGAGCGTCGTGATGTGACCCTCGAGGCGGGCAAAGCGACGACCGTCGAGCTGAAGGACGAGCCGAAGCCTGCGCCGAAGGTCGATCCCGAGCCCGAGATCGAGAAGCCTTCGCCAGCGCCGGTCGAGCCGACACCTGGGCGCGTTCGCGAGCCGTTCTGGACCACGCTGCGCGTCGTCGGCGTCGGTGTGGCGAGCGTCGGCGTCGCTGCTCTCGGCGCAGGCGCCATCCTCGGCACGAGCGCGAACGGCGCGAAGGACGCATACGACGCCGCTCCGACGCGCGCCGCGTTCGATCACGCCTCGTCGCTCCAGACGTGGACGAACGTGGCGCTCATCAGCGGCGCTCTGCTCGTCGCCGGCGGCGTGGTCCTCGTCGTTCTTCCCGTCAGCGATCGACCCGAAGGGCGCGTGAAGGTCGGCGCGGCTCCGGGCGGCGTCGTCCTCGGAGGCACGTTCTAGGATGAAGGCACGCAAAGGTGGCAGGGGATGGAGGAGCGCGGTCTGCCTCGGCGCCCTTTTCGTCCTCGGAGCGGCCGCGAGCTGCTCGCTCGATCTCGACGAGTCGCTGATCGGACAAGGTGGCGGCGACGGCGGCGGCGCGGATCAATCCGTCACGCCCGACGTCGACGGTGGTGTCGATACGGGCATTCCGAGCGGCCCCGACGCCTCGGCCTGCACGAGCGACGACGCGTGCACGACCAATCACGGCTGCCTGAAAGGCAAGTGCGACCTCGCACGAAAGAGCTGCACGTACGAGGTATGCCGGCCCTCTGCCTGCAACGCATCCGCGTGCAACCAGGACACGCGCACGTGCGAGGCGCCTGCTCCGTACACGTACGGCGCCACGCAGTTCAACGTCGGCGCGCCGCTCGCTTGTGGCAAGTGCGCCGCGGCGATCCATCCGTGGCTGTTCCTGCTCACGCCCACGGGCGCCGTCGCGTTCAACGTGTCGAACCCGGCGAACCCGAATCCGCCGCAGGCTCCGATCGTCGGCCTCGGCTTCGTTCCGACCACGCTCGTCCAGAGCGGCAGCCGTGTGTGGATGCTGGGTGGGATCGTCGGCGGCGGACCGAGCCGCATCCAGCTCGCGTACGTCGATGCACCGGCAGACCCGTTCACGACGAAGATCACGGCGCACACGGTGCTCGCGAGCTACAACCGCCCGAGCGAAGGCACGTACCTGTTCGCGCGCGGCGGCGACTCCGCCCTGCTCGTCGGGAACGTCCCGCAGTTCCCGGCAACGGCGCTCGAGGCGCCGCTCGCCGAGCCCGCTGCGCTGTCGGCGACGCCGGTGCTCGCTCCGCAGAGCTTCGGTCCGAGCGCCGTCAGCGGCAAACGCCTGCTCATGAGCGCGGTCCTCGATCAGTCGGCGCAGTTCGCGCTCGTCGACGAAGCGGGCTCGCCGAACCCGACGACGAACGCGGTCGTCACCCTCAGCGATGCCGGGCTGGCGAGCGTCCACCGGACGTTCGCGCAGAGCCCGGACGGCGCGATCTTCTGGGCGACCGGCGTTCACGAGGCCGTGCCCGCAGGCGGCGTGGTCACGCGGGCGGCGCGCGGCTACTTCCTCGTGCCGAACGAGGCCGGGCCGATCGAAGGAAACGTCGGCGTCGATCTCGAGCTCTACAACGCCCAGCCCGTCGGCGCGAACGCGCCGATCTTCGGCAATCAGGCCTCTGCCGCGATGCTCGACGCGAAGACGGCGATGGTCGCGATGCAAGCGCACGAGAACGACCAGCAGACGGCCGTGCAGTTCGTCACGCGCGAGCCGCTCGGCTTGATCAAGGAGCCTGGTGGCGGACCGCGGCGGCAGCTCTTGCCCGTGCCGATCGGCGCGATCGTTGCCGCCACGGCGAGCAACGGCGTCGGATATCTCGTCGAGAACGTCGGCGGGCCGACGCCGACGTCCACCGTCTACGTGTTCGATCCAAAGTGCGCGCCGTGATCGCGTAGCGAACGGGCCGCGCTCGTCGACTCTCAGCGAAGCGAGACGGCGACGATGCGCGCATCTTCGCCGTGCCCGACCGCGAGGAACGCCCCGTCCTCGTCGACGGTGAGCGCGTTCGCGCGATCGAGCATCGGGTCTTCCGATACGACCCGTGGAGGCGGCCGCGGCGTCGTGGGCGTCGTGGGCGTCGTGGGGGAGCGGACGTCGGCTCCGACCCGCGAGGACATGAGCGCAGGCCGGTCCGCGTCGAACCAGAACAACGTTCCGCGATGAAGCGCGATGGCAGCGTCGCGCACGTTCGTCGCCACCGTCTCGAGTGCACCTCCCGTCGTCTTCACACGTACGACGATGCGCCCGCGCTCCGTCGGATGCGCCGCCGTGGCGTAGAGCCATCCACCGTCGAGCTGCGGGCTCGCGAACGCGGAGCCTCGCGCGAGCTCCGAGACTTCGCCGCGGGTTCGGGGGCTCGAGACGAGCCGCGACGACGTCGCGACGTACACGTTGGCCGCGTCGACCGCGATCCCGCGTGGTGTCCCGTCGAACGTCGCGAGCTGCGCTGCGGTCGTCCCGGTGACACGCGTCAGCGTCCCGCTCGTGCCGCGAGCCTCGGTGACGAAGACGTCCCCGCCCGATGCGGCGACGTCGGTGAAGATACCTCGGTCGCGAATCGTCGTCGGTGTTCCACCGGCGACCGGAACGCGAAGCACCACATCGCCGGGGTTCCCGATCCATGCGAGCGCCGCGTCGTGTGCGTCGAGCGACAGGGCGCCTGCGACCGGTGCACGCCGCGCGAGCCGCACGGGCTCGTTCTTGGCGCCCTCCGCAGGCATCTTCTCGAGCGAGCAGAGCGTGTCGTCGGCACTGTCGCCGAAGTACACATGCGCCGCGTCCGTGGCGATGGCGCGGCTGTTGGCTCGGACGAGCTCGCGAGGCTTTCTTCCCATCGCGACGGGCGACGCAAGGACGCGGTCGGCACCGTCCGCGGCTCCGTCTCGCGTCGACGCCGCGCCTTCGTCGAGCTCGGCGCGCGCCTTGTTCCCGAGGTCACGCGGGCCTTGTTGCTTCGAGCACGCGCTGGCGAACGCCAGGGCTGCGAACGCCGACGTCCATCCCACGACGATGACGAAGCGCGGGCGGGACGTGGGCTTGTCGAGCATAGGGCGTCGGGGCACGGAACCTGGGCGAACGCGGCGGAACGATGGCGATGGGAGAGCGATCGTGGAAGCGGAAAGGGAGGAAGACATCCATGTGTCCTGACAGGCGGGGCGGCAAGGAGATCTCGTCCAGATCTCGTCGAGATGACGAAGGAACCGCCCGAGCTGGAGCTTCGAGCCGCACCGGAGGTCGCTTCCGCTCCACATCCGGTTGCGTTGGGTGCGATCGGCCGCTACGGAGAGGCCGCGATGATGACGAGCCCGTTCCGGCCGCCTCGGTTCTTGAGGAGCCCGCACCTCCAGACGATCGGCGCGGCCGCGCCGCTGTTCTCACCGCCGCGCTCGCATGTCATCCGCGGCGACGAGGAAGACCTCCGGATCGCGATGGAGGGGGGCCAGCTCCATGCCCGCGCGTGGTGGGTCCCGACGAGAGCGCCTGCCGTGGTGATCCTGCATGGCATCGCCGGCTCGAAGGACTCCCATTGCTGCGTCCGCGCGGCCGTCGCCGTCCATCGCGCGGGGTATCATGCGATCCGCCTCGACATGCGCGGAGCAGGCGACAGCGTCGTCGATGCCCCGTCGCTCTATCACGCAGGGCTCACCACCGACCTCGATCACGTGGTCCGCACGCTCGCGAACGATCCGCGCGTCTCCGGCGTGCTCGTTCTCGGCTTCTCGGGCGGCGGCAGTCAGGCTTTGAAGCTCGCCGGTGAATGGGGCGCCGCGCCTCCTTCCGGCGTCCTCGGTGTCGCGAGCATCTCCGCGCCGCTCGACTACACGCGTGTGGCGGCGCGGATGGACACGTTCTCGTGCCTGCCGTACCGGTTCCACGTGTTGCGCGGGCTCCTCGATCGCGCACGCGCGTTCGCCGAGCACCATCCGGAGCGAGCGCGCTACCGCGCCTCCGATCTCGACCGCATCAAGCGCTTCCGGCGGTACGACGCATCGATCATCGTGCCGATGCACGGCTTCTCCGACGTCGACCGCTACTACTTGGAAGCGAGCTCGGGACGCTACCTCCCGAAGGTGCGGGTGCCGACCATCCTGCTCCACGCCGAGGACGATCCGATGGTCCCGATCGACACGGTGCGCCCGTGGCTCGAGGACGCCTCACGGTCGGTCCGCGTGAAGGTGAGCCGCCACGGAGGCCACATCGGCTGGCTGGCAGGCTTCGACGAGTCGAGCTGGATCAAGGGGTGGGCAACCAGCGAAGCGCTCGCGTTCTTCGCGGAGCAGGCGCCGGCGCCGTTCCTGGGCTCGTTCCTGAGCGCGGCCGAAGCCTGACCGAGAGCGACCCGGGCAGCTCGTTCGCCGGGATCTTCTCGCACTGCGCCTGCGCGATCGACGGCGCGTTCGTGCGCAGCGTTACCTGAGTCTCGTGATGAAGTGCTCGGCCGAGGGCAGGGCAGGGCGCCCTTCCGGGCCGAGCACTCTCCAGGGTCGTTACGTCAGCTCGCGACGATCGTGTTCTCGAGACGGCCGAGGCGGTCGATCTCGAGCGCGACGACGTCGCCCGGGCGGAGCCACTGGTCCTTCGTGATCTTCGAGCCGTTCAGCTCGAGGAAGCAGCCCGTGCCGCACGTACCCGAGCCGATGACGTCGCCGGGGTAGAGCGTGACGCCGTAGCTCGCGCGCTCGAGGATCTGCGCGAACGTCCACGTCATGTCTTTCACGTTGCCGGTCGAGACCTGCACGCCGTTCACGAACGCGCGCATGCCGAGGTCGAAGTGCGCGCCGGCGTCCGTCTTCTTCATCGCCGGGGCGAGCTCGTCCATCGTGACGAGGAACGGGCCGAGGCCCGTGGCGAAGTCCTTGCCCTTCGCCGGTCCGAGCGACAGCTTCATCTCGTCCATCTGGAGGACACGAGCGGAGAAGTCGTTCATGATCGTCATGCCGAAGATGATCTCGTCGGCGTTCGCGGCGGTGACGTCGCGGGCTTCCTTGCCGATCACGATCGCGGCCTCGAGCTCGAAGTCGAGGCGCTCGAGCGCACGCGGCTTCACCTGGACGGGGCCCGGGCCGACGACGGCCTGGTGGTTCGTGAAGTAGAAGACCGGGAACTGATCGAACTCGGGGATCATCTCGAGCCCGCGGTTGCGACGCGCCGTCTCGACGTGCTGGCGGAACGCGTAGCCGTCACGCATCGACGGCGGGCGCGGGATCGGAGCGAGGAGCGAGACCGCGCTCGAAGCGACGGTCATCGGGCCACCGTCATGCGCGTCGGGCAGCTTCTTCTCGGCGAACGCGGCGAGGACGTCACGTCCGCCGGCGAGCCCTTCGGCGCCTGCCTCGACGAGGCCCAGAACGGTCCGGCCTTCCACCTTGCGGCCGAGATGCGCGAGCGCGCGCGAAAGATCGACGATCGTGTCGAGCTTGTCGCCGACGAGGAGTCCGCTGCGCTGCTCGTTGCCCTGCCTGTACGTGACCAGCTTCATGGGCCGGCGATTAGCATATTCTCGCCCCGTGTTCCTACGCTGGCTTCCAAAGGCTGCTTACGGCATCGTCCACGAGGCGACGCGTCATTTGCTGAAACGTCCCGTCGTCGGGATCACTGCGGTCGCACGCACGCCGGACGGCCGTTTCGTCCTCATCCGTCGCGCCGACAACGGGATGTGGTGCCTGCCGGGTGGAACGCTCGAGTGGGGCGAGAAGCTCCGCGCCGGGCTTGCGCGCGAGCTCGAAGAAGAGGCAGGGGTCGTCGACTACGAGCTCATCCGTGTGCTCGGCGTGTGGTCCGATCCGATGCGCGATCCTCGCTTCCACGCCGTGACGATCGCCGTCGACTGCCGCGTCCCGCCGCCGGCCAAGCCGCCGAAGAATCCGCTCGAGATTCGCGAGGTGAAGCTCTTCTCCGAGAGTGAGCTCCCCGAGAACCTCGCGTTCGGGTTCGAAGACATCCTCGCCGCCGCTCGTCGCGGGGACGCGGCGGGCGTGCTCGAGTAGCGCGTTCGCCGATCCGGTGTGCGCGGGGGTGGCGTGAAGCCGGCGTCGTGGCGATCGCGCGAAGCGGCGGACCGTAAGGCGAGGGCTGGTCGAACCGTTGTGACGGGCGAGTGGAACTTCCGACCCCTCTCGAACGTCTTCTGTATTCGGCGCGCTCAGCGGATGAGGCGGACGAGGCGGACGAGGCGAGTGCTTCTCCGCGTTCGTGCTCCTTTGCCCGCGCATTGCCCCGCATCGCTCGGCTTCGACCATGGTACGTGTTCCTCGGCCCCTCATCTGCGAGCCCACACGGCCCTCCATCGGGAGCGGCGTTCACCGTGCCGTGTCGGCGGACCGGCGGGCGGCTGACGTCGCTCCGGTGTCGAACGAGGGCGCGCCGATCGTGTTGGGGGCGGACGTTCGATCGCACCCGACGGGCCGATGTCCGGCCTGCGGGAGCGTTCCGCCGACAGAACGGCTCAGCTCGATGGATCGACCGAGCGTCTCGTCCGTAGACGACGTTTCAGGAGGCCATCCATCCGAGTCGTCCCCCTCGGACCTTTGCCTCCTCCTGACGGAGCAGAAGATGGATCGAATCGGCGAATACCTCGTGCGGCGTCTCGTCGGCGAGGGCGGCATGGGCAAGGTCTACGAGGCCGAAGAGCGCCTCTCGAAGCGCCGTGTCGCGCTGAAGGTCCTCCGTCCGGAGCTGACGCGCCATGAGGAGGGCCGGCGCTTGTTCCTCAACGAAATGCAGATCCTCGCGCACCTCGAGCACCCGAACCTCGTCCGGAGCCTCGCGTCGATGGAGACGGACGGGCAGCTCGTCATGGTCCTCGAGTACCTGAACGGGCGCACGTTGCGACAGGAGCTCACGCGCCATGGTGCAGGTGCAGGTGCAGCCGGAGGGGTCCTTCCATGGCAAGAAGCCCTCGAGCACGTCGTCCGCATCGCCGAGGCGCTTTCGGTCGCGCACGAGCAGGAGCCGTCGATCGTGCACCGGGACCTGAAGCCCGAGAACGTGATGCTCACGGTCCCCGAGGGCAGCGGGGACGACGCGCCGCCCACCGGGCTCAAGGTCATGGACTTCGGCATCGCCAAGGTGCTCGAAGGCATGCACGGAACGAACACGCAGAGCATCGGGACGCTCCAGTACATGAGCCCGGAGCAGATCGACGCGCGAACGATCGACGCGCGCAGCGATCTCTACGCGCTCGGCCTCATCTTCTACGAGATGCTCTCGGGCGAGCCGCCGTTCTCGTCGGCGTCGCCGCGGGAGCTGTTGAACCTCCAGTGCACCGCGCCTGCGCCGCCGCTCGACGAGGAGGTCCGCCGCGGGTTGCCTCGCGGCGTCGAGGACATGCTCTTCGCGATGCTCGAGAAGAAGCCGGAAGCTCGTCCGGCGTCTGCGCGCGAGATCACGGATCGATTGTCTCTCTTCCGCGCGGCGAGCGGCGTGGCCGCGACATCGGCACGTCCTTCGCGCTCTTCGCGCTCGACCGCGTCGACCACGCCGACGACGCGAGAGCCGAGCGCTCCGCGTCCCACGCCGCGGATGGCGAACGCCTTCGAGGATCGTGCCTCCGGCGAACAGGCGCCGAGCCAGCGCGAGCCACGCCGCGAGAGCGTGCGTCCGAAGGACGATCGTCCGCGGACCGACACCATCGCCCTGGTCGAGGCCAACGCGAGCAAAGCCCGCGAGGTCTCGACATGGCTCGCGATCGTAGCCATCGTCGCGCTGTCGCTCGTCGCAGGGATGACCACGTACCTCGTCCGGCTGAAGACCGCCGCAGACGCTCCCGGTTCGACGACCACCGCCAGCGCGAACGGGCAGGCGGCGGGATCGCAGCGCTGAGGAGGCCGCGTGACGGAGCCGTTGCCATCTGCCCCGAGCGCCGGCGAGGACCTCGGGTCCGTCGGCCGCGCGAGGCGCTATCGCTGTGTGCTCACGAGCTCGCCCGCCGAGCTCTGGCGCTTCGATCGTCACGACGAGGCTCTCGTCCGTCGGCTGGTCATGTTCGGCGAGACAGGAGCAGGCGGGTTCTCGGCCGGGTGGGGGGAGGACGAAGAAGGGCTCTTCGCGATCCGGCGTGTGCCGTCCCAGACCGTCGATGCCCTCGCGAAGGGCGAGCGGCTCGACGGTCTGACGGCGCTGTCGAAGATTCGTGATCTCGCGCGCGCGCTCGCGACGTGGGAGAAGAAGGCGACGTTCCCGGGACCGCTCCGGCCGTCCGAGGTCGCGCTCGGCAGTCCCGGTCGACCCGATGCGTTCATCCTCGGCAACGACTGGGTCCGAGCGCTGCTCGGGGCGCATGCTGCTCCCGGAGGATCTGCGCCGTCCGCGCCGTCGCCGCGCTGGACACCGCCGGAGCAGGCCAGCGGCGCGCCGTGGGACAACGCGGCCAATCGGTACGTCCTCGGCCTCGTCTTCTACAGGCTGCTCGCGGGCGCGCATCCGTTTTCGGGCATCGGCCTGCGTGACGCGATGACGGCCGCCATGGCGCCGCCACCGCCGTTCGATGACGAGGTCGCGCGGCGCCTCGAGCCGGGCATCCAGAGCTTCGTCTTGAAGATGCTCGATCCGGACCTCGTGAAACGGCCGACGAGCGCAGAGGCGATCGCGCACCGTTGCGAGGAGCTGATGCACGGCGCGCCGATCGTTCGGCGAACCGACGGCGCTGCGCCCGCGTCCGCGTCCGCGTCCCTTTCAGAGCGCCGCCACCATGACGCGATGACCGAGCCGGCTCCTTCGGCGGCCGACCCGGCGCGCTGGCGACGGCTCGCGCTGGCGGTCGGTCCGATCGCGCTCGGCCTCGCGATCGCGGGCGCGGGGTTCGCTACCTCGTCCACGCCCGCGCCGCCTCCGCCGGCCGCGAAGGCCGTGCTCTCGCAGGCGCCGCTGAACAAGACGTCCGCCGAGACGTGCGCCCCATGCCATGCGCGGCAGGTCGCGGAGTGGTCCCGTTCGGTGATGGCGCATTCCGTGAAGAGCCCGCTGTTCGGCGCGCTCGAGAGCGTCGTCGAGGAACAGGTCGGCAGGGACGAGCGATGCCCGTCCGGAGCGGGTGTCCTCCGGAGAGCCTCGGGCGACTCCGGTGACGTCTGCCGCGACGAGCGGACCGGGCAGCGGCTCACCGGCACCGGAGGCGAGCACTGGTGCGTGAACTGCCACTCGGCCGGAGACAACCTCGCCTCCACCGTGCCCGCATGGAGCGCGGGCTCGAACCCCGGATCACGGAGGCCGCTTCGCGACGTGCTCTCTCCGCAGGCGATGGAAGGGATCTCGTGTGCGGTGTGCCACCAGACGATCGGCCCCGTGCACGGGACGAGCGCCTACCAGGGAAATGCGACGTGGACCTCGCCGGTGACGGGAGCCGTGTTCCGGATGCGGCCGGAGGACGGTGCCGGCGTTCGGGGCATCGGCAACAGCGGCTACCTCCTCGATCCACGTATCTTCCTCTCGTCCGCCGTCGGTCGCGGTGGCCCCGGCGATCCGATCGTGCACCGGCGCGTGCCGGACGACACCGCGCGCTACCTTCGCTCGAGCGAGTTCTGCGGCGCCTGCCACGACGTGCGCCTGTTCGGAACGGACTCGGTTGGAGCTCGCGACCGCGGCGAGCACTTCAAGCGCCTGCGGAACGCCTACTCGGAGTGGAAGACCTGGTCCGACACGGAGCGCGCCGCCGGTCGTCGAGCGGCGACGTGCCAGGACTGCCACATGAGCCTGTACCCCGGCGTGTGCGTCCGCGACGTCGCGGGGACGGCGAAGGGCAGCACGCCTTCGACGACGGACGGCTGTCCGCCCGGATTCCACTTCGAGGCGCGCGCGCCCGGCGAGAAGGCGCGAGGAATGATCGCGTCGTCCTCGACGGAGCCGCGGCCGATGAGCTCGCACTGGTTCACGAGCGTCGACCTACCGCTCGCGCCGGAGTTCCCGGAGGCGTGGGCGAACGAGACCGCGCTCGATCCGAGCGGTGTCCCGCTGGGGCTCGAAGCGCGACGCGAGCAGCTCCTGCGGAACACGTTCAAGCTCTCGATCGCGAGCGCGAACGCGAGACGGATTGGCTCGCGCCTCGAGATCCCGATCGAGATCCAGAATGTCGGCGCCGGTCATCGCGTCCCGGCCGGCTTCAGTCAGGAGCGCGAGGTCTGGATCGAGCTCACGGTGCGCGACGGACGCGGCGCGATCGTCTACGAGGTCGGCAAGATCGCGAGCGACGAGGCGGATCTCCGCGACAAGATCTTCCTGCGGACGACGACGCGCGACGACGTGAAGGACGCGAAAGGCCGGCCGCTCGGCGTCTTCGGCGCAGACATCGTCGACGGCTCCGACGTGCCGGAGTGGACCCCGAACCCGACCTTCGGCGGAACGACGTTCCGCGGGAAGGGACTCGTCAACATGCAGAACGGGTTCCTCCGCTGCGTCAGGTGCATCGGCGTGATCGATTCGCTCGGCCGCTGTCAGCCGGGGCCGGGGCAGGGAAGGACCCGGGCCGACCGCTTCGAAGACGGCAGCTACGACATCGATACCGGTGAGTGCCGCTCGAACCTCACGGGGACGAACGCGTTCTTCGAGACCTACTTCCCCGTCGGCTCGCTCGACGCCGAACGAGGGCTCGCGAAGGCGCCGGACGCGATCCTCGACCAGCGCTCGGCCGCGCCCGGCGTGGTCCTCCGGTACACGTACGAGATCGACGCGCCAGGGCGGAGCGGACCTTTCACGGCGGAGGCGCGCCTTCGCTTCAGGCCGTTCCCGCCGTTCCTCCTCCGTGCGTTCGCCGACTACGAGGCCCGCAAGGCGGCCGAGGGCCTTCGCCCGAGCGGCGCCCAGATCACCGCGTCGATGTTCGCGCGCAACCACCCCATCGACCTCGCAACCGCGAGCGCGAAGATCGACGGCCGATGACGAGCGCCGTCGCGACGACGTCCCGGTGGCCGGATGCCGTCTGGGATGCGCCCATCCTGCGCGGCCTCGACGCGCGCGCGCGGAGCGAGCTCCAGGCCGCGGGGCGGCTCATCGAGCTCCGCGCGGGCGAACGAGTCTTTCGCGCAGGCGACCCTGCCGATGCGCTGTACGTCGTCGCGTCCGGCGTGTGCACGCTCATCGGGCTCCGTCGCGGAGAAGCCGAGCCGACGAGCCTCCGTCGCGCGAGGAAGAGCGAGGTGTTCGGCGAGGAGGCGATCGTCGCCGCGTTTGCGACCCGGCAGCTCGAGGCCAGGTGCGAGTCCGACGCGATCGTCGCGGAGGTCCCCCTCGTCGTGTTGAAGCGCGCCGCCGGTCGAGCCGGAGGCGCGGAGCTGATGGCGAAGGTCGAACGATCGCTCCGTCGTGCTGCGACGCTCGATCTCTTTCGCACGACGAGCTTCACCCGAGGACTTCCCGAGCACGATCTCGAGGTGCTCCTCGACGCGGCGAAACACGTCGACGTCGCGCGTGGCGAGCACGTGTACCGCGAGGGTGACGCCGCGACCGACGCGTTCTTCGTCGCGGACGGTCTCGTGCAGGTGCAGACGCGGGACGGCGGCAAGCCGCGCATCGAGGCGTACCTCGGGCGCGGCGATCTTTTCGGCGACGAGGAGCTCGCGCGTCGCGATTCGCGAAGTGTCTCCGTGGTCGCGAGCGGTCCGACGCGGCTCGTGGCGATCCCACGCGACGTCTTCGTCGGCGTAGCCCGCCGCAACGGCCCGGCGCTCGAGGCGTCGCGGCGGCTCCAGAGCGAGGTGCTCGCGTTCTCCCCGCCGTTGGCTCGGGGGACACAGGCGACGGCGCACGTCTTCCAGGACCTGTACCGCGTGAGGATCGCGCGGTCGCTGCTCGTCATCGATCAGGACTCGTGCATCCGCTGCGGCCACTGCGCATGGAGCTGCGCCGATGCCCACGACGACGGTGTGAGTCGCCTCGTGCGGCGCGGGGACAAGATCGTGGTCGGCGGTGAGGGGCGTGAGATTGCGGGAGAAGGTTCGGCCGTCTCGCCGCTGCTCGTTCCGAACAGCTGCCAGCACTGCATGAACCCGAGCTGCATGATCGACTGCCCTACCGGCGCGATCGGCCGGAACGCCCGCGGAGAGGTGTTCATCCGCGAGGACCTCTGCACGGGATGCGGTAGCTGCGCGAAGGGGTGCCCCTGGGAGAACATCCAGATGGCTCCGCGGCGCGAGGGTGGCCCGTATCCGTCCGTCGCCGTGAAGTGCGACCTGTGCAGCGGGAGCGCCGGCGGTCCCGCCTGCGTCGCCGCGTGCCCGACGCAGGCGATCGCGCGGATCGATCCGAACGCGGGGCTCGTGGACCTTCGCCTTCCAGATCGGGGCACCCGAACCCGTCGAGCCACACGAGCACGGCGACCACCCGTGCTTCCGCCGCGCACGCCTGCGTGGCCGTGGGCCATCGGAGCGGCGCTCGCGGGGACCGGGATGTCCGCGCTCCCTGCCGGCCGCTGGACGAGCGGCGTCATCGCCGGAACGGTGATGTCCCTCTTGATGGCCCACGCGCTCGCGAAGCGCGTCCGCCGTCCTGTCGCGTGGCTCGCTGCGCGTGCGCCGCTCGCGCGCTGGCTTCACATCCTTCATCTCGCGCTCGGGGCCTTCGGCGCCGGCGTGGTGCTCGCGCATGCCGGCGCCCGTGCGACGCCGAACGTCGCGGGCGCGCTCTCGATCACCGTTGCAACGGTGATCGTCACAGGAGCGATCGGCGCTGCGATCGTGGCGCTCGCACCGCGCGCTCTCTCGCGGATCGAACGGAGGAGCGTGCTTCCCGAAGAGCTCGCAGAACGGCCGCGCGAGCTCGACGAGAAGATCTTCGCGACGCTGTCCGGCAAGACCGAGCTCGTGAAGACGCTGTTCGTGAAGGCGCTCGGTCCCTACTGGCGATCCAGGTTTGGACCGCTCGCGCTCGTCGTTTCGCGGCGGACGCTCCGGGCCGAGGAGAAGGTCGTCCGCGCGCGCGTCGACGTGCTCACGGGCGGAAAGAAGGGCCCCGCGCTGGGCGCGATCGACGAGCTCGTTCGCCTCGTCGTCGAGCACCGCGCGGTGCGCGCGCAGCGCTGGCTCACGTGGGCGCTGAGGGGATGGCTCGTCCCGCACATCGCAGTGGCGGTCGGGGCGCTGATCCTCCTCGTGCTCCACGTCGTCGCCGTCACGCACACGAAGGGCTCGCAGAGGCACGACGCGCCCACGGCAAGCGTGCAGGCGACGGAGCGAGCGCGATGACGGCGCGCGTCCGCGCGAAGGCTCCGCAGGCGATCCGCACGAGCGACGTCGGGCGTCCGCGCATGCTCGCGATCTCGGCGCTGGGCGCGGCTGCAGGAGTGACAGCTGCGGTCGTCGCCGGCGGAACGCCACTCGCGAACGAACGGCCGATCGCACGTCCTCACGCGAACGTCGCGTGTGCCTCGTGCCACACGGAGCCAGCCGCCGTCACGCCCGCAGCCGCGCCTTCTCCGGCGCCGTTGCACACGTCGGTCGCTTGCATGAATTGCCATGGTGGCTCGCATGGCTCGACCCGGCCAGCCCACCGCGCCCTCGCGGCGAAAGGCGCTCTGACCTGCGCGACGTGTCACCCGCAGCACGCCGGCGGGCAGGGGATCACCTTCGATGCCGAAGGTGTCCTCCGCTGGGGAGCGGGCGCCGAGCGGAGCGTCGGGCCGTCACGGCAGAGCGTCACGATACCGGATGGTACGACGGTGCCGCTCGTCTCGGTCGCGGCATGCAGCGGATGTCATGATCCAGGGCGGCCGGCCGACCCGATCTCGGCGTGTGTCCCGGCGAGCGCGCGGACCCGCGCGGGCGAATCCGACGGCGGCGTCGGCGCTTTTCGATTCGTCGCGTCGCAATGTTTCGACGAGCACGCGCGACTCGAAGAGGCGCGACTCGAAGCCCGCACTGCGAGCGGTACGGTGTGCAGCGCGCAGCACACGCCGAACCGCTTCGTCGCCTGGGACGCTGCCCGCGAGATCGCCGCCACGACGCCGTGGGTCGCGCCGCAGAAGGACGAACGCGCTCCGTGGGCCCCGGCTGTCGGAGCGCTCGCCGGCGCCGTCGTGCTCGGCGCGGCCGTGACGGCGGCGGATCGCAGGAAGCGGCGCTCCGCCGAGGCTCCGGGCGCGCGAGCTCCCGTCGCGGCGGCGCCGCGCAAGCGCTTGCCGATGATCGATCCTTCGACGTGCCTCGGTTGCCACGCATGCGTCGACGCTTGTCCGTTCGACGTGCTCACGATCGAGCGATACGTCGCGTTCGTCGCACGTCCGGAGGAGTGTTGCGGAGTCGTGCTCTGCGAGCAGGTCTGTCCGAACGGGAGCCTCCGTATCGAGGACGGCGAGCCGATCCTCGATCGGCCCGCTACGGACGACGACCTCGAGAGCCGCGATGTCCCCGGCCTGTTCCTCGCGGGCGACCTCACCGGGCTGCCGCTCATCAAGAACGCGATCAACCAGGGCGCTCGCGCGGTAGACCGCATCGCCGCGTCCCTTCCTCGCCGGCGCGCGCAGCCGGACCACGTGGACGTCCTCGTGATCGGCGCCGGTCCCGCGGGGCTCAGCGCAGCGCTCCGAGCGCAGGAGAAGCGCCTCTCGTGCGTGGTGCTCGAGCAGGCGACGATCGCCGCGAGCATCAAGAGCTTCCCACGGGACAAGATCGTCCACGACCCGCCGCTCGACCTGCCCGTCGAGGGCGAGCTGTGGCTCAAAGAGGCCACGAAGGAGGAGCTGCTCGCGCAGTGGTCGCGCATCGTCCGGACACGCTCGCTCGACGTTCGCGAAGGTCATCGCGTCGAGGACGTCGCCCGACGAGACGGCGTGTTCGTCGTCACGAGCGAGCGTGTGGAAGACGGCCGGCGCATCGAGCACCGCGCCTCACGCGTGGTCCTCGCCATCGGAAGACGGGGCACACCCCGGCAGCTCGATCTGGAGATCGAGCGCGGCGCCGAGGAGCACATCGCGTATGCCCTGGCGGACGCGAGGAGCTTCGAGGGCAAGCGAGTGCTCGTCGTCGGGCTCGGTGATGCCGCGATGGAGGCCGCGATCGCGCTCGCGCGCCAGCCCGGTACGTCGGTCACCGTCTCGTATCGAGGCAGCCGCTTCGGTAGGGGCAAGGCGCGGAACGTGGCCGAGCTCGAGAGGCTCGTCGCGGCGCGCAAGGTCAAGCTGCTCTTCGAGACGGTCCCCGTGGCGGTCACGAAGGCGGGCGTGACCCTTGCCGGGACCGGCAAACACGGCGGGCGTCGCTCGGTCCTGGCCGACGCGATGCTCGTCCTGATCGGCGGCGTCCCGGCATGGGACCTCCTGACGCGTGCCGGCATCCACAGGCCGGTGCAGCGTAAGGCGGTGGCAGCGACCGACGTTGGGGAGGCAAGAGGCGAAGAACCTTCGCGCACGTGACGCGTACAAAGACGCCGGAGCTCCCGCGATGAAGCTGAAAACCACCGCCATCCTCGCTGTTTGTGGCGTCCTTCTCTCCGCGGCCGGGGCCTTTGCGATCCCGGTCGGGAGGACGAGCCCGAGCCCTCCAACGCCCGATCCGCAGGCGAAGTCGCTCGGCGGCGGCGATGAAGGCGGAGGCTGGGACAGGACCTCCGGCTCGCGCATCACCGCCGGCGACACGCTCCTCATGGATGCACGGCTCGGCCATGCCTCGCTGCCGCGTGCGTCGAAAGGTGAGACCTACCTCTTCGCGCAGGTCGCCGCAGCGGAGGACAAGGCGTCGTTCCTGGTCACGCCGATGAACCTCGCCGTCGTCATCGATCGCTCGGGGTCGATGAAGGGCGAACGGATCGCGAACGCGATGAACGCCGCCGTGTTCGCGCTCGAACGCATGCGCGACGGCGACAGCATCACCGTCGTCAGCTTCGACACGGCGGCGCAGGTCGTCGTCCCGCCGACACGCGTGAGCTCCAGCAATCGCTCTTCGATCGAGGCGGCCATTCGCAACATCCGCCTCGGCGGCGACACGTGCATCTCCTGCGGCCTCTCGGAAGGGATGCAGCAGCTCGCGCTGACGAGCCTCGGCGGGGACCGGATCGACCGGATGATCCTCCTCTCGGACGGCGCGACGAACGCGGGCGTCCGCGACGTCTCCGGCCTCCGCGCCATGGCGAACCGGATGCACGGACGCGGCGTGACGATCTCGACGATCGGCGTGGATGTCGACTTCGACGAGAAGATCATGGCCGCGATCGCCAACGAGGCGAACGGTCGACACTACTTCGTCGCCAACGCATCGGGCCTTCCGGCGGTCTTCGGGCAGGAGTTCGACGACCTCCTCGCGTCCGTCGCGAAGGAGACGGAGCTGTCGATCGAGCTCGCACCCGGCGTCGAGGTCGCGGAGGTCTTCGATCGCAGCTTCCGCCGTGAGGGGAACAAGCTCGTCGTCCCGTTCGGGACGTTCAGCGCGAAGCAGGAGAAGACGGTCCTCGTGAAGCTCCGTGTGCCCGCGGATCGTGAGGGTGAGCAGCCCGTCGCCGATCTGAAGCTGGCGTTCCGCGATCTCGTCAAGAAGGCGGAGGGCAGCTGCAACGGTACGCTCGCCACCGTGGTCAAGTCGGACGGCTCGGAGCAACGCGAGCTCGATCCCTTCGTCGCGGCGCGCCTCGAGCGAAGCCGTACGGCGCAGACGCTGACGGAGGCGAACAAGCTCTTCGAGTCCGGCCGAGGCGCGGAGGCCCGCGCAAAGCTCGCCGCACGAAAGAAGGATCTGGAGAGGACCGAATCGGCAGCGCTCGCGTTCGCGGCTGCCGCCCCGACGACGGCGCCGCGCCGATCGGCACGCGCGCTCGATCGGGACTTCGCCGACCAGGCGGCCGCGGTGGCGGAGGCCGAGCAGAACTTCGCGCCGGCGCCGCCAGCGGTCGCTCGAGGCTCGAGCCCCGCGCCCATCGCAGGGGGCTTCGCGGCGGCGCCGCCGGCGGAGGCGACGCGCGAGGGCAAGGCTCAGGTCCGCGCCAACCAGGAGAAGGCCTCCTCGTTCGGGTTCTGAGCACCAAGTAGTACGCCGGCGCCGCGCGCGTCGCGGTCCGCGGGCGCGATCTGCGGCGAGAGCCCGCGCCTGCAAACGTGGGTAGGGCCGACTCGTCGCCTCGCATGTTCGACGAGCCGCGCGCGGCGGGTCCCGAGCCACGCGCTGCGGCGACGTCATGGCGACGCGGGCGATCGAGCTCTCGCGCACGCCGACGTCATGGCGGCGCGGCGTGGCGCTGCATCCGGCCCGCTGCGCCCGGCCTGGAGACGAGCCCGGCGAGGTGCGCTGGGAGCCCGTTCGAACGCAGCGTCTCGAGGCGCGGAGATCCACGGCCAGCGGCACGCGACAGCGCGCAGGCCGCGTGTTCCGTGTTTCTTCTCCGAGGCCGCCACACTCCGTCCCCTTCGCCACACCGATGCCTCATCCGGTGTGTGCCGCGCGACCGCCCGCATTGCCTGCGCATTGCACGAGTTCGCTTCGTCGAAGCGACGTTGAGCATGCTCCCGGTGCTCGGCATCCCGAGTGCTTGTGGGCAGGTACATGAGCGCAATGCAGTCTTGGTTGCGCGCGCAGGGTCGAATGCGCATGCCGGGGATCGGGCGTCGCGTAGCGATGCCTCTGCTCGTGCTCGCAACCTCCGCCTGTTATCGGCCCCCGCACGAAGCACGGCCGCATGGCAGTTGGTCCTACGAGGTCGAGGGTCCGACCGCCGGGTCGCGCGTCGTGACCGTCGAGGCGACGTTCGAAGGCGCTCGCACGGAACGGCTCGGCGTGCCGCGCGACTCGGTCCCGTGGATCAAGGACATGAAGGTCCGCGCGGGCGACAGCTATCGAACCGTCGAACGTCGCGGCAACGAGTGGTTCGAGCGCTCCTGCAACTGGCGATGCACGGTCAAGTACAAGATCGATCTCGGCGAGCTCGCCAACAGCTGCGGGGACGAGGTCGACTGTGCGCGGCGCATCGGAGATGCGACGCTCTCGCCCGCGCTCGCGTGGCTCGTCCATCCGGTTCCGCGTACGGACGTTCCGGTCAAGGTGCGCGTCAGCGCTCCGGACGCCTCGCAGTTCGCCACGGGCATGAACGCGTCCGGCGCTTCGGACAACAGCTACACCTTCCGTGCGTTCGATCTCGACGAAGGCAGCTTCACCGCGTTCGGACCGATGCGCCGCTTCCACGTCGACGTCCCCGGCAAGGGCTCGGGCAAGGCACGCATCGACGTGGCCGTGCTCGGCAGCGCCCGCTACGCGATGCCCGACGCTACCATCCGCTCGTGGGTCGAAGAGTCGGCGCACGTGACGGTGCCGCTGTTCGGTCGGTTCCCCGTCGATCGCACGACGCTGTTCATCGTCCCTGCGAGAGGCGAGGACGAGGTCGTGTTCGGCAAGGTCCTGTCCCTCGCCGGGGCATCGGTGGTCGTCGTGGTCGGCGACCAGATGCAGCCGAGCGCGCGTCACAAGGACTGGGTCCTCGTCCACGAGCTCTTCCATCTGGGGTTCCCGACCTTCCGCGGAGAGGGGCGATGGCTGGGTGAAGGCCTCGCGACCTACTACGAGCCGATCCTGCGAGCACGCGCGGGCTGGACGACGGAGAGCGAGGTGTTCCGGCAGTTCGCTCGCAACATGCCGCGAGGGCAGGGGCCGCGCGGCTCGAACGCCGGCCTGTCCGCCCGCGATGACCTCGACACGATCTACTGGGGTGGAGCGCTCTTCTGCTTCGCGGCCGACGTGCGGATCCGCGAGGAGACGCGCGGGAAGAAGTCGCTCGACGACGTCCTTCGCGCAGCGCTCGAGCGTGGCGGCGACGCCACGAACGTCTGGACCGTCCGCGACGTCGTCAGTCTCGGTGACAGCGTCACTGGAACTTCGGTTCTCTCGGAGATGTACGACCGCCATGCGGCGCGGGGCGAGCGGATCGATCTCGACAACTTGCTCGCGTCGCTCGGCGTCGGGCCGGAAGGTCGAGACAACGACGATTCGCGGCCGCTCTCCTGGATCCGCCGGGGGATCCTCGACGCGCCCCGCCGCGACACGATCGCTCGGCGACCCTGAGCTCAGCCTGCGTCCGCGGCGGAGAACGGCCGGGTCTCGAGACGCGCCGCAGCGAGGCGCCCTCCCGGGCTCACTGCCGCTGCTTCATCGGCAGCGCTTCGACTATGATCGGCCGCATGGCGGAACCCCCGCGTCCGAGACCTCCGATCCCCCGCCCGGGCCCACCTGCTTCGGTTCCGTCGGCTTCGGCGCCCGACAGCCGACAGCCGGCGGATGTCCCGCCGCCCTCGAGCGGCCGCCCGTCGATCCCTTCGGCTCTGCCTCTCGGACGGGCCCCGTCGTCGCCGGACTCGGAGCGAGAGCCCGCTCGCTCCGGCGGCACGCTGAAGACGACGCCGCTCCGTCCGCTCATCGACATCGCGCAGCCGAAGCTGTCGCTCGTCATCGAGACCGAGAACGGCCAGACGGTTGGCCGAGCCGTGACGCATGAAGGTGACGTGTGCCGGATCGGAACACACCCCTCGAACGACATCACGCTCGAAGATCCCGCGGTATCGCGCTTCCACTGCCGCCTCGTCCCCGATCGCGACGGCTGGCGCGTCGAAGACTCCGGCTCGCTGAACGGGACGCACCTCCAGGGCCTCCAGATCCACAGCGCGGTCCTGCCTCCGGAGGCTCGCCTCGCGATCGGCAACACGACGATCTCCATCCGCTGGGGCAAGACGAGCGAGAAGACGCTCGTCCCGATGATGCCCAGCTTCGGCGCGCTCACCGGGACGGGGCGCGCGATGCGGAAGCTGTTCGCGCTCCTCGAGAAGGTCGCCGCGAGCGAGATCAACTGCTTCATCCACGGCGAGAGCGGCACGGGCAAGGAGCTCGTCGCCACCGAGATCGTCCAGCGCGGCGTGCGGGCCGACAAGCCGTTCGTCGTCGTCGACTGCGGCGCCATCTCGCCGACGCTCGTCGAGAGCGAGCTGTTCGGGCACGTCCGTGGCGCGTTCACGGGCGCCGATCGCGACCGCATCGGCGCATTCGAGGCCGCCGACGGCGGCACGGTGTTCCTCGACGAGATCGGCGAGCTGCCGCTCGAAGTGCAGCCGAAGCTCCTCCGCGCCCTCGAACAGCGCGAGATCCGGCGTGTCGGCGAGACGAAGACGCGGAAGGTGAACGTCCGCGTCATCTCGGCGACGAACCGCGACCTCGAGCGCGAGGTCAACAAGGGGAGCTTCCGCGGCGACCTCTACTTCCGCATCGCGGTGATCACGGTGCGCGTGCCGCCCCTTCGCGAGCGCACCGAGGACCTCCCGCATCTCATCCGTGCGTTCCTCGGGCAGCTCGGCGCGTCGGACAACGAACCCCTCTTCGGACCGGAGGTGCTCGAGGAGCTCGCGAAGCACGAGTGGCCCGGCAACGTGCGCGAGCTGCGTAACTACGTCGAGCGCAGCATCGTCCTCCAGACGGCGCGTCTGTCGTTTGCGCCTCCGCAGAGCGCCTCGGGCGCGGCGACGTCGGTTGGCGCCGGCGTCGACGTCAACATCCCCTACAAGGTGGCGAAGGAAGCGCTCATCGACCAGTTCGAGCGCGCCTACGTGCGTGCAGTGATCGCGGCGTGCAACGGCAACATGACCAAGGCCGCCCGAATGGCCGGGATCGATCGCATGTACCTTCACCGCCTCGTCCAGAAGCACGGCAGTCGCGAGGCGCTGGCGTCGTCGGCGGACGCGGACGCGCCGATGTCCCAGCGGAAGCCCGCGATCGACTGAGGCGGGCGACACCGAAGAGCAAGATCGGTCAAGCCGGCAGGTTCTCGCGAGCCTAACGTCAGCACCGTGACGACCCGATTCGTAGGCAGTCGCTTCTTGCAGGTCCGCGACGACGAGAGCGGCGCGGTCTTTCGGCTCTGGACCCTCTACCCGACGCCGTCTGCGCCCGCGCAGGTCGCCTTCGGCCCCTACACGGTCGAGGTGAGCGCGGACGCGCCCATCGAGCCGGCGACCTTTCCGCTCGTCGTCGTCTCGCACGGGTCAGGCAGCTCACCGTTTCTCTTCCGCGACCTCGCGGCGCGCCTCGTTCGTCATGGCCATGTCGTCGCGGTCGTCGAACATCCGGGCGATCATCGGAACGATCGATCCAGGTCGGACACCGACGACAATCTCGTTGCACGCCCGCGGCACGTCCGACGCGCGATCGACGCGGTCCTTGCGGACGGTGAGCTCGGACCGCACGTGCGCACCGATCGTGTGGCGGTGATCGGACACTCTCTCGGCGCGTACACGGCGCTCGCGGTCGCGGGCGGGACGCCGTGGTCGAAGGCAGGCGAGCCGCTTGCCGTCGCGTCGGATCCACGCATCGGCGCGCTCGTGCTCCTGGCCCCGGCTGCGTATTGCTACGTGCCGGACGGTTCGCTCGCCCGTGTGACGGCTCCGATGCTCGTGTACACGGGCGCAGCCGACACGATCACGCCGCCGTGGCATGGGCATCTGGTCGCGTCGGCCGCGTCCGCCGCGTCGGCCGCGTCGGCCGCGTCGCTCGGGGGCCAGGTCCCGGACACGTCGAAGGTGACCCATCACGTCGTGGAGCACGCCGGCCATCTCTCGTTCTTGAGTGAGCTTCCCCCGTCCTCGGGCTGGCGGGACCCGCCCGGCTTCGACCGGGCAGGCTTTCACGAGCGGATGGGAGCGGAGGTGTGCGCGTTCCTCGATCAAACGCTGCCGCGATGAATGCGGGGGCGAGCGCTGGCGCGATGGATGCTGGAAAGCGCGCGCGCGTGATGCACACTGGAACGAGCGTGCGCGTAGTGACACCGGATCGCCGAGCCCAGGCGCAGCGCTTCGGCCGGGTCTTCGAGCACATCGAAGGGCATCTCGACGAAGATCTCTCGCTCGATCGCCTCAGCGCGGTCGCCGGGCTGTCGAAGCATCATTTCCATCGGCAGTTCTCGGCGCTCTTCGGTGTGGGGGTCTACGAATACGTCCGGCTCCTCCGCTTCCGTCGGGCTTCGTTCCGACTCGCGTTCCACGAGCACGACTCCGTCCTCACGATCGCGCTCGACAGCGGCTACGACAGTCACGAGGCGTTCACCCGCGCGTTCACGCGCGTGTTCGGACAGACGCCGTCCGAGTTCCGAACGAAGCCGCAGTGGGAGAGCTGGACCGCGACGTTCGAGCGCCTCCGCGCGGCGGCGGCGAGCCGCAGGCGTGTTCCCGACGCTGGCGCGGTCCGGCTGGTCGACTTCGCGGCCACGCGCGTCGCCGCGCTCGAGCACCGGGGAGGGCAGAGCACCATCGGCGAGTCCATTCGCAAGTTCCAGCAGTGGCGCGCCCAGAACGGGCTTCCCCCGCACACGAGCGCGACGTTCAACATCCCTCACGCGCCGCGTTCGGCGGACGACGCGGATGTGACGTTCGAGCTCTGCGCCGCAACGAGCCGGGGCGTCCGTCCGAACGACGTGGGTGTCTTCGAACGGACGATCCCCGGTGGCCGCTGCGCCGTGCTCCGCCACGTGGGCCCGGACGACCACCTTCCGGGGATCGTCGAATGGCTGTACGTCGACTGGCTGCCCTCGAGCGGCGCGGAGCTGCGCGACTTCCCGATCTACCTCCAGCGCGTCGTCTTCTTCCCGCAGGTCCCGGAGCACGAGGCCGTCACGGACGTGTTCGTCCCGATCCGGTGATGCCCCGATCGGCGTCGTGCGCGCGTGCGATCACTCCTCGACGACGCTGCCCGGGTCGGCGCAGCAACGGAAGCCCGTCGAGTAGTCGTAATACGCCGGCGCGTGCGCCGTGGTGCGGTAGTCGCAGCCCTCGCCGTTGAGCTTCGTGTCGAGGTAGTACCCGCCGCGGAAGCTGCCGTCGTCGGTCCACTCGTGGACGTTGCCGACCATGTCGTGGACGCCGTAGTCGTTCGTGCACGACTCCGCCGCGCCCGTCATCTCCACGGTGTTGTCCATCTGGTTCGCGCGTGGATCGTTCATCGTGCGCGCCGTCCGTTCGCCCGAGTAGAGGACGTTCATGGGGGAGGTGCGGTTCGTGTCGACGCACGCGCTCGCGATGCGCGTGTTGCCGTACGGGTAGCGCGAGCTCGAAGGCCCCTTGCAGGCGGCCTTCCACTCGTCCGCGCGGCAGAGGCGCTTGTTCGACGCCGCGCACGCGCGCTTGGCCTCGATCATCGAGATGTGCGCCTGCGGGACGACGCCCGGACGCGAGACCGCACGGACGCGGTGGCCGTTCGGCGCCTCGTGCGGGCTGAAGTCGGTCTCCGTGCCGTCCTCGTGAATCTCGACGAGGGAGCCTTCGTACTTGTCGACGCAGCTCGAGCCGACGAGCGCCATGTTGCGCGGGCACGCGCCCTTGTCCGTGATGCGCGCGATCATCTCGGGAAAGCTGGCCGGCTCCGGGATGTGGAACGTCGTCGACGTCGACGAGGATGCAAGCGAAGCGGCGCTGCCGGCGCTGACGACCATCAGCGACCCGACAACCCCCATCGCCACCATCCAACGGACCTTCGAAGACTTCTCCACCGTCGCCATGGGGCGGCCCCAATCCACGATGGGTGCCACCGGCGCTACGCAGTGATGTCGGCGAGTTACGTGACCGCCCCGGCGATTCCAGGAGGAGCCGAGTCATCGAGCGAGGACGCGGGTCTGCTGTGATCCAGCCCGCTCCGGTCCTCAGGCAGACGGGCGCCCCGGTGCGAACGGGCGCTCGCGCAAACACCTGAACTCCTTCTCAGTCCTCCTGAGCGGATGTATCGTGGAGCCCGATGTCCGCCGGATCGCGCTTCTCGTCACGGCTCGCGCGGCTCGCGCCCACGTTGAAGCCGCTCGCGCCCGCGGATCCGGTCGTGCTCGAGCGTGCGCCGGTCACGTCCTCGCCCGCGCCGCCTTCGGTCGCTCCGTCGGCGGACGGGCCGCGCATGGTCGACGCCCCGCCCATGTTCGACGCCCCGCTCTTCGCGCCGAAGAGCCCGTCTTCGGGCGTCGTCGTGCGGAGCGCGCCGGTCGCGTCGTCACCGAGCTCAGCCTCGTCGTTGCCGACGCCGTCCGGCTCCGTGCTCGAGGACCTGCGCGCGCGGATGGACGCGATCTTGGCGCGCACGCGCGCGGAGGCGAAGCGTGAGCCGCCCCGCGTCGACGTCGCTGACCTGCCGTTCTGCGTCGAGGATACGCCGGCAGGGCCGCTCCACTCGCGCACCGTGCGCCATGGGGGCCAGCATCGGATCGGACGCATTCCGATCGCGCCCGCGCGCCGCGCCGAAGCGAACCTGCTCGCGCTGCTCGCGCTCGATCCGCGGCTTGCGAGTTGCGACCCCTCGCGGGCGCTTTATCTCGATACCGAGACGACGGGGCTCGGTCCGGGCGCAGGAACCGTGGCGTTTCTCGTGGGCCTCGCCTGGTTCGACGAAGGCCGGGATGGCATGCCGCCGGCGCTCGTCGTCGAGCAGCTCCTCGTGCGACGGCTCGGGGAAGAAGGGCCCGTGCTCGCCCGCGTCGCCGAGCGCCTTCGCGCAGCGTCGATGCTCGTGACGTTCAACGGCAAGAGCTTCGACATGCCCGTGCTCCGGACGCGCTTCGTGATGGGGCGCATGGAGATCCCCGGCGAGCCGCCGCATCTCGATCTCGTTCATGTCGCCCGCCGCCTCCACAAGGGGCGCGGCGTGGGAGCGACGCTGGGCGCCGTCGAGCGCGAAGTGCTCGGCTTCGTGCGCGAGAACGACGTCCCGTCGGGCGAGGTGAGCGCTTGTTATCTGCACTTCCTCCGCACGGGCGATCCGCGCGCGCTCATGGGCGTCGTCGAGCACAATGCCTGGGACGTCGTCTCGATGGCCGCGCTCGTCGGCCTCTACGGCGAGCCGCTCGAAGGCACGCAGCTCGAAGCGGGCGATCTCGTCGGCGTCGCACGGACGCTGAAGCGTGCGGGAGTCGCGGATCTCGCGTACGAGGTCGCCGACACCGCCGTGGCGAGAGGCGCCGGGAACGACGCCACGCGCGCCCGTGCCGAGATCGCAAAGGCCCGCGGCGACAAGGCGCGGGCCCTTGCCGACTTCGAGACGCTGGCCGACTCGGTCGATGACCCGAGCGTGCGGCTCGAGCTCGCCAAGCTCTACGAACATCACGCGAAAGACGTCTCGCGGGCGCTCGCGCTCGTCGAGGCCGGCACGGGAGAGAAGGACGCGTCACGCGTGCGGCGCGAGACGCGTCTCCGGCGCAAGCTCGAAAAGCAGGCGACACGCCGGCTGCTCTGAATCGGCCGCCGGCGCGTCGAGAGCGGCATCGGGTCAGGGGCGCCCGCACCAGTTGGCGTAGGTCTTCGTGTTGTTCGCCTCGCTGTCTTCGTCGATCGCGTTCTCCGAGTCGAGCGTCACCGTGCGCGACCAGCCGCACGCATACGGCGCGATGAACGTCACCGTCGAGCTCGCGTAGCCCGCCAGCCCCGACCGGGAGTAGGTCTGCAAGGTCGTTCCCTGCTGATCGCTGATCTTCAGCTTGAACGGCCCCGCCGCCTTCGGGCTGTTGTTCGTGAAGCCGAACGTGATGTAGTGCCCGGGCGCGAGCTGCTCGCCGGGCTTGACGATCTCGACCGCGGTCTGCGCGGTGAACTCGAGGTCCGGGACACATCGCGGCGGAGGAAGGCCCGGGAGCGTTCCGGCGCAGTTGATCGTGTACGTCGTCCCTTCGGGAGCGACCGAGCTCGCGGTGTCGATCGCGT
This sequence comes from Pseudomonadota bacterium, assembly GCA_023423895.1. Classification (GTDB taxonomy): domain Bacteria; phylum Myxococcota_A; class Polyangia; order Polyangiales; family Polyangiaceae; genus Labilithrix. Next base: position 52,108 of record JAFAER010000090.1, read on the forward strand.
CGAGCGCCGCGGGATCCACGTCGCCCTCCGGACCGATGTCCTGAGTACAACCGAGCACGATGTTGGTGACGGCGAACAGACCCGCAGCGACGAACCCACGAAGACCGATGTCCATGAACGCTTCCTCTTTCTGTCGTAAGGGCCGCTCACGTCGAGCGGCAGCGACGGACCCCATCGCAAGGGCGATGCCGCCGCCGCGCCGCCTCGAACCAGCGGATTTCTGCGGGCCGCGCGCGTGCGCGCAGGGGAACGAGCTCGTGCACGCACGTTGGTGACCCGTGCGCGCACCGAACGGCTCTCGCGGCCGTGGTAAGGTGCGAGCCCTCTACGGTCTGGAGACGACGTGAAGAAAGCGGGTCGGAACAAGGCGCTGCCTCAGCTCTTCGTGGTCGGTGCAACGGTCGTCGGCGTCGGCGTGCTCACGTGGATGGGCGTTCGCTCGGGGGCTTTCACGGCGGACGTCGCCGTGCACGCGGTTGGCACGCCCGCACCGCGGACGAGACCCGTGGTCGTCGACGTGAACGGGGACGGGATCGAGGACGTGATCGTGGTGACGTCGGCCGACCGGCGACGCGCCGCGCAGATGACGTACATGACGAAGGGCACGCCCGCGGCGAGCGACGGTCCCCTCGCGGCGCACGTCCAGGCGATCGACGGCCGGGACGGTCACGTCCTCTACGCGCTCGCGCAGGCGCCGATGCCGGCGTCCCGGATCGTGCTCGTCGCCGGCAAGGGCCGTCTCGGCATCGCACGCGTGCCGAACGGCGGCCAGGCGACCATCTCCTTCCACGAGCTCGCCACGGGCAAGCCGCTGAAGACGGTCGTGTTCCCGGCTTCGAGCGGGCGCGCATGCGAGAACACGGGCGGACCTGGCTCGCCGAGAGGGACGTTCTTCTTCGAACGTCCTGGGAGCCGCACGGGGACGCTGGTCGACCTCGAGCGGATGTCGGCGACCGCATCGACGCGCTCGTCGTGCAGCGAGATGGCGCGCGCGAACGTCGCCGATGTCCCGGCGCTTCCTGCGGATCCGGACGCGCCGCCGCTGCGCTTCTCGCAGGAGACGATGCTGCGCAAAGGAGCCGGGCCCTACGGAGGCCGTGACATCGTCGTGCTCGGCTCGGGCCTCGGCTATCTCACGGTCGACCGGCGGGCCGAACCCCGAGACGATGCCGCGGACGGCGGGCAGCCCGCGGCGGGCGAAGCGGGGAAGGAGGCGGGGATGGAGGCGGGGATCGAGGCGGTCGGGCTCGACGTCGTCGCGGGCACGACGCTCTTCGAGCGATCGCTCGCGTCGCTCGGCCTGCCGGCGAAGCCCGTCGATCACGTCGAGGCAACGAATCGTGGTCCGCTGTTGTTCTTCGCGCAGGGCCGTGGCGTCGCGCTCCTCGACGGACGGAGCGGCGACCTCGTGTGGACGCTGCCGCTCTCGGACGACGAGCACGTCTCGACGTACACGCTGACGCCGACACGGCTCTACGCGCACGTCGAGGACGTGCACGGGGAGGCGGCACTTTCGTCGCCGACACGCGCGCGCATCGTCATCCTCGATCTCGCCGCCGGGCGCGCAATTCGCTCTCTGCCGTAACGCGACCGGCTCACGCGAGCCCGACGTGGACCAGCCCCGGAGCAACCACGTCGCGTACGGCGGCGTCGACGACGGCTTCGTTCTCGGCGCGCGACAGATGCCCGTGGGCGGCGATGCCGTCGGCCGGCAGGTGCGCGTCGGGCTTCTTCCACTGCGCCACGTTCACGTCGACGAGGCGAGGAGCCCACGCGCGCAGCCTCGTCCGGAGCGCGGGATCCACGGCGTCCGAGGCGAGGTGCGCCCAGCCGAGCCGCGCGTGGTCGATCTCGTCCTGGAGGTGGAAGCGGTTCGCCGCAACGGCGGTGGGCGCGGTCGCGACCGCCCAGCACGACCGAATCCACTCGGCGGCAATCGACTCGTTGATGCAGCACATGCCGAGCGCGGTGAGCGCCACTTCCAGGCGCTCGTCGCCCGTTCCGAAATTCGGGAGCGCGCCGTCGCGTGGCGCGGGACCGTCGACGTGCGTGCCGAAGTACCTCGCAGCGAGTCGTACGCAGAGCTCGCCATGACGCCGCTCGTCGTCGACGGCCTTCTCTGCGAGCGCGATGACGACCGCCGCCGCGCCCACGTCGCGCAGCCGCGGGAGCAGTGCCTCGAAGGCGAGGGCAACGCCCGTCTCCGCCGCCGCGCGGTCGAGCCAGTGCAAGGCGATCGCGTGTCGCGCGTCGTCCGCGAGGTCCTGGATCGTCCGGTCCTCCGGCAGCACGAGCGAAGGGCGACGATGCCCGTCCGTTCCGGCGGGCAGCGGAGGCGTCACTTGATGAGGACGCACGGCGGAACGGGCATGTCCGAGCCGTCGGGGCAGGTCCCAGCGTCGACGGGCGCGCCCCCATCGGGTCGAAATGGTGGCCGCTTCGCGTCGCTCGAAGCATCGCCGCCGCCGTCGGCGTCCGAAGCGCTCGCCGCGGAAGCATCGTCGTCCGACTCCACGACGTCGCCGCCGCATCCGCCGACCGCTTGGGTCAGCGACGCCCCCGCGACGACGATGGCCGAGAACAGCGGTGAGCGACGAAGCGCCATGAGCACCATCGTAGCGGAAACCCAGTCGCCGCGGCGGAGCTTTACTCAGGCCTAGCCTCGGGCCGCCGTCCCACCGCATCTCTCTCGCTCTTCCCTGGAGCCTGGAGCCTGGAGCCTGGAGCCTGGAGCCTGGAGCCTGGAGCCCTGACGTCTCCGTTCCAGGCGCCCCTTTTCCCCGTGAAGTGATAAATGCATCGCCCATGGCCGAGGCCTACGATCCGTCCGTCATCGAGCCCAAGTGGCAGCAGTACTGGGAAGCGAACAAGACCTTTCGCGCCGAGCGACACGCCGGCCGCCCCAAGAAGTACGTGCTCGACATGTTCCCGTACCCCTCGGGCGCGGGCCTTCACGTGGGTCACCCCGAGGGCTACACCGCGACCGACATCGTCTGCCGCTTCGAGCGCATGCGCGGTACGGACGTGCTTCATCCGATGGGCTGGGACGCCTTCGGGCTCCCGGCCGAGCAGCACGCGATCAAGACGGGCACGCACCCGCGATCGACGACGCTGAAGAACATCGACAACTTCCGGCGCCAGCTCAAGATGCTGGGCTTCAGCTACGACTGGGAGCGCGAGGTCGACACGACCGATCCCGGCTACGTCCGCTGGACGCAGTGGATCTTCCTCCAGCTCTTCAGGAAGGGGCTCGCGTTCCAGCAGTCGAACATGCCCGTCAACTGGTGCCCGGCGCTCGGCACCGTCCTCGCGAACGACGAGGTCACGGCCGACGGCCGGAGCGAGGTCGGCGGCTTCCCCGTCGAGAAGCTCAAGATCCGCCAGTGGTCGCTGAAGATCACCGCGTACGCCGATCGCCTGCTCGAGGGGCTCGAAGGGCTCGACTGGCCGGAGACCAAAGCGAAACAGGCGCACTGGATCGGGCGGAGCGAAGGCGCAAACGTCGACTTCGAGGTCGACGGACATCCGGGCGCGAAGATCACCGTCTTCACGACGCGCGTCGACACGCTCCCCGGCGCCACGTACGTGGTGCTCGCGCCCGAGCACGCGCTCGCGCTCCAGATCTCGACGCCGGAGCACCAGGCCGAGGTGAAGCGCTACGCCGACGAGGCGAATGCGAAGAGCGACGTCGTCCGCTCCGACGCCACGCGCGCGAAGACGGGCGTGCCCACGGGCGCGTTCGCGATCAACCCGATCAACGGCGACAAGATCCCGGTCTGGGTCGCCGACTACGTCATCGGCAGCTACGGCACCGGCGCCGTCATGGCCGTGCCCGCACACGACGAGCGCGATCACGCCTTCGCCGTGAAGTACGCTCTTCCGATCCTTCGCGTCGTCGCGAAGGCGGACGGGACCGAGGTCGACGTCACGAAGGCCGCCCATTGCGACGACGGCGTCGCCAACGCAGACGCCGTCGCGAGGAGCAAGGCGCCCATCGAGAAGGGGATGCCGAGCGACAAGGTCCGTCGCACGGTGACCGACTGGCTCGCGTCGCAGGGCAGGGGCAGCTCGAAGATCACGTACCGCCTCCGCGACTGGGTCTTCTCGCGCCAGCGCTACTGGGGCGAGCCGTTCCCGATCTACTTCCCGGTGACGACCGACGGCGATCCGCGGAAGCCCGGCGCCAAGTTCGAGATCCACTACGACCAGCCGATCCCGCTCGACGAGAGCGAGCTCCCGCTGCTCCTGCCCGACCTCGAAGACTTCAAGCCGGGCAGCGATCCCGCCGGTCCGCTGGCGCGCGCGCTCGAGTGGCGCTTCTTCGAGCGAGACGGCAAGTGGTACGCGCGCGAGACCAACACGATGCCGCAGTGGGCAGGGTCGTGCTGGTACTACCTCCGCTTCGTCGACCCGAAGAACGACGCGGCCGGCTGGAGCCAGGAGGCGTACGACGCGTGGATGCCCGTCGACCTCTACGTCGGCGGCAGCGAGCACGCGGTGCTTCACCTGCTCTACGCGCGCTTCTGGCACAAGGTCCTCTTCGACCTCGGCCTCGTGAAGCACGAGGAGCCGTTCCAGAAGCTGGTGCACCAGGGCCTCATCCTCGGCGAGGTCGAGCACATCGTCTTCCACGAGGCGACGGCGGTCCCGGGGGCCCGCGCGAGGCGCGAAGGCGACCAGTGGCTCGACGCCGAGACCGGCGGCCGCCTCACCGATCGGCGCATGCGCTCGACCGACCTCGACGAGCGCGGCGGCGTCTTCTACCTGCGTGAAGCGGACGTTCCCGTGCTGACGACGCCCGACGGTGAGCACTTCGCGTTCTACGCGGCCAGCGACGCGCTCGTCAGCGCCGAGCGCGCGAAGGAGCGCGACGACGGCTCGTTCGAGGACGAGAAGACGAAGAAGACGCTCGTCATCCGCAAGGTGACCGAGGCCGACATCACGAAGCGCGGAGCTCATTTCACGCTGAACGAGGCTCCGGAGGTCCGCGTGCTCTCGCAGGCCTTCAAGATGAGCAAGTCGCGCGGCAACGTCGTCAACCCCGACGTCCTCATCAAGAGCCACGGCGCCGACTCGCTCCGCCTCTACGAGATGTTCATGGGCCCGCTCGAGGCCGTGAAGCCGTGGCAGACGAGCGGCATCGAGGGCGTTCGTCGCTTCCTCGAGCGCGCGTGGAACGTGGCCACGTCGAACGTCACCGACGACCCGGCGGCCTACGACGTCGACACGCAGAAGCTCGTCCACAAGACGATCAAGAAGGTCGGCGAAGACATCCAGGGGCTCCGCTTCAACACGGCGATCAGCGCGATGATGATCCTGGTGAAGCACCTCGGCGGTCTGCCGAAGGTCCCGGTCGCGGCGGCGCGCTCGCTTGCGCTGATCCTGTCGCCGTTCGCGCCGCACGTCGGCGAGGAGCTCTGGCAGCGCCTCGGCGGAACGACGACGCTCGCCTACGAGCCGTGGCCGGCGTTCGATCCGGCGCTGGTGAAGGACGACGTCATCGAGATCGGCGTCCAGGTGAACGGCAAGGCACGCGCGTCGATCCAGATCCCGGCGGACGCCGATGAGGCCGTCGCGAAGGGCATCGCGCTCGAAGAGCCGAAGCTCAAGGACTTCATCGCCGGCAAGGCGATCAAGAAGGTCATCTACGTCAAGGGACGGATCCTGAACCTCATCGTCGGATGAGACGGGCGAGGGGACGGCTGTCGATCCTCGCCGCGGGTCTCGTGCTCGCGGCGTGTGGTTACCGCCCCATCCACCACGGCGCTGGGACGGCCGAGCGCTTCTCGGTCGTCCTCGCGTCGACGAATCTCCCGGACGCCATCGCCTCCGACGAGGTCGTCGCCGGCGTGCGCGACGAGCTCGCGCGATCGGGTGCGCTCGCGAGCGGCGCGGAGGTGTACCCGCGCTGCGAGATCGAGGTGCTTCGGGCCGACGAGGCGAGCGACGGGATCGCCGCGACGCCGAACACCGACGGCGTCCTTCTGCCCGAAGCGCGCGCCACGCGGGTCGGCGTCGTTGCGCGCGCGTGGATCGTCCGATCGAAGGATGCCCCGCGCGAGCGCGACACCGGCGACCTGCGCGCGACGGAGACGGTGGCCGTCGCGCCCGACGCGCGCGCGGCCACGTTCCGGCATGGCGACGCGCTGCGCGCTGCGAGCCGCCGCCTGGGCCGACGCATCGGCTCGAGGATCCTCGGCCTGCCGACCGCCAGCGAGTGAGCGCTCGCGCCGCCGACCCTCCGAAACCGCTGCGGAGATTAATCGCGGGCCGTCGGCGCTCCGTGGGATTGTCGCGATGCGTCATGTCGCGCGGGGACGCCCGAGCAGTCGAGGATCGCGACACCGGAGAGAAAATAGAAGGCGCCGTGTCGATCGGCGCCGGGCTCGATTGTCGATGTGGTGTAGGGGCGAACGGGTCGTCCCGACGGACAGTGCAACCTCGACAAGGAGAACGACGATGCGCGTGATGGTCATTGTGAAGGCGACGAAGAGCTCCGAGGCCGGTGAGATGCCGGACGAGAAGCTCCTCACGGACATGGGCAACTACAACGAGGAGCTCGTGAAGGCCGGCATCATGAAGGGGGGCGACGGGCTCCATCCGAGCGTTCGCGGCAAGCGCGTGCACTTCGCGAACGGCACGAAGACCGTCATCGACGGCCCGTTCTCGGAGACGAAGGAGCTCGTGGCGGGCTTCTGGATCTGGGAAGTGAAGTCGATGGACGAGGCCGTCGAGTGGGCGAAGCGCTGCCCCGACCCGATGCCCGGTGAGGAGAGCACGCTCGAGATCCGCCGCATCTTCACGGCAGAAGATTTCGGGCCAGCGCTCACGCCGGAGCACCGTGCGCAGGAAGAGCGGCTGCGTGCCGAGGTCGAACGCCAGAACAACGCGTGACAGGAGCGAGTCCGATGACCACCAAGACACGCTCCAAGATCTTCACGCATCTCTGGTACGCCAAGGAGGCGGAGGAGGCCGCGGCCTACTACGCCTCGATTTTCCCTGACTCCCGCGTCGACCGTGTGACGCCGCTGCCGACGGAGTCGCCGAGCGGGCCGGCAGGATCGGTGAAGGTCGTCGACTTCACGCTCTTCGGTCAGCGGTTTCAGGCGATCACGGCCGGCCCTCACCACGAGTTCAACGACGCAATCTCCATCGTCGTCGCGTGTGATGATCAAGCCGAGCTCGATCGGTACTGGAACGCGCTCCTCGAGGGAGGCGGCAAGCCTCAGGCGTGCGGCTGGCTCATCGACCGCTACGGTCTCCGCTGGCAGATCGTCCCCGCCGCGTTCGATGAATGGATGGCAGACACGAACCGTGTTCGAGCGAAGCGCGTCGCGGATGCGATGATGAAGATGGTGAAGCTCGACATCGCGCAGCTCGAGGCGGCGTACCGGGCGTGAGCGTCACGGAATCGAGGGCGAGCACGTCATGCGACGGACACGGGAGCAGGTAGTTCCCGTCGCCCGCGTCGCAGTGATGATTTACGGCTCGCCCGACGCGAACGGCAGCGGGGGCACGTTCGCGGGGAGCGGGCGCGTCACGAGACGAAGACGGCGAACGATCCCGTGTCGCCTTCTTCCGGCGTCGCGACCGTGATCGTCGCTTCCTGAAAGCTCGGATCCTCGGCGATCTTCGAGGCGATCGGGGTCATCACTTGCTCCTCGACGAGTCGGCGGAGCGGACGCGCACCGCGTGTCGGGTGATACCCCAGCTCCGCGAGCCGTGCGCGGGCTCCTGTCGTCACGGAGAGACGCAGCTTCCGTCGAACCAGGCCCGACCTCCGCGCGACGGCGGCGATTTCGAGATCGACGATGCGCTCGACGTCGTGAGGCGAGAGCGCTCGGAACGCGAGCACGTGGTCGATGCGGTTGTACAGCTCCGGCCGAAAGTGAGCGCGGACCTTGCGGAGGAAATCGCCTCCCGACGGCTCACCGAAGCCGACGGGCCGGGTGTCGGTGACGCCGAGGTTCGACGTCATCACGATCAGCGTCGTCCGGAAGTCGACGAAGCGTCCGGTGTCGTCGGTGAGGCGACCTTCGCCGAGGATTCCGAGCAGGAGGTCGAACACCTGCGGGTGTGCCTTCTCGATCTCGTCGAGCAACACGAGCGACAGCGGTTGTTCCCGCACACGCGACGCGAGGCTGGACGTCCCCGGTCGCGCGCTCGTCAGGCGCATCACTGCGCCAGAGTGCATGTATTCGCTCATGTCGAGGCGGATCATCCGCTCTTCGCCGCCGAACGTCGTCCGCGCGAGCTGCTTCGCAAGCTCCGTCTTGCCGACGCCGGTCGGGCCGACGAAGAGCAGCGTCCCGAGCGGCCGCTCCGGATCGACGAGATTCGCCTTGAAGCGTGCGAGCACGCGCCCGCACGCGTCACACGCCGCATCCTGCCCGATGACGCGCGCCTGCAGCATCGACGCGAGATCTTCCGCACTCGCCGCGACGTCGTCCGAGAGCAGCGAGAGCGGCACCCCGGAGTAGCGAGCGTACGCCGCCGACACATCGCGCGGATACACCGTGGGCGCGGAGCGCCCCGGTGAGGTGGACGCCGTGGGCGCCCCCGTGCGCCCCGGGACATTCGGCGTGCCGCCATCCGCGTCGCGTCCGTCGACGGCGAGCCAGTCGATGAAGCGCAGCGCCTTGCCCGGGAACGCGACGCCCCGTTCGAGCGCGCCGAGGTGCCGGACGAGGCGCTTCATGGCGGACGGATGGACGTCGAGCGACTTCTTGCGGGCGTACGCGAGCGCGAGCTCGATCGTCGCCGGCGGGAGCGGCTCGTCGATGCGCACGACGGTCCATCGCTTGATGAACGACGGGCGTGCACGGCGGGCGCGCTCGAGCTCCTCTTGGGTGCACTCGGCGATGATCCGCAGCTCTCCCATTGCGGGCTCGAGGAAGTCCGCGATCGACGCGCCGTCCGGCTGCGCCTCGAGCAGGCCGCCGAGCGCCGCGACGTGGAGGTAGTCGCCACCGTCGGTCAGCTCGTTCACGAGCGTGATGCAGCGTTCCTGCCACATCCCGAGGTAGACCATCCCGGCGACGATGCGGTCCTTCGACGTGCTGTAGATGCGTGATGGCCGAAGGTCACTCGAGCGTTTCACCGCGTGGTGATGGTGAGCAAGGCGTCGCACGAGCGCCGACTTCCCGACACCAGGCGGCCCGACGAGCAGGAGCGAGGGCGGGTTCGGTCCGACCGTCCAGGTCTTGATCGTCTCGAAGACCGGTGACTGGCCGACGACGGGCGGGAGCTTGCCCTTCGCTGCTCGCGACACGAGCTCGTCGGCGACGCGGGTGAGCTCCGGGTGTGGATCCGCCTCGCGATCCTCCGGGGTCTCGTTGCGGACGCGAAGCAACACGGACGGAGACCATTCCGCGACGTATTCGTCTCCGACCTGCCGGAACTCGTAGAGCCAACGCGGGTTCTCCCCGAGGAGAAAGGTGCTGACCGCGTGCCGAAGGACCTCTGGCACGAGCGACAGCTCCTCGACGATGAACCATCCGCCGAAGCGCGGCAGCATCACTCGATAGCCGCCGCCCGGCAGCGCGCAGTACGCGTACGTGAGGACGAGCGGGATCTCCTTCTTCCCGATCACCGGGCGCTTCTTGATCGACGAGAGCGGATGGATGTCGACCCGGACGCGTTGGGTGTGGAACGTCTCGTCCCAGAGATAGCGGCCGATCGAGTCGCTGCCGTCGATCTGCATCGCCTCGAGCTTGCCCTCGAGCTCCTCGAAGACGTCCTCCATCGTCGTCCCGTATGCGGACGGCGGCGGACGATCGAAGAAGCCGTCCCAGGTGCGAAGGAGCTTGCCGGTGCGCCGTCCGTCTTCGTGGACGACGACATGGACGCGGAGCGACTTCTTGCTCATGTGCTGAGCCCTTCGAGCGCGCTCTCTTCGGCGTCACCTTCGACGCGGGAGATGCGGAGTAGCCAGAGCTTCTGGAAGACCTCGGAGATGGTCGTGACGCGTGCCTCGTAGGGCATCCCGAGGACGAAGTCCTCCATCTCGAGAGCCGTCGCGGGTCTTCCCGGTCCGGAAGGCGGATCGAAACGGATCGTCCGGACGACGGGGAGTAGCCCGTCGGGCCGGGCGTCCGGCGGCGTCGGCTCGTCGTCGCGATCGCGAGCGCGCTCCGCCCGCTCTTTCGCTTCGACGTAGCGGCGGACGTGAGCCGCGGCGGAGTGGTCGGCATGGGCGGGAAGCACCCTGACCCGGAGGAGCTCCGGCTCCTGGACGGTCGGCTGCCAGACGTGCGTGCCCGTCTCGAGCTCGAGGTAGTCCTTGATGCAGAGCCCCACGATCTTCATCACGACCAGGTCCGGCGAAGCGGCGCGCACGGCGTCCAGCGCCGCTGCCCGACCGGTATCGCTCGAGACCTCGCCGCGAGACAACCACGCGACCCCGTCGAGCTCGCCACGCCCGCGGGCATAGGCCTCCATCATCGACGCGAGGAACTTGCGGCCGTTGCCGTAGGGGAGCAGCTCGACGAAGACGGCGTGCTCGCCCTCTCCGGTGACCTTGTGGAGCGCGCGTTCGAGCACGTGAACGTCGGCGAGAGACGAGAACAGCTCCCACCAGCTCGCCGCCCGTCCGAAGTCGAAGCGCATGCGTCGTGGCCGCGGTTTGGGATCGGCCTTCCATGGATGACGCGCGTACTCGTTGACTTCGCGCTGATCGATGGCGGTCTCGATCTCGTGGTGCGCGAGGTCGCGCGAGGCCACGACGAACCGCTCGATGCGATCTCGCAGCTGCTCGATGGTCACGCGCATCCAGTCGATGTTGTAGAGCAGCTCTCCGTGCTGGCGGACACCCCGGTTGTGCTCGCTCAGGTGATGGCGCAGCTCCGCGGAGAGCGTTGCCAGGCGGTCGCTCTCTTCGATGCGCTCGAGCATGGCGAGCGCCTCGGGCAACCGCTTGCGCAGCTCGCCTACGGGGCGGTTCCAGAGCGGCTCGAGCGCGTAGCGACCTGCGATCGGTGACGCCTCGACGAGTGGCTCGGACTCGACGCGCAGACCCCGAGTGCTCGTGTCGACGATGCGCATCACCTGGAGCGCGGCACCGGGGGCCTTCGCGATCTCCTCGCCCAGGAGGGTCCCGATGCGGTCCTCGATGAAGCGCTTGAGCGAACGCGCGCCGTCCTCGGCGCGGAGAGCGTCTCGCGCGATGCGCTCGACGGCGGCCTGCCCGACTTGCACGAAGACGTTTCGCTCGACGAGGCCGGGCCGGGTGAAGAGCTTCGCGAGCTCCTTGCGCGTGACGTCGATCGCGACCTCCGGCGTCAGCGGGCGGAACGGGACGACGGCGTCGATGCGGTTGAACAGCTCCGGCGGGAAGAACTCGCGAACGGCACGCGCGACGTCGTGCATCATCCCCTCGGGCGCCTCGTCGAAGCCCACGGGAGCGTGCGGCCGGGCGCCGAGATTGGACGTCATCACGATGACCGCCTGGGTGAAGCTCGCCGTGTTGCCGGCGGCGTCGGTGAGGCGCCCGTCGTCGAAGAGCTGGAGGAGCAGGTTCAGCACGGCCGGGTGAGCCTTCTCGAGCTCGTCGAGGAGGACGACGCTGAAGGGCTGCGCGAGCGCCGCGGACGTGAGCGCCCCTTCCGGATCCCAGCCATCGCCGATGAGCCGCGCGACCGCGTCCGGTCCCGAGAGCTCGCTCATGTCGAAGCGGAGGAGGCGCGAAGAAGATCCGTAGAGGTAGTCGGCGAGCGCCTTCGCGAGCTCGGTCTTGCCGGTGCCCGTAGGGCCCGTGAAGAGATAGACGCCGTAAGGGCGTCTGGGATCCGTCAGCCCGGAGCGGATGCGGACGACGAGATCGGCAGCTTCACGAACGGCCTGCGTCTGCCCCATCACGCGCTGCGCGAGGTCTTCTTCGACCTCGCTCACCGTGAGCGGCTTCTCTGGCGAGAGAAGGACCCAGGGCAGCCCCGTGTCACGGGAGAGGTGCTCGATGACCCGAGCAGGGCCGATGGTCCGGGCGCTGTTCGTGTCACCTAGCTGAGACGCGCAGAGCCGTGCGAGCAGATCGACGGCCTTTCCGGGGAGCGCATGGGACGGGTAGAGCCCCTCGCCGAGCTGGAGGATCGTCTCGAAAGCGTGCGGCTCGATCTCCACGGTCGCGGTCTCCGCGCTCTCCACCTCGATGTCGCGAGCCCGCGCCAGCATCATGCGGAACGTCTCCGAGCGGCTTGCCGGGGCGACGTGAACCCGGACGAACGACGACGCGAACGCCGGATCGTCCTCCTCGAGACGCCGGAGCTGGTCTGGCGTGCACTCGCCGAGCATCACGACCTCGCCGCGCGCGACGGGGCCGCGGAAGAAGTCGGAGAGCGCGCGGTCGCTGTCTCGCGCTCGTCCGATGCGGCCGAACAGGTGCAGGTCCGGTACGAAGAGGACGACGCGCCGCCCGCGGACGTCGTCCAGGAGCTCGATGCAGCGCTGCTCCCATTGGCCGACACGGGACATCCCTGCGATGAGCTGTTTGCCGAGGACGCGCCAGACGTGGGTGACCTCGTCGAGATTCTTGTGCGCGGCATAGCCGTCCGAGACGAGCAGGTCGGCGACGAGTCGGCCGATGATCGTCGACTTGCCGCAGCCAGGGGGACCGACGACGATGACGGGCTGCTTGCGGCGAGCGCCGAGCAAGACGTCGAGCTGCTCGCGGTACGGCGAGCGGGGTAGACCGAGCCCTTCGCTGCCGGCCGAAGCGGCGACCGTGAGATCCGTGCCGAGCCGCGGAAGGACCTTCAGTCCTTCGCGCTTCTTCTTCTCCGCCTGTGCGGGATCGATCTCGAGATCGTCCCAGAGGCCCTTCTTGTTCGCCGGAAGCTCCTCGAGGAGCGTCTTCGTCCGCGCGGACAGCGAGATGACCTTCAGCGAGTCTTTTCCGTTGCTCCAGAGCGCGCGGATCTCTTCGTCGTCGAGGTTCGCCCAGGCCTGCGCGAAGTATGCAGCGGCGGCGTCGGCGAGCGCCTCGTGACGTGGAGCTGGGAACCACTGCGATTGCCGCGTCGGGTGATAACAAACCAAGAGCGTGCGATCGCCGCCGAGCGGGCGTGGCTCCACGATGATCGGGCAGAGCCCGCTGACCTTCCGGCGCCGCTCGTCCTTGGGCGCGACTTCGATGCGGACCCTTTCGAGGCGCGTACCTCGCTTGAGATCGAACCGTGCGAGCTCCCCGGGGCGCGCCGCCTGGATCACCTTTCTCAGACCGTCGCGAAGCTGCTCCTCGGCCTTCGTGATGCCTTGCGCCGAGCGTGACTGCGTCGCGGGCCCGAGCCCCAACGTGGTGAGCTCGATCGTGCCCTGGGGCAACTTCCGCTGATAGACCGGGATCGCGAACGACGCGCTCATTCAAGTGCTCATCCGAGTGATGACTCCATCGCCTCGACCGCGTTCTTCGCCTCGACCAGGCTCGCCTTCGTGATGTCGCGATACAGCTTGATTGCGGCGATTTTCAGTCCGCGGCGGATCAAGTCCCGCACCTCGGCGAACGAATCGTCGAGCATCGGCCGGAGCTGGGCATCACGGTCGAGCGACGCTTCCCGTTCGAAGAGGAGGAGGTGCTCGAGCGCGACCTCCTCGAAACGAGGCCAGTAGTCCGCGAGGGCCAGCTCGATCGACGTGCGCCCGGCGATCTCCACGCGCTCGCTGCCGAGGACGTGCTCGCGGAGCGCGGGGCCCTTTGCGAGCGTGTCGGCGACCATCGGCGTCGGCGGATCGAGCCCGGGCGGCGTCCACTCGCTCTCCGTGAGGTTCGGGCGCTGAGCGACGAGCGTGACATGGAGGTGGGCCGGCTCCGCGCCTTTCCCCGAGAAGCGATGGAGCCCGGCCTCGAGGGCGAGCCAGATCCCGGCGTGGTCTCCTTCGACGCGTAAGATGACGTTCCGGATCGTCCGCTCCGGGTCGGCGAGCCTCTCGAGCACGTCCGCGGGCGTGCGCGGTGGACCCCAGCGCCTCCCCGCGGGCCACTCCGGCGCCACGTCGCGCTCACCGGTCGTCTGCAGGTGCACCTCGGCGCGCCACTTGCGGCGCTCCAGGTCCTCGAGCAGCGGGAGCAGCCAGTGATCGAACGCGCGGCGGGAGTCGAGCTCCTTCACCATGACCGTGCCGGCATTGCGGCGCGGCTCCTGCGCGACGAGCGCGTGGACGAGGGCCGCCCGGAACGAGGTGCGGGACTGCGCAGCGTCCTTCCGCAGGGCGTCGATCGGATCGCCTGCCATGAAGCCCACGAGCGCGAGCTCTTCGAGCGCGCAGATGTCCGCAAAGCTCGTGTGGAGCTGCTCGCAGAGCCCGGAGAGCCGCGCATGCTCCGCGGTCATCTGACCGAGCTCCTGGCCGTCGCGCTGGTCGGTCTTCGACCTCTTCTTCTTCGTGCTGCCGTACCCGAGCTGCGCGACGAGGTAGGCGACGTGATCTTCGAGCTGGACGATGCGTTCGAGGCGGAGCTGGCGGTGCATCGTGCGACGGATGCGTGTGATCTCGTCGAGCGCGCGCGCGGCGACGTTGCTCCTTCTCCCCGGCACACGGACGACGCCGAAGCGCAGTCCTCCGTGCGTTTCGCCCGGCTCTTCAGCAGGTTGGACCGGCGCTTCTTCCGTCTCGACGACGATGCGCTCGCCGTCGATCTGACCCCAGGCCGAGATGAGCCGACCGACGGGCGTGACGAGCTCGCGCTCGACGTGTCTACGGAGCGCACGCGCGCCGTAGGCGTCGCTCTTGCCGCCTTCGGCCAGACGCTCGAGTGCAGCATCGGAGACCGAGAGGTCGATGCCTCGCTCGAGGATCCCGCGCCGGCGTGCGGCGCGCGCCGTCGTGATACGCGTGACCTCGCGGATGTCGGCGGCGTCGAGCGACCGGAACGCGACGATGCGATCGATGCGATTCACGAGCTCGGGCCGAAACGTCTCGCGAACGACCTTGGCATACCTGGCCTGATGGATCTCCTGCGTCTCGTCATCGGCGCCGGCGCCGAAGCCCGCATGTCCGGTGCGGTGCGATGCTCCGAGGTTGGAGGTGAGGATGATGATGGCGTTGTGGAACCAGGCCGTCTTGCCTCGCCCGTCGGTGAGGCGGCCTTCACCGCAGACCTGGAGCAGCAGGTCGAACGCCGCGGGATGCGCCTTCTCGATCTCGTCGAGGAGCACGACGGAGAACGGCTGTTCGCGCACCTTGCGCGTGAGGAGACCTTCGCCGCCGTCGATCCCGCGGAACAGCCGCTCGGTCGCATGCGCGCTCGCGTACTCGCTCATGTCGAAGCGGACGAGGCGGTCCTCGTCTCCGAAGAGGAGCGCCGCCAGCGCACGCGCGAGCTCCGTCTTGCCGACGCCCGTCGGCCCCACGAAGAGGAGCGTCGCGAGCGGCTTCCCGGACGGCTGGAGCCCCGCCTTCACCACGCAGACGAGCTCCGCGACGCGGCGGACGGCTTCGTCCTGGCCGACGAGACGTGCCCGCAGCTTGGCGAAGACGTCGGAGACGGCGAGCGCCCGATCGTCGCGCAGCAGGAATGCCGGGACGCCGGTGCGGATGCTGAACGCTTCGTACACGGCGTCGCGTCCGATGGTCGCGCCTGCCGCCGTCGAGCCGAGCGCGATCTCCTGCGCCGCCCGGAGCTCGTTTGCGAGGCGAACCGCTTTTCCAGGGAACGACTCGTAGGGCAGATAGCGCTCGGCGAGCTCGATGAGCGTCGCGTTCGCCTCCGGGCCGAGGATGGGGCGCTCGGGCTCGCGCGTCGCTTGTTCGGTCGCGAGCTCCGCGAGGACGACGGCCGCGCGGGCGGCATCGAACGGCTCGAGCCGGACGCGGCCGAAGCACGAGAAGAAGCCTCCGTTCTGCGCCTCCACGCGCTCGAGCATGTCCTCGCGGATCTCGCCGACGACGCGCACACGACCGTCCTCGAGCCATGGACGCATCGCGCTCGGGATGTCGACGTGCCCACCGGGTCGATCGGCGAAGAGGTCGGCGAGGTCGTCGAAGTAGAGGATGGCGTCGAGCAGGTGCGCCGCCTCCATCACGCGCCGCACACGTTCCTGCCACTGGCCGAAGCCGCTCATCCCGGCGACCAGACGGGCACCCGAAGTGGCGAACACGAACCGCGGGCGGTTGACCTCGTGCTCGCGCTCGAGCCAAGCGCGGAAGAGGCCGCTCTTGCCGACCCGCTCCTTACCGACGAGGAGCACGTCGGCGCGCTCTGGACCTCCGAGCATCGAGCGGAGAAGAGCGAGCTCCTGATCGCGGAGGGGGAACGCCCGGGGCACGACGCGACGCCCCAGGCCCGCATGAAGCGGATCTCCGATCGACTCGAGGATCGCAATCGCGTGCTTCTTTGCCTCATGGTCGGCGATGCGCTTTCGCAAGCTGGCGCCTGCGGTGACCTGCGCGCGCTGGTGTTCGGTACGGTCGACGGAGACCTCCAGTCGGACCAGGCGTTCGTCTCGCGCCGGCAGCAGGTCGAGGTACTCGAGCGGCGTGAGCTCGCGTGCGGCGACGATGCGCTTCACCTCGGATTCGATCGCCTCGTCGAGGACCTCGTCCGCGCTCGCGAAGAACGTGTGGGCGAGCGGCAGCACGACCACCCACGCGTCGCGCACCCCCTTCGCATTCGGGATGGTCGGGATGACGAGACAGTGGATCGGGATCGGAACATCCACGTTCCAGCGACGGGGAAGGTCGTCGCGCGGGATGGTGATGTGGGCGCAGTGAAAGCGTGTGGCCTCCGGAAGGGCGTGCCGGGCGACGACGTCGGGGTCGGCCTTCGCGAGGTATTCCGTGAGGAACATCCGCGCCTCGAGAAGCGCGTCTTCTTCTTGATCGAAGCTCGCAAGGCCGGGTTCGGCCGCGAGCGCGACGATGGCGTCGCCGCTCGTGAGCTCCTTGACCAATCCGAGGGTGACGAGCTCGATCGTGGGCACGGCCGCCGAGCCTACCCGAAGCTCGGAGCCCTGTGTTCGCGCGGACGCGCAGGGAGCCTCTGGTAGGCTGCGGGTCGCGATGGCTCTCGTGCTCCAGGTCGCGCAGATCGTTCCCGACACCGAGGCCGAAGGGCCTGGGCGGCGGTATGCGGTTTGGGTACAGGGTTGCCCGATGCGGTGCCCGGGATGCTGCAACGCGCAGATGCTCCGCTTCGAGGGAGGCGAGACGACGGCGGTGGACGAGCTCGTCGAGCAGGCGCTCGCGACGGACGGCATCGACGGCATCAGCCTTCTCGGTGGCGAGCCGTTCGCGCAGGCCGAAGGCTGCGCCGCCTTCGCGCACGCGGTACGGGCGCGCGGGCTCGACGTCATGATCTATTCGGGCTTCACGCTCGCGGAGCTCGCCGAGAAACGTGCGCGCGGCGAGGCTGGCGTCGGTGCGCTGCTCGACGCATGTGACCTCCTCGTGGACGGTCGTTACGAGCGCGACCTGCCCGAACGCGAGCGGCGCTGGATCGGCTCGACGAACCAGGTGATGCACTTCCTGTCGGAGCGCTATCGCCCCGACGATCCACGTTTCCGTTCGAAGAACACCGTCGAGATCCGCCTGCGCAAGGGAGAGCTCGTCGTGAACGGGTGGCCCGCGCTCGCCGCTGCGCTGTCCGAAAAGAGGACCTTCCGATGAGCGCTCAGCCGGCGCGCGTCGACGTGAGGGAGGCCGAGCTGCTCGCGGTCGCGCGTGCGCTCGTGACGCCGGACTCGTACGCGTCGATCTCGCCGGTGCTCGCGCGCTCGTTCGACGTGGTTGCCGTCGGCCCGACAGCCATGCGCGTGTTGACGGACACCCTGGCGAAAGGCGTCGTCAAGATGCTCGCTCGTCTCGGCGGAGCACGTCCGCGCGTGCGTCCCGACACCGGCTCGACGCGCCGTGCGCGCGTGTTCGACGTCCGACCCGTCCCTGCAATCGCGTTCGGGCCGTACACCTTCGAGCTGATCCGATGGCTCACGAACACGCCGCTCGGCGCGCGGAGCGGCGCCGTGCCCTTCGAAGCGGCCCCGCAGACGCTCGGCGACGAGCTCTGCGCGTATCTGGCGCTGCGGCTCGTCGAAGGCGAGCGTCTCGTGCGGACGATGGCG
This sequence comes from Pseudomonadota bacterium, assembly GCA_023423895.1. Lineage (GTDB taxonomy): Bacteria > Myxococcota_A > Polyangia > Polyangiales > Polyangiaceae > Labilithrix. The sequence goes on from JAFAER010000090.1 coordinate 70,158, forward strand.
TCGTCGCCCGGGCTGCGCACACCGCTCACGTGGCTCGGCTACGCTCGCATCCTCGCGCGTCACGCCGATGCGAGCGCCAGCGTTCCGCCGATGCACGCGCTGCTGGCCACCGACGCTTCTCGCATCGTCGTCGAGTGCCTCGCCGGCGATCTCGGGCGCCGCTGGACCGCGATGGCGGCGTGGGACACGAGCGACGTCGTCGCTGCCGACGACGCGTTGCGGATCAACCAGCTCGAACGCGCTGCGCTCGACGGCTTCCTCGACGCGGTGGACACGGCGAATCGCTGGGACCTCGCCACGTTCGTGATCGACGCGGCGACGCGCGTCCTTCCCCCCGGCGTGCGACCACGCGACGTCGCTGTCCGCGCCGCGCCCCGGGTCGTGGCCACCGGGTCGCTCCGCGCGAGGACCGAGTCACGCCAGCGCGCCGGTGCGCTCTTCCACGCGCTCGGTCGGCTCGGGCGAAAGCGCGACGAGCTCGCGCTCGTGCGCTTCATCGACGAAGGCTACGACGTTGCGCAGGCGACGCTCGCGAGCTGGGAGATCTTCGGTCGCGATGGCTTCACGCGAGCCGCGAGCGTCCTGTCGATGCTGGCGTCGCTCGAGGACCTCGGGTCGGCGACGGCAGACGCCACGTCCTGAGGTCACGGCGGCGTAGCGAGGTCAGTCGACCGCACATGACGCGACGGCGTTGGCGGGCTCGTCGTCCGCCTCGCCGGTGTCCACCAGGTGAGGAACGAGCGCGCTCGCGAACATGAGCGAGGAGACGACGAGCGCCGCCCCGAGCGCGAGAGCTCGCCGTGGCGTGCGCTTTCCGACCGGGCTCGCGAGGCGCTTCGTGACCGGCAGCGCGGCGGGCGCAGGCAATGTGACGCGCTCGTCGTCGGCCAGCGCGTCCGGCGCGGACGGGTTCGCGCGGAGGAGGAGGCGGGCGCGGTCACGCTCCACCGCGAGCTCTCCGTCGAACAGCTTCGCCAGCTCCGACGCGCTCGTCGCGTCGCCCGCGTTGCGTCGCCATGCGTCGAGCGCGTCGCGCATCTCGGCTGCCGTCGCGAAGCGCTGGACGCGGTACGGAGCCATCGCCCTTTCGCAGATGCGGATGAGCTCGTCGGGGACGTCGCGGGCGCGCTCGCGCGGGAACGGTGGGATCGCGCGGGCGAGCAGCCCGCGGAGAACGCTGGCCTCGTCGAGGCCGTCCCAGACGCGCTCGCCCAGCAGAAGCTCCCGAAGGAGAATGCCGGCCGCGAAGACGTCCGAGCGGCGATCGAGCGGCGCGTCACCGACGTGCTCCGGCGAGAGATAGTTGACCGAGCCCTTGACCATGCCCGGCTCGGTACGACGGCCGCGGTCGGCGCTCTTGGCGAGGCCGAAGTCGAGCAGCTTCACCTCGCCGCTGGTGGTCAAGAAGACGTTCCGCGCGCTGAGATCGCGGTGGACGATCCGGAGCGGCTTGCCCGTCTCATCGCGGAGCTCGTGAGCGTGATGCAGGCCGTCGAGGAGATCGCGCACGATCTTCACGGCGACGCCCACGGGCATCCGGCGAGGGGAGACGAGCTTCCGAGCGCGGTCGAGCGAGCAGCCGTGCAGGAGCTCGAGCACGATGAACCAACGCTCGCCGTCATGGTCGAGGTCGATCGTCTCGACGATGTTCGGATGTGCGAGCCGGGCCGCGAGCCGCGCTTCGTCGAGGAACATCGCCCGGTGCTCGTCGTCGCGAGCGAGGTTCGGCAAGAGCTCCTTCACCACGAAGTGCTTCACGAAGCCGCCGGGGCCGCGCATCTCCGCGAGCCACGCGATGGCCATGCCGCCGCGCGCGAGCTCGGCGACGAGACGGTATTTCCCGAGTCGCTCGTCCATGATCGTTGGACGCGCGACCGCGCCGCGTATTCGCGCGGGGTGGCTTCGAGCGCGAGCGTAGCGCGCGACGTGGTCTCGCCTCGCCTCGAGCTCGACCGCTAGGTGGCCGCGCGGCGTGCGACAGCGCCGGTCAGAAGAGGACGGCGGTGCGCGTCGTCTTCGCGGCGCTCGGGTCGGCGCAATCGCTCAGGGTTTGGGGGACGGTGCGCGTCGCTCGTGAGTCGGTGAGCGCGCGCTGCGAGAGGAAGAGGGTGATGCATGCGAGGACGGCGACGAGGAGCTTCCGGAGCACTTTTCCCCGAACCTATCCATGTCGTCGCGAGAGGCCAAATCTCCGGCTGAACGAATCCGCACGAGTCGGACCGCTCAGCCGGAGCTGGGCTTCGTTTCACGTGTCGTCGACCTTCGCGCCCGGCTCGCGGAGCAGTCCGCGAGGGAGGAGCGAACCGAGGTTCTCGGCGCCGGTGACGACGTGGAGCTCCTTCACCTTGGATGCGATCTCCTTCAGCGACTCGAGCTCCTTGAGTCGCAGCAGGATCGGCTGCTCGGCCATGACCTTCGCGGTGTTCGCGAGCGATCGCGTCGCCGCGGTCTCCTCGCGTCGGAGGATGACGTTGGCGGCCGCTTCCTTCTCGGCCTCGATGACCTTGTTGAGCAGCGTCTTCATCTCGCCCGGCAGGACGACGTCCTTCACGCCGACACGGTCGACGCGGACGCCGAAGCGCCGTGCCTTGTCGATGGCGTCCTCTTCGAGGAACCGCGTCATCGCGTCGCGACCCGAAAGCAGGTCGTCGAGCGTCACGCTCGCGAGGAACTGGCGGGCAGCGAGCTGCACGACCAGGTAGAGCGCGTCGCGGATGCTCGTCACCGCGCCGACGGCGAGCGCCGGGTCCACGATCGCGTATTCGATCGTCAGGGACAGCCGGAGCGTGACCTTGTCGCGCGTCATGAGCTCCTGACCCGCGATCGTGAGCTGGCTGGCGCGGAGGTCCTGCTTGTCGACGACGACCGGCGACTCGCGCGTCGACCAGAACGTGTACCGGCCGGGGGCGAGCGTGCGCGCGAGCCGGCCCTGCACGTAGAGGAGACCGCGCTCGTGCTCGAGCACCGTCGTATCGACGTAGGCGTGCGCCGGGATGACCGACGCGAGCTCGGCCGTGAGCTCGGGCATCTCCTCGTGGACGGAGAACACCTGCACGCGGACCGTGTCGTCCACGAGCCAGTAGCGGTGCGTTCCCGGCAGGAGGAACATCTTCGGCCGGCCGTCGTGCCAGAGCACGGCGCGCTCGGACGAGCCGAGGGTGATCTCGTCGTACCAGTCGTCCGGGAGCGCGGCGCGGAGCTCGGCCGGCATTTCGAAGACGAGCGGCGACGTCGACCAGCGACGGACGGAAAGAGAGAAGCCCCAGACCCAGTGACGGCCGGGGCCAAGCGCACGGACGGGCAAGCCGTCGCGAACGACGACCGCGCGCTCGTGCAGATCGACATGAACCAAGAGGAGCACGAGACTCGAGCCTCCATTCGCCGGTACCGCCGGCACGCGGGCGACGGCGCGCTCGGAGGCGCCGCGCAAGAAGGGATGGGTGAAGCGTCGGAGAGAGAAGATCTCGCCGGAGGAGCGATCCGTGCCGTGACGACCTCGAAGCGGTCACGGCAGACGAGCAATCACGTCGCACGATCCAGGGGCGAACGCCGGGGCTCGCGCGGTGGTCTTCGAGGGACGACCGCGGAGCTGCAAACGTGGCGCCTGGCACGCGGGACGCGACGGCCTCTCGCTCGAGCGCGCGCTCGCGGGGTACGCGAACGTTCGCCCTTCGCGAGAAAGGACGCTTCCTCCGGCGAGCTCTTGGGTTGTGGAACAGGTTGACGGCCTGGTGCTCTGCCAACTGAGCTACGGGGCCTGGTGTTTCGTGACATGCGAGACATGCGTGACACGTCTCGGCGACACGTGAGGCGGCCCCGGTGGGAATCGAACCCACGACATCCTGGATGGCACGAATGCGGTCGCGCCGACCGGCACCAGCAAGCGCGCAAGGACGGAGACGCACGTGCGGACGCCGCTCGGAGACGGCAATCGCGCATGGCTCTCTTCATAGGAGAGCTGCCACACATGCTTCCGAGCAGCGCGCCGGCGTTGTCCCGACGTGCCTCGTGGGAATCGAACCCGCGGTGCCAAGTGGGGAGTTGCACCCCATGCTCAGCCGAGGCTGATCGCCCGGCCTCGGCGGCCCCCTTCATCGGGGCGTCTTGGCGTCGGTCCCGAACGAGACGTTCGGGACGGCGGCGCTCAACCTGGGCGCTCACCCCGCATCACGCAAGGGGCCGACCGTGATTTCTTCTGCTCACGACGCGACCGTGACCTGCGCTTGCGGGCGGGCGCCGGGTCGGAAATGATGTCGCCCGCTCGAAGGGCCGAGCACTCCAGGCAGGAAAGTCGAAGTGAGCCGAGCGTACCGCGTCACAGTGAAGGGATCCGTCCACCGCGTCGTCCACGTGGAGGACGGCGTGTGCACGAGCCTCGAGCTGCTCCCCATCCTGCCGCCGGAGCGCACGGGGGAGATCCTCGGCTCCGAGCTCGCGCGACGCGGCTTCTCCCTTGCCGACGGCGTCGCGCGTCGCGTCGAAGAGGACGGCGTGGTCATCGAGCTCGACGTGAAGACCGGAGCCGTCACGGTGAAGGCCGAGGCGAGCGCGGCGATCGCGATCGAGAAGCAGCGGACCGAGCGCGTCATCGAGGAGGCGCTCGAGGCCGGGACCCGGGCGGTGCAGGAGCGGGTCGACCTCGACGTCGCCCGCGATGCTGCCGCTGCCGAGGAGAAGGCGAGGGGCGAGGTCGCGGAGAAGCTCGAGAAGAAGCTCGGCGACCTACGAAAGGAGCTCGACTCGGTCACCACACGCGTCACGGCCGAGGCGCTCAAGGAGAAGGCGCGCACGCTCGGTGAGATCGAGGAGCTGCACGAGGACTCCGAGACCGGGGAGCTGACGATCAAGGTGCGGCTGTGACCGCAGCGCCGGTCTCGGATCCCCGCTTCGTTCCGGAAGCGGAGCTGCCGCTCGACATCAACGCCGGGGCGGCCCTGGAGGCGGCGTACCCGCAGGAGCTGGCGCGCGTCGAGCAGGCACTCCTCGCGCGTCTCCCCGCGATGGTGGAGTGCGACAAGGAGCTCGTTCCGTACTTCTACGCGGCGATCCGCAATCGTCTGAAGAGGCGCGACATGCTCTGCGCCTATCTCGACGGTCGGCCTGCCCCCAACGCGGCGCCCGAGGCGATGCCGCAGGGCGTGATCGGCACGATGATCTCGCAGCTGCGCGACGCGGTCCGAGGCCCTGTCGGCGAACGCGTCGTCGTGCTGCCGCATCTCGATCTGCTGACGTCTTCGTCGGGCGGGCTCACCGCCGAGGCGCGCGAGGTGATCCCGCTCCTGTACGAGAACCCGCAGGTCCTCTGGCTCGGGTTCAAGGACCCGTCGTTCGCAGTGCCGAAGGTGATTCACAACCTCTTCGCGCACCACGAGAGCATCCTCGGCGTCGGGCGCGAGCGGCTCCGTCATCTCGTCACGCAGAAGGAAGCCCGCAAGCTCGGTCGCGGGTTCGACCCGTACGAGCTCTACAAGTATGTCTCCGGGGTGAACGCGATCCGTCTCCGGCGCCTGCTGTCCGCGCTGAGCGGCATCGACTACCCGGAGGACGCGCGTCCGGCGTACGCCCAGCTCCGCAAAGCGACGCTGCAGAGCTCCTTCGAGATGCCGGACGTCGATCTCGAAGACGACATCGGCGGCTACACCAAAGTGAAGACGCGCCTGCGGAGCGAGATCCTCGACATCCTCGCGCGCAAGGCGACGCTCTCGGACCCCGACGCGATCAAGCGCATCGAGGGCCTGGTCCCGCGCGGGATGATCCTCTGGGGGCCGCCCGGCACCGGCAAGACGCTGTTCGCGAAGGCGATGGCGACGGCGCTCGGCGCGGCGGTGATCGTCGTGAGCGGCCCGGAGCTGAAGAGCAAATGGGTCGGTGAGAGCGAAGAGAACCTGCGGCAGGTGTTCCTCAAGGCACGCCAGAGCGCGCCGAGCATCATCGTCTTCGACGAGATCGACGCATTCGCGGCCGCACGCGGGACGTTCACTGGCTCCGGCGTCGAGCACTCGATGGTCAACCAGCTCCTCACCGAGATGGACGGCTTCCGCAAGGAGGAGCTCGTCTTCGTCGTCGGGACGACGAACTTCGTCGAGTCCCTCGATCGTGCGCTGCTCCGCCCGGGGCGTTTCGAGTTCCACCTCCACATCCCGTACCCGGACGCGGACGATCGACGCGCCATCCTAGGCATCCACGATCGGAAGCTCGGGCTCCAGATGAGCGAGCGCGCGATCGAATACGCCGTGAAGCGGACCGGCGATCTCGTCGAGGGCACCGACTCGCGGTACTCAGGCGATCACATCCAGGCGCTCTGCCGGCAGATCGCGCGCGCCCGTCTGCGGGACGGCCGCTCCGACGCGACCAAGGTGCCCGACGTGGAGCTGGCGCTCTCGGCGTATCTCGAGCGACCGGAGCTGACGAAGGCCGAGGAGCGCGTGGTCGCGACGCACGAGGCCGGCCATGCGGTCTGCGCGCTCTTCTGTGAACACGCGCCCCCGATCGATCGCATCTCGATCCGGGGTGACCTCGCCGGGGCGCTCGGCTTCGTCCAGTACGCCGACCCTGCGCATCGTTACGTGACGACGCGGGGGCAGATGCTCGACAGCATCTGTGTCCTCATGGGCGGGCGAGAGGCCGAGGCGCTCCTGCTCGATGACCTGTCGATCGGCTCGGGGCACGATCTCGAGCGCGCGACGGTGCTCGCACGCGCGCTCGTCGAGGAGCTCGGTATGGGCGGCGAGGGCGTTGGCGTGCGCCGCTATGCGCCCGCCGCGCATGACGTCAACGAACGGAGATCGTCCGATGCTTCACTCGAGGCGATCGACAGGGCCGTCCTCGCGCTGCTGGAAGCGCAGCGGCAGCGCGCCCAGACCATCTTGAAGGAGCAGAAGGCGCTCGTCGCGGCGCTCCGCGATCTGCTGATCGAGAAGAAGGTGCTCGACAGGGAGGCCTTCGCCGATCTGCTTCCGGCGCAGGTGAACGAGGTGAGCAAGCGGCTCGCGACGAAGGACGCTCAGGAGAACGCGAATGGCTAGCACGGCAACGCTCAAGCTCTCCGTCGACCCGACGACGGGCAAGCGGACCATCACGATCTCGTACACGAGCGATGCCGATGCGCTGCCGCACGAGCACGAAGAGGCGCACCGCGAGATCGTGGAGAAGCTCTTCGAAGGGGGCATCGCGAAGCCGGGCGACACGATCGTCGTCGAGCGCGAAGGCGGCGGCCAGGCGCCCAACGTACAGCAGGCCGAAGAGCAGGCTGAACGTGAGGCGTCACGCCAGGGCGGTTGAGCAGCCTGTGAGCGTGCTTCGATTCGAGAGCGAGGAGGCTCTCCGCTTCAGCATCACTGCCGGGCTCGTGCCGGAGAGCGTGCTCGCCGGCGCAGCGCGCACGTGGCGGGACGCCGACCGCGGGATCGTCATCGCGACGGAGGCTGCCGTGCCGGCGGACACGATGAAGAAGCTCGTGGCCGCAGGCGTCGCACGACTCCCGGCGACCGCACGCTCCGATGCGGCGCGCGCGGTGCGCTGCTGGGCCGAAGCGCTGGGGCTCGTGCGCACGCGTGATGTGGAGCAGGACATCGGGCAGGTGCTCTTCCTCGTGCCGGAAGGAGCGGCGCTCGTCGACCTCGCCGGCGAGCTGCTGCGCCTCGGGTGTGATCGGCTCGAATGGCGGACGACACATGCCGGTCACCTCCTGCGGGCGGCATCGCCGCCTTACTACTCGCTGCTGCACGCCATGGACGCGACGAACGGGATCCGGGCGTACGTGCCCGCTCCGAGGGGGCAGGACCGGGTCTGGGTCGAGGTCGGCTACGAACATCCGCTCGCGCATTTTTCGAAGCCGGCCGCAGGACACGTGCTGCTCATTTCGAACGGACGGGACGCCGCGTCGTTCTCGGTGCTGGCGGACGGCGCATTCGAGGACATCTACACGCTCGTCGACCTGCACGTTCCCGGGGGAGAAGGGGCAGGTCGCGCTCACGAGCTCGTCGATGCGCCCCCGCGGCTGAGCGTGACGCTGCGACTCGCGCGGGCGGCCTCCACGGAGGCGCCGCTGCTGTGGGTTCTCCGCGAGGAGGCCATCGCGAAGGTCGAGCGTCTGCTGGCGTCGCTCCCCGAAGAGGTCGCGCGAGGGCTGCTCTTCTCGCCATGCCGCGACGGTGACACGACGATCGTCGTCTTGCGCTCGCGTCCGGGGACGCGCTTGGTCGTGGACCTCGACGGCGAGGCGTACCGGGCCCACCCGTCGATCGTGAACCTGTTCATGCCGTGCGACGCGACGCTGGAGCCGCCGCTCAGGCGCGAGCGCGTGCGCGAGCTGCTGGCGCCCGACGCTGATGAGGTCGTGTGGCTCCGTCCGACCGGTGGCGGCGGGTTCCTTGTCGAGCGCTCGCCCGAGTCGGCGTTCCTGCCGCTCTCCGATTGGGTCGAATACGTGATCGACACGAACGCCCCCGTGCTCGTGCCGTGGGTGAAGTCGTGCACGTTCGACTTCGAGAGCTTCGTGGGCGTCGAGGCTCTTCCCACGGAGCGCGGGCGCGACGCGGAGGGAAAGGAGTCGCGCGGGCGCGACGCAGAGGGAACGGCGGGACGTGGGCGCGACGAGCCCCCTCGGCGCCGGACCCGTCGGGCCGCAAAGGACCCTGCGCCGCGTTCCGTCGCCGCGACACCTGCGCGCTCGACGCAGGAGCGCGCGACGATCGAGGCTGTACCCATCGACGCGAGCCAGGTCGCCCTCGATCTCGCCGCGACCGAGAAGGCATTCATCGCGCTCGATGCACCCGCAGACGATCCCATGCGGTCGGAGCTGTGGGCGCGCATGGCCTCGCTGAACGCGCAGCTCCAGCGCAAGGACGACGCGGCGCTCTGCTGGGCACACATCGTCTGGGAGCTTGCTCCGCCGGACGGCGACGGCGGACGGGCGGCGAAGGAGGCCTGGCTCGCGGCAGAGAAGGCCGTCTCGCACGTGTCGACTGCGAAGACGCTCCTTGCGCTCGACGAACCGTCGCGCGACCACGTGCGCGCGCTCGCGGTCATGTTGCTCTCCGACGCGGACCCGGACCTTCGTGATCTCGCGCACGAGGCTACGCTCTGGCTCGATCGGCACGACGCCCATCTCGACGTGCGGACCGCCTGGCTGGCGCGTGTGGCGGTCTCGCGACTCGTCGGAGGAGATCGCCTCGGGCTTGCGCGGGCGCGGGACCGGATCTTGTCGAAAATCCATGCGGGACTGTCGCTCGCGCGTGACATCCCTTCGTTCATGCGTCGTGCCGGCGCGAGCCGCGACGCCGCACAAGTGGAGCTCATCGCCGGAAAGCTCGACGCGCTCGTCGACCTTTTCGACACGACACGGCGCAAGCGATCCGCAACGGAGGCCGACCCGAAGCTGACGGGCGCGTACGTGCGCTTCATCGTCGCGTACGCTGCCGCTCGCCTCGGGCGGACGGAGCGCGCAGCGCAGCTCCGCGACACTGCGCTGGCGGCGCTTCCGAAGGGCGACGCGATCCACGATGTGCTGTCGCGGGCGTACGTCGCGCGGATCGCTCAGGCACTCGAAGGGCTGCCCGTCGCGATGCCGCTGCCCGGCGAGGTGTCGGCGTCGCTGAACGGGCTCACGAAGCTCGATCGCTACAAGGTCGATCGCGTCCGCCAGTCCTCGAAGGTGCTCGAGCCGCACGAGCGCCTCGACCCGATAGCGGCCTTCCAGCGCGGCGAGGCGGATCCCCGAGGGCCCGAGTTCGCCGATCTCCGCGGCGCTTCCGAGCCGTCCGTCATCGAGAAGGGCGCCGCCGGCATCGTGGCGAAGGCGCAGGCGAGCGGTCCGGAGGAGCGGGCACGACTCTACGACGGCGTGATGGACTTCTTCCCCGCCATCGCTCATGAGCGCGCCCTCGGGCACCTCGAGACGATCCTCGGCAACGTGGAGGACGTCGTCGTGCATCGACGCGTGCAGTTGCTCGAGAAGGTGTTGATGCTCGCCGGACACCTCGGTGACGAGCCGCTGGCCCGCAAGGTCTTTGCGGTCCTCGAGTCGCTCGTGCGCGGCGTCGGACCGGACGGCGCTGCGGAGATGGCTCCGCTTGCGTCGGGCATGTTGCGCACGCTACGGCGCTTCGGGCTCCGCGACGAAGGCCAGCGCCTGCTGGGCGCGCTGCAGGCAGCTGCGAGAGGCAAGGGGGCGCCGCATCTCGTCGCGCGCCTCCACACGGCGGCGGCGCTCGCATTCCTCGGAGAGATGGAGCGCGCGCGGCCGGTCTTCGACGAGGCGTTGACCGTCCTCCAGGGCGACCTTCCCATCTCCGAGCGCCTCCAGCTCACCCGTGCGCTTGCGCGTGCGCTCGGCGGGGCGCCGCTCGAGTACGCGCTGGCGGGGCTCGAACGGCTGCAGAAGAGGTTCGAGGTCGTCACCGACAACTTCAACACGAACTCGCACGTGTGCCTGTCCGTCGTCGACTTCATCGAGGCGCTCGTGCTCGGGTACGTGAGCGACGACCTCGCCGTCGATCCCGCTGCACGGCGCTTTCTCGACGATGACGAGTACCTCGTGCGGCGACGCATCCACAGAGACCTTTCGCGGTAAGGAGATCCGCCGACCATGGATTCGGGAGAGAAGATCGAAACGAGCAGCGCCCGCTCCGGAGCCATGCCTCCGGACCCGCTCGATCGCATCCAGGAGCTGCCGCTCTCCACTCTCGAGAAGGAGGCGAACGGTGTTCGCGACCGCATCAATCGCTTCCGTCTGGCGCTCGGACGGTACTTCGTCGGCAAACAGGCGCTCATCGATTTGATGACCATCTCGGCGGTCGCCCAGGAGCCGCTGTTGCTCGTCGGGCCACCAGGGACGGCGAAGAGCGACCTCGTCCTCAAGTTCAAGGACGCGCTCGGGCTCGGCGAGACCGACTACTTCGAGTACATGCTGACGCGGTTCACGGAGCCGAGCGAGGTGCTCGGGCCGATCGACATCAATCTGCTCCGCGAAGGCCGTTACGTTCGTCGCGAGCGCGGCAAGCTTCCGACTGCCCGGCTCGTCTTCCTCGACGAGATCTTCAAGAGCAACTCCGCCATCCTCAATTCGCTCCTGACGATCATCAACGAGAAGAAGTTCTATCAGGACGGCGCGCCGCAGCCGGTCCGCCTCAAGATCCTGCTCGCGGCGACGAACGACATCCCGGAGCACGCGGAGCTCGGTGCGCTCAAGGACCGTTTCTGCCTCAAGGCGGCGTGCCGTTCGGTGCAGGACGACCACTTCACGGACCTGCTCGACATGGGCCTACGCATGCAGGCGTACCGCGACACGAACCAGAAGCCGTGGGCGGAGGGGCACGCGTCGCTCGACGACTTCCTCAAGGCGAACCGCTATCTGACGTTGATGATGGCGCGCGAGGAACCGGGACCAAACGGCGAGCTCGTCAACGATCGGCACCTGTTCTTCAAGGACGAGCTGCTCCGGGAGCTTCGTCGCGTTCTGAAGACGCTCGTGCGCGAGGACAACGTCTTCGTCAGCGACCGCAAGATCATCAAGATGTATCGCCTGCTCCGCACGCGTGCGTGGGTCCTGCACGGAGGTACGGTCGAGCGCGAGGACCTCTCGCTCCTCGCCTATCTCGGAGAGACGAAGGACGAAATCGATCTGCTGGAGACGAAGGTACCGCAGCTCCTCGGCCTCTCTGCCGGAGGGCACGGCGCTTCGGGATGACGGATGAGCACGGCTCTCGATCACGCTCGATCGACGGCGACGGCCGCGGCGGGGCTCTGCCTCACGCGAGTATTGCCGGCCGCCGATGCCGTGCCGCGCGTCGGCCCATGGATCGTGGCGACGATGGACGAGCGTCTCGACCTTCCACCGCTCGGCGTCATCGCCGATCTCGGCGCGCTCCTTCTCGGTGCCACGCTCCGTACCGGGACGGCGATCCCGGGCGAAGACGCTGCCCTGACGACGGCGGTCCGGCGCTACGAAGACGCGGTGCTCGGACGGCTCGCCGTCGACGGCCGCTTCGCGTCGGCAAGCTTCGCCGTGGCTCGCCTGCCGAAAGAGAAACATGCTCACGCCGTCGGGATCCTCGTCGCGGGAGTCCTCCGGCGCATCGAGCTGGATGGGGGCGTGGAGCTGCCGCCGGGGATCGTTCGCCAGCTCACCGAGCGGAAGCCGGAGGAGGCGCTCCAGCGGGGTTACGCGGTCCTGCGGGACGACGCGCTCGTCCGGCAGTGGCTCGCCGAGACCTACGCAGCGATCGCCCGAGGCGCACAGAGGTCGCGAGAGCTCATCGGGGAGGCCGATCTGTTCGCGCTCGAGAACCTCGTCGTGCTCGAGAGGCTCACGCAGCGCCTGGCGGTCGCCGATGTCGTGCGTGCGCAGGAGGCGATCGGCGCGACGATCCCGCGTCGCCTGCCGCGCCGAAGGCGGAACGAAGGCGACGTCGCCTCGAAGCTCGAGGACGAGAGCGTGTATCCGGCGGGCGGCTTCGCGAGCGTGTCGACGTCCGGCAGCCTCGAGAACCTCGTCACGTCCGAGCTGATCTACATGGACCCGCCGAAGGGCGCCGTCGGAGGGGGTGGAGCTCCCGGTATCGATCTCTTCGACATGCGCTACGTCGAGGGCGAGCTCCTCTACTACACGCGCGACGAGGCGATTCTCGTGCGCCGCCGCCGCCTCGTGATCGTCGCGCTGGCCCCAGACCTGGTCCGCGCTCGCGTGAAGGATCGGAACCTGCCGTGGCAGCGCATCGTGCTCGTGCTCGCGCTGGTGGTCGTCCTCACGAAGAAGCTGACGGAGCTGCTCGGCGAAGAGGCGCTCGAGATCCGCGTCGTGTTCTTGCACGAGGAAGGCGCGCGGACACCGCTCGCAGACGAACGCGCGCTCGCGGAGCTGATCCTCCGCGAATGGCGCGACAAGGGAACGGCGGCCGTGGTCGATGCCTCCTGGAGTGACGTCGTCGAGCTGACGGTGGCAGGCGCGCGTCGCGGGCTCGTCGAGGTCGTGCACATCCAGGCCGGCGCCTCGGCTGCGATGCCCTCGCTCGATCGGCGCGTGGTGACGGCGACGTTCAGTCCGAACGCAGGCTCGCTGGACGCCTGGACTCAGGCCACGTGCGAGCTCCTCTCGACGCTGCTCTGACCGCCGCGCGTTCGTACGCAGCGCTTCAGTCACCCGCCGCCGTGAGGAGGGAGTCCGCGCACCGGCACGTGGCGGTGGTCTCACACTGTCGCTGGGTCGCCGCGATGCAATCGTCGATGCACGGCGTCGGTGTGGGCTCGGTCGACGTCGGGTCGTTCGGCTTACGGCCCCGCGTCGTGCCGGTGCGGCGCATCGGAGACTGAGCGACGCCGCACCTCTGCTTGCATTCCTCGTAGACGCGCTGCCTCTCGACGGCGCAGTCCACTTCGTCGTCCGCGATGGTGCTCGACCGCGCTCCGCACGCGCCGACGCCAACGAGCGCACCGGGCGCGAGAACGAGGAGCAGCATGCGGAGCACGGAGCGGGCGGAGTCTCGTACTCGCATGCACGCCTGTTAAGACCGGGACCGGTGACTGCCAACGAGGCGCTCCTCCCGTGCGAATGCGCGCGCCACGGGCAGAGCGCGCCGGAATGTCGTATGGGATCGGATGTGAACCTTCGACGCGCAGGCCGGGTCGTCGCTCTAGTCGCTCTCGCCGCCATCGCCGTATCATGCTCTGCGTCGTCTGCGAACGCGCAGGAGCGGACGGATCCGCCCGCGGCCGCCGCCGCGAGCGACACGGTCCATCTCCTCGATGGTGGTTTGTACCGCGGGCGCATCGTCGAGATCGTCCCGGGCGATCACGTCACGATCATCGTCGAGGGAGGAGAGTCGAAGTCGATTCCGTGGTCGAACATCGATCGCGTCGTCGCGGCTGGCTCACCTTCGGAGCCGCCGATCGTCATCCCCACGACCCCGGAGTCGGCCCCTTCCACGGTTGCCACGCCGTTCACTCCGGTTGCGCCCATCACCGCCGAGGCACCTTCGGGCGAGCGCGCGCCGCGGCCGCAGTGGCGACACAACCGCACGCTGGTCTGGACGGGGACGTTCATGTTCGCCGCCGGGTACGCGCCGGTGGCTGCCGTTGCCCTGCCGAGCACGGCCGGGCTCGCCGGTCGGGTCGCGCTCATCTTCCTGACGCTCGGCCTCGCGTGCCTCGACAGCGGCTCCGGCTCCTTTTGCCGGGCCGACCTCGGCGCACTGCAGCTCCTCATCCCGGTCGTCGGGCCGGTCCTCTTCGCGTCGAATCATCCGCGCGACTACTTCGTCAACAAGAGCGGAGCCGAGCTCTCCGGCCTCGAGAAGGGCCTTCTCTATGCGAGCGCGGGCGTCCAGGCCGCCGGGCTGGTCACGCTCGTGAGCGGACTCGTCTTCGGACGTTACGAGCGCGTCGATCAGCGATCGCCCGCGAAGAGCGACGCCGCGAAGAAGACCGTCGAGCCTTCCTTTTTCCTTCGCCCGCTCGAAGCCCCGGGCGCGCTTGGCCTGTCCGTCGGCGCCTACCGCTGGTGAGCCCTCCGGCGGAGGGGCACGCGCGTCGCTGAGCGGCTCATCGGCGTCGCAGCTCCCGTTGACGCTCGATCGCAGGCCTGTAGCATCCGGCCGATGCAGTTTGCGGACGCGCGTGCCACCGCGACGGCTTACCTGATCCTGCGCCACCTGTACGACGGTGACATCATCGAGTGGCCGATCCCCGATGACCATCCGCTGCGCGAGGTCTTCATGCAGCTCGAGGCACAGGGATACGTCGCCCGCTGGGACCGGGTGTGGCCGTTGCACGATCGCTACCGGCTCACCGAGAAGGGGATCGCGGCCATCGAGGCCGTGTACCGGCCGGCGGGAGCGGATGCGTTCTTCGAGGACCTTCGCCGGAGGAACCTGAGCCCGCCGGATCGGCGAGCCTTCCTCCAGGCGCACGGGTTGAACCCGGCGCTGTGGCCGCTCCTCCACGATCCGTCGACGCACTGGAGCACGTTCCACGCCATTGGCGCTCGTTACCACTCGTACGTCTGGGAGGATCACCAGCCCGCGAAGCGCGTTCGTCCAACGAAGATGAAGGGCGCGAAGTCCGGGGGCGGGAAGGGCGTGCGCGTGCACCATCATCACCACTACGACGATCCTCACCACCGGCATCCCGCGCTCCTCCCGCATCTCGTCGACCTCGATCAGCAGGCTGGAGACGGGGGACACGCTGAGCCGAGGACCCTCGACTACGACGTCTCCTGATGGGAGTCCCCCGACCGCTTCGCGTGCTTCTCGTCGCGAATGACGGGTTTTCTGCCGGCCACGTGGCGCGTGCGGTCGCGATCGCCCGCGCCCTCGCGCGGCGGGCGCCGGCCCGGCAGCTCGGCGTGCAGCTTCTCCTCGCGACGACGTCGGAGGCGGACGCGCTCCTTGCCGGTGACGTGTTCGCCGTCGTCCGCCTCCCGGCACCGGTCGCCGCGCGTCGCGCGGGCTTCGGTGACGTCGAGCGCCGGCGGCTCGTACGAGGCGCGCTCTCCGGGGCAGTCGACGCATTTGCGCCGGACCTGATCGTGGCGGACACGTTCCCGTCGGGACCGCACGGAGAGCTCGCGGAGCTCGGTGTCGGAAGGGCACGGCGCGCGCTGGTCCGTCGCGCCGTTCCGGACGAACGCGCCGACGACGTGGCGACGAGCGCCGGCCTGAAGGAGCTCGATCTCGCCATCGTGGCAGATGATGCGGGCCCACACCCCGTGCGCCTGCCGGTCCCCGTGGTTCGGGTGCCACCGATCACGCTGGCTGAGGCGGCTGACGCCATGGGCAGGGAGGACGCGCGGCGCCGTCTCGGCCTGCCTCTCGACGGCAAGATCGTGCTCGTCGGATCCGGCGGTGGCGGGGACGTCGATGCGGTCGAACGAGCCGTCGGGCTCGCTCGTGCCGTCATTCGGATCGATCCCGACGTGATCGCCGTCAGGACGCGCGGCCCGCTCGAGCGCGGCGCTGCCACGGACACGGGCGATCCACGCATCATCGAGACGCGGATCGCGCCCATGCAGCCGCTTCTGGCGGCGTTCGACGGCGCCTTCGCGCCGGCCGGTTACAACACGGCACACGAGCTCGCCAAGGCCGCGGTCCCGGCGGCGCTCTTCGCACGCCCCCGGCCGTTCGACGATCAGGCAGCCCGGGCGCACCGGCTCGCAGAGCGAGGGTTTGCGTGCGTCCTCGAGCAGTTCGACGACGACGCGATCGCCCAGGCGCTCGCGTGGATGGCGCGCGCGCCGCGGCCGCCGCTCGAAGCTGGCGGCGCGGACCGAGCGGCGGACGTGCTTCTCGATCTCGCGACCGGCAAGGAAGCTTCCGTCGCGGAGGCGCCCGCGCGATGAGGGTCGCGTTCCACACGATCAACGGCGTCGGCCTCGGCCACGTCGCCCGGGCCGTCAACATCGCATCGTCGATCCGGGACCTCGTCCTGGACGTACGGCTCCTCCTCCTCACGAACGCTCGCGACACCTCGCTCATCACGCGCGCCGGGCTCGACTTCGTGAAGCTCCCGCCGCGCCTGAACGAGCCCCACGCCGATCCCACACGCGTGCGCACCGCCTTGCCCGAGCCGCTCGAGCGCGCTGCGCTGATCGCGGCGCTCGACGCGTTCGGTCCGGACCTGGTCGTTTTCGATACGCACGCGCCCATGGACATCGTCCGGCACACCGCGGCGCTCGGTGCGCGCGCCGTCCTCGTGCTCCGTGAGCTGCGTCCGGAAGCGCTCCGCGCCTTCGCAGCGAGCACCGGGCCTCTCGCGTTCGACCGCATCGTCGTTCCGCATGAACCAGGGGAGATGGACCTCTCGCCCCTCGCAGGGCTGCCCGTGGCGCTGGTCGGTCCGATCGTGCGTCCGGTCGTTCGTCAGGCTTCTCGACCTGCAACGGCTCCGCTCGTCGTCGCGACGGCAGGTGGGGGAGGGCAGCCCGTCGATGCGCGCCGGTACGTGCGGGCCGTCGCGGATGCTCACCTCCTGGCGCGCGCACGTTTTCCCGCGCTCGAGACGGTCCTCGTCACGGGCCCCTACGGTGAGACGCCGGCGAACGTCGAGGCGTATGCAGGGCTCACGATCGAGCGCTCGGTGGCCGACCTCGGAGCGCTCCTCGGACAGGCGACGCTCGTCATCTCACAGGCTGGATACAACGCCATTGCGGAGATCCGCGCGCTCGAGAAGCCGGCGATCCTGGTGCCCGCGCATCGCAAGGCGGAAGACCAGCGCGGGCGTGCGCTACGGCTCGTCCGTGCCGGGGCTGCCGTGATCTCGAAGCCCGAGGCACGGGCGCTCGCCGATCGGATCGAGCGCTTGCTCGGATCGGATGGAGCGCTCGCGGCGATGAGCCTTGCGCACCGGCAGGCGCCGCTCGTCGCGCGGAATCGTGGAGCCGCTGCCGCGGTGCTCCGCCCGGCGGTCATCGTCCGCTCGGACGACCGCGCCGGCGGAGCTCGCGTGAAGAAGGTCGCGATCGTCGCACACGACTTCGCGCCGAAGCTGGGTGGCATGGAAACGGTCGCCCGTGCGCTCGCGACGAGCCTCGTCGCGAGCGGCATCGAGGTGCGGGTGTACACGCAGAACCGACTCGGCGCGCAGTCGGCGAGCGGCCTCGCCCAAGGTGTCGTCGATCCGATCTATCGGCCGCTGCCACCTCCCGGGCGGATCGACCTCGCGAACGATCTCCTCGCCACGATCGACGCGGCGCTGCGCGACGCTCCGGACGTCATCCATCTCTGCCACGCCGGCCTCGGTCCATGGATCCCGGCGCTCCGGGCGGCGCTGCCCTGCATCGTGACGGCCCACGTCCACGGCAACGATCTGCTCGTCCCGTGGGTGTCTCACGAAGGCTCTCCCGAGTCCTATCGGGCGGCGCAGACCACCGGGCTCTCGACGGCCGACGCCGTGGTCTGCGTGTCCGGCTTCTCGCGCGAGCTCGCGTGTACGCGCGGTGTCGACCCCGGCGTGCTCCACACCGTGGAGAATGGCGTCGACCCGCTGCGCTTCCGACCGGGGCCGCGAGACGCGGAGCTCGCCCGCCGGCTGTCCCTCGCGCCAGGCGACGAGGTGGTCCTCACCGTCTCGCGCCTCGCGCCGCGAAAAGGACACCGGACGGTGCTCGAGGCCGTCGCCCGCCTCGCCGAGAAGCGCCCGCGGCTGAAGTTCGTCTTCACGGGCGCCAGCGACGCGATGCGCGCCGAGCTCGCGGAGCTGGCGAAGAAGCTGGGCATCGCATCGCGTGTCGTCGCGGCCGGCTTCGTCTCCGACGCCGACTTGCCTGCGCTCTACCGCCTCGCCGACGTGTTCGCTCTTCTCGCGAGTGAGGCGGAGGACGACGTCGAAGGTTTTGGCGTCGCGCTGCTCGAGGCTGCCGCGACCGGTGTTCCGACCATCGCGTCGCGGACCGGGGGTGTCTCCGAGGCGGTGGTCGACGGCGAGACCGGCATCCTCGTCACCCCCGGCGATGCCCTCGATGCCGCGCGGGCCATCGAGCGGTTGCTCGACGACCGCACCCTCGCGCGAAGCTTCGGCGAGCAGGGCCGCGCGCGTGTCGTCCGAGACCTCTCGCAAGAGCGTGCGGCCGAGCGGATGCTCGCGATCTGGACGACGCTGTTCGAGCGCCGGCCGCTCACGCCGGTCGCCGCCACGGAACCATCCACGCTCTTCCCGGCCGAGAACGGCGTTGCGCTCGTCCGGCAGGCCCAGCAGCACGGTGCGCGCCTTCGCGCAGAGCGGAACGCACGACGGGCCTCCTTCAGGAAGATCGTCGAGCAAGGGAGGCTCGTGCGCCTGCGCGCCACTGGCGAAGGAGCTCGGCTTTTGCCGGACGCGCTCGCGGATTGCGCTGCGCTCGGTCACCGTCCGCGCGTCGAGGTGAAGCTCCGACGCTTCGTCGAGCCGGACTTCGCCGCCCATGCGCTGCCGCTCGTCGAAGGTGTCGAGCTGGTTCACGGCGTGCCCCAACCTTCGCAGCAGAGCGCAAGCTCGCTCCTCGCGGCGCTCGAGGCGATGCCGGAGGCCGTTCTCCGAAACGTCCGACTCGTGCGCCTCTTTCTCACGCAAGAAGCGCTCGCGAGCGCGCCCGTCATGGTGAGCGCGGTGCCTGAAGCGCATGCGCTGCGGCGGTTCTTCTCCGAGCGCGGCGCGACCGTCGTGCCGCCTCCCGAGCTGATGCGCTACCTCTCGGAGCAGCCTGCGGGTGGCCCGGAGACGGGCATGATCGAGCCGACGAACCTGTGCAATCTGGCTTGCCCCACCTGTCCGACGGGGACCGGCAAGGTGAAGCCGCTGCCTCAGATGACGCTCGCTCGTTTCGATCGTGTCCTCGGCGAGCTCGCGCCGCGGCTTCGGAACCTCGCGCTCTGGAACTACGGCGAGCCTCTCTTGAACAAGGCCGTCCCCGACATGATCGCGCACGCGAAGAAGGCTGGCGTGGGCGTCGTGAAGGTGTCGTCCAACGTTCACTTCCTCGACGGGGAGCGCGGGCTCGCCTTGCTTCGTTCGGGCCTCGACGTCTTGATCCTCAGCGTCGACGGGGCGAGCGCCGAGACGTACTCGCGCTTCCGCAAGGACGGCGACTTCGACCGCGTCGCGCGCTCCGTCGCTTGGCTGTGCGCGGAGAAGAAGCGCCTCGGGCTCGCGAAGCCGCGCATCGAGCTGCAGTTCATCGTGATGCGCCACAACGAGCACGAGCTACCCGAGATGCGGCGCCTCGCTCGCGAATGGGGCGTCGATCGCCTCCGTGTCAAGACCGTGGGCGCGGACGATCCGGAGACGAAAGACCTCGTCCCGGCGACGCGGCTCCTCTCTCGCTATCAGGAAGACGGCACCACGCCGAACGTTCGCCATGCGTTCTGCACGATGGCCTGGGATCACGCGGTCGTGAACGTCGACGGCTCGGTCACGCCGTGCTGCTATCTCCGTCCGGACATGGGCGAGGCGTTCGTGATGGGCAACGTGTTCGAACGACCGTTCCTCGAGATCTGGCGAGGCGACAGGTACCGCGCCTTCCGCGCGGCGATGCTCCGCGGACGTGCGGACATGCCCGTGTGCAATCGGTGCCGGGGAGGCACGCACGATCTGCTCGCGGCCGTGGAGGCGGTGTGACGACCCCCACCGTGACGATGCTGTTCGCCGAAGGAACCCCGGACGAGCCCGGGGCGGCGCTCGCAGCCTACCGCCGCGCGACGGCTGCACTCGACGGCACGACGCCGCTCGTGTGGCACGTCGATCCCGGCAACCTCGGCCTTCTGTCGCGCGCGGTTCGCGAGCTGCCGCGAGGCCGTCTGGACGTCGTGCTCCGCGCGGAGGATGTCGCGGACGACAGGACCGAGGTCGCTCACGAGACGATCCTCGTCCCCACGTTGCGCCGTCTTCGTGAGCAAGCGTCCGAAGGCCTCGACCTCGAGCTCCGGATGACGAACGGACGACCGTACGTCTTGCCGCCACCGGCGCTCGACATCTCGACGAACGACCTCTGCGGGCTCGAGTGCAACATGTGCGGGAACCGCGCGACGCGACGGGATCCGGAGACGATGCTCCCGGAGCAGGTCCGAGCGCTCATCGCGTCCGCGGCGGACTGGGGCATCCGGCGCGTCGCGCTGACGGGCGCCGGCGAGCCGTTCCGCGATCCCAACATGCTCGAACACCTCCGGTACGCGAACGAGCTCGGGCACCTCGTCACGATCACGACGAACGGATTTCCGATCTCGGACAAGATCGCGGCGGAGCTGGCAGAGCGCGTCGTGTCGATCTCGGTCTCGATCCACGGTGCCACGGACGAGACCCACGAAGCGATCGTGGGCGTCCCGAAGGCAGGCGATAACGCCTGGCGCGCCATCCGGCGCCTCGTGCAGGCGCGCGACGCGCGACCGGGCTCGAAGCTGAGCGTGAACGTCTCGACGGTCATCCAGCGTCGGAACCTGACGGAGATCCCGGCGCTCGTTCGGCGCGCGCGCGACTACGGCGTCGACGGCATCAACATCCAGCCGGTGAACCTCCAGCACGGCTCCTTCCGGGGCGACGACATCGTTCGGCGCGATGACCTCGTGCTCATGTCCCGGCTCTGGCCCGCACGCGAGCAGTCCGCTGCGATCGACGCCGTCTTCGACGAGCTCGAGACGCTGAAGCGCGAGCTCGGAAAGACGATGCACGCTTCCCTGGAGCGCCTGGCGCTCATCCGGCGGTACTTCCGCGACTCGTCGCGTGAGGCGCTCGGCGTCGCCTGCCGGGTCGGGGAGGCCTTCCTCGCCGTGGACCATCGCGGTCGGATCAAGCCGTGTTACCGACTCCCGTGGTCGCATGGCGACGCACGACTCGTGAATGTCCGCGCCCTCTGGAACAGCAAGGCCTACGCGCGGACGCGCGCCCAGGTCGACGCGTGCCCGCTCACGTGCCTCAACAACTGCTTCTTCCGCGACAAGCGTGTTCCGGACAGAGAGGAGAAGGTCTCGTGACGCCGACGACGCATCCCGCTCTCGGCGTCATCGACGTCATCGCCCTCAACGTCCGCCCGCTCGAGGCCGTGGTCTCCGTTTCGATCGCCGACCCGGTCCTGGCGAAGGCCACGGCGGCGGCCGTTTCGGCGGCGCTGCGCAGCGAGCTCGATGCCCTCCGCCCGCGAGCGCTTCGCGTGGTGCACGTGCGCACGCGAAAGCGCCTTGCACGCCTCGGCGTGGAGGCGCTCTCCGGCGCGGTCGTCGTCGTCCGGATTACCGAGCAAAGCGCGCGCTACCTCGTCGAGATCGTCGAAGGAGCGCGTGCGGCCGGTGCGCTCGGCGTCCAGCTCGTGTGGGACGGGCTCGCGCCGGCCCGCGAGCGCGTCGAGATATACGTGTTCGCCGTCCTCGAGCAGGCGCGCGCGACGCCGAGCGGGCCGCCGGTCGTGCTCGCCGAAGCCGCGCGGCCGTCGATGGCGCTCCAGATCCTGATGCAGCAACGGAGCGCGACACGCGAGAAGGAGGGAACGCGGTGATGAACTGCAAACGTGCCGCCGAGCTGCTCCGAGGGCTCGAGAAGAACGAGCTCTTCGTCGAGTCCGAAGAGATCGACGAGCTCCTCGCGTTCGGCCTCGCGGTCGAGGCGGATCCGGACGACCTGGCACTCGGTCACTGGCTCGACGGCGTCCTCCGTGCGCATGCTCACACGAGCGTCGGCGATCCGAGCGCGCGCGAGACCCTCGCTCGGTCCCTCGCCGAGGCCGAGGAGCGCCTCAAGAGCGACTGGTTCCGCATCAAGGCGAGCAGGGTCGAGATTCAGCAGAAGGAGGACGAGCGCATCGCGATGCGGCGGGCGCTCGCGATTCTCGGCGACGGCATCGCGATGAAGGCCGTCATGAAGATCGCCGAGGACTCGCGGCAGCTCGCGCCGGGCGTAGAGTACGTGGCCTGTGAGCGCCTCGGCTCGGAGCGATATGCCCTGACGCACAAGGGGTTTCGGGTCAACGCGCAGCTCCTGCCGAGGCTGAGTAGGTTCGCCGACGTGCCTCTCGGATCGTTCCTCCGCACGTTCGACAAGAGCGAGGGCAAGATGCTCGTGTTCGCGAAGGAAGTCGCGACGATCTCCGGCAACATCGGCTACGTGCGAAAGAACCGCGAGCAGATCGTCATCGGCCTCGCCAAGGTGGGCACCCCGGCGGCGCAAGCCGTGCGCGCCTACAGCACGGCGCTCCAGGTCACGAACGCGCCGGATACGGCGGTCGTCTGCGCCCGGAACGCCGCGACGTTCGGAAGCACGCAAGAGGCGGCGCGAAAGCTTGCCGAAGCGCAGGCTGCGCTCCGACGCGTCGGCTATCCGCCGACGCCGATCGTGCTCGGCGCAGCCAAGTCACTGCTCGGCTTCGCTCTCGAGCCAGGCGTGCTTCGCTTCGTCGAGATCCACCGGAGGCTCCAGCAGGCGTTCGGACGCTCCGAGGAGGTCTTCATCAAGTTCACCTCGCGCCTCATGCCCGCGGCCGGTATGCCGGCCGAGATCGTCGGACGTGTCGTCGCTGCTGCGTCGAGCCTCGTGTACCAGGCGCCCGCCCGCGAACGGGCGCACCCGCGTGACGTCCGCCCGGCCGCGGTCGCGCTCGCGTCGATGGTGAAGACCCAGGACCAGATCCCGGAGATCGTGAAGCGCTTCCGCGAGATCGAGGCGGCGCTGGTGCGCGCAGGCGTCAGCGTGATGCACAACGTCGAGAACGACGCGCTCGAATGCATCGCGTGTCCTGGGACGCCGGAGGAGGTCGTCGCGACGGTGTCCGCGCTGCTCGCGCAGATCGCGTCGGGGCGGCAGCCGCAGCGAGGTGACGTCGCGATCGCCGTCGCGTTCGCGAAGCGCTTCGCGTTCTGAGGTCCGAGCTCGAGCTCGGCGCGCGCCTGGCAGCCGGCTCAGTGCTGGGTGATGTTGCCCTTGGCGTCGATGACCCAGAGGCCTTCCTTGTCGATCTCGTCGTCCGCGAACGTGTCGTTCTTGTTCGTGTTGGTCTTGTGGAGATCGTACTGCCCGACGAGGAGCGAGCTGCGCTTGCGCTTGTATTGCTCCTCCCAGGTGCGGGGCTTCTTGCCGTCCGTGTCGACGAGGATGGTCGCGCCGTTGTCCATGACGTTGATCATCGGCACCGTGACGCCGTTCACCACGACGCGCTCGTATTTGCCATCGGGCGGGGGAGAGCCGGCCGGCGCGGCGGGCGCCTGCTGAGCCGCGGTGGGAGGAGCGGTCTCCGTCGCCGGCGGCGGTGCCTCCCTCGGCGCGGTCGACGCGGAGGCCTGAGGTTCGGCGTCGGCGTTCTTCTTCGAGTTCGTGCAGGCGACGGAAATCAAGGCGGCCAGCGCGACGACGGCAGGTCGAGTCATGCCCGGATGCTATCCGGTTCTGCCGAGGTCCGCGGCGGCTTCCGAGGCGCCCCGATGCGGCCCTTCCCGCGAGCCAGGTTTGAAGTAGGCTGCGCGCCGATGGGCATGGGTTTCGTCCCGCACAAGAAGAGCCTCAACGCGCTCGATCGGGTCTTCCTCGCCGCGGAGAGCCGCGACGTGATGATGCACGTCGGTGCGCTCCTCGAGTTCGGCGCGACCGAAGGGTCGGCGTCGGACCTCTCGCGCGAGCTACGCGAGGAGCTCAAACGGGAGATGAACGTCGAGGACCCGTGGAACCTGCGGCTCACCCATCCCGACCTGCTCAAGAGCCCGGTGCAGGCGTGGGTTCCGGACGAGCACTTCGAGCTCGACTACCACGTCCGGCGTTCCGCGCTCGCGTCACCCGGTGACGAACGCGAGCTCGGCATCCTCGTGTCCCGGCTGCACGGCGCTCCGCTCGATTTTCATCGGTCTCCGTGGGAAGCCCACTTCATCGAGGGCCTGGAGAGAGACCGGCTCGCGATCTACTTCAAGGTCCACCACGCATTCCTCGACGGCTACACGGGGATGCGCATCCTGTCGCGCAGCCTCTCGTCCGACCCGAGCGACCTGAAGACGCCGCTGTTCTTCACGAAGGCGCCGCTGGCGCGCCCCGAGCGCGAGAAGGATGACAGAGAAGAGCTCGTTCCGACGCTCGACAGTCTGCTCCGCGTCGCGCGCGATCAGGTGAGCGTTGCCAAGGACGTCGGACGCGCGATCATGGACTCCGTCCGTGCGCGTCGCGAGGAGGATCACGATCTCGCGCTGCCGCTGCAGGCGCCGCGATCGATCTTGAACCAGCGGGTGACACGGAGCCGCCGCTTCGCGACCCAGCAGATCGCCGTCGACCGTGTGAAGCAGATCGCGGCGAAGTCCGGCGGGACGCTGAACGACGTCATCCTCGCCATCTGCGGTGCAGCGCTCCGGCGCTTCCTCCAGGAGCAGGGCGCCCTGCCGGATCGGCCGCTCGTCGCCATGGTGCCGGTGAACGTCCGGCCGAAGGATGATCCCGGAGGGGGCAACGCCGTCGGCGCGATCCTGGCGACGCTCGCGACCGACATCGACGAGCCGCGAAAGGCGCTCGACGCGATCATTGCTTCGACGAAGCGCGCCAAGGCGCAGCTCCAGGGGATGTCGAAGAACGCGATCATCCAGTACAGCGCGCTCGTCCTGGCGCCGATGGTCCTCTCGTTCATCCCGGGCGCCGCCGGGCGGATCCCGCCGGCGTTCAACGTCGTCATCTCGAACGTCCCCGGGCCGGAGAGCCCGCTGTACTTCCGCGGCTGGCGTCTCGAGGAGATGTATCCGCTGTCGATCCCGTTCCATGGCTACGGCCTCAACATCACGGTCCAGAGCTACGCCGGAGCGCTGAACTTCGGCTTCACCGGCTGTCGAGACACGATCCCGCACCTCCAGCGCCTCGCGGTGTACAGCGGTGAGGCGGTCGCCTCGCTCGAGAAGTGAGCCGCCATGGAGCTGACGCCAGAGGCGGCCGAGCGCATCACCGAGGGCGACGGCGGGGGAGCTCGGACCGAGCGCGACCCGAACGACGATCGACCGAGCCGGAAACGTTCGAGCCTCTACGTCCAGGTCCTGGTTGCGATCGCGCTCGGCGTCCTCCTCGGGTGGCTCCGTCCCGAGTGGGGCGTCGCGATGAAGCCGCTCGGCGACGGCTTCGTGAAGCTCATCAAGATGCTGATCGGGCCGATCGTCTTCTCGACGGTCGCCGTCGGCATCGCCGGTATGAAGGACCTCAAGAGCGTCGGCCGGGTCGGCGGCAAGGCGCTCGTCTACTTCGAGGTCATGACGACGGTCGCGCTGCTCATCGGGCTCGCGATCGCGCACCTGGCGAGGCCCGGCGCGGGGATTCATGCGTCCGCCGCCACGATGGACAGCTCCGTCCTCGACAAGACGCTCTCCGCGCCGCGTCCACACGGGTTCGTCGAGCACCTCCTCGCGCTCATCCCGAACAGCTTCGTCGGCGCGTTCGTCGAAGGAGACGTGCTCCAGATCCTCCTCCTCGGGGTACTCCTCGGGATCGCGCTCGCGGGGCTCGGCGAGCGCGCCGCGGGGATCTCGCGTCTGCTCGAGCAGCTCGCGACCGCAATCTTCGGAATCGTGGGCATCGTGATGCGGCTTGCACCGCTCGGCGCGTTCGGGGCCATGGCGTACACGGTCGGCAAGTACGGCGTCGGTACGCTCGGCAGCCTCGCGAAGCTGATGGCCGCCTTCTACGCGACCGCGCTCCTGTTCGTGTTCGTCGTGCTCGGCTCGGTGATGCGCGCGCTCGGGCTGTCGATCGTCAAGCTCCTCAAGTACCTGCGTGAGGAGCTCGTGATCGTGCTCGGGACGTCGTCGTCGGAGTCAGCGCTTCCGCGCTTGATGGCGAAGCTCGAAGCGCTCGGATGTTCGCCGCCGGTCGTCAGGCTCGTCGTTCCGACGGGCTATTCGTTCAACCTCGACGGGACCGCGATCTACCTCACGCTCGCTGCGCTCTTCGTTGCTCAGGCGCTCGACGTTCCGCTGAGCCCAGGCGACGAGCTGCGATTGTTGCTCGTGCTCCTCCTCACGTCGAAGGGAGCGGCAGGCGTCACGGGCAGCGGGTTCGTGACGCTCGCGGCGACGCTCTCGGTGACGGGCAGTGTGCCGGTCGTCGGGATCACGCTGCTGCTCGGGGTCGACCGGTTCATGTCGGAGGCGCGCGCGCTCACGAACTTCGTCGGGAACGCTGTCGCGACGGTCGTCGTCTCTCGATGGGAGAAGCAGCTCGACATCGACGTCGCGAAGGCCGTCCTCGACGGGAGGGAGCTCCCACGCGCGGCGACGCCCTCCTCGCCGTCCTCGCCCTCGCGCGCCTGACCGCTGCGGAGAGACCGAAACGATTCCCGGACGTTCGGATCCCCGCTGCGCCGTTCGGTCACGGACGCTCGGAAGTGCGCACATTTGCGCAGGAAACGGGATGAAGCGGGCCTAGAGTAAAAGCTCCAATCGGGACGTCATTGAGATGCACGCGCGTGCGAGCGTCCGCTATTCCGTTCGCGATGAAGCGAGCGGCAGTGGGCGCAATCCTGGCGGCGTGGATCATCGCGTGCGGGTCGACCGGGCGCGGCGGGTTCGACAACGACCCCGGCGCCGGCGGCGGCGCGAGCTCGTCCTCCGGCGGCGCAGACGACTTCGGGTCGGCGGACGCGAGCACCGACGGCGCGGTCCCGCCGCGGATCGGGACGCTGACCGGCAAGGTCGTGATGCCGGAAGGCACCATCCCGCTCTCCGATGCGCTCGTGTACCTCACGACGACGCCGCCGGCCCCGATCCCGCCAAACGCGTATTGCGACAAGTGCGTCGGCCTCGACTCGTACGCGTTCACGTACTCGAAGCCGGACGGGACGTTCGAGCTCGCGGCCTACGAGGCCGGCAAACAGTTCCTCGTCGTCCAGAAGGGACAGTTCCGACGTGTCCGGACGATCGACGTCGTGCCGGGGACGCAGGCGGTGGACGCGGAGCTGACGCGGCTTCCCGGAAAGACCGACGCGGCGCTCGGCGACACGACGCCTCGCATGTTGATCATGCCCGGGCAGTGGGACCACGTGGAGAAGTCGCTGAAGAAGATCGGCGTCCAGGACTTCGAGAAGTTCGAGCCGGGGTTCGACATCAACGCCTACCGGGCGAAGCTCGAGGCGCTGCCCAGCTATCACATCGTGTTCCTGCCGTGCTCCGGCGGCGTGAACGAGCCGGGCATGGGCACCGCGTGCAGCGTGACGGTCGACCCCGCGCTGAAGAAGGCGGCCAAGGGCTTCGTGGAGCTCGGCGGCAAGCTCTACGTCTCCGACTGGAGCTACGAATACGTCCGCCAAGGCTGGCCGGGCGCCATCTCGTGGGTCGGTGAGACGAGCCAGGTCGGCTCCGCATGCCAGGGCGGCGGCGGTGACTACCCGGCAGAGTTCGATGACGCTTCGCTCCGTGACTGGATGCTCGCGATCGGTGAAGGCAACGCGTCGCTCAAGGCGGCATGGACCGCGATCGACAAGGTCGCGCCCATCTCGTCCATCGACGAGAACGGAAACCCGTTCACGCAGACGCCGAAGGTGTGGGCATCGGTGAAGCAACCCGGCGGTAGCCGGCCGGCGACCGTGTCGTTCCAGGACCGCTGCGGGCGTGTGCTCTACAGCACGTATCACGCGGAGGGCAGCGACTCCGTCTTCGGGCAGGGCGACTTCCTCGCGCAGGAGAAGGCGCTCATGCACATCCTGCTCGAGGTTGGCGTGTGTGTCGGGCCGAAGCCCGTTCCGCCCGTGAAGTAACAGCGCCACGCGCGACACCTTCCGCCGTCACGGTAAGGCGAGACCGCCGCGAGAAGCGGCGCCCGAGATTGAACGCCCGCCCGCGATCGGCCGTTCTAGAGTGGGCCAATGAATTTGCCCGCGGCCATCTCGCTCGCCGCCGCCGTCATCGGCCTAGGCGTAGGGGGGCTCGCGCTCGGGCTCGGTAGCTCTCCACGCTGGGCCCACTATCGGCTGCTCGCGCTCATCGCTGTTTGCGCCGCCGCGTATTGCGTGATCGACGTGTTCACCACGCTCGACCTTCGCCCGGGGACGTGCGTGTTCGTCGGCGGGGTCGGAAGCACCATGGGGGCGGTGGCGATCGTCTGCTGGAGCTTCTACGCCGATCGGCAGCTCGAGCAGCCCGCCGCGAGGACGCGGAAGGTCGCGCGCGTACTGCTCGCGCTCGCCGGCGTCGGGTGGATCGTTCCAGGTGTCCTCCTCGACGGAACGACCACGCGCCTCGTCATCCCTGCCGTGGGCGCGACCTACCAGTTTCCGACCCCGAATCCATTCGGCATCGCGGTCTTCTCGATCGAGGTGTGCTTTCTGGCGGACGTCTTCGCGCGCTTCGTGTGCGCAGCTCGCCGCGGGATCGACGGCGCCTCCGCTCACACGGCCGCGGTCGGGATCGTGCTCGCCGGCGCCCTGTACGACACCCTCATCACGGTCGGGCTCTTCCGCGGTCCTTTCCTGCTACCGCTGTCGTTCATCGGTGCGGTCGGTGCCATCGGTGTCCAGCTGGTCCACGCGTTCATGGCAGACGCGGGGCAGCTCGATGCGATGACCCACCGGCTGGAGCATCTCGTCGACGAACGAACCAAGGAGCTCGTCGCAGCGGAAGCCGCGCTGGTGCGCGCAGAGAAGCTCGCTGCGCTCGGGCAGCTCAGCGCCGGAGTCGCCCACGAGATCAACAACCCCGCGGCCGCCGTCGCCGGCAACCTCGAATACCTCCGAGACGAGCTCGAGAGCGGTCACGTCGGAGACGAGACGTTCGCGTGCATCGACGACTCGCTCGAAGCCGTCGATCGCATCGCGCGAATCGTGCGCCAGCTCCTCGACATCGGCCGCGCTGCCGCGACCGCGCCGGCGAGCGACGCAACGGATGTCAGCCGAGCCGTCCAGCAGGCCCTCGGCTCCGTGACGCTGCCGCCGACCGCCGTCGTCACGACGGACATCGAGCCGGAGCTCTTCGTCCGCGGAGACCAGGCCTCGCTCGTCCAGGTGCTCGTGAACGTGATCCTCAACGCGAGCCAGGCCTTGGCCGATACGCCTGCGGGGCGGATCGACGTGCGCGCCGCCGAGTCGAGCGGCTCCGTCGTCATCACGGTCACGGACAACGGGGTCGGAATGTCCGACGAGACGCAGCGGCGCCTCTTCGAGCCGTTCTACACGACCAAGCCGTTCGGGCAGGGGACAGGGCTCGGTCTTTCACTCAGCCTCGGCATCGTCCGTTCCCTCGGTGGTGACCTCGTCGTCGAATCGCGGGAAGGGGAGACGACGATGCGGATACGGCTTCCCATCGCGATGGCCCCGAGCCCGCTTTCGAGCGGTCGGATCCGGGCGCGCGCCCGCCGTCATGCCGTCCTTCTCGTCGAAGACGACAGCCGTGTGCGCAAGGCGCTCGAGCGGACGTTGTCGGCGAGGTTCGACGTCGTCGTCGCCGAAGGGGTCGACGAGGCCCTCCGGCGGATCGACGAGGCGTCGTTCGACGTGATCCTCTCGGATTGGAAGATGCCGAACGGTGGCGGCCGCCAGCTGTACGAGCTCACGGCCGAGCGCCGACCCGAGCTGGGCGACAGGATGGTGTTCATGACGGGCGCTGCCCTCTCCGCGCCGGATCGGTCGTTCATCGAAGAACATGGGCTGACCGTCCTGCCGAAGCCGCTCGCGCTCGACGCGATCAGCGCCGCCGTGAGCGCCGTCGACGAGAAGACCGCGCGCCGGCGCGCTCGCGCCGTCTAGCGCTGCGTCTCGCCGAGCAACGCCGCGATCGGGACGACGGCAGGCGCGTCCTCGGCGACGTCGATGCGGGTGAACGACATGTCCACTTCGAGCCGGTACGTTCCCTCGAAGGACTGCGGCTGGGGACCGACCCACTCGTCCGGGCCGATGCGCGAGAACCAGAGCTCGCCATCTTCCTTCCGATAGAGGTGGTACTCGCCTCCGGCTTTCTTTTCGAAGCTGCATCGGACGCGGTGCAGCTCTGCGTCGCGGCGGGCCTTCTCGAGAAGGCCGCGCGCCTGCGCCTGTAGACGCGCGATCTGCTCGGCGATGACCCCCAGCTTTCCGCCCGTCATCGTGGCGAGGGTCTGATCGGCCTTCTGGATCTGCGCCGCGACGTCGACGAGGTCGTAGGCGGGTGCCGTTCGGCTGAGAGGATACGGCGCCGCGCGTGCGGGCCCTTCGTAGCGGCCGGGATCGACCTCGGGCGGCGGCGCGTCCATCGGCTTCGGTGCATCGCGATCGCTCACGGCGCGAGCATGCCACGCGTGTTTGCTCGGTGCGAGCCGTTCGAGCTCGAGCGCCAGGCGACGACGCGTTCTTACAAGACGCGCTCGAGCGGCCTCGTCATAGTGGCACGCATGACGGCACACGCGACATCGAGCTTCGTGATCGACAAGTGGGAAGAGCAGGTCATGTGGCAGGACGACATCAAGCTGATCCGCACGTCGATCGGCAAGACGTTCTCCGGCGGCATCGAGGGGACGAGCGTCGCCGAGATGATCATGGCGCACGCGCGAGACAACTCGATCGCCTACTGCGGGTTCGAACGACTCAGCGTGACGATCGACGGCAAGAAGGGCACGTTCGTGCTGCACCACGACGCGACCCAGTTTCAGGGCGGCGGCAGCGCCTCGTGGACGGTCATGGTCAGCTCGGGGACGGGCGACCTGGCGACGATCCGCGGGACCGCGACGATCGCCCGACACGAAGACGGCAGCCACGCGATGCAGCTCGACTACGAGCTCGGCTGACGGCCCGCCACCTTCCTCCTCCGTCCGCAAAAGTGAAGGTGCGAATGAATTTTGTTTAGCTGTGGATTGACGAAGTGAAAGCTCGGGTCCACATCTAGGGCAACCCGATGGCAAAGCTCGTCGTGACATGCCCGAGCTGCAGAGGCGATCTGCGCGTGACGCGCCTGGCATGCCAGGCCTGCGGAACGAACCTAGACGGCAGCTTCGAGCTGCCCGCATTGCTGCAGCTTCCTCCAGACGATCTCGCGTTCATCGGCGAGTTCGTCCGCGCCTCCGGGAGCCTGAAGGCGATGGCGAAGCTGGAAGGCCGCAGCTACCCCACGGTGCGCAACCGCCTCGATCAGATCATCGGGCGGCTCGAGGATCTCGAGCGCGGCGTCCAGAAGCGCCGCCACGAGATCCTCGATGCGCTCGAGAAGGGCCGCCTCTCCTCGCAGCAGGCCGAGGCCGAGCTGCGGAAGGTGGGGCTATGACTCCGGCAGATCGCGTCCGCCGTCTCGTCGAGACGGGCACCGTGGCACCGGAAGAAGGCGCGCGCCTGCTCGCGGCGATGAGCGAAGACCCGCGACGCTCGTCGCTCGGCGTCCTGCTCGACCCGTTCGAGCGGTTCGGCGGCGGGACTGCCGCGATCGCCGGTGCGCTCGTCAGTATCGCAAGCCTTGCGGTCTCTCGGCTCGGCGTGCGCTTCGACGGGTTCCTCGACATGCACGTCAACCGCGGCGTCGCACCGTCGATGTCCGTTGCGCTCCTCGATCAATGCGCTGGGTGGCTTCTCCCCGCGCTCTGTTTCTGGGCGTACGCGCGTGTCTTCAGCCGCCATGTCCGGTTCATCGACTTCCTGGGAATGACCGGTCTCGCGCGACTGCCGATCCTCGTGTGCGCGCTCGTCACGCTTCCGCTCTTGCCGAGCGGCGCGCTTCACGTCGACAAGCTCGATCCCGCGCTGCTCGTCATCGCGCTGTTCGGACTTCTCTTCGTCGTGCTGAACGTGACGCTCCTATACAAGGGCTTCAAGAACGCGTCCGGGCTCACCGGGACGAAGCTCGTCGGAGGATTCGTCGCGCTCGTCGTCGTCGTCGAAGCGCTCTCGAAGCTGCTGCTCTTCGTCGCTACCTGACTCCCTCTCGAGGCCGCCATGAGTCCTTCCGACCTTTCCAACCTTTCCAAGTCGGCACTCGAAACGCGCGCCCGGACCTTCGCCACGGAGCTGGCGACCCGGTCCTTCGACCACCCCATGACCCCGTTCGACGCGACGATGGCGAACGCCTTGCCGTCCGAGAAGCTGCGCGAGGTGTGGGACGCGGTCGAAGCACAGGATGGATCGTTCCGCGCGATCGAGGGCACGAGCCGCCACGACGACGGCGGCTTCGCGATCGTGCATGTCGCGCTCGCGTTCGAGCGAGGACGGAAGGCGCTTCGCATCGTCTTCGACGCGAACGGCAACGTCGCGGGGCTGTTCGTCCGTCCGCCGGACCCGCCGCCGTGGAGCGCGCCGACGTATGCGCAACCGGACGCGTTTCACGAGCGCGAGGTGGAGGTCGGCACGGCTCCGGCGCTCCCCGGCACGATCACGCTGCCGCGCGGGGCCGGCCCTTTCCCGGCGATCGTGCTCGTTCACGGCTCGGGCCCACACGACCGCGACGAGAGCGTCGGAGGCGCGAAGCCGTTCAAAGATCTCGCCTGGGGCCTCGCGAGCCGGGGCGTCGCCGTGCTCCGGTACGTCAAACGCACGCAGCACGCGCCGGCTGGCGTCCTGACGCAGAAGGAAGAGTTCCTCGACTCGGCCGCCGATGCGATCGCGCTCTTGCGAAGCACGCCGGACGTCGACCCGCGCCGCGTCCACGTGCTCGGTCACAGCCAGGGGGGCTACCTCGCGCCGCGCATCGCGGAGGCAGCCAAGCCGAGCCTCGCCGGGGTCGTCATCGTCGCCGGATCGAGCCGACCCATCGTGGACTCGCTCGTCGATCAGCTCGAATACTTCCTCTCGTTGAGCCCAGGCGATGTTTCGCTTCGCGCGACGCTCGACGCCGCGAGGGCCTTCAAGAAAGAGGTCGAAGCCGAGACGCTGCAGCCGGACGACGAGCTGACGTTCCCGGTGGGTGGCAAGCTCCGCGGAGCCTACTTCCTCGATGACCGAGGCTACGACCCCGTGAAGGTCGCCCAGCGGCTCGTTTGCCCGGTGCTCGTGCTCCACGGCGGCCGCGACTACCAGGTGACGGAGAGAGACTTCGCTCGATGGAAGGTGGCGCTCGCGGGCAAGAGCGGCGTGGTGCTGAAGACGTACCCGACGCTCAACCATCTGTTCGTGGGCGGCGAGGGGACGCCGGGCCCCGCCGAGTACGCGAAGCCCGGGCACGTCGACGAGCAGGTCATCGCCGACATCGCGGAGTTCGTGCGTCGCGCGACGCCATGAAGCGCGGCAGCTAGGCATCTAGGCAGCTAGGCATCTAGGCATCTAGGCATCTAGGCATCTAGCCGCCGTGACCTCTGCCGCGGCCTCGATCCGTGAAGTGGTGATGCGAGGACCCGAGCATGCTATTGTGCGCGCCCAATGGCCGCTTCCCAAGCCACGATCACAGTGGGTTGTGCGGGTTTTCCCGTACCTGCGACGCGGTACTTCAAAGAGTTCATGTTCGTCGAGATCCAGGAGACGCATCACGCGCTTCCTGGAATGGGGACGATCCGGCGCTGGCGCCGCGAAGCCCCGCAGGGCTTCGAGTTCGCCATGCTCGCTCCGCGCGAGATCGGCCAGGAAGGCTTCCGCGAGGGCAAGGTCGTCGAGACCGCGCTGAAGACCCTGCTCGAGGTCGGCAAAGAGCTCGACTCGAGCATTGCGATCTTCGTGTCGCCGCCCGAGCTCGTGCAGAACCGCGCGAACAAGGCCGCGGTGAAGGACTTCCTCCAGAGCGTTCGAAAGCAGTTCACGCGGGTCGTCTGGGAAGCTCCGACGACCTGGGACGCCGATGACGCAGCGTCGCTCGCGATCGACGTGAAGGTGATCCCCGCGCGTGATCCGCTCGCTCACGGCAAGCTGGATGCGCCGGTCGCGTATTACCGGCTGCCTGGTCCGGCCGGGCACAAGAGCCGCTACGAAGATCCCGCCATCGAGAAGCTCGCGGCCATCGCCAAGGACGCGAAGCACAAGGACGCGACGTACGTCTTCACGAATGTCGACATGTTCGCCGACGCGAAGCGCTTCAAGAAGGCGATGAAGCTGCCCTGATCCGACGCCGTCCGTCGCCGCTCTGCGACGGAACGATGCCGGAAAAGCGAACGGCGGCCCTGGGAATGACCAGGACCGCCGGCGCTCAACAGCGATGGTGCGAGTCGACGCTTACTCTGCGCACTCGGTCGCGCAGCTCTGCTCGGCGCATGCGGTGACGGACTGCCAGGCAGTCACGACACCCTCCGCCGCGAGCGTGTCGGCGCACCCCGTGTAGCACTCGTTGATCTCGTCCTCGGTCTTCTCGGTGCCGTCCTCGTTCGGCTTGACGCAGTCGTCGAGGCAGAGCTTGAAGTCGTTGCAACCGAACTTGCCGCTCGCCTCGTCGCTCGGGATCTTGAAGCAGTTGTCGAGCTCGAGGCAGCACTTGCTCTCCATGCACGACTGACACGCTGCCGGCTCGAACATGTTCGTCTGGTGCGTGTTGCTGCACGTCTCGCCGCCGCCGCTGTCCGGCGTGCCGGTGTCCGAGTTCGAACCGCCGTCCTTGTCGTTGTCCTGGGTGCCGCCGTCCGTGTCGTCGACCGTGCCGCTCGTCACGGTGCATCCCATGAACACGGCCGCTCCGAGCGCCGCAGCGGCGAGGAACGAAAAGGTAGTGGTCTTGGCGCTCGAGTTCATCACTTCTCCTCCATGGGGCCTGTCTCGCCCGTACTCGTTTCGGTCCATCTAAGTCCACGCTTTTCGTCGCAACCGAGGGCTGCGATCGCGTGCGTGAGAAGGGTTGCCGGCGGGACGCACGCGGCAGCGTCGCTGCGCCCGAGCACGTCGTCGCCGTCGATGCTCGCTTCCGTGGGCTCGACGATCCCACCACGCGCTCCGCTTCGTCCGCGAGCAGCCCGCAGCACGGGCGTGACCGCGAGAACGCACCGCAACGGCGCGTCGACGCTCCACGCAGCGCGCTCGAAGCGCTCGAAGCGCTCGAAGGACGGGCGGCGGAAGGGGGACAAGGGGAGCTTCATCGAGAAGGAAGACGGAAGGTTGCCGGAGTTGGACGTTGGGAGGCCTCGGCCTCTTCAATCCGGGCCGCAATGGGACGGACGCTCCAGGCTGCGCCAAGGGTACGGCCTCTCGCAAATGCAGGACAAGCTAGTGCCTTCGGCAAAGATCGCGCCCCGGAGGCCAGCCGCGCCGCGCCTCGGTCGCGTAGGCGTTCGGTGCGGTCGCGCTTCCCGTTCGGTCTGACACCGGCGTCATGAGACCGTGGCCGACGTTCACACCTCGGCCTCAGCCTTGGGCGCAGGCCGCAGGCCGCAGGCCGCTCTCCGACGGGCGCGCCGTCACGCCGTCTTCGGCTGCCGCCGTCGGAACGCCGCGACCACCATGCCGAGCGTGAGGAGGTACCAGGGGGCGTCACCGATGATCTCGTACACCGTCGTTCCCCTGAGCCAGCGGATGACGCCGTCGTGGGCCTCGGCCTTGAACGGCGTCGACAACGTCCCGTCGACGATCGCGCCGTTCGGATCGATGATCGCCGACACGCCGCTGTTCGTGCTCCGGACGAGGAACCGACGGTGCTCGATGGCGCGGAACTTCGCGAGCGCGAGGTGCTGCCACGGCTCGGTCGTATCGCCGAACCAGGCGTCGTTGGTCATGTTGACGAGCAGCTCGGGGTCGGCATGCGAGACCGCGCGGTTCGTGAACCCCGGAAGGATGTCCTCGTAGCAGATGAGGGCGCTGACCTTGTGCTCCGTGCCCTTGATGTCGACGATCAGCGGCTCGAGCGACGTGCCCGGCGAGAAGCGACCGCTGTGCGGCGACCACTTGTAGAGGATCGGGAACGTGTCGCCGAAGGGCAGGTACTCGCCGAACGCGAGCAAGAACTGCTTGTCGTAACGGCCGCGAACCTCACCCTTGATGTCGGTCGAGATGGCGGTGTTGAACCAGCGCTCGCGATCGGGGTCGATCCGGTAGAGGACAGCACCGAAGATGGTCGGGACGCCGAGATTTGCTGCGAAGCGATCGCGGTAGACGTGCCCCTTCATCGCGAGGTCCTCGCGCGTCGCGGCCGTCGCGCTGGTCTCGCTCCAGACGACCAGGTCGGCGCCTTTGTCCCGGAGCTCCGCCGTCATCTGCTTGTGGCGGCGCAGACCCTCTCCCGGGTCCTGGCGCTTCGCCATCAGCCCCATGTTGCCCTGGACGTAGCCGACACGCGCCTGCTCGGCCTTCTCGACGCGGCTGTTCGTCATCGGAATGCGGACCGCGCCGTAGAGGAGAGCGACGACGAGGGCGATGACGCCGACCCCGACGACGCGCCGGTCGATCGCGAGGGGATGACGCTCCTCGCTCGACGGCCCGGCGACGGTGCGCGTCGCGAGCTCGCGCGAAGCCGCCAGCTTGGCGCGGATCGGCTCGGCGATCGCCAGGTTCACCGCGACGAGCACCAGGCCCACGAGGATCGGCCCGCCGATGTCGGCGAGCTGCATCAGCACCGGCACCTTGTGGACGGTGGCGGCGTAGTACCAGGGGAAGAGGAGCGGGTAGGCGAGCTCGCTCACGGCGAATGCCGCGGCGAAGACGAGCGCAGCGGGCCAGCCACGAACCGTCGCGCGGCCGTAGAGCCAGCCCATGAGCGCGAGCCGTCCGCCCTGGTACGAGCAGATGATCACCGTGAACAGGAGGCAGAGCGCCGTCGGGAACCCGCTGAAGGTCCGCAGCATGTTCACGAGCCAGTAGAAGCCGCCGAGGTTCATGGCGAGCCCGGTCAGGAAACCGAGCCACGTGGCGCGCTTCGGCGTCTGGCCGATGAGCGACAGGTACAGCGGGACGAGGCAGACGAACGTGAGCGGCCAGATGTCGACGCCTGCGAACGCGACGAAGTAGAGGAGGCCGGACAGGATCGCGCCGAGCTCGGCGAGCCTGCCACGGACGAGCGGCGCTCCGGCGCTCGGCTCGTCCTTCTTCGGCGTCTTCTTGGGTTCCTCGTCGGTCGGGACTGCTTGCTGCTTCGCTTCGGCCGCCACCATGCTCGCCCCTCGGACTGCGCCTATTCGGTGCGCTGGATGATGTGGAAGCCGAACGGTGTCTCGATGATCTCCGAGATCTGTCCGACCTCGAGCTTGAACGCCGCCGCTTCGAACGCCGGCACCATCTGGCCGTGACCGAAACGACCGAGCGACCCGCCGCGGCCTCCTGCGCCGGGCTCGTCGGAGAACTCGATCGCGAGGCGCGCGAAGTCCTCCTTGTTGCGTGCGCGGCGGAGGACCTCCTGCGCGACCGAGAACGCCTGGTCGCGCGAGCGGACCACCGACGACGGCGCGCGCTCGGAGCCCATCCACTGGATGAGGACGTGACGCGCTCCGATCTTCGTCGGCGCGTCGGCGCGCCTCTTCGCGGCGCCGCCGTTCGCGTTGGGATCCGCGTCTGCGTTCGCGTTGCTCGACGGGGGCGCCGCCGCGGCGCTGCCGCTCGAGGGCCCGCCGACGGACGCGGTGTTCCCCGGCGTGGGGTTCATCGGCGCAGGGCCGGCCGCCGTGACATCCCCGCTCCGCGGCTCGGTCGCCTGGATCGCGACGTTCGCCTGGTCGGCCGACCGCGATCCGCTCGGACGCGCCGGCGCGTTGCCGGGCGGAGCGCCGCCGCATGCCGCGAGCGCGAGGACGGTGGCGAGCAGACCGGGAGGACCGAAAGGGGAGAGGCGGCGAATCACGGGCAGCACCTCGGGGACGAGGGGATCACTTCTTCTTGACGACTTCGACGAGCTCGACCTCGAACACGAGCGTCGAATTCGGCGGGATCTTCGCGCCTGCACCGCGCGCGCCATAGCCGAGATGCGGAGGGATCGTCAGCTTCCGCTTGCCGCCTTCCTTCATGCCCGCGACGCCGTCGTCCCAGCCTTTGATGACGCGGCCCTTGCCGAGCTCGAACGTGAACGGCTCGGTGCCGTGCTTCTTCGAGGCGTCGAACTCTTCGCCGTTCGTCAGGGTGCCGACGTAGTGCACCTTCACGGTGTCGCCCGCCTTGGCCTCGGCGCCCTTGCCGACGACGAGATCCTTGATCTCGAGCTTCGCGTTCGGGTCCGGCGGCGGCTCCGCCGGCTTCGCGGGCGTCGGCGCTGCGCTCGGCTGCTGAGCGGGCTTCGCTTCGGCTGCGGTCGTCGTGGGCGTCTCGCCCTGGATGGGCTCGGGCTTCGGCGGCTCGGTCAGCTTCGAGCACGCGGAAAGAGCGAAGACGGCAGTGAGACCAATCCCGGCAAGGAGCGTGTGGCAGCGCATTCGAGAGCCGGACCCTAGCTTTTCACGTTGAAAAAGCAAAGCCCCTGCCTGTGCCGGGC
The DNA here is from genome assembly GCA_023423895.1 of Pseudomonadota bacterium. Classification (GTDB taxonomy): domain Bacteria; phylum Myxococcota_A; class Polyangia; order Polyangiales; family Polyangiaceae; genus Labilithrix. The sequence continues at coordinate 108,803 of JAFAER010000090.1, forward strand.
CGGTTCGTTCGCTCGTCTGTTGGCCATCTCGCTCGATGTCCTGATCCAGGTCCTTACCCATTCTTCTTCCCTTCACGTATCATCGGCCCCCGTAGGCACTCCTTTGGCGCGCGTGCTGCACATCGAGGACGACCCGCGTAACCGGCTGCTCGTCCGCAAGCTTCTCTCGGGAGACGGTCACGAGGTCATCGACGCGGCCGATGGCCTCGAGGGCGTTCGTCTGGCGATCGCCCAACGTCCGGACATCGTCCTCGTCGATCTCAATATTCCCGGTCTCGACGGCTTCGAGGTCACGCTTCGCCTTCGCACGGAGGCCTCGCTGAACGGTGTGCCCATCGTCGCGATCACGGCCGAAGGCGATCGCGACACGAGCTTCGCCGTCGGGTGCGACGGCTTCCTCCAGAAGCCGATCGATGCGCGGAACTTCGCCAAGCAGGTGGCGAGCTACATCGGCGGGCGTCGCGAACGGATGATGTCGACGCCCGACGTGCAGGGCGAACGCCTCCGCATCCAGTCGGGCCGCATCGTCGCGCACCTGGAAGAGAAGGTGGCCGAGCTCTCCTCCGCGAACGAGCGCCTCCGCGAGATGGAGAAGCTCCGCACGGAGTTCTACCGGAACATCTCGCACGAGCTCGCGACGCCGCTCACGCCGATCGTCGGCTACCTCCGCATGCTCATGGATGAGGAGCTCGGCGAGACGAGCAAGGCGCAGCGCAAGGCGCTCCGCGCGATGGACGACTGCATCCGTCGTCTGCGGTCGGTGATGGACAACCTCATCGACGTGACCGGTCTCGAGACCGGGAAGATGCGCTTCTTCCACAAGGACTACGACTTCCTCGACACCGTGCGCCGCTCCATCGCATGGCATGCGGACGCGTTCGCCGAGCGCAAGCTCACGATGCTCGAGGAGTTCCCGCGCGGGCCGCTGCCGGGCTACGGCGACAGCGATCGCCTCGGGCGCGCGATGAGCCAGCTGCTCGACAACGCCGCGAAGTTCACGCCGGAGGGCGGGATCGTCGGTGTCATGGTGCGCCCGCACGAGGCCGCCTACGAGCTCATCGTCGCCGACACGGGTGGGGGCGTCCCGAAGGACAAGCAGGACCGTATCTTCGACCCGTTCTTCCAGGTCGACGGCTCGGCGACGCGCTCGTTCGGCGGGACCGGCGTCGGGCTCGCGATCGCGCGCCGGGTCGCGCGTGGGCTCGGCGGCGATGTGAGGCTCCTGCACGAAGGCGCGACGGTCGAGGGGATGTTCCTCGGCGGCGCCGCCTTCAGCCTGACGGTCGCGAAGCGCGCCCCCACCGTCGTGGTCGACGCCACCGGCTGATCGTCGTAGGCAGCGGCCATGCGCGCCTACCTCGACTGGAACGCGACGACGCCTCCGCGGGCCGAGGTGCTCGACGCGATGCGCGAAGCGTCGGCGCGTGCATGGGCGAACCCGTCGAGCATCCATGGCGACGGTCGTGCGGCGCGTGCGGTGATCGAGGACGCGCGGGCAGAGGTGGCGGCGCTCGCCGGCGTCGATCCGCGCGACGTGGTGTTCACCTCGGGCGGGACGGAGGCGAACAACCTCGCGCTCCGGAGCGCGTTCCCGGTCGTGTCGTCCGGAGCTGCGCCGCGGACGCTCGTGACGAGCCGGCTCGAGCATCCGTCGGTCACGCGCGTCGCGGAGGCGCTCGAGCGCGAAGGTCGCGCCGCCGTGCGCTGGCTCGCCGTCACGAAAGAAGGAACGATCGATCTGGCCGATCTCGAGCGTGCCCTCTCCGACGCGGCGCCAGCGCTCGTGACGGTACAGGCCGTCAATCACGAGACCGGCGTCATCCAGCCGGTGGCGGAGGTCGTCGAGCGTGCACACGCAGCCGGTGCGCGCGTCCACGTCGACGCCGTGCAAGCGTGGGGGAAGATCGCCGTCCCGCAGGGATGGGACACCGCCTCGATGGCGCCGCACAAGATGCGCGGGCCGAAGGGCATCGGCGCGCTGGCGACGCGTCAGGGCGTGCGGATCGATCCCGTGCTCCTCGGCGGCTCCCAGGAGAAGGGGATTCGCCCCGGCACCGTGGATGCCGCGCTCGCGGCCGGCTTCGGCGCGGCGGCGCGCAACGCGGCGACCTCTCCCGCTCGATGGACAGCGCTCGCGGAGCTGCGCGATCGAATCGAGGGCGAGCTCGTCGCCATCGACGCTCCTCGCGGGCGCGCGCGCGTCGCGGGCGACCCCGCGCGGCGTGCGCCCCACGTCTCGAACCTGATCTGGCCAGGCTGGGTCGGCGCGGAGCTCGTCGCCGCCCTCGATCTCGAAGGTGTCAGTGTGTCGAGCGGCGCCGCGTGCAGCGCGGGCACCGTCGAGCCGTCGCCCGTGTTGCTCGCGATGGTCGGTCCAGAAGACGCCACCCGCGGTGTGCGGATCTCGATCGGCGAGACGACGACCGACGACGAAGCATCGGTCGCCATTCGCGCGTTCCGATCCGTGCTCGGGCGTTGAGCTCTAGCGTGCCGTTCGTCTGCTTCTCGCCTGAGAGCAGCAGAGCCACGCTGCGGATGTGCGAGGGGCGCAGCTCTCGTCATTGCATGTGCTCTCTTATGGACCACATTCGATTCGAGAACGGGGGGCACCTGCATTCGTGACGAGATAGGCGGTGCATTCGCGACGAAGAGAGGCCAGTATCCGCGCGCCGCACTCGGTTGCCCGATGAATCGTTCTGCGCCCCTTGGCCAACTCCTCGTCCGATCCGGTGTGCTGTCCGAGAGCACGCTGGCGGAGGTGCTCGAAATCCAGAAGACCGCACGGCGGCGGCTCGGCGATCTCCTTGCCGAGCGGAACCTCGTGCCGCCGCGGCAGCTCGCGCGGATCATCTCCTATCAACTGAGCTGCCCCTGGCTGTCGCTCAACAACGTCGAGATCCCGCGAGCCCTCATCGAGCTCGTCCCACGCGAGCTCGCGATCGCTCACACGCTGGTGCCGGTGCACCTTCGCGAAGCGGAAACGCGACATCTCTACGTCGCGATCCACGACCCGACCGATGAAGTCGCCCTCGCCGAGTGCGCGCGTGCGGTGGGCATGCCGGTGAAGCCGATGGTCGCGATCACCTACGAGATCCGCCAGGCACTCGCGCGGTACTACGGCGCGCCGTTGCCGTCGCTCACGACGGCGCCCGTTCGGCTTCAGGTCGTCCGCATGCCGGAGCCGCCCGGGGTTGGCGAGCCGGCGCTCGCCGCGGTGGTTCGGTCGCAAACCACGGCGCCGCCGGATCTCCCGCGCGTTCCGAAGCCGCAGGCGCTGCCGGGGCGGGCTGCGCTCCCATCGCACGACAGCCCGACGTTGCCGCCGCGGACAGCGCCGAGCGCACCGCCGTCATTGCCAGCGCGGACGGCTCCGAGCGCGCCTCCGACGTTCCGTCCGGGCTCCAGCCCGAGCACACCTCCTCACGACGCTCTTCATGGCACGCCGACGATGCCGCCGCGGTCAGCACCGATGTTGCCGCCGCCTGCATCCGTGACGACACCTCCGCGCGTGGCGCGCGTGGCGCCCACGCCGCCGCCGCCGTCCGTGACGACACCTCCGCGCGTGGCGCCCACGCCTCCTCCGCTTCCTTCACCGGTGACGTCACCTCCGCGGGTCGCACCCACGCCGCCTCCGCCGCCTCCGCCGGCGCTCCTGACGTCACCTCGGCTTGCCGTGCCCACGCCTCCACCGACGGTACCGCTGCCCGTCGCGTCGTCGCGCCCGACGGCGCCTCCGCCGTCGGCGGCCACGTCACCTCCGCGCGTTCCTCCGACGCTTCGTCCGGAGCTCGCGCCGCCGACCGTGCTGGTCGTGAACGCGCCCGAGCGCTTTCGAGACCAGTGCGCGACGGCGGCGAGCACGCTCGGCGCCGACGTCATGGAAGGAAGCTTGGTGAACGTCACGGACGTCGCGACTCGTTGCCGGCCAGCGGCGATCGTCGTGACCGACGACATCTACGCGTTCGATCGTGCGGGACTGAACCGCCTCGCGATCGAGATCGACGCGCTGCTCGTCATCTGGAGCGAGGACGTGGAGGCACGGCAGCTCGCGCCGCTGCTCGAGGGGGCGATCCAGCGCGCGCGTCGTGTCCCGTCGCGCGCGGCTTCCTGATCTCCGTCGAGCGCCTCGCGCTCTTCGCGGGGCACCGCGGTGCTCGGTGGTTTCGAACAGGTGAAGGCGACGTCCGGCGGCGCGGAGCTGTCCGTATGCTCAAGGGAACGCCGGCGGCGTCGCGCGATTGCCCGTGTTCGAGCCCCAGCAGGTGACCGAGCCGTCGAGGCGCACGGCACATGCCACTTGCTGCCCTGCGCTGACCGAGACGAAGCCCCCGCCCGAAGGAGTCCCCGCCGGCGGAGACTGTCCCCAGCAGACGACGGCGCCGGTGTCCGCGCGGACGCCGCAGCTGAAGTCGTAGCCGGCCGCCACGTCGAGGTACGTGCCGGCCGGCGGAGCACCCACCATCCGACCCCAGCAGATCGCCGCGCCGTCGGTGCGGAGCGCGCAGCTATGCATGTCGCCGACCGACAGCTTCGTGAACGTGCCCGCAGGGTAGTTGATGGAGTCGTTCGTGGTGCCTGCCCAGCACCAGAGTGTCTGGCTGGTCCGGAGCGCGCAGGCATGGACGTAGCCCACGCCGACGTCGAGGTACGTCCCTGCGGGCGCCGTCGCCTGGCCGAAGCCGTTGTTTCCCCAGCACGCCAGCGTCCCGTCGTTCTTCACTCCGCAGGTCGCGTTCGTACCGCCGTAGCTCGCACCTCCCGCGCTCACCTTCTTGAAGGTCCCCGCTGGCGGCACAGTGCTGCCGCTCGCGTTGCCTCCCCAGCACGCGACGGTGCCGTCGTTGCGCAGGGCGCATCCATGCAAGCCGCTGACGGAGATCTGGCGGAACGATCCGCTCGGCGGCGTCGCTTTCCCGCTGCTGTTGCTGCCCCAGCACGCGATGGAGCCGTCGCCCCGGAGCCCGCACCCGCTGTCCTCTCCGAGGTCGATCGGCGTGAAGATGCCCGTCTCGAACGTCGTGGCGGAGCCGTCGTCGCAAAGGACGCTCGATGTTCCGTTCCCGTTGTTCCTCACCCTGCAGGACGCGCCGTTGCATATCGGCGTGGTCGAGTCGATTTCGCCGGGCTGGAGGACGCCGTCCCGCGCGATGCCGCCGCCGTCACCGTTGTCGAGGCCGACCCCGATGAGCTTGCCGCCGGTCGGGCATTGCGCGGTGGTCGCGTTCGCGATCGCGACGAGGGAGCTCTCGCCGCTCTCGCCGTTGGTGCCGTTGGTGCCGTTGGTGCCGTTGGTGCCATGGCAGATCGGCGCGGTGGCATCGACCTCCCCCGGTTGGAGAACGCCGTCGTTCGCGATGCCGCCGCCGTCGCCGTCGTCGCTCCCAGATTGAACGAGCCGGCCCCCGTTCGGGCAGTCGACCGCGGAAGTATCGACGATGGCGATGAGCGCTGCGTGGCCGTTCGTGCCGCTCGCCGGGTTGCAGACCGGCGTCGTCGAGTCGACTTCGCCGGGTTGGAGGATGCCGTCGTTCGCGATGCCGCCACCAGCGCCGTCGTCCGCGCCGAGCAGGATGACTCTGCCGCCGTGCGCGCATTGCTCCGAGGACGCATCGGTCACCGAGGCCAGGATGCTCTTGCCATCGGTGCCGTCCGTTCCGTGCTTGCCATCGGTGCCGGTCTCGCCGTCCGTGCCGTTCGACCCAGCCGCGCCTTGCCCGCCGACCTTGCCGCTTTCGACGCTGGCGGTCGTCCCGTCGGGGCACGTGATGGTCATCGTGCCGTTCTGGTCGTCGGCGACCGTGCACGAGCGTCCGTCGGCGCCGTTCGCGCCACTGCACGCGCTCAGCGCGAGGACTCCCGCGCACAGCATCGATCGCCGGGCTTGCTTGCCTCGAGCGTTGCTCTTGCCGATCGTCATCGTTGTTCTCGTCTCCGTGCTGCGCTGGACTCGGTCGTGCGAAGCGGCAGATCGTCGGTCATGGGAATGCTGGCGGTGTCGCGCGCGCCGGAGAGAGCAACCCAGGTGCCACGCTCCCAGGTGGGGGGCTCCCAGGTGGCTCCCAGGAGGGGAATCGTCTCGACATCGTCGCTTCCGTGAGGTGGGGAGGGGGCACCCGTGAGCGCGAGCACGTCGAGGGGCCGGTCACCTCCACCCGGATTCGATCGCCGCGAGCCGGAAGACGCACACACGAGCGACATGAGCAGCGTGTGTTCGGAAATCCGGCACCGGCGTCCGGTGATCCGAACGACGGGTACGGGCTACGGGAGCCGGTACTTCTTCAACTTGTCGTGCAGCGTCGCGCGACCGATCGCGAGGAGCCGCGCCGCCTCGGCCTGGTTGTTGTTCGCCTTGGCGAGCGCTTCGACGAGGATCGAGCGCTCGAAGCTCTCCACGCGCGTCTTCAGGCCGGCGTTCGGGTCGAGCTCGCTCGCCGGGATCCGCGGCGTCGAAGGGACTGTGTGCTCGTCGAGGAGCGAGAGGTCGATCTGGCCGTTGTCGGACAAAGCCACGAGGCTCTCGACGGCGTTCTCGAGCTCGCGCACGTTCCCCGGCCAGGGACGCGCCGCGAGCGCCGCTTTCACCTCGGGAGGTACGCGCAGCGTGGAGATCCCGAAGCGATCGGCGAAGCGCGCGAAGAAGTGATCCACGAGGACCGGAACGTCTTCCGGGCGCTCGCGTAGCGGCGGCACGCGCAACGGGACGACGTTGAGCCGATAGAAGAGGTCCTCGCGGAACGCGCCGCGCTGGGCCATCTCACGCAGGTCCCGGTGCGTCGACGCGAGCACCCGGACGTCGATCTTCTGGGCACGATCGTCACCGATGGGACGCACCTCGCGCTCTTGCAGGACACGCAGCAGCTTCGCCTGCAGCGCGAGATCGAGCTCGCCGATCTCGTCGAGCAAGATCGTGCCGCGGTCGGCCTCTCGAAACAGACCGAGCCGTGGCCGCTGGGCTCCCGTGAACGCGCCGCGCGTGTGGCCGAACAGCTCGGCCTCCGCGAGCTCCGGGGTGAGCGCGGCGCAGTTGAAGCGGACGAACGGCTCGGCCGCTCGCCGCGAGGCTCGGACCAGCGCCTCGGCGACTCGCTCCTTGCCCGTCCCACTCTCTCCGGTGATGAGCACGGTCACGTCGCGCGGCGCGACGCGCTGGACCGCCAGCGCGAGCCGGCTCATCGCGGGTGAGCAGAAGATCATCGAGCGAGCGAGGTTCAGCTCGCCGGAGAGCCTCTCATTTTCGGCACGGAGGTTGACCGATTCGACGGCGCGCAGCACCACCGCGAGCACCTCGTCGATCTCGAACGGCTTGCGGAAATAGTCGTACGCGCCCGCCTTCATCGCCTCGACGGCATGCCGCTCCGAGCCGTGCGCCGTGATCATGATTGCGCGTGGGCCGTCCGGTCTCTGTTTGACGTGCCGGAGCAGATCGAGCCCGGACACGTGAGGCATCCGCAAATCCATGATGACGACGTGAAACGTCGGCTCGGCGGCGAGCATGGCGATCGCCTCGCGGCCGTCCGATGCCTCGCTCACCTCGACGCCGGCGGTCTCGAGCACGTCGCGGAGCACGAAGCGGATCCCGTCATCGTCGTCAACGACGAGCGCGCGCGGTCGGCCGTTGGAGATGACCTCGTCTGCGGTGCGAGCTGCAGGAGGCGTCATGGCCTGTCCTCGAGGGGTTTCGGAGCGGTCCGGGGAAGACGCAGCTCGGCGACGCAGCCGCCGGTCGCGCGGTCGCTCAGCGTGAGCGATCCGCCGTGCTGGCGCGCGAGTCCGAGCGAGACGCCGAGGCCGATCCCCGAGCCCGTCGGCTTCGTCGTCACGCCGACCTCGAATACCCTGTCGGCGACCTCCACGTCGAGGCCGGCCCCCTCGTCGAGGACACGGACGGCCACTCCGTCGCCGGCCGTCGGCGCGATCTCGAGGCGCAACCTCGTGCCCGCGGGACTCGCCTGGATGCCGTTCTGGATCAAGTTCACGAGGATCTGACGGACCTTCGTCCGGTCGCAGCGCACCACGTCTTCACCTTTCGCGTCCACCTCGAGGGTGACACCTGCGTCCTGCGCCATGCCTTCATGCAGCGCCAGCACCTCGGTGACGATCTGCGAGAGCCGCACGTCCTCGAGCGAGAGCGGCAAGAGCGGTCGCGAGAACTTCCCGAGCTCTTCCAGCGTCGCCTGCATCCGCTCGACCTCGCGGCGGAGCACGTCGAGGCGGTCCGGGTTCTTCGCGTCCGCCGGCATCCGCGCCATCAGCGCGGCGAGACCTTTGATCGTCGCCAGAGGGTTTTTGAGCTCGTGCGCGATCTCCGCCGAAAGCGCCACCATCTCGCGCTCGTGCGCCCGATGTTCCGCGAGCGCGTCGTCACGAGCCGTGAGGATCGTGGCGACGACCCGCTCGTAGTTCTGCCTCAAGATCCGGCCGACGCGAGCCGCGATCAGGAGGAAGATCAACGTCGCGCCGGCGACGGTGAAGACGTGGACGGTCCTGGCCGCGGCGCCCGTCTCGCCACGCCAGAACACCGGTCGAAGATCCGTGAACGACGCGTTCGACTGGAGCGCCGCGAGGATGGTCACGACCGCGATCTGCGCTGCCGGAAGGGCCCAGGCCTCCGGTCCGTTCAGGATCGCGCCGCCTGCGATGCCGACGATGACGAGCGCCGGCAAGAAGGGGCTGTGGACGCCGCCGGTCGCGACGAGGACGAGCGTCTGGACGAGGAAGATCCCGACGAAGGCCGGGATCCATCGTCTGTGCTTCCGCACGTCGCGCACGTCGCGCACATCGCGCACATCGCGCCGCCGACGGACGTTCCAGAGCTCGTAGCCCAACAAGGTCAGCGAGCTTGCAAGCGCCACGCCCAGCATCATCGTCCGCCAGCGCGCGGGGTCGAGGAAGCTCGCGGCGGTCAGGACCGCAAACGCGGCGGGTGCCACCACCAGCCTCAGATGGGTGAAGCGGCCGACGGTCGCTACGGGCTCGGAGGTGAAGACCCGACGGCTCTCGATGCGTGCACGTTCGGTGGTCACGGCAACGATGGCTCCAGAGCTGGAGGCGATCCGGAGACGCTATCACGAGCCGAGCATCGAGCGTCTCGACCGGAGAGGCGAGGGCTAGGGGTGCCCGTGAGCGCGGACCTGGTCCGATGTCAGCGCCCTCTCCTCCACTCGGCGATCACGCGCCGAGCGTGGCGCGCCGGGTCACCGGGAGGCCGAGGCGCGCTCCGGCGGGCTCGAGACCGTGATCGGCAGCCAGAACGCCTTGATCTTCGACGTCCCTGCGTCGGTGTCGTAGCCGGCGAGGCCGAACAGCAGGTTCCACCAGTGCCCCGTCGGGCTCTGCCCGTAGGAGAACAGCGGCAGGAGATGGAACTGCCAGTCGGTGCCGCCGGGGACGCGTCGCTCGCGATAGAGCGTGTTTGCCGCCACCTGGGTGACCGTGCCCTCGACCGAGTCGGCGAAGCGCCAGTAGAGCGGGAACCCGATCGTCGTCCGGCCCTTGTTGTTCGCGAAGTCCCAGAAGACCGGCGCGAGGACGGTGTGCGACGAGTCTTTGTCGCGACCGAGGTAGACGAGCGGATGGATGTCCGTCTCCCAGCCGCCGATGTCCCGCGTGTACGTGATGTTCGGGAAGACCCAGTACGAACGCGAGACGTTGTAGCTCTCGAAGCGGCCGAACAGCGGCGTCAGCAGCGCGCGGCCCTTCGGGCTCGACGACCCGAAGTAGAACGGGAAGATGCCGAGCGACTTGTAGCCGACGTCGATGTCCGTGCTTCGGTAGTAGATCGGCAGGATCGGGCCCGCGATCGTGAGCGACGTGGCGTTGTTGCGCGTCGTCGCGTGCGAGAAGAACGGCGTGATCATCGTGTCGGCCGTCGGCGTCACGCGCCGGAGGTAGCCGGGAACGATGAACATGTTCTTCTCCGGGCTCCTTCCGTAGTGGAAGAGCGGGAAGAGCGTGTAGTGCGACTCGCGCACGCCGTTCGCCTCGGGGCGGCCGTTGATCGAGAAGAAGAGCGGCGCGACGTCGAAGATCGAGCGCTTCGCGTTCGTCTCGGAGATGACGGGGCCGACGACCGTGAGCGAGCTCTCGTCGAGCTCGCGCTCGCGATGGAAGTAGAGCGCCGGCGGGATGAGCGTGTACTTCTTCCGTGCGCCGTCGAGGTCGCCGTTGTCGCCGTGGAAGAGGAACGGCGCGATACCCCAGTCGACGTCGCGCAGCGTCCGGTCGCGGAAGTACGGACCGACGAGCGTGAAGGCGCTCTTCTCGCCCCAGTGCGACGTCGTCAGCAGCGGCAGTGAGTGGAAGTAGCCGCCGTCCTTGCGCTTGCCCTCGAAGAGGATCGGCGCGAGCCAGTTGTCGTGCTCGTGCGGTGCCTCGCGGTGTGCGAGCGGGCCGAGCACGAAGACGTGGTTCTGGCGCTCGCGCACGCGCCAGATCGCGGGGAACAGGATGTCGGCGTCGACGTTCGGCGAGCGGCGCTGGTAGAAGAGGAGACCGGTGAGCGACTCGCGATCGGTCTTCTCGGTCGAGCGACCCGTCGCCGGATCGAGCCCGCGGGTGTGCTCGAGGTAGAGCGGCGGGAGCAGCCGAAGGCGGTAGTCGCCCCTGCGCTCCTCGTACCAGGGGAAGAACGAGCGATGGAGCCTGCCCTCGGGGCTCGGCGGATCCCCGTCGAAGTCCGTGCCGATGCGCTTCTCGAGCGACTCGGGGATCGCGAGCGGATCTTGCGGCGCCTGCACCGTCGGCTCGCCGCCGGGGCGTGCGGAAGGAGAGGGGCCTTGTTGGTCTTCGTCGTCGCCGGCCCCGACCTGCGGGCCGACGGGCTTCTGGCGCGTGGGGCGCGTCTGCGTCGCGCCTCCGCCGCCCGGGCCGCCTCCACCGCCAGGCGGGCGCATCTGTGCGCTTGCCGAGAGCGGCGCGAGCAGACCGACGATCAACAGGGCTGCGCCGGCTGCCCGCGAGCGCCTCATGTGCCGCCCTCGTTCGCCCCGCCGGCTTTCGGTGCTGGAGACGCCACGACGGCCGCTGCGCGCCCGACGACGTCGCCGCGGGCGACCGTCTCCTGCACCTGTCCTGCGAGATCCTTGAGCTGCACGATGCCTTCGTTGATCTCGCGGTCGCCGACGATCAGACAAACTCGCGCGCCGAGCGCATTCGCGCGCCGCAGCTGGGCCTTCATCGACGCCTTGCGGGTATCGACCTCGCAGCGGAGGCCGGCCGCCCGGATGTCGCGCGCGAGGACGAGCGCATGGGACTGCGTGCCTTCACCGACCGGCGCGACGAACACGTCGACGATGCTCTCCGGCGCCTGGAGTGTGCTCGCGATGAGGAGGCGCTCGAGTCCGGCGGCGAAGCCGATCGCGGGGACCTCCGGACCGCCGAGGTCCTTCACCATGCCGTCGTAGCGCCCGCCGCCGAGCACCGTGCTGCCCGCGCCGAGCTTGTCGTAGGCGCCTTTGATCTCGAAGAGCGTGCGCGTGTAGTAGTCGAGGCCGCGAACGAGCTTCGGGTCGACCTTGTACGGCGTGCCGAGCGCGTCGAGGTGGCGGCGGAGCTCGTCCCAGTGGGCGCGGTCCGCGTCGCTCAGGAAATCGAGAATGGTCGGCGCCGTCGCGATCGCCTCGGCGTCGGCCTGGTGTTTCGAGTCGAGGATGCGGAGCGGGTTCGTGGACAGGCGGCGCTGCGAGTCCGCCGAGAGCTTGTCCTTCATCGGCGTGAGCGCCGCGACGAGCGCTTCCTTGTAGCGCTCACGCGTGTCGCCGCTGCCGATCGAGTTGATGAAGACGTCCGGCGCGTCGATGCCGATCTCGCGGAGGAAGCCGACGAGGGCGTCGATCATCTCCGCGTCGCAGCCGGGGCCCGGATCGCCGATACACTCCGCACCGAGCTGGTGGAACTGGCGGTAGCGCCCGCGCTGCGGTCGCTCCGCGCGGAACATCGGACCCACGTAGTACCAGCGCGTGACCGGCTCGTTGTTGTGGACGCCGTGCTCGACGTAGGCGCGGATCGCGCCCGCCGTGCCCTCCGGTCGGAGCGTCAGCGGCTCGTCGTGATGCGCAAAGGAGTACATCTCCTTCTGCACCACGTCGGTCTCCTCGCCGATCGTTCGGACGAAGAGCGGCGTCGGCTCGACGTACGGCGTCCGCACTTCGCGGTAGCCGAGGCGCTGCATCGTGCGCGCGAAGGCGCGCTCGACGGCATGCCAGCGGCCGATCTCGCCCGGCAGGATGTCGTTCATCCCTTTGACGGCTTTGACGAGAGGAGAGCTCGAGCCCACGGCGGGACCGCTTATCGCCGCTGCGGTGCGAGCGGTCAAGAACTGCTTGTGTTGACTGCGGTTCGGGCCGGGCCGGCGTGTCGAAGCCGGCCGCGGCTCGCGCGCGGCGTCCGTCGGTCTTGCGCGCCGGTTTCACAGACCAGACCGGTCTTGCACGCCGCGGCGATCGTCGGCGTTGGCAGGAGACGCGCGCAACGCTAGAAACGACGGTTCGTGGGGCAGGACTCCTCAGGTACCCCCAAGCGACCGCCCCGAAAGGGCGTCTGCGCGCTCGATCTCGGAGCGGCACGTGTCGGCGTGGCCATCACGGACGAGCTCGGCATCATGGCGCACCCGCGCGGGGCGCTCGCGGCCAAGCCGCGGCCGGCGCTGCTCGCCGCGCTGAAGGAGCTCGTGGACGAGGAGCAGATCGGCCGGATCATCGTTGGCTTCCCGCTCGACATGCGCGGGACCGAAGGTGAGGCCGCGCGGCGCGCGCGAGAGACCGCTCAGGCGATCGCCGACGCGACCGCGTGCGACGTCGAGCTCTTCGACGAGCGCCTCACGACCGTCCAGGCGCAGCGGGCGCTCACTGCGAGCGGCCTCAAAGGGAAGAAGGCGCGGGCTCGCATCGACGAAGCTTCAGCGGTGGCGATCCTCCAGGCCTGGCTCGACGCGGGCGGCACGAAGCGGGGAGGGCGGTCGCGATGAGCCGCAGCTCGAGCTCGGGCCCTGCGGCGCGGAAGACCTCGCAGCGGGCTCCGCGTCCGGCGGACGACGCGCCGCCGTCGAGCACGCGGGAATCGAGCCCGGGCAGCAAGGGCGAAAGGCGCGTCCGCCGACGGCGCGTGCGCCGGACGAGCACCGGCGGGCCGGGAGGGTCCGGCGGACGAGCCGTCTGGCTCGCCGTCTTCGGGCTCGGTGCGCTCGTCGCTGCGTTCGCGACCTACCTGCTCGTCGTCTTCCCTTCGGCCGCCGGTCCGGGCGCCGGCAAGGACGTCGAGGTCGTGGTCGACCGCGACGAGCCGACCTCCTCCGTCATCGCGAAGCTCGAGCGCGGCGGGCTTCTCCGCTCGCCGAAGATGTTCGCCCTTTACGCGCGCTTCGTGGGACTCCACGTCACGGCCGGTTCCCACCTGCTGACCGACGACGCGAGCGCGAGCGAGCTCGTCCGCCGCCTCGAACGCGAGGGCAACGCAACACGGGCCAAGGTGACGATCCCGGAAGGCTGGAACCGGTTCGACATCGCGAAGCGCCTGCAGACGCTGCACGTCGCGTGGAGCCAGGCCTTCCTCGACGCAACGGCGAACACGGACCTCCTTCGCGAGATCGGGGTCGACGGCGATACGGCCGAAGGTTTCCTCTTCCCCGCCACGTACGACTTCCCGCTCGACAGTGACCCGAAGGACATCGTCCGTCGCCTCGTCTCGGAGTTCGATCGTCGGTTCAATCAGCTCGAGCAGAACCACCGGCTCGGGCGCGCCCAGCTCGAGGGGACGCTCGGGTGGGGCCGCCGGGAGATCGTCACGCTCGCCTCGATGGTCGAGAAGGAGGCCGCGGTCGACGAGGAGCGGGCAGTCATCGCCAGCGTGTTCCTGAACCGGCTCCGGGACCCGGCCTTCAAGCGGAAGGTCCTCCAGTGCGATCCGACGTCTGCGTACGGATGCCTCGTCCTTCGCGATCGCGTCCCTGCTTGCGCGAGCTTCGCCGGCAAGCCGACCCACGCGATCAACGTCGACCCGCTCAACGCGTATTCGACGTACGTGCACGAGGGCCTGCCGCCCGGTCCCATCGCCAATCCCGGGACGAAGTCGCTGCAGGCGGTCCTTGCTCCGGCCAGCACCAAGTACCTCTACTTCGTCGTACGCGGCGACCGTCGTCACGCCTTCAGCGAGACCCTCGAAGAGCACAACACGGCGGTGAAGGACTTCCGGGAGCGGACCGCGAAGGACCACTGAGCCCGCACGACGCTCTCGCAGCTTGCGAAAAGGCGGATCGACCGAGCCCGAGCACGAAAGGGCCGTGGCGGTTCCATCGAGATCCAGCGGCGGCCGTCCAACGCTCGCTACCCTCAGCTCTGTCGAGCAGTTACGCTCGCACAAGCGTTCCGTCGGTGTGGTGCGTTGTGTGCATCTCCGGCGGAGGCCCAGGGCGCGTGGAGCGCGCTCTTTCCGGAGACCACGAGGAACCCCGCATGAACCGCTTCCGCCATCTCTTCGCTCTCGTTCTGGGACTCTTCGTCACGTTCGTGTCCGTCGGCGCATTCGCCGACAACGCGATGATCCACACCGGCGATTCCGTTCGCACGAAGTCCGTCGGCCCTTTCACGGCGAAGGTCTATGCGATCCGCCATGACATGAAGGAGCGGCCTGCACAGAAGACGAAGCAGGCGGTCATCGACGCGGACGTCGACAAGAAGTTCACGTGGACGATGCTGCGCGACGTCGACAGCCCGAAGATCCAGAAGGCGCTTCGTGAGGCCTTCACGATGAACGGCTTCAACGACCAGGGCCGCATCAACCAGTTCGTCGGCGCCTTCAACAAGGAAGAAGTGAAGGAGAAGTCGGCGGTCGTCATCTCGTACAACGCGGCGGCGAAGACGACGACGATCTGGGTGCAGAACGGCGGCACCGCGACGCTCCAGGGCCAGGACTTCATGAAGGCCGTGTGGAGCATCTGGTTCGGCAAGATCGACCAGCCGTCGATGGGCGACCAGCTCATCGCGAAGCTCTGATCGCACGATCCCGAGTCGTGCGGGGTGGCAGGTTCCTCGCGATGGAGCCTGCGACGTGACGAGCTCGTGGATGACTCTCGACCGCGAGTCCTCTACAAGACTCGGCGATGACACTGCACGTACTCGCTGGGGACATCGGGGGGACGCGTAGCCGCTTCGCCGTGTTCGAGGTCGGCCCGCGGGGCCCGCGTCTCGTTCATCAGGATGTCCTCGAGAGCCGGACCTTCAGGACGTTCGAGGCCGCGCTCGGAGAGTTCCTGTCCGTCTCGCTCGAGGAGGCCTCCTCCGGCCGAAGGCCCCGGCTCGCGGCCGCGACCTTCGGCATCGCGGGCCCCGTCGTCGAGCAACGGGTGAAGACCACGAACCTTCCGTGGCTCGTCGACGGGCGCGCCGTCTCGAAGGCGTTCGGGATCCCGACCGTCACGCTGCTCAACGACCTCGTGGCGCTCGGTCTCGGCGCCATCGCATCGCCGCCGAGCAAGCTCACGGCCATCCACAAGGGGCGTCCCAAGCGCACGGGCGGCAACCTCGCGGTCATCGCCGCGGGGACGGGCCTCGGCGAGGCGTCGTTCATCTGGGACGGCACCGAGCACATCGCGTGCGCCAGCGAAGGATCGCACGTCGACTTCGCCCCGCAGGACGGGCTCCAGGACGAGCTGCTCGATGTGCTTCGGACGGAATACGGGCACGTGAGCTACGAGCGCGTCGCGTCCGGCTCGGCGATCGCGCGGGTCTACGAGTTCTTCGTCCGCGAGCAGCGTGTGAAGGAGAGCAAAGAGGTCGCCGCGTACGTCGCGCGTGCGGAGGATCAGAACGTCGCCGTCGTGGACCTTGCCGAGAGCGGGCGCAGCGAAGCGGCGATGCGCGCGATCGAGCTGTGGTCGAGCGTCTACGGCGCGGAGACCGGAAACCTCGCACTGAAGTGTCTCGCGACGGCCGGCGTGTTCGTGTGTGGCGGCGTCTCGGCGCGGCTCGCTCCCGTCCTCGCGAACGGCCTGCCGCGCCGCAAGAAGCGAGGGGGCTTCAGTCCGTTCGTCGAGGCCTTCCTCGCGAAGGGGCGAATGCGCCCGTTGCTCGAGGCGATCCCGGTGGCCGTGTGCCTCGAGCCACGCGCAGGCCTCCTCGGCGCGGCGACCCACGCGACGAGCATGGCGATGGCTGCAGCGTCGGCGAAGAAGAAGCCGAGCGCGCGCCGCTGACGCGCTCCGTCGCTCGAGGCTGCGTTCGCGGACCACTCACGCAGCGGGCGGCATGAGCGAGGGCGGGGGAAGCTCGCCGGAGAGGACCTTCGCCAGCGCCTTGAAGCCGAGGCCGGTCATGATGCGTGACGCGAGCCGGGGCGATACTCGCTGGACGAACAGGAGCATCCCGTTCCCGCCGGGCAGCGCGCGTGGACGCTTTCCGCGGAGGAAGCCGACGAATTCGTCCGCCACCCATTCGGGAGTGAAGATCTTCGGAAGGTCGAGCGGCATCCGCTTGCCGGCCTCCGTGCTCGTGTGCGGAGGCGCGAACACCCGCACGTCGATCCCTTCCTTGGCGAGCTCCTCTCGCAGCGCCTCCGAGAGAGACACGACCGCCGCCTTCGCCGCGGAGTACGCGGCGGCCCCCGGCATCGGCACCCAAGCGACCGTCGACGCGAAGTTCACGATCGTCCCGTCTCCCCGACGCCGCATGGACGGCAGCGCGGCGCGCATGACGCGCTCGCTGCCGAGCACATGGACGTCGAACGTCCTCCGCACCTGGTCGGCCGTCATCGCCGACCACAGGTTCATCTCACCGGCGTTGCCGGCGTTGTTCACGATGACGTCGATGCATCCGAAGCGCGCCAGGACGACGTCGATCGCCGCGTTCACGGAGTCGTCCGACGTGACGTCCATCGGGACGGCGATCGCTTCTCCGCCGGCCTCCTCGGCGCGCGCGACCTCCGCACGTAGCCGCTCGAGTGACCGCGCCGCGAACGCGACCCGCGCGCCTTCGCGAACGAGCGCGTGCGCGATCGCCAGCCCGATTCCGGACGACGCCCCAGTGACCACGATCACCTTACCTTCGAGTTTCATCACTTCTCCTTTGCGCGCCGGCGGCGTGCAGGTTGGACCTTCGTGCTCCGCAGTCGCTGGCGCGCCTTCGTGAGCCACGCGGCCTCGGCCGCGCACCAGGCGAGCCCGTGCTCGATCGACAAGCGCCAGATTTCGGCCTCCCGAGGCGTCCGCGCGAGCGCGAAGATCTCCTCGGTTCCGAGCCGAGCTCGGTACTCGGCCGCCGTCTTCTCGACGCCTTCTTGATAGCTCGCCAGCACCGCATCGAGCGCAGAGGGCTCGACTTCGGACGCGAACACGAACTTCAACAGCAGGGGATGTCGCAGCTGTAGCGGCTCGAGAGGCTCTCGCAACCAGCCGTGGAGCAGCTCGCGGCCGGTCGCCGTCGCTCCGTAGACCTTGCGATCCGGCTTGCCGTCACCTCGCTCGACGCTGACCGATACGAGCCCCTCGCGCTCGAGCGCGTGGAGCTCTCGATAGATCTGGCTCTGGGTCACGCTCCAGAACGAGCCGACCGAGCCCTCGAACCGTTGCTTGAGCGTGTAGCCCGTCGTCGGCTCGAGCTCGAGGAACCCGAGAATGGCTGCGCGTAATGACACGAGGGTCATATAACACAGGTGACATATGACGCCAGTCGCGTCGCGTCGTCAGGCACCACCGGCGCGCGCGTCCGAACGGGCGTGAAGCGATCTTCACGAGGTTGCGCCAGGATGGCGCTATCGCCGAGACTGGCCGGACACAGTCGAGCGACGGTCCCTACGCGCGGCGGCGGTTCATGGTGGTCGACGGCGGCTTACCAGGAAGCGCAGCCGAGCCGAGCCAAAGGGCACGGCCGTTGCTCGAGGGGAGCGCCCATGTCCCTTCGCTTCGGATCATCGTCGGCTGCTCTGTTCGTTCTGCTCGCTGTTTCGTCGACGGGGTGTTCGTCGACGCTCTCCACGCTGCAGCCCGCGGAGCCGATGCGGCCGGGACACGTGCAAGCGCAGGCGGCGCTCGACGTGAACGTGCCCGCCTCGCGTATCGTCGATGCCGTCGACGTCGTTGCGACGCTCGGCGATCGGTACGCCTCGGATCCGTCCTACAGGCCGGGCGCTGACGAGCAGCGACAGGCACTGGCGGCCGGAGTTGGTCTCGGCCTCAGCTCTCCCGGCGTGAACCCCGACTTCATGTTGCGCATGGGCGTCCTGAAGAACCTCGACGTCGGCCTGAGGTGGTCCGGCCTCGCCGCTCACGCGGACGGCAAGTATCGGTTCCTCGCGACGAAGGAGCCGACGGCGGAGGAAGAGAAAGAAGACGGCAAGATCGGCAACGGCCCCGACCGCGGCTTTCAGGGAGCGGTCTCGATCGGCATCTCGAAGTCGCTCTACAACGGCTTCGTCTTCGACACGCTCGACTATCTCGAGGTCGGCGACTACTCACGCTGGAACATCGAGGTGCCGGTCATCTTCGGGACGCGGCTCGCCGACTTCGGCCACGTCTGGTTCGGGCCGAAGTACGTCTTCTCGACGTACTCCGTCGACGCCTCGCTGAAGAACGTCGGCGTCGTCCCGGAGGCGAGCGGGACGATCCACCATCTCGGCGGCTTCGGCGGGATTGGCGTCGGCTACAAGGTCGTCTTCGTCTTCGCCGAGCTCACGATCGCGAAGATGTTCGCCGAGCCCGAGATCTTCGGACAGAAGACCGACCTCGGCGGCATCGTCGTCGCGCCTGCAGGCGGCTTGATGTTGCGCCTCTGACGCGTGCCTCCGGCCGCTCGGGAGGCGGCCGCGCGAGGTCTTGTCACCCGTATCGCCGTTCGCCACGCCGATGTGACCGACGCGGTTCGTCGGCCGCGCGTCGGCCGCGCGCCTGCGGCCCTCCCCGGCCGCGGAGGGAGATCGCAGAAGACGCGAGCTCGGTTGGCGGACGACAATGACGCTCGTGAGTCTCGTCGTTGCGCCTCCGTCGCCCGGTGTGAGTGGTGTGCGGCCCCTCGACTTCGGTCGGATGTTCCTCGGCGACGAGCCGCCGTTGTTCCTGGTCGAGGTCGCACTGCGGACCGCGATCATTTTCGTCTACACGCTTCTCTTGCTCCGACTGCTCGGCAAGCGAGGGGTGGCGCAGCTCTCCCTGTTCGAGGTGACGATCATCATCGGGCTCGGCTCCGCCGTCGGCGATCCGATGTTCCAGGCCGACGTGCCGCTCCTCCACGCGATGATCGTCATCGGAATCATCGTGCTGCTCTATCGGCTGTTCATGATGTTCGTCAGGAAGAGCGAGGCGTTCGAGCGGTTCGTCGAGGGCGAGCCGAGCTGCGTCGTCAGCGAGGGCAGGATGGACCTCCGTGCGCTCGACCGTGAGCGCATCTCCTCGGAGGAGCTCTTCGAGATTCTTCGCGGCTCCGGCATCGCACAGCTCGGAGAGGTGAAGCGCGCCTTCCTCGAGCAATCCGGGGCCCTCAGCGTCTTCGCTTTTCCGCCTCGACACGTGAAGCCCGGGCTTCCCATCGTTCCGCCGTGGGACATCGACGAGCCGCGTTGCTTCCTCGCCGGTCGGGATGACCTTCCTCCCGGCGACTACGCGTGCATGACGTGCGGTGACGTCGTGGATCGCGACGCTGCTGGCGCGCTCCCGCCGTGCTCCGAATGCAAGGGAAGGCGCTGGACGGACGCCGTGAAGGCGCCGCTCGGAGGCGACATCCGTACGGCGATGACGCGCGATTGACCCGTACGGTCACTCGCGGCGTGCGCGCTGACCGAAGAGGTGCTTCCGAGCCTCCTCGTCGAGGCCCCCCGCCTTCGCCAGCTCCTGGCCCGCGGCGAGGCCGCGCACGACGGCGGGGCGCGCCGCCATCCGGTCGATCCAGCCCTTCACGCGAGGGAACTCGCCGAAGTCGATCCCGTTGCGGTCCTGGACGCGGAACCAAGGGAAAATCGCCATGTCCGCAATCGAGTAGTCGCCTGCGACCCACTCGTGCTTGGCGAGCTGCGTCTCGAGGACGCCGAAGAGGCGATGCACTTCGTTGGCGAAGCGCTCGATCGCATAGGGGATCTTCTCCGGCGCGTAGC
Organism: Pseudomonadota bacterium; assembly: GCA_023423895.1. Lineage (GTDB taxonomy): Bacteria > Myxococcota_A > Polyangia > Polyangiales > Polyangiaceae > Labilithrix. The sequence goes on from JAFAER010000090.1 coordinate 128,873, forward strand.
TCTTGAAGTGCCCGAGCTGGCCGCACGTGGGACCAACGTGGGCCACCTGCCAGGCGAGCCATTCGAGGACGGCCTTCTTGCCGCGCACGTCGCTCGGCAAAAATCGTCCGCTCTTCTCCCCGAGGTACTGGAGGATCGCGGCGGACTCGAAGACGGCAATGGGCGCGCCCCCGTCCACGGGCGAGTGATCGACGATCGCCGGCATCCGGTTGTTCGGGCTGAGCTCGAGGAACTCCGGCTTGAACTGCTCGCCGCGCCCGATGTTCACCGGGACGATGCGGTAGGGAAGCTCTGCCTCTTCGAGGAGGATGGTCACCTTGTGACCGTTCGGCGTGGGCCAGAAGTGGACGTCGAGCATGCCTCGTTCGATGCCCGGGCGCAGACGGTCGTTTCCCGATGCGAACACGTCGAGCACTGCGAACACTGCGACACGGTGTGCCCGCTGTAGACGTTTGCCTTTGCCCTGAGTAGCGTGCGCCCGAAAGAGGAGACGACGAGATGGCGCGCGAATATCCCCCGAAGCAAGTCGAGCTCGCGGTGAACACGATCAAGACGCTCGCGATCGACGGCGTCGAGAAGGCGAACAGTGGTCACCCGGGCACGCCGATGGGGCTCGCGAACATCGCGTTCGAGCTCATGACGCGCTACCTCCGCTACGATCCGAAGGACCCGACCTGGATCGGTCGCGACCGCTTCGTCCTCTCCGCCGGCCACGCGTCGATGCTCATCTATTCGATGCTGCATCTCGCCGGGTACGACCTGACGCTCGACGAGCTGAAGGACTTCCGCCAGTGGGGATCGCGGACGCCGGGCCATCCCGAGCACATGCACACCCCGGGCGTCGAAACGACCACGGGCCCGCTCGGACAGGGCGTCGGCAATGCGATCGGCTTCGCCCTTGCCGCGAAGTTGAAGGCCGCGCGCTTCGGCAACTCCTTCGACGCGATCCGCACGTTCGCGATCTGCTCGGACGGCGACGTGATGGAAGGCGTGAGCGCCGAGGCGTCGAGCCTCGCCGGCCACCTCGGTCTCGGGAACCTCGTCGTCATCTACGACGACAACAAGATCACGATCGAAGGGGAGACGGACCTCGCGTTCAGCGAGGATGTCGGCAAGCGCTACGAAGCGTACGGCTGGTTCGTCCAGCACATCGACGGGCACGACCACGCGCAGATCCGGAACGCCATCGACAAGGCGCTCGCGCAGAAGGACAAGCCCTCCTTCATCGTCGCCCGGACGCACATCGCCAATGGCGCGCCGAACGCCGTCGACACCGCGGAGGCGCACGGCGCGCCCCTCGGGAAGGAAGAGATCGCGCTCATCAAGAAGGGGATGGGCTGGGATCCCGAGAAGCAGTTCTTCGTCCCCGAGGACGTCTACGCGCTGTTCCGCGAGCGCGCGTCGGACAACGTGAAGGACAAGCAGGCATGGGAGGCCAAGCTCGGCGAGTGGCGTAAGGCCCACGCCGATCTGGCCGAGCAGCTCGACAAGTTCGAGGCCCGCCACGTCCCCGCAGACCTCTACGAGCAGCTCCTCGGAGCCCTGCCCGAGAAAGAGGACGCGACGCGCAACATCTCGAACGCGATCCAGCAGCACGTCGCCGAGGGGGTGCCTTCACTCATCGGCGGCTCGGCCGACCTCGCGCCATCGACGAAGACGCTCATCAAGAAAAGCGGAAGCGTCGAGGCGAAGCAGTTCGAGGGCCGGAACCTCCATTTCGGCATCCGCGAGCACGGCATGGGGTCCGTCTGCAACGGCCTCGCGCTCGCAGGCGGCGTCATCCCCTACGGCGCTACCTTCCTCATCTTCAGCGACTACATGCGCCCGTCGATTCGCCTCTCGGCGCTCGGCGAGCTGCAGTGCTTGTGGATCTTCACGCACGACAGCGTGTTCCTCGGCGAGGACGGCCCGACCCACCAGCCGATCGAGCAGCTCTGGTCGCTCCGTGAGATCCCGAACCTCGCGGTCGTTCGTCCCGCAGACGCGCTCGAGACGGCGGCCGCCTGGGCCATCGCGCTCTCGCGCAAGAAGGCGCCGACGGCCTTCGCGCTGACGCGGCAGAAGGTGCCGGCCGTGAAGCGCGACGCGGGTTGGGACCCGAAGAACGCGCTCCGAGGTGCCTACATCGCGCAGGAGGCGACCGGCGGAACGCCGGACGTCGTGCTCATCGCGACGGGCAGCGAGGTGCAGCTCGCGGTCGGCGCGCGCGAGCGCCTCGAGAAGGCGGGCAAGAAGGTCCGCGTCGTCAGCGCGCCGTGCCTCGAGGTCTTCGAGCAGCAGGACGCCGCCTACCGTGATTCGGTGATCCCGCCGGGCTCGCGCCGCGTCTCGATCGAGGCCGGCATCACGCTGCCGTGGCGCCGCTGGATCGGCGATGACGGCCTCGCGATCGGCATCGACCACTTCGGTGCGAGCGCGCCCGACAAGGTGCTCGCGCAGAAGTTCGGCTTCACCGTCGACTCGGTGACCGAGCGCGTTCAGAAGTGGCTCGGCTGATTCGCCGATCGTCGTCACCGCAAGGCCGCTAGCCGATCACAAGCTGAGAAACGTCGCGCCCTGCGGGATGGGCTCTTTCCATCCTGCAGGCGGCGTGGCCGGACCTGGCAGGGTCCACTCCGTCGTCGCGCCCGGGCGCTGGCTCGGGCGTCCAACGACGAGCAGCGGGATCGACAGCAGGATGCCTGCGCCGCCGATCCCGGTGATGACCTGGCCCGCGCCGATGAGACCGCTCGGCTCACCCGTGGGCTTCGAATTCAGCTCGCCGAGGCCCCAGAGAAGCGCGCCGGTCGCGGCCGTCAGAACGCTCAGAACGAGCACCGTGCTCCCGATCGCCTGGGGCGCGCCGCCGTCCTTCTTTTCGCCGAGCGTGTGCCGCACGATCTTCGGCCGCGGGCCGACGTCGAGCTCGAGCTCGCTCACGCGGGTCGCGTCCGTCGTCGAGCGAAGGACGAGGGGATGCGAGCCGTACGGCAGATCGACCACGCACGGCGTCGTGCAGAGCGGGCGGAGCCCGATGAACGTCGCGCGGTAGTTCCCTGCAGCGGCCGTCGCCGAGCCCGTGATCTCGACGACCTTTGCTCGTTCGCCGTTGGCGTCGATGACGACACGACCGGTGCCGTTGGGCGGTGGCTCGGCCGGCAAGTCCACGTCCGTCGGCACCTCGCGTGGGGGCGGGCTCGGTGGCGGAAGGTGCTCGGTCCCGCATCCTGCTGCGAAGCCGACGGCGAAGAGAAAGAACGAAGCGCGGGTGACGCGTGAGTAGATGACGGACTTGGGCATCGATGTCTCCATCCCTTCGAGCCCGGAGCGAAGCCGCCGTCGCAACAAATCCACCGGACGGGACCGCACATTCGAAGGAGAGGGCGAAGACGTCTACGCGCGAACGTGCTGGTGCACGTGTTTCGTGACTTCGAACGAGCGAACATGGCTGCCGTACCTTGCTTGACGAAGCGCGCTCGCACGCTACGAGCAGCAGATGATCACCAAGAGCGCTTTCGCAGGATGTCTCATCGTGTCGGCCATCGGTCTCGTCGCGGCGTGCAGCAGCTCCGACGGCGCGGACGGCTCGTCGAGTGGCACGTCAGGCTCGTCGGGAAGCTCGGGCAGCTCCGGGTCGTCGGGGGCCGATGCGCAGAGTCCGACAGCAGATCCGCTGAAGGGCACCATCAACGGCAAGACGTTCACGATGAAGAGCGCGTATGCGTACAAGGGGCCGGACGGCGGCGTGGATCTCGTGTTCAGCAATCAAGATGCGGTCTGCGAGTCGGCCAAGCAGTCGAAGATCCACGCCGGAGAGATGCTCGTGCAGCTCTACGGATTGAAGGGCACCGCTCCCGGTGCTTTCGCGTCCGAGCACGACGACGTGAAGTACGCCTCGGTCGCCTCGACGTGTGCTTCCGGGACGCCGCTCGGAGAGGACAACGTGGACGGTGCGTCGCGCGCAACGAGCACGACGGTGGCGGTCACGGCGTTGACGGACGCGGACGTGGCGGGCACGATCGACGTCACCTTCGAGGACGGGTCGAGCGTGAAGGGGACGTTCGAGGCCGCTTTCTGCAGCGTGGAGATCCCCGAAGACTGGACCTGCCTCTGAAGCACGGTGGCCGCCAGGCCGCGTGCCACACGCAGGACGCGACCTCCCGAAGCTCGCTCAGCCCATGCCGCCCGCGGCGCGATCGATCACCCATGTGATCGCGCCACGGAAGCCGCGGACGACGCGGCCCGGTGTCTGCTTGACGTCACCGCTCGCCGCCCAGATGCGCTCGAGCGCGTCGTGTTTGGACTTCCCGAGCACGATGATCGTGGATGCCTTCGCGTTCTCGAGCACCGGGGCGGTGAGCGTGAGGCGTGCATCACGGCCGTCGCGCGCGGGGACGGCGGCGACGAGTCGGTCCGTGATGTTCACGGTGTCCTCGCCAGGGAAGAGCGAGGCGGTGTGCGCGTCGTCGCCGATCCCGAGCACGAGGAGATCGAGCGCGGGAATGCCGGCGACCTTCGCCTTCACCGTGTCGCGCAGCTCCGTCTCGTAGTCGGCTGCGGCCTTGGCGAGGTCGGGCTCTTCGCCGCGCATGCGGTGAACGTTGGCGGGCGGGATGGCGATCGCGTCGAGGAACACCTTCTTCGCGGCGCCGTAGTTGCTTCGGTCGTGATCCGGTGGAACGGCGCGCTCGTCGACCCAGTAGACGTGGACCTTGTTCCAGTCGATCGGCTGCTCTGCCAAGAGACGGTAGGCGTCGAGGGGCGAAGACCCGCCGGAGAGCGCGACCGTCGCCGTGCCCCGCTCCTTGAGCGCGTCGTGGATCGCGCGCGTCATCCTGGCACACGCCTCACGCCCGGCTTGGGCGGGATCCGGCGTGGCGATGAGCAGCCCCGGAACGACCTTCGTGACCACGTCGACCTCCGCTTTTCCTCAGGACACCGTGAGGCCGTTTTCGACGATGTGCTCCGCGAATGCAACCGACTCGTCGAAGGCAACGTCACGCGGCGGGCGATGAAGCGTCCGCTCGAGCCACTTCGCCGCTTTGTTGGCGCCGAGGCGTGTGCGTTGCTCGATCTCCGTGCCGTCCTTCTTGACGCACCGCCAGAGGATGACATCGGCGTCGCGCGTCGTGTTGTCGCCGCCGAGCCCGCTCGCGAGCTCGCGATCGATCGACCCACGGAGCGCAGGCTGCCGAGCATCGTCTCCCGCCTCGACCTTGACCGCGGCAAGCGTGTTCGGCGCGACACCTTCCGGGCGCGGCACGCATGCGAGCTCGATCGTGATCGGCGTGCCGTCTTCGCGCACGAACCGCAGCGTGCCTGCGGCTTGCATCGTCTTCCAGCCGAGACGCGTGCCGATCCAGCCGAGCATGAGCGCGGCCTCGGGCCCGATGCGTGCGCCGGGATCGCACACCTGCGTGATCGCGATCCGCGTCACCTTCGATGCCAGCGGTCGCGCCTCCGCGTCGTCGAAGAAGCGCGCGAGCATCTCCTGCCAGACCGCGATGCGCGTCCACGCGAGGTCGGCGATCTCGGGCGCGTGTCGTCGTGTGCGGGCCCAGGCGGCCACCTGGATGACGCTGGAGATCGAGGTGTACTCGCTGTCGAGGATGATTCGGTTCGCGTCGTTGGCGAGGTCCTCGAAGGTCGGGTCGTCCACGTGGACGCGCCCGAGCCAGACGAGCACGGTCGGGATCTCCGGCACCAGTAGAGCTTCGATCGCGCTTGCTGCGCGCGCCGCGGCGCTCCCTCGACAGGCAAGGGTGATGCGCTCGGAGCAGATCTTCTTTCCACCTTCGAGCGAGCAGACCGCCGTCGCGTCGGCGGTGAACTCCTCACCTTCGACGTCGGGCTCGATCGACGTCAGGATCGCGCGTGCCGGGATGCTCGCGGTCACCTCGTCGACCACCGGTGTGTACCGGTCGAGCAGCGCGCGTGAAGGCGCGACGACGCCGAGGTTCATCGTGCAGACGCGGGTGAGCGGCGGCGCGGTGGGATCCTCCGGGGGCTTCCAGAGATCGCGGAGCTCCTTCTCCAGGCGCGTGATGACGCCCGACGCTCCGCCGTGCGCCGGACCGGCAGCCTGCGTGCTCACGGCTTCCTCCACCGGCGGCCGTCACGCGCGAGCAGGTCGTCCGCTTGTTCGGGCCCCCACGTGCCGGACGGATACGTCGGCGGTGCGATGGGCTGCTCGCGCCACGCCTCGATGACGGGATCGATGAAGGCCCACTGCTCCTCGACCTCGTCGCGCCGGGTGAAGAGCGTCGCGTCGCCGCGCATCGCGTCGAGGAGCAAACGCTCGTACGCCTCCGGCGTGTTCGATCCGAACGCGGTACCGTACCGGAAGTCCATGGCGACGTCGCGAAGGATGGTCGCGTTGCCGGGCTCCTTCGTGATGAAGCGGATCGCGATGCCTTCGTCGGGCTGCACCCGCACGGCGAGGACGTTCTGCGAGATCCCGCCGTCGGGAGCGTTGAAGAGGCTGTGCGGCACCTTCTTGAACTGGATCGCGATCTCGGTCACGCGCCGCGAGAGGCGCTTGCCGGCGCGGACGTAGAAGGGGACGCCGCCCCAGCGCCAGTTGTCGACCATGACCTTCATCGCGACGTAGGTCTCGACCTTCGAGTCCTTCGCGACGTCGGGCTCGTCGCGATACGCGGTGACTTCTTCGCCTTTGATGAAGCCACGTCCGTACTGGCCGCGGACGACGTTGTCGCGAACCATCGACTTTTCGAAGCGGCGTAGCGAGCGCAGGACCTTCACCTTCTCGTCGCGGACGGCGTCGGCCGAGAGCGAAATCGGCGGCTCCATCGCGGTCAGACAGAGGAGCTGCATCAGATGGTTCTCGACGACGTCCTTCGTGATGCCGGTCTGCTCGAAGAACTTCCCGCGACCCTCCACGCCGATCTCCTCGGCCACGGTGATCTGCACGTGGTCGACGTGCTCGCGGCTCCAGAGGGGCTCGAACATGCTGTTGGCGAACCGGAAGACGAGGAGATTCTGGACCGTCTCCTTCCCGAGGTAGTGGTCGATGCGGAAGACCTGGGACTCCGCGAACGCGCTGGCGATGCAGTCGTTGAGCTCGCGCGAGCTCTCGAGGTCGTGACCGAACGGCTTCTCGATGATGATGCGCGTCCACGGTCCGCCCGTGCGCGCCGCCGCCGGGTCAGCGACGAGCCCGGCGTTCTTGAGGTTGGAGACGATCGTCTCGAACTCGCTCGGCGGAACCGCGAGGTAGTAGAGGCGGTTTTTCCGCGTCCCGCGCTCCTTGTCGAGGTCGTCCAGGTGCGCCCTGAGCTTCTCGTACGTGGCGGCGTCGTCGAACGACCCCTGCACGTAGCTGGTGCCGCGCTCGAAGTCCGCCCACAGCGCGGGATCGATCGGCTTACGTCGCGAGAACTGGGCGACGCCTTCCTTCATCTCGGCGCGGAACTGCTCGTTCGACTTCGGCCGTCGGGCGACACCGACGACGGCGAAGCCGCTCGGAAGCGATCGGCTGAGCGCGAGGTTGTAGACCGCCGGGATCAGCTTGCGCTTCGTCAGGTCTCCCGACGCCCCGAAGATGACGAGGGCGCAGGCATCGCCGGTGCGGTCCTCGATGAGCCCACGGCGAAGGGGATTGGAAGGGGTCGTCGTCATCGATGTCGTCCTCAGGCCTTCTTCACGGCGTGCCCGCCGAACTGGTTGCGGAGCGCGGCCAAGACACGCAGGCCGAACGCGTTCTCCTTTTGCGATGCGAAGCGCGCAAAGACACTCAGCGCGATCGTCGGCACGGCGACGCCGAGGCGCACGCCTTCGTCCACCGTCCAGCGCCCTTCGCCCGAGTCGGGGACGTACGCCTTCAGCTTCGCGAGCTCGGGATCGTCGACGAACATCTGTTCGGCCAGCTCGCAGAGCCACGAGCGAACGACGCTGCCGTGATTCCAGACGTGGGTGACCTTGCGGAGGTCGAACCCGTACTGGCACTCCTTCAGGAGCTCGAAACCCTCTGCATAGGCTTGCATCATGGCGTACTCGACGCCGTTGTGGACCATCTTGACGTAGTGCCCCGCGCCGGCCGGGCCGAAGTAGTCGAGCCCGTCCGCCGGCGCGAGCGTCGTCAGCGCCGGCAAGATGTGGTCGTAGGCCGTCCGATCGCCACCGACCATCAGGCAATAGCCGACCTCGAGCCCCCACACGCCGCCCGAAGTCCCTGCATCGAGAAAGCGGATTCCCTTGGCGGCGAGCTCGTTCGAGCGGCGAACCGAGTCCTGGTAATTCGAGTTGCCGCCGTCGATGACGATGTCGTCGGCCGAAAGCAGATGCGACAGGTCCTGGATGGTGCTTTCGGTCGGCGCGCCTGCCGGGACCATCACCCAGACCGCGCGCGGCATCTCGAGCTTCGCGACGAGGTCTGCCAGTGAGGTCGCGCCCACGGCCCCTTCCTCGACGAGCGTGTCGACCGCGGGCGCGTTGCGATCCCACGCGACCACCTGGTGACCACCGCGAAGGAGTCGCCTCACCATGTTGCCGCCCATCTTGCCCAGGCCAACGATCGCGATCTGCATCGGCTCCTTTCTTCCGGAGCGATCGCGCGTCGGCGCGACCACTCCGGACGACACGGGCCGCCGAGGATAGGGGCTTTCCTCCAGCGAACCACCCGCAAAGAGCTGAGCCGTCAAACGTTGAAGCGCGGCCAAAACCTCCAGCGAGGGTGGCCGTAAAAGAATGTGTCCACGGTTGACCCAAAACGGTCTCAAGCTCGACTAAAGACGCGTGCGGCACTGTCGTCGCACGTCGGTGGCGGGGGAGTGTATCGTTATTTTTCCTGGACTTTTCGAACCCTTGCGCGACGAAGGCCCGTGCTTACTTTCTTGACCATGCAAAACGGCGCCCAGAACATGTCTCCGGTTTCGGGCCGTCTGCTCGGTTTCGTTCGTGTCGTGGTCGGCGGCCACGTTTGTGATCTCGCCGTCCAGGCTGTCACGTTCGACTCCGATGGCGAACGGATGGCTGGCGGCTTCTTCGTTCACGACGATCAGCTCGGCATCATCGTCGATGAGAGCGCGCCGGCTGCACAGGTCCAGGCTCAGATCGAAAGGGGGACCGCGGAAGCGGTCCGCCATCTCTCGAAGAAGTACCTCAACTAAACACCAGAGCCCCCGTTCAGACGCGACCGTAATCCAGCTCGTCGCATCGGAACAAACAGGACGCCCTGCGCGTCTCGTCACTGAAAGCGGACGACCTAACCGCCGTTCGTTTTCTGGGGGGGACGTTCGTCCGTCCCTATCGAGGAGAGTAGTAGTCATG
>JAFAER010000145.1 GCA_023423895.1 Pseudomonadota bacterium
CAAGGTGCGCCACTTCGAAGTATCCACGCGATGGCTTCGAGGAAGCGCCGAGCATCCCCTTTGGGACCACGCCGCGTCATCTGCTCAACGAGCGGACCGACGAAAGCCCACCGCTCATCGCTAAAGAATCGACGCGTCCCCCCGAACACGCCTATTCGGTAGCACCCACTGGACGTTCGTCAAGCGTTTCTCTCGTGCAAACTGTCAACACGCACTAGCTCCAGGCTCATCCGCCGGCGCGCCGGAGCATGAGCCTGGCGACGAGGGGAGCGAACGCAAACAGCGCGAAGACCGCGGTTGACGCTCGCTCCGTGTTCCCGCCGTCGCCCAGCGGGCCAGCCGCGTTCGCGACGACGCCAGCCAGAGCCGCGCCGAACGACGCCGCGACGAGCTGCACGGTGGTGATCGCGGACGAGGCGAGCTCGGGATCGGCGGCTCCGGAGCGCGCGACGGCGAGGATCCGGGTGAGCACGTGAGGCCATGCCATCCCGACGGCCAACCCGGCGACGACCAGCGCGAGCACGATCGGCCCGAACGCCCGTCCTCCGAGCGGAACGAGCATCGCGAGCGCGAGCAGCGCAGCGGACGTGACGAACGGCGCCGCTCGAAGCGTGCGGGCGATACCCTGCTCGCCGAAGCCGGCGCTCGTCAGCGATCCAATGGTCCACCCGGCTGCCATGGTGGCCGCGAGATAACCCGCTCCGAGCGGCGAGAGACCATGCAGTTCCTGGAGGAAGTAGGGGAGGAAGACCTCGCTGCTCGTCACGGCACCGGCGAGCAGGGCCATCGCAGCGTAGAGCGAGCCGAGCACCTGGCCGGCCTGCCGTGCGCGCGGAACGAGCGCCGACCCGCGGCGAAGCACGAAGAGCAGGAGGATGGCCCCGACGGCGAGGGTCGACCCGCTCGCGAGCATGTTCGTGAGCACACCGCTCGCAGACACCACGACGATCGCGCACGAGAGGAGCCCCAGGTCGCGCCACGGAATGTGGACACGACCGGGCTCCTTCGCCGAACGAGGAAGGAAGAGCATCGCGGCCGCGGCGAACGTGAGGGTCATGACGACGATCGACGCGAACGCGACCCGCCACGAGCGGGCGAGACCACCGCCGAGCGCGGGGCCCACGACCGTCGCGACGCCCCACATCCCGGAGAGCAATGCGAGAGCGCGAGGCCAGAGCGGCTCATCGTAGAGCGTCCGCACCATGGCGTAGCAGACCCCGAGGATCACGCCGCCGCCGAGGCCTTGCACGAAGCGTCCGAGGACGAACAGGATCATCGCCGGGGCGACCGCGCAGACCGCGCTCCCTCCGGCGAAGACCGCCGCGGCTCCGGCGTAGGCGCGGCGTGCACCCACCGACCTCAGGGTCGCCCCCGCGAACGCCGAGCCGAGGATCGATCCGAGCACGAACAGCGAGGTGTTCCACGCGTACAGCGAGAGGCCGCCGAGGTCTGCCACGATCGACGGCAACATCGTCGACGTGAGGTAGAGCACGATGGCGTGCAGCGCGACGCCCGCCGAGAGCACCAGCGTGGGGGCCAGCGTCGACCTTGCCAGGAGGTGACGCCACTGCGCGACGTCACGATCGGTCGGTGCGATCATCTTCCGTGGCTCCGAGCCGGGCGAGCTTGTCGGGGTTTCGAACGATGAAGACGCGCGTGGCGCGGCCTTCCCGGTCGTAGGCGAACGAGACGGAGGCGACGACGGCGTCGCCGTGGCGGACGACGAACCCGGCTGCGCCGTTGAGCGTCGCGCCGTGGAGGCGGTAGTCCTTCCAGTAGCTCCGGAGCGACTCGGAGACGAACGCGAGGATCTGCGAACGGCCATGGAGCGTCTCGCGCAGGGACGGGACCTTGCCGCCGCTGTCGACCGCGAGCTCCGCGTCGTCCGCGAGCATCTGGGTCAACCTGGCGGCATCTCCCTCGACGACGGCCGAGGTGAATGCGGCCAGGAGCTCTTCTTGCCGTGAGCGCGGCGGCACGAAGCGCACGTGCTCCCGTTCGACGTTTGCACGCGCACGCGAGACGAGCTTGCGGCAGGCCGGCTCGGCGATGTCGAGCGACCGCGCTACGTCGGGATAGGACACGTCGAAGATCTCGTGGAGCAGGTAAGCGGCCCGCTCCTTCGGGGTCAGACGCTCGAGGACGAGCAGGAACGCCGTCGTCAGCGACGACGCGAGGGTGGCCTTCTCTTCCGGCCCGGTCTCGGGCGTCTCGAGCGGCTCCGGCAGCCACGTGCCCACGTATTCGGTGCGGCTCTTGTGAGCGGCACGCAGCAGATCGATGCAGCGCCGCGTGCAGGTGCTCGTGAGCCACGCACCGGGGTTGTCGATCGTCGTCGGATCGACGCCTTGCCACCGGACGAACGTGTCCTGGACGGCATCCTCGGCGTCGGCACGTGAGCCCAGGATCCGGTAGGCGATCCCCAGCAACGTCGGACGTTGGGTCTCGAAGAAGTCAGCGCTCATCGCGCGGCCACCGCGTCGACCTCGAAGAGCATCCCCGCGAGCGCGAGCCGCGGAACCGGGACGAGCGTACACGTCGGTCGCGGGGAACGGCCCCAGTGCTCGTCGATCGAGGCCGTCACGATGTGGTGCTTCTCCTCGTCGTGATCGACGACCAGGAGCGTCAGCTTGACGACATCGGAGATCGTGCTCTCCGCCGCAGCGAGCGCGGTCACGAGGTTGGCGAACGCCTGCTTCACCTGGGCGGCGAAGCCCTCTGCGAGCGCCCCGGCCGCGTTTTCACCTCCCTGGCCCGCGATGAAGATCATGCGCGCGCCGCCCGCGACGGACACGACGTGTGAGTACCCGTTCGGTGACGGGTCGTAGAGCCCAGGCGGATCGAGACACTCGAAGCGGGTCATGCGGCCACCGGCGTGCGGAACGCGATGTTCAGGCGGTTCCAGGCGCTCATCGTCGCGACCGCGAAGCCGAGCTGTGCGATCTCCGCTTCGTCGAGGTGTCGTCGCACCTCCGCGTACGCGCCGTCGTCGGGGTCGCGCTGCGGTATGGATGTGACGAGCTCCGCGAATGCGAGCGCGGCCCGCTCCTTGTCGTCGAAGAACGGCGACTCCCGCCAGCCAGCGACGGCGTTCACGCGGCGAGGCGTCTCCCCGCGCTCGGCGAGGTCGCGGTAGTGGAGGTCGATGCAATAGCCGCAACCATTGATCTGCGAGACGCGCAAGAACACGAGATCCACGAGCGTGCGGGAGAGGGTGCCGCCATAGACGGTGGACGTGAGCTCGAGCAGTGCCTTGAAAGAGGCGGGAGCGAGCTTGCCATAAACGAGTCGGGGAGCGTGGGCCATCGGGTTCCTCCAGGTGATCGCGGGCCGCCGAAGGGCGGCATCTAGGGAGCCGACGATCGAGCGTCCCGGCTCGTGACGCTCACAGGTCTCTTTTTCTTTTTTCGGAGCTCACCCCCGTGCGACGGCAGAGCTCCATCGCCTGGTCCGCCAGCTCTCCGGGTCGGCAGCGCGTTCACCGGTGGTCGGAGCAACCCGAGACCGAAGGCGTGAACACCATCGCGTTCGCCGTCTCGAGCTCCGGCGGCCCGACCGGCCTGCGCGAGGAGAGGGACCTCACCGCGAACTGAGCGGCGCCGCCCGTTCGTCGGCGTCGTCGAGACATCGCGCGGACGCTCACGAGCGAGCGCGCTTCGTCAGCTACCATCGCCCCATGGATGCGATCGAAGAAGTCGCGGCTCTCCGCCGCGAGGTTCGCGCGTTGAAGGACACCGTCGACGCCCTCGTGGAGCTGCTCCACCGCGCGGACGCGTTCGGCGGCATGGATCGCGCACGGGTCGAACGCAAGCTGTCGGCGGCCGCGCGCCTCGCGCAGGAAGAAGAAGACGAAGACGACGAGGAGGCGGCCCCCTCCCCAGCCCTGGTTTCGAGCGCGTATCGCGGCGCGGCGGCGGCGGCGGCGGGCGGTCTCGCGTGTGCGATCTGCTGCAAGGCCCTCGCGGAGGACGATCCCGAGCTCACGCTGAACACACGCGGCCGCGTCTGCGTGTCCTGCTTCCACGGCGCTCGGGGCTAACTCAACGCCTTGACGCCTCGCCTCGGAGATGGACGCACGCGAGAGGCCGCAACCTTTCGAAAGGATTGTCAACGCGACGCCCCGGACGCCGCTTCTGCACGAGCGCCGGTACGTGTTAGCTTTTCGCATGCCTTCATCTCGTCCGCTCGCGATTCTGTTGCTGGCGGCGCTGCTCGGCGGCGCCGGGATCGTCGAGATGGGATGCGCGACCGAGGCCACGGACGAGGCGATCGCGGGAGACGAGAACGAGCTCGGCGCGAGCGCGGCCGCAGCCGGCATCAAGGCGGGGAGCCTGGAAGAGGAGGGAGTGCTCCTCCTCGTCAACGATCGCGCGGTGACGGTCGACGTGCTGAAGACGCGCACGAAGCTCACCGCGACCGTCGCCAACGGCATCGTCGCGTTCCGCACGACGCCCGAGGGCGCACCGCGATGGTTCTCGACCATCGACGAGATCGACGCGCTCCCATCGACGGGCCGGGTCACGTTTCAGCGCCTCGTCGAGGACGCGAACCAGAGCGGCTACACGGAGGCGCCGGGGTTCGACCCGCCGACGCTCGCGCGGCTCGCGATCCCGGAGGACCTCGGACGACCGCCGACCGCGAGCGACGTCGTCGTCGAGGCGGGCTTCGACGGCATGCCTGCCGCCGACGCTGCGCTCCTCGTTCGGTCGCGTCTGACGAACACCGTGGCTCCGACCTACGATCGCTTGGTCGAGCAGACGATCGCCGATACCCACAAGGCGTTCACGCTCGCCGTCGGGAACCTGTTCGCGCAGGGCTCGCCGCACGCCGTGTTCGCGCGCTCGCTCGACGCCGAGAGGATCACGATGCTCGGCATGATGTCCGCCGTGAAGCCCACCGTCCTGCTCGCCGAGAAGGCCGGAGTGCAGAGCTACTACGCGCGCGGGGCGAGCGGCGGATACGAGCCGATCGAGGCGCCGAGCTACGCGGTGATCATGCGTGCGAAGGTACGCCTGGCGACCACGGCCCCGGACGATCCGGGCCCGGGCGTGCGCGTCTTCTACCCCGCGTGGTCGGCGAAGGTCCTCTCGGGCGCCACGCCCGCGACGGACGGCGGCCCGGGCACGGATGCCGGGCCCAAGACAGACGGAGGTCCCGCGACGGACGCAGGTCCCGCCGACGACGCGGGCGAAGCCCCCGACGCCGGGCCCAGCGGGAGCGATGCGGGCCCTGTCTCCGATGGCGGCGGGAGCGACGACCTCGACGCCGGGCCCGGCTCCGCCGAGGCGCCGAGCGGCACGACGTTGCCCGCCATCGAAGAGGAGCCCGCAGCGGACGAATCGACCCCCGATCCGGTGGCGGAACGGGACGAGGAGGAGATCGGGAGCGCCCGCGAGCGCAGCCCCAGAAGGGCCGCGCCGGAGACGACGAGCTCAGCGAACGCCGGCGGATGCGCGGCCGCACCGCGCGGCGCGCGCGACGCCTCGTGCGCGCTCGTGCTCGGCCTCGTCGCCGTCGCCTCGATGCGTCGCCGCCGGAGATGACTCCTGGACGGCTCGTGCTGTCCGCGCTGCTCCGGTCGGCTTGCTCTCCGTATCGTTCGAGAATGGGACGGTCTCCGTCGCCCTCTTGCAGAGCTCACCGCGTCATCACGGCTACGCTTCGTTCGCCGCGCGCCTCGGAGCCGACTATGGAGGGGCCATGCACGCCGACCATCAGGTCTTTCTCGACGCGATCGCCGCCAAACGTAAGCTCTCGGTTCGCTTCTTCGATCGAAAGAGGAACAAGGAGCGCGTGGTCACGTGCGCACCGCTCGACTTCGGCCCGCTGCGCGGCGAGCTCGAACCGGTCGACCGCTACCAGCTCTGGGATCTCGAGGGAAAGCGGAAGCCGCTCAACATTCCGCTCCTCCCCGCCGACGTCGTCACGATGACGCCGCTCGACGACTCCTTCGATCCGGCCGCCATCATCACGTGGGCGTTCAAGCCCGGGGCGTGGCGCGTCCCGCGCGACTGGGCCGAGTTCAGCTGACATCCCCATCTGCTGGAGGCCCCGACGGCGCGCCGCGCGCTCCTGTCGTGGTCTTCATGGCTGCGCTTTCACCGGCATCCGGAACGACACGCCAAGCCGATTGAACGCATTCATCGCCGCGATCGTGATCGTGAGATCGACCAAGTCCTTCGGCGCGAAAGCCGCGGAAGCCGCGGCGTAAGCCTCGGCGGACGCGTGCGTCTCGCTGACCCGCGTGACCTCCTCGGCCCAAGCCAAGGCCGCGCGGTATCCGTCCGTGAACAGATGCGGGACCTCTTCCCAGACGGGCACTAGCGCGACCTTGTCGGCAGGCATGGTCTTCAGCAGGTCGCGCGTGTGCAGGTCGATGCAGTGCGCGCAGCCGTTGAGCTGTGACACGCGCAGGAAGACGAGGTGGATCAGTTCCTCGGGCAGGCTCGTGCTCGTGGTGACATAGTGGTGGAGGCCGAACAGCGCTCTCGCGCCAGCCGGAGCGACTTCTTGCCATGTCAGACGCTTGGTGTCGGTCATGAGATCTCCCGTGCGAGCGTCGGTGGAGGACGCTCGATGGTCTGACGAGGCAGCCGACCGTGATGTGACATCGCCCGACTTCGTTCTCCGCCGATGTCACATCGGAGCCCCTTCCCTCGTCATGACTCCAGGGACGCCATGACTTCGTCGGAGAGAAAGGCGACAGCAGCAAATGCCGCCACGTGACCCTCGGATTGCGGACTTCGAGACCGAGCGCAAGCGCCTGCTGCGCCTCGGCTACCGCATGCTCGGCTCCGTCAGCGAGGCGGAGGACGTCGTGCAAGATGCCTGGCTGCACTGGGAGAAGGTCGAAGGAGGAGTCGATTCTCCCCCGGCGTATCTGACCCGGATCGTCACCCGGTTATGCGTCGACCGGCTGAGGTCCGCGCGTGCGCGGCGCGAAACCTACGTCGGACCTTGGCTGCCGGAGCCGCTGGTGGGATCCGTCGACGCGGAAGAGGTCGCTGCCGACGACATCACCGTCACGCTGATGGTCGCGATGGAGCGGCTGTCGCCGCTGGAGCGGGCGGCCTTCCTTCTCCATGACGTCTTCGACGTTCCGCTCGCGGACGTGGCGAGCGCGCTCGGTCGCGAACCCGCCGCCGTTCGCCAACTCGCTGCCCGCGCCCGGAAGAACGTACGGGCCGCGCGCCCTCGCTTCGACGTGGCGCCGGCGGCAGCCGACGCCATCGCGCGGGCGTTCTTCATCGCGGCGCGTGACGGCGACACCACGACCCTGTCGACGCTCCTGGCACACGACGTCGAGATCCACACCGACGGCGGCGGAAAGGTGCTCGCCTTCCGCAACGTCGTGCGTGGAATCGAGCGAGCGCTGCGCTTGTACGTCAGCGTGGAACGGAGGCAGGTTTCACCGCCGACGCTCGTGCGTACGACGATGATCGATGGTCTCCCGGGATACATCAGCATCGACGGCGACGGAGTCCTGCAGACGACCGCGCTCGACGTCCACGACGGGAAGATCGCCGCGATCTACATCGTTCGAAACCCCGACAAACTGGCCCACGTCGAGATCATGGTGAGATCGACCGGAACACGTCCCCCTCGCAAAGCCTCGGAGTGAGAGCGAACGCGTTCAGCCGCGACCTCGGCTGCTCTTCTTGATCTCCTCGACCTCGTTCTGGCGCCGCGCGAGCGCCGTCTGCGCCTCGCGATAGTCGTCGAGGGAACGCCTCGGTCGAAGGTCGTGTGGCCCAAGAATGGCCCAGACGACCTCGATGTAGCGATCGGTGAGGCCCGCGTTCTTCCGGGTAGCCAAAGCGTCCGAGCGGGAACCTCGGGTTCGACTCTACTCATTCGCCTCGCAGCGTCCTCGACGGTGCGCTCTGGCCTTCGGGAGGCGCTCGAATGGGTCGGAGGCGTGCCGTTTGACTGCGCCGAGAGCGCGTGCGAGTGGATGGCGATGGTCCATCATTCGCGCGCACTCCGCGTCGCTCTCGGCGTCGCGCTTCTCGGTGGCTGCAGCGAATGCACGCCACACTCGCCGAGCCCGTCGACGTCGTCGCGCGAGCCGACCACCGGCACCGAAGTCACGGCGTCCGGCACGGCGCAGGCCAGCGCGACGGCGGCGGCGGCCCTGACGC
>JAFAER010000030.1 GCA_023423895.1 Pseudomonadota bacterium
CGCCGGAGGACGAGCATGTGATCGATCTGGAGGATCGCGTTCTTCTTCACGACGCCGAACAGCACCAGGATGCCGAGCGACGAGTAGATGTCGAGCGCCTGCTTGAAGACGATGATCGAGATCAACGCGAACGGAACCGTGAGCGGCAGCGAGAGCAGGATCGTGATCGGATGGATCCACGACTCGAACTGCGCGGCGAGGATGAGGTACATGAAGACGAACGAGAGGCCGAACGCGAGGAGGAACGCCTTGGCGGTCCGGCCCATCTCGCGCGAGTTGCCCGTCGCCTCGACGGTGTAGCCGCGCGGGAGACCGAGATCGGGGATCACCTTCTCGAAGGCCTGCTGCACGTCGCCCTGCGCGACGCCCGGCGCGACGTTCCCGGTGACGAGCACCTGACGGCGACGGTTCATGCGCTCGATCTGGGAGGGGCCGGTGCCCTCGTCGATTTTCACGACGTCGAGGAGCCGGACCGCGCCGAGCTTCGTGGACGGGACGGTGACGAGCTCGAGGTCCTCCACGCTGCGGCGCTGCCAGGGGGCCGCGCGCAGGAACACGTCGTAGGTCTCGCCGTTCTCGACGTAGCTCGACGCCTCCGCGCCGCCCACGAGGAGCTGCAGGGTGGCGGCCACATCGGCGACGTCGACGCCGAGCTCGGCCGCACGATCGCGATCGGCACGGAACGAGACCTCGGGCTTGCCGAGCACGAGGCTCGTGTCGACGTCGACCGCGCCCGGGATCTTGCGGAGCGCGTCGGCGGCCTTCTCGGCGGCGCGCCCCAGCTCGTCGAGGTCGCTGCCGCTGACGACGAAGGCGATCGGCGAGTTCCAGGCCGCGTCACCGCCGAAGAGGGCGACCTCGAACACGCGCACCTTGACCTCGGGCGGCTGCTTCGCCGCGATCTCGCGACGGGCCCGCTCCATCAGCTCTTCCTGCGAGGCCGTCCGCTTCTCGGGATCGACGAGGCCGACGTAGATGCTCGCGACGTTCGCCTTCCGATCGTAGCCGCTGCCGATCGTCACGACCGTCTTCGAGACGCCTTCGAGCGCACGCACCTCGCGCGCCAGACGTTCGGCGACGATCGAGGTCGCCTCGAGGCTCGTGCCTTCGGGGAGGCGCGCCTGGAGCTCGAACCGCGCCTCGTCGCTCTTCGGGAGGAAGCCCTTCGAGGCCGCGCCGGAGAGCGGGACACACGAGCCGAGCGTCAACATCGCGGCCGCGACGACGACCCAGCGGCGGACCATCACCCAGCCGAGCACGCGCATGTAGAGGCGCTCGATCGGCTTGTAGCCGACGTCGATCAGACGAGCGAGGATCGGCTGCTTCGCCTCGCGCGGCTTGCCGTTGGCGTCCACGCCGTGCGGCTTCACGCGGAGCCAGCGGGCGGACATCATCGGGGTCAACGTGAAGCTCACGAGGAGCGAGACGCCGATCGCGAAGGACATCGTGACGCCGAAGCTCTTGAGGAACTTGCCGACGATGCCGCTCATGAACGCGATCGGGAGGAACACGGCGATGAGCGAGAGTGTCGTCGCGAGCACGGCGAGGCCGATCTCGCGGGTCGCGAGCACGGCAGCCGGGAACGGCTTGAGGCCCTTCTCCTCGATGTGACGGACGACGTTCTCGAGCACGACGATCGCGTCGTCGATGACGATGCCGACGGACAGCGCCAGTGCGAGGAGCGTGATCGTGTCGAGCGTGAAGCCCTCGATCCACATCAGCGCGAACGTGCCGACGACGGAGACGGGGATGGCCACTGCAGCGATGACGGTGCTCCGCAGGTTGCCGAGGAAGAGGAGCACCACCACCGCGGCGAGGAAGCCGCCGATGACGAGGTGCTCGGTCACCGCATGCACGCTGGTGCGGATCGTGAGGGATTCGTCGCGCACGACGCGGAGGGAATATCCGGCCGGCAGATCCTTCTGGATGTCCGCGACGCGCTCGTGCACCGCGTCGACCACGGCGACGGTGTTCGCGCCGGACTGCTTGCCGATCGAGAGAAGGACGGCGGGCTTGCCGTCGACGTAAGCGGCGGTCTCGACCCGCTCCGCGCCGTCCTCGATGTGTCCGAGCGCGCCGAGCTCGACGAAGCTGCCGTCGTGTTTCTTGATCGGAAGCTTGGCGAGCTCCGCCGGCGACTCCACCCGGCCGCGCACGCGAAGCGTCACGTCGCGCGGTCCGTTCTCGACGCGGCCGCCCGGCGTCGTGACGTTGTCGCGTGCAATGGCGCGGTGGACCTCGAGCGCCGTGAGGTCATGAGCACGGAGCGCGCCGATGTCGAGCTCCACGTTCAGCTGCCGCTTCGTCCCGCCGAGGACCTCGACGCGCCCGACACCGCTCACGGTCTCGAGGCTGCGACGGACGGTCTTGTCTGCCACCTCGGTCACGGCGCGCACGTCGGTCTTCGCATCCGGAGCGTCGAGCGCGAGCTCCATGATCGGAACGTTTTCGGTCCCGAACTTCTGCACGAGCGGCGGATCGAGGCCTTTCGGCAGCTGCGCGATCACGGTGGCGACCTTGTCGCGGACCTCCTGCGCGGCCACGTCGGCGTCCTTCTCGAGGACGAACGTGACGAGCACCTGCGAGACGCCTTCGCTCGAGATCGACTTGAGCTGGTCGATCCCGCTGATCGAGTTCACCGCCTCCTCGATCTTCTGGCTGATCTCGGTCTCCACCTCTTCCGGGGCGGCGCCAGGCATGCGCGTGATGACCGCGATCGTCGGGAAGTCGACCTTCGGAAAGCGGTCGACGCCGAGCTGGGCGTAGCCGGCAAGACCGATGACGCAGACGAGCAGAATGAGCACCGTCGCGAAGACGGGACGTTTGACCGAGAGCTTGGCGAGGAATTGCATGGCAGGCTCACTCCGCGCGGAGGCCGTCGCGCAGATCGGGGGTGGGCTTCACGACGACGCGCTCGCCGTCTTTCAGTCCGTCGAGGATGTGGGCTTCGGCGTCAGCTGAGTCGCCTGGTTGAAGGCGCATCGCGTCTTCGACTTCACAGATGCGGTCTTCGAGCCGACCGTCGCGAACGACGAACACGCGCGTGCTCGCTCCGACCTTGCGGATTGCACTGGTCGGGACGATCACGGCCGGGCGCTCGCCCATCGCGAGGTGCGCCGTCGCGAAGCCGCCAGGCTTGAGCGTGTGGTCGGCGTTGTCGACCACGGCTTCGGCCACGAGCTCGCGACTGGTTGCATGAAGCTGCGGGCCCACGTAGCGGACGCGGCCGGTGAACGTCTTGCCTGGCGCGCTCGAGACCGCGAACGTCACGTCTTGCCCCTCGCGGACCGCGAGCGCGGCGGACTCGGGCACGAAGAGCTTCAAACGCAGCGTCGAGACGTCGAGCAGCGTGACGACCTTCATCGAAGGTGCGACGTATTCGCCTTCATCGATCCAGCGATCGGCGACGAGCCCCTCGAACGGCGCGCGCACGAGGCCGTCGCCGACGCTCTTTGCCGAGAGCGCTGCGTGCGCTCCTGCTGCCTTCACGCGCTGCGCGGCGGCGGCCTTGCGGGCACGTGCGCGAACGAGCTCGGCATCGCCGATCGATCCGGAGGCGACGAGCTTCTCGGTACGCGCGAGCTCGTCGTCCGCG
Source organism: Pseudomonadota bacterium (assembly GCA_023423895.1). Taxonomy (GTDB): domain Bacteria; phylum Myxococcota_A; class Polyangia; order Polyangiales; family Polyangiaceae; genus Labilithrix. The sequence goes on from JAFAER010000030.1 coordinate 3,596, forward strand.
AGCAGCGCGTCCGCCTCGGCGCTCTCCTTGTCCGCCTTCGCTTGCGCCGCCCCGAACGCGGCATTGGTCACGTCGAGCCGCGCGAGCACCGCGCCCTTCTTCACGAACGCGCCTCGCTCCACGAACGTCGCCGACACCTTGCCCGAGGTATCGGCCGCGACGTCGGCGTTGCGATTGGCTTCCAGCGTTCCGCGAAGCTTGGTGGTGCGTGGGACGTTGCGGGTCGTCGCGATCGCCGTCTCGACCTTCACCGCGGCTTCGGACGTTTCCGTGGACGCGCGGCCCTGGGCCTTCGCCTCCGAGACCGGCCCGCGGCATGCGGCCGACGACACACCGAGCGTGACGATCAAGAGGGGGACAACCTGTCGGATTGACGACATCTTCGAGACTCCTTGCTCCGGCACGCGTGTGCAGGGCGTGGGCCACAGGTGCCGGCTGCCCCTCGTGCACGCCATGTGTTCGAGATCGCGACGAAGGACGTCGCTCCCAGGCGTCGCTGTCCGCCATTGCCGCCCGGACAGGTGTCCGGGCGCGTGTCCGGCGTCCGCCGCTCCGGGCACGTGTCCGGCCGGCCAGCCCGCGTACGCCGGGCTTTACGCGCGGGTACGATGCGTGCAGCTTTCGAGTCTCTGGGAGGCTGTATGTCCGTGACGTCGACGAGCGCGTCCTTCGCCAATCTGGAGTCGCGCGCGAACGCCCTCTTCGAACGCCTCGGCACCGTGCCCGCCTCGCCGGCGGCGATGACGGCGTTCCTTCAGCGTCGCATCGTGTTCCTGTTCAACCTCGCCTCGGCGCTCTGGCTCTCGACGTGGGTCATCGATCAGGTGCTCTGCCATGTCCTCGGTGCACAGTTCTGGGCGCACGGCGAGGCGGCGGGCGACTTCACGCATCTGTACCTCCACGCCGGGGTCGGCCTCGGTCTCGCGTTTCTCGCTGGCGTCCTCCGTCGAGCGAAGCTCGGACGGTTCGCGCTCTCGACCATCGAGGCGACCGTCACCATCGCGCAGATCATCCTGTTCTGCGTGATGATGCATCGAACGCCGCTCGACCTGCGTCCGGACCTCGCGATGTTGCTCGCCTCGGCGCACATCCTCGTCCTGCGGGCAGCGCTCGTACCCGCCGGGGCACGCAGCGCCGCGGTGCTCGGGACGATCTCGTCCTTCATCGTCGGCGTCTTCTCCTATGTCCTCTGGCGCGACGCTGGGCCAGGCATGGCCTGGGCCGGTAGGGTCTCGATCCCGATCATCAATACGATCATCTGGAGCGTCGTCGCGGTCGTGGGAACGACCTCCGTTTCGTTCGTCATCTACGGTCTCCACAAGCGCGTGCAGAGGGCGATGGAGCTCGGGCAATACACGCTGCTGGAGAAGCTCGGCGAAGGCGGCATGGGCGTCGTCTACCGAGCGCAACACGCGCTCCTTCGGCGCCCCACCGCCATCAAGCTGCTGCGGGCATCTCAGCCCGCGGAGCCCTGCTTCTTTGCTGGTCGTGCGATGCTCGGTTCTCGCCGCGCAAACGAGGTGTCGCCGAAGCCGGACGAGGCGGCGCTCGCACGGTTCGAGCGCGAGGTGCAGCTCACCGCGCAGATCTCCCATCCGAACATCGTCTCGGTCTACGACTTCGGCCGCTCTCCCGAGGGGGCGTTCTACTACGCCATGGAGTTCCTCGACGGCGTCGATCTCCAGCGCCTCGTCGAGGAGCACGGTCCACTTCCGCCCTCTCGCGTCGTCCACATCCTCGCGCAAGTGGCCGAGGCGCTTTCGGAGGCGCACGCGGTCGGCCTCATCCATCGTGACATCAAGCCGGCGAACGTCATCGTCTGCGCGCACCCGCGCCGCTCCGACCTCGTGAAGGTCGTCGACTTCGGGCTCGTGAAGGAGCTGTCCGGCACGAGCCCAGCCGTCAGCGATGCGCGCCTCGTCACCGGCACGCCGCTCTACATGGCGCCGGAGACGATCACGAGTCCAGGCGAGAGCGATCCACGAAGCGACCTCTACGCGCTCGGCGCGATGGGCTACTTCCTTCTCACCGGTGAGCCGGTGTTCGAAGGAAAGACGGTGGTGGAGGTCTGCGGCGCCCACCTCCACAAGGCGGTGGTTCCGCCGTCGCTGCGCACGAACACCAAGATCCCGGCCGACCTCGAGGCGCTGCTCCTTCGCTGCCTCGCCAAGTCGCGCCAGGACCGTCCGTCTTCTGCCGAGGAGATCCAGCGGGCGCTCCGCGCGATGCCCATCCCCGTGTGGGGCGCCGAGGAGGCGCAGGCCTGGTGGGTGGATCGGAAGCGCGACGGGCTCACGCGCATGGCGGCACCGAAGAGCGGGACGCGCACGCTCAATGCGGCGTCCCGTGAGCTCGCCGAGACCGCCGTCGCGGAGGCGTGACGAACGAGCTGGCTGCGCCGCTCGCGAGACAGCGATGCGCAGACGTGACCTCGTAGACATACATCCCCACCATCCCGTCGCGGCTTCAGAAGAGCTGCGAGCTGCAAGATGACATCGTGCAGGTCCCGAGCTCGGCGGGCGAGATTCGCTCGAGCTGCCCCCACGAGCGAGCTCCCTGCGCCGACGCACCGTTTGCAGCGTCTCGCACGCCCTGCACCAGCGCGCCGCGAAGTTCTCCTCATAACCACAGTATTGTCGAATTCGCGCGACCTCGGAATCTCGGCACGTGAGCTGCTTGGGATACACGCAGAGCCGCACGGAGGTCATCGCCTCACCCACGCGACTCACGTTTCGTGCACGTGCGTGCGCGACCTGGAGCTTGTCCCGTGCGTCGACTCATTCCGTTCCTCCCTCCCATCGCAGCCGTCGCCATCATCGCCGGTGTCCACTGCCACCGCTCCTCGAGCGAGCCTTCACAGGAGAGCGCCGCCGCATCGGCGCCGGCCGCCCCCATTCGCGGCGAGCTGACGTACGCGCCGAAGGTCCCCGCGCCGATCAAGCGAGCACCCACGCGTGTCGTCGTGGACGTCGAGATCAAGGAGGTCGTCCTGCCGATCGCCGGCAACACCACCTACGTGTTCTGGACCTTCGGCGGACGCGTGCCTGGGCAGTTCATTCGCGTCCGGCAGGGCGACACGGTCGAGCTGCACCTGAAGAACGCGCCCGACAACAAGATGCCGCACAACATCGACCTCCACGCCGTGACGGGGCCTGGCGGAGGTGCTCCGCGCACGTTCACGGCACCGGGCCACCAGACCGAGTTCAGCTTCCAGGCGCTCCGACCCGGCCTCTACGTCTATCACTGCGCAGCCGCGCCAGTCGGGATGCACATCGCGAACGGGATGTACGGCCTCATCCTCGTGGAGCCCCCGGAGGGACTTCCGCCGGTCGACCGTGAGTTCTACGTGATGCAAGGCGACTTCTACACGGCGGGCGCCTACCACGAGAAGGGCCTCCAGGCCTTCGACGTCCAGAAGGCGATCGACGAGAAGCCCACCTACGTCCTCTTCAACGGCAGCGAAGGCGCGCTCACCGGCGACAATGCGCTGCACGCCAACGTCGGGGAGAAGATCCGCATCTTCGTCGGCAACGGTGGCCCGAACATGGTTTCGAGCTTCCACGTCATCGGCGCGATCTTCGATCGGGTCTATCGCGAAGGCGGGACCACCGTCGAGACCGATGTCCAGACGACGCTCGTGCCGGCCGGCGGAGCCTCCATCGTCGAGTTCACCGCGCGTGTGCCTGGTGAATACGCGATGGTCGACCACTCGATCTTCCGGGCCTTCAACAAGGGCGCTGTCGGATCGATCGAGGTGAGCGGGCCGTCGGCACCCGACATCTACGCGGCCGAGACCAAGGAGAGCGTCTACACCGGTGGGCCGAGCCCGATCGCCGAGCCGGCTCCCGTCGCGCAAGCCGCGGCGATGACGAAGGACGACCAGGTCGCGGCCGGCGGCAAGCTGTACGGGAGCACCTGCGGGGCATGTCACCAGCCATCCGGCAAGGGTCTCGCCAACGCGTTTCCTCCACTCGCCGGCTCGGACTTCTTGATGGCGGACAAGGACCGGTCGATTGAAGTCGCGCTCCGCGGGCTCAAGGGCCCCGTGACGGTGAACGGCCAGTCGTACGACTCGATGATGCCACCGCAGTCTCACCTGTCCGACGCCGAGCTCGCCAACCTGCTCACGTTCATCCGTAACTCGTGGGGCAACAGCGGCGATGCGGTCACTCCAGAGGAGGTCGCGGCGAAGCGTTCTTCCAAGACGGCGCTGCGATGATCACCTCGCTCTTTCGCGCTCGCTTCGCGGCGATCGCGCTCATCGCTGCGCTCCCCGTCGAGGGTGCGCTCGCTGACGGTCGGACGACCGCAACGCCGACGCCGATGCCGACCGAGAGCAGCACGGCGCTCATCACCGCGGGCACATACCGTCCGCTCTTCCCGCGATCGAAGACCGAGCCCACCGTGCACGTGCGGACCTTCCGCCTCGATCGCCGCCCGGTCACGAATGGCGATTTTCTCTCCTTCGTCCAGGCAAAGCCAGAATGGGCGCGCGACCGGGTCGCCGCCGTCGTCGCCGAGCCCGCGTATCTCGCGCACTGGCAGGCTCCGCGTGCACTGGGACCGCAGGTCGATGCCGAGCAGCCGGTCGTCGGCGTGAGCTGGTACGCCGCGCGCGCCTATTGCGCCTGGCGCGGCGGCCGACTGCCAACCGAGGCCGAGTGGGAGCGCGCCGGCGTCGCGAGCCGGACGAGCGCTGATGGGTCGGACGACAGCGCCTGGCGCGCAGAGCTCCTCGCGACCTACTCGCGGCCGGCCCCGGCGCGGCTTCCGCGCGTCGGCAGCGCTCCCAACTTCTGGGGCGTCAGCGACATGCACGGTCTCGTCTGGGAGTGGGTGCTCGACTTCGGCAACGCCATCACGGCGTTCTCGGGCGGCTCCGACCGACTTCGCTTCTGCGGCGCGAGCGGGAGCAGCGCACGCGACGCGACCGACTTCGCCGCGTTCGAGCGCACCGCTCTCCGGAGCTCTCTCCGCGCGAGCTTCGTCCTCAAGAACCTCGGCTTTCGCTGCGCCGCGGACGCCGCCTCGGGAGAATCGAAATGAACACCGCCAAGCTCTTGAGTATCGGTCTTCCCCTCGCCGTCCTCCTCGCGGGCTGCAACGACCGGCCGCGCGTGACGACACCGGCCAGCGCGCCCGTGACTCTGGCCTCTCCGGCGATGCAGCCAGCATCCCCGAGCCTGTACCCGCTCGGGCTCGACCTCCGTGACCAGCACGGGACGGCGGTCAAACTTGACCTCTTCCGAGGTAGCCCGGTCATCGTGAGCATGTTCTACGGCACGTGCCCGGCGGCTTGCCCGCTCATCGTCTCGCACGTCAAGCAGATCGAGGCGTCCCTCCCGCCCGAGGTCCGCGCACGGACGCGGGTGCTGCTGGTGAGCTTCGACCCGGAGCACGACACACCCGCCGCGCTGACCGAGATCGCGGCCCGCCATCGCGTCGACGCCGGCCGCTGGCGCTTCGCCGTCGGGCACGACGACGAGGTCCGTCAGCTCGCAAACGCCCTCGGCGTTACATACCAGGAGTTCGAGGGCGGCTTCTTCACGCACAACTCCGTGATCTCCGTCCTGGACGGCGAAGGTCGGATCGTCGGTCGCGTGGACGACCCACAGGCCGATCTGGCTCCCCTGGCAACGGCCGTCACTCGAGCCGCACGAGGGTCGTGACCCGACCACAGCCGCTGCTGGTTCAGCGGTCCTTCATCTCGGAGGCGTCAGAGCGTAGGAGACGGTAGCGGGTCGAAAGTTGCTCCCGCAGCTCGTTCTGGCGCGGACCGTAATGGGTTCACTGCACGGTCCCTCGCTCCCACAACGACGGGATGGTGACATCACGCGGTCACGAAGCGCGAACGACTTCGCGTGATGGCGGAACGTGTGTGCATGGGCGCTGCTGCGTGCTGCCGTCGTGAGCGGCGTGTGCGGCTCTCGTCTTCAGGGGACGACGACGACGACCGCGCGCGACTCGAGTCCGTGCCGGTCGACGACGCTGATGGCCCAATGCCCCGGCCCGATCGTCACGTCGGTTCCACCGCTCGCGCGCGCAGGTACCAGCTCGGCGAGGGCGGGTGAGACGCCGCTCTTGTCGTAGATCGCGAAGGCGCGCGCGCGCGTGTCGTCTCCCGGCGTGATGGTCAGCTCGCCGCCGCGCTGCTCCACGCGCGGCGCGCTCGGATCCTCGAGAACGCCGCTCGCGCGCGCAGCCAGCGCCGAGGCGAGCGGCGGCGTCGTGGCGGGGGTCTTCCAGTAGGCCGTCGTGAGCGACGTGCGGAGACCAAGCTGGTCGTCGGCGAGCGGCCTCGCCGTGAAGAAGACGTTCCCGCGAAGGCCTCTTCCCGCCGCGCGCTCGGCGCGGGAGAGCTGCATCTGGAGGTCGATCTCTTGGAGGGGCCACTCGTCTTGCCCGATCTTCGTGATGTCGTGCCCAACGAACACCGAGCGTCCGTCCTTGGCGAGCGACGCCCACCACGTCACGAGCTTCCCGAACGCCTGCTTCTCGCGCGTCGTCGGCCAGTAGAGCTGCGGGACGAGGTAGTCGACCCAGCCCTCGTCGATCCAGGTCACGGGATCGCAGGCGATGACGTTGTAGGCGTCGAGACCCTGGATGCCCTCGGGCACGCCGGGCTTGTAGATGCCGAACGGACTGATGCCGAAGCGCGCGTCGGCGCGCCTCTGCGCCACGAGCTCGGAGACCTCGCGCACGAGCGTGTTCACGTTCTGCCTGCGCCAGGCGTTCCGGACGAGCGTGCCTCCCTGCGCCACGAACGCGTTGAAGCGCGCGTCGTCGTCGAACGTGAGGTTTCCGTTCGGGTAGGGATAGAAGTAGTCGTCGAAGTGGATGCCGTCGACGTCGTAGCGGTCGAGGATCTCCACGATCACGTTCTCCAGCTCGGTGCGCACCTCGGGCGCCGCCGGATCGAGCCAGATCTGCGTGCCCCAAGGCACGGTCGCTCCCGGCATCCGTTTCGTCACGTGCGACGCGGGCGGCGTCAGCGAGGTCTGGGAGAGCGCGCGATACGGGTTGAGCCAGGCGTGGAGCTCGATGCCGCGCGCGTGCGCCTCGTCGATCGCGAAGGCGAGGGGATCCCAGCCCGGATCTTGCCCCATCGTGCCGGTGAGAAAGCGTGCCCACGGCGCGAGCGCCGACGGGTAGAGGGCGTCGCCCTCGGTCCGCACCTGGAGGAAGACGGCGTTCATCCGCGCGGCGGCGAGGCCGTCGAAGAGCCCGACGAGCTCGGCTTTCGCCTCCGCCTGCGTCATCCCGGAGCGGCTCGGCCAAACCCCGTTCCAGACGTAGTGGATCCACGCGGCGCGGAGCTCCCGCTCGTGTTCGACGGCGATGGTCTCGGGCTTCTCCTCGGGCCTGCCCTCGGGCGGCGTGCTTCGCGGGGGCTCCGTGACCTCCGGTACCTCCGGCGGCAGGTCGCTCGGGGAGGTGCTCGTCGCGTCTGCGCTGCAGGCCACGAGCGAGAGAAAGGTGAGGACGGGGAGCAGCCGGCGGAGGCGTCGCACAGCGCAGTGCGTGCGCTCGCGCGACGCTCCCCGCAAGTCTCGTTCGCGTCATGGCTGCCGAGCCGCGGCCCGGAAGCCATGCGACCACGGTTCGTGAATGTAGTCTCGTCCTCTCCTGCCTTGGTGCCCCTGCCGAAGACCGACGGGTGGAGGCTTTATCAGCGTTTCAAGATTCTGCGCAGGCCTGAAGTCGAACGCGATGGGGGCGACGATGAAGTCGGAAGCCCGCAGGACTGGCTCCCCAATCTGCAACGGGGCATCGAGTTCGGCTTCGTGGATGAGGCGAGTTTTCTGGGAGCGCCGCTCGTCCATATCGGGTCCACACGAGAGGACAGCGTGGGCCCCGAGCCAGGCTCTGCGCCACGTGCGCCGCGAGGCCCTCGTCAGTCGCACGGGACCTGCGCGGGATCCACCTTGATCGGGAACGTCCAGAGCACGAATCGAGTGACAGCGGAACGTTGACCCGGTTGCCTTCATGCTGAGCCGAAACGGCCTCAACGAGGCCCGTCTTCCTCGACATACCGCAGCTGGAAGCGACCGCACTCGATACAGTCGTTCGGCTCGAGCACGTGTGCCTTCACTATCTGTCCATTCACCCGAGTGCCGTTGTCGCTGCCGAGATCTTCGATGCGATACTTGCCGTCGCGACACGCCACGCGGGCATGGCGTCGAGTCACGGTACCGTCCTGAGAGTTCATGCCCTTCGACCTTTCGGCGTGCATCCGGAAGGAGAGTGCACCGCCGTCGATACCGCCGAACTGATCTAGAGAGAGGACGCGCTGACCCGACCGTCGCCGTGAAGGTCACGTTCGTACCGGCGAGCGACGGGTTCGAAGAGGAGGCGAGCAGTGTGTTCGTGTCCGCCTTGTTCACGGCGTGCGCTCGTGCCGTCGAGGTGCTCGTCGCGTAGTTGGCGTCACCGCTGTAGATCGCCGTGATCGCGTGACCGCCGATGGAGAGCGTGCTCGGCGTGTAAGCCGCGCTCGCGGAGGCGTAACGCCTCCGCGGAGGCGGGCGGTTCAGCTGCGCGGCAGACTGGCCCCTGCGCGCCTTCCCGCTCGCGCGGGGGAGGCGGCTGCTGGTAGAGGGGCTCGCACCACCGTCCGGTGAGGCGCTTCTCATGACGTGCGCTACTCTAGTTGCGATGGAGGGCCGTTTCGGCTTCGTCGTGGCCGCGTTCTGCCTTGCGGCGTGCTCGATCCTCGTCGACGCCGGCGGGCTCAGCGGCGGTCCTTCGGCATCGACAGACCGAGGGACGAATGGGTCGTCTGGGGATTCTGGCGTCGGGACCACCGATGGGGCGACCGACACCGACGACGATGCGTCGGGGGTGCATCCGTACGTCCAGACGGTCTTCGCGGACGGGCCTTCCCTCTACTACCGTCTCGAAGAGACGTCCGACGACGAGTTGGTGAAGGACGAGACCGGCAAACATCCGGCGACGTTTCGCCCGGGCGGCGTTCATGGCGCGGCGGGTGTGTTCCCGGGCAGCAGCGCGCTGCGTCTCTCGGGAACTGGCGGAATCGATGCCGACGACATCCTCGATTTCGAGGACAGCGCGCCGTTCACGCTCGAGGCCTGGTTCCTACCGGAAGTCTATGACCAGCAGTATCGGTTCCTCTTCCACCACAACGAAGGTGAGGGCCCTCGCCAGAACTACGGGCTCTACATGCACTCCAACGACGGTCTCGGGTTCGAGCGCTACATCGACAATGCGGGACGCGCCGTGAACGTACAGGTGCCCTCGGCCGGAACCTGGCATCACATCGTTGCCGTCTATGACGCGCAGCGTCTCCAGCTCTTCATCGACGCCGCGCTCGTGGGCTCCAGCGCCGACAGTCGCTCCGCCAAGGACAAGAGGGCCCCCCTCCGGATCGCGTATGGGTGGTCCGACGGCAAGGGCGTGCTCCGAGGCACGGTCGACGAGCTGGCGATCTACGAGAAAGCGCTCTCGCAAGAGCGCATCCAGGCGCACTTCGACGCCGCTCGGTAGCGGCGAGCGCGACCTCGTTCGACGATGGTGCACGCTGCCGAACGCGCCGAGATGAGCCGATGATCATCGACCGCGTGCGGGGACCAGAGCGCGTGGGTCGCCTGTTCGTTCTACAGGCTCGGTAGCGTTCGCTGCATCCGTCCGAGCACGATCGCGACGCCTGACCAGACGACGCACACGCCGATGGACAGGATCGTCGCAGTCGTGGAGCTCGCGAACGTTCCCACTGCAAGCGCACCAATGGCGTCGCCTGCGCGATAGACGAACGTGTCGATGAAGCTCTTGGCCTTGTATTTGTCGTGGCGACGAACGGTCGTGAAGAGGACCTCACGTGACGGCTTTGCGATGCCGTAGTCGGCGGCGCGGCGCACCACCTGGAAGCAGACGATGACCGCCAGCGTCGGGGCTACGCCGAGGAGGACGAACCCGACGCGGCTGAGAAGAGGCAGGATTGCGAGTGTCAGCCCGATACCGAGTCGCCGGAGGAGCGGCCCCACGAGCAGCGACTGCAACGCGAAGCTGAGGATGTTCACGACGAGGTCCATCCGCGCGAACAGCGCCGTCCGGGCAGCATTGGTTCCGATGGCGCTCTGCACGATGCGTGCTTGCTCGAAGTACGCGCTCGTCGACGTGAAAGTGAACAGGAGCATGTACCCGACGATCGCGAGCAAGTAGGGATTCGCGAGGAGCGATGGAAGCCACCGAACGATGCCGCCTTCCTCGAGCGCCTGTTCGGGGGCTGCCGTCGACGCCTCGCGGTCTCCGAAGAGGCCGACCAACCGCCGGACGAGCTGGACGGCGAGCTCGAGGAGGACCGCGGACACGAGCACGAGCGGCGCAACTCCGACGCGCTCCGCGAGCGATGCGGTCGTGAACGAGCCCGCCATCGCCCCCAGGGTTCCGCCTCCGCCGACGAGGCCGAAGAGCCGTAAGCCCTGTTCGCGCTCGAACAGATCCGCGATGACGCCCCAGAAGAGCGACAGCGCAAACAGATTGAAGACGCTCGTCCAGACGAAGAACACACGCGCCACGTTCGTGTCCACGTGGGGTCCGCGAAGGAACACGTAGAAGACGACGAGGTTCAGCGCGAAGAACCGATACACGATCGGAACGAACCGACGTGGCGGCCAGCGCGAGACGAGCGCGGCAAGGACGGGCGTGAGCGCGAACGTCGCCGCGAGCGTGACGAGGAAGAGTCGCGACAGGTCCTTGACGTGGCCGACGATCCCCATCGCCTCACGAAGAGGGCGGAGAACGTAGTAGCTCGCCAGAACGCAGAAGAAATATCCGAACGCGTAAGCGACCGCGCGTCCCTCTCCCGGCTTCACGTCGACGAGTCGACGCAGGATGCGCTGCATCTATCGCTTCGTCGCGCGCGCCCGGAACGCGGCGAGGACCTCGCGCTCGCGGTCGCGGGAAATCCCGGCCCTGAGCTTCGCGCGCCGATCCTCCGGCTGCTGCTTCCACCAGTCGAGCGTGTCGCGCGCGGTGTTGCCGATGGGACGGAACGTGAGCCCCTTCGCGATGGCACGGGCGCTGCGGACCTTCGTCACCCCGGCATCTTCGCTTCCGGTTGGGATCCACACCGGCATGTCACCCCACGGGGAGACCTTCTGCGCATCGAGGAAGTCGGCGTCGACCCACGTGAGGTTCGCCGAGGAGCCGATTGCGTCTTTGACTTCGCCGAGGAAGTCACCGATGCCGAGGGTCTTCGCAGGTCCGACGGCGTTGTACACGCCCACGTGCTCTTCCTCGAACACACGCACGATCCAAGCGGCGAGATCGCGAACGTCGATGACCTGTACCGGGTCCGAAGGCTGACCGGGCGCCATCACCTCGCCGCCCGCGTCGAGCCGCACCGGCCAGTACGTGAAACGATCGCTGGGGTCACCAGGTCCGACGATCAGACCGGGCCGAATGATGGTCGCCCTGCCGGGCATCTTCGCTTCCGCCACGCGCTCGCAGGCTGCCTTGAGCGGGCCGTAGGTCTTCTCGTCGATCGTCTCGACCGTCGGATCGGAGAGCGTCCCGACCGCCCCCGTCTCGTCGACGCCCGCTGCCGGAGGCTTGTCGTAGACGGAGATGCTCGAGATGAAGACGTATTGCTTCACGTCCCGGAGGACCGCCGCCGCCTCGGAGATCTCGCGAGGGAAGTAGCCGGACGTGTCGACGACGATGTCCCAGGACCTTCCTTCGAGCGCGCCGAGCTCTCCCGTCTTTCGATCGCCGTGGAGCTTTTCGATGTTCGGGAAAAGATGCGGATTCGTCTTTCCACGATTGAAGAGCGTCAGCGCATGACCGCGCGATTGGGCGATCTCCACGATCTGCGGACCGAGGAAAGAGGTACCGCCGAGGATGAGGACGCGCTTCGGCGGCTTGCGGGGATTCGTCCCGGTACCGGCCGATGGCGACTTCACCGCGGGCGACGTCGGCGAACCGCAGGCGGCACCTGCGACGGTCGCGCCGATCGCGCCCAGGAGAAGAGAACGACGTGAGAGCTCTGCAATGCGCGAGCGCTGTTCCGACATGTCGATCGTCAATCACCGCTCGGCGGAGAAGGTTCACGACCACCTTCGCTTTTCCGAGCAACACGTCGCGGCGGCGTGGCGCGCACGTGCGTCCGTCGTGTTCCGCACCCCGGCCATCACGGAGCGCGGAGCACCAGCTCCCTCGCGGTCCGCAGCTGCGCGTCGAGCGCGAGCCTCTCTTCGCCCTCCGCTGCATTGGCCCGACCGAGAATCGTCTCGTCCATCGTGACCTCGACGTCCGGCGTCAGCCCGGTTCCCTCGTAGGTCTTGCCGCTGGGTGTGTAGAACATGCTCACGGTGTACTTGTACGCATAGCCGTTCGGCAGGTCGTCGAGCGACTGCACGCTCCACTTGCCGAACGTACGTGCCCCGACGAGCCGCGCGTGACGTGCCTCCCGCAGCGCACCCGCGAGGAACTCGGCCCCCGACGCCGTGTTCGAATCGACGAGCACGACGAGCGGGATACTGCCCAGAACGGGCGTTCCCTTCGCGACGTGGGGCTCCTCCGGTTTACTCCGTCGCTTGAGGACTACGACCGGCGTGCCCTCCGGCAAGAACAGTCCGGCGGTCTCGAGGGCGCGCTCGAAGGAGCCGCCCGGGCTGTGCCGGAGGTCGAGGACGAGCGCGCGTGCGCCTCCACGCTCCAGCTCTTCGAGCGCCGCACGCGTGGAGCCGGGGGTCCGGTCCGTGAAGCTCGGAATGCGCACGTAGCCGACGTTTTCCGGGAGCATCACCTTTGCTGGGATGTCGTAGGCGACGCGATCTCGTACGAGGGTGAAGCTGAGAAGCTTGTCGTCTCGGAGGACGCTCAGCGTGACGGGCTCGCCGGGCTTGCCGCGGATGTCCACGACGACGTCCTTCATGCGCATGCCCTTGTAGAGCTTGTGGTCGATGGAGACGATCTTGTCGCCCGGCACGAGGCCCGCCTTCTCGGACGGCGAGCCGGGGATCGTACCGAGGACGTCCGTGTAGCCGCTCTTCTCATCGAACTGGATGTGCACACCGATGCCGACGACCTCTCCTTTGAGGTCGTTCTTCAGCTCGGCGACCTCGCGTGGCGCGAGCAAGCGGTTGTACTTCTTCATCCGAGGCTCGAGTTTTTCGAGCATTCCTGCCGTCGCTGCGCGATAGAGGTCGTCTTCCGTGAGCCCCTCGGCGTAGTAGCTCTCGAGGAGAGCCTGACGCACCTCGTTGAACGCCTTCGCTCCGCCGGCGAACTTCTCTGCAGGCACGTCGTCGTCGCCCTCCATCGCGGCGTGCGAGGATGGCGGCGCAGCAGGAGCGGACGAGCTGGGAGCGAGCGCTGCGGGCGTCGCGGAGGCCACGCCCACGGAGTGCGTCTCGTCGCTCGACGGCTTGCCACACGCGAAGGCCACGAGGAGCGCGGTGAGGATGGTCGTGTACTTCATGACGAGCTCCGGGAGGAAGTCAGTAGATCCGCGTGCTCTCGGCGCGCGTGCGCGACGTATCGACGGCAGGCGCGCCCGTCGATACGTCGCCGTGCGGCACGCGACGCATCACGGCTGGTGCAACGAGCGCGACCGCGGCGGCGAGGACGGCAAGCGCGACCCCTTGGTAGAGAGGAATGCGCTTGCCCAAGATCGCCAGCCTCGGATGCGTGTTCGGCGGAGGAAAGGCCCGCGCAATCTCCGCCCGCAGCCGCGCCCTGATCTCCGGGCGCGGTCGTTCGAGTCCCGTGCGGTCGGTGGCGCGCTTGAGCGCGAGGTACGTCTTCAGACAGCATCCACACTCGACGAGGTGAACCTCGATCGCCGCGCGCTCGTCATCGGTGACGTTCCCCAGGTGATACGCGACGAGATGGCCTGCTACTCCGGCGCAATCCATGGCTTCAGCTCCTCACGAAGGACGGACACCATCTGGTGCATCCGTGATTTGACGGTCCCGAGCGGGACGTCGACGATGCTCGCGATCTGCTCGTAGCTGAGGCCGCTCGTCCGGAGATGCCACAGCTCGCCGAGGGGCGCGGGAAGCCTGCCGAGCGCCGCTGCCAGCGCATCATCCAGCTGCCGCGCCTCGAGGGCGACGTCGCCGCGCCCGGCGATGGAGGGCGGAGGATCTGGGGCGGGCGCCGATGCGATCATGCGATCGCGTCGCCCAGCGGCACGCTTTCGGTTCAGAGCCATGTTGCGAGCAACGCGATAGAGCCAGGCGCGGAAGGCACCGTCGCGATCGAACGAAGCATGCGTCTCGCGCAGCGCCGAGAGGAACGCGTCGTGCACGACCTCCTCGGCCTCTGCGCGATCCCCGAGCACCGCCCGGAGGTAGCCGAAGAGGCGCGCCTCGTGACGCTCGTAGAGGCGATCGAACGCGGCGATCTCGCCGGCCCGGATGCGCTGGACAAGGACCTCGTCGGTCTCCAATCGGCTGCCTCGGTACTACAACACCGGCCAGGGCCGAAGGTTCGTCGAGCTCGGTAGAAATCTCGGGGAGCGTCCGAAGAAGGAGCGCAGCTCACTGCCGATCGGGAAACACCAGCTGCCGTTCACCGGCATCCAGGACGAAGACGGCGAGAATCTTCGCTGGCTTCGTCTTACTGGCGTTGCGCGACACCCGGTGGTGTGCGCCTGGCGATTCGTACCACCCCTCGCCTGCCCGGTAGACGCGAGGCCTCTCATCGTCGACGGCACTGACGACCTCGCCCGAGACGACGTGGGCATAGATGAACGCCGACTTCGGATGCGTGTGCGGGGGCGAAGCGCCGCCAGGCGGATACCGCACCTCGACTGCGACGAGCGACTTGCCGGGAACATCCGGAAGCTCGCGTTCGAAGACGCGCGTGACCGTCTCCTGGGGCTCGGGCGTCCCGTGCGCATGAGCCGGGACCGACGTGAGGGCCAGAAGGGTTGCACCGGCTCCAACGATGAGGTGCTTCACGGCGACGCCTACCCCTTCTGCGCGCTCTCCACAGCCGCAGCGTTGATCTGCGAGACGCGGAGGAAGACGAGGAGGACCAAGCTCTTCGGCAGGCCGCTTCTCATGACGTGCCCGTGCACCGCGCCGAGCGCCTTCATGCCGGGCGGCGTCGCCGCGTTGTAGTCCATGCGCTGAGTCATGTGCTTCCTCCGAAGATGGCACTGGGCTTAGGGCGGAATGAGCACGGGTCAAGCGCCTGCACGCGGCGGAGTCGAGCTCGAGGACGATGCGCGCGGCGGAGTCCAGGACAAGTGCCGGACCGACACGCGCCAGAAGGCGGCTCCAGGATGCGACCGAAACAAGGATTGCGGTGTGCCGTTCTTCGACATGCTCGACATGCGCCCGTGCTCGAAGACGGCGTCGCCATTCCGATCGACGCCACGCGGGAGCGGCCGCAGCTTCGCGGTCAGTGAAGTTGCCTCGAGGACGCGCTCGGCGACGGCGCTCGCGCCCCGGCGTGCCCTTGGGCAAGAGAACGAGCGAGCCGATCAGCCGTGCGTGAGCGTGATCTTCGCCGCCGGAGAGGTGACGACGTCGCGTGCGGGGAGCGAGCACGTCACCACGAGGCCGCCGCCGTCGCGATTCTGGAGGCGGATCTTGCCCCCGTGCGACTCGATGATCTCGCGGCACAGCGCGAGGCCGAGGCCGGTGCCGCGCTCTTTCGTCGAATAGAAAGGCAGGAGCGCGCTCGTGAGGACCTCGCGGCTCATCCCCGGGCCTCGATCCGACACGACGAGGTCGGAGCTCCCGTCCTCGTGCGCCACGAGCTCGAGGACGACTTGATCGCGCGTGCTCCCCGACTCCTCGGCGTTCTTGAGAAGATTCAGCACGACCTGCTCGAGCTGCGCAGGGTCGAACCAGCCCTCGGCGCCCGCCGGTGCGGGCTCGACGCGAGCGAGCGGGAACATCTCGCGCACGCGGGCGAGGAACGTCTCCCACGCGACCTTCTGCTGTCGAGGCCGTGGCAAGCGAGCGAAGCGCACGTAGCCTTCGAGGAACTCCTGGAGGTGCCGCGTGCGCTCCTCGATCGTGTCGAACACCCGCGCGAGCTTTCCCTCGTGTTCGGGTTTGCCGGCGATCATCCGAGCCGAGTGGGCGAGCGACGAAATGGGCGCGAGCGAATTGTTGATCTCGTGAGAGATGCTCCGGATCAGCTTCTTCCAGACCTCCACCTCCTGCCGCCGGACTTCACGCGTCACCTGCTCGACCGTGAGGAGCATGCAGGTCCGCCCGTCGAGCATGACGTGCCGCTTGGTCAGCCGAAAGGTCTCCCCTTCCCCCTCGAGCTCGGTGCCCGCTTGCCCCGCGTTCATGGTGAAGAGCGCGTCTTCCTCGCCGACGAGGGCCTCGCGGAAGGCGGCGGGCGCTTGATCGAGGAGCGCCAGGAAGTTCTGACCTTCGAGCTCCTTTCCCTCCGCGAACATCTCGCGCGCGGGAGCGTTGGTGAGGACGACCACGCCGAGATCACTCAGGAGGACGGTCGCGGCCGGTGCCGCGTCCATGGCGGTCCGGAGCAGCCGGAGAGCTTCGCTGGCGTCACGGACGCGGTCCTCCGCCTGACCTCGAGCGTGCCGCGCCGCACGCAGCGAAAGGACGAGCGCGACGCCGCTCGCCAGGGCGGCGGTCGTCGAAGCGATGGTGACCGCGAGCAACGCGTCCAATGCTCGGCTATCGTGCCTCTTCGGACGCCCACATGAAAGTGCTCGTCGTCGACGACAACCCAGCCGTATGCACCGCGCTCGAGGTGCTCTTCGACGTTCACGGCCTGGAGGTCCTGGTGGCTCGCAAGCCGGCCGAGGCGCTCGATCTCGTGGCGCGCGAGGACGTCGGCGTCGTCGTGCAGGACATGAACTTCGAGCGCGATACGACGAGCGGTGGCGAAGGCATCGCGCTCATGCGCGCCATCCGCGGCCTCGATCCCGACGTGCCGATCCTGCTGATGACGGCTTACACCTCGCTCGAGACCGCCGTCATGCTGATCAAGGAGGGCGCGAGCGACTACATCGCGAAGCCCTGGAACGACGAGAAGCTCGTCGCGACGGTGAAGAACCTGATGAAGCTCCGCGAGCTGTCGCAGGAGCGCGTGCGTTTCGCTGCACGCACGGCGCGTGCGCGGAAAGAGCTCGCCGATCGCTACGACCTCCGCGGGCTCGTCTACGTGAGCCCCGAGATGCACGAGGTCGTGTCGCTCGCCGTGCGCGTCGCGGCGGCCGACGTGCCGGTGCTCGTCACCGGGCCGAACGGCGCCGGCAAGGAGCTCGTCGCGGCGATCGTCCAGGCCAACAGCCGCCGCCGCGCGGCGCCGTTCGTGAAGGTCAATGCCGGCGGCCTGCCCGACCAGCTGCTGGAGGCGGAGTTGTTCGGTGCCGAGGCGGGCGCGTTCACCGGCGCGACGAAGATGCGCGTCGGGCGCTTCGAGGAAGCGAGCGGAGGCACCCTCTTTCTCGACGAGATCGGCAATCTCTCTCCGACCGGACAGATGAAGCTGCTCCGCGTCCTCCAGACGGGCGAGTTCCAGCGGCTCGGGAGCAACGTCACACGCCGCGCCGACATCCGGCTCATTTGCGCTACCAACGCCGATCTCGGGCGCATGATTGCCGAAGGGACGTTCCGCGAAGACCTGCTCTTCCGGATCAACGTCATCGAGCTTCGTATCCCGTCGCTTCGTGACCGGCCTGAAGATGCACTGCTCCTCGCGCAGCACTTCCTCGCGCAGAAAGCGCCGGGGCAAACCTTCGGCGAGGAAGCGAAGCGCGCCATCGCAGAGCACGACTGGCCGGGCAACGTCCGCGAGGTCGACAACCGCGTGCAGCGTGCGGCGCTGGTCCGGACGAGTGGTCCGATCTCGAAGGAGGATCTCGGACTCGGCGCGCCGGGCTCTCTGACGCGCACGTCGAGCGCGGGACGGCTTGCGGCCTCGAGCCCGACGAGCGCGCAGGACGAGGTGCGAACGCCGCCTCAGGTAGCGACGGATCCGAGCCAGCTCGGGCCGACCGAGCGCGCCGAGCGCGCGGAAGTGGAGCGGGCGCTGGCCGAGGCCGGCGGTGTGGTGTCCCGTGCCGCGGCGATGCTCGGCCTGAGCCGGCAGGCGCTCTATCGGAAGATGGACCGACTCGGCATCACGCTCGAACGTCGCGTGCGCGACCTGCCCTGACGCGGTCGGTCTTCGCTCGACTGCTCGACGGCAGTCGCGGGTGAAGCAAGACGATCAGAGCTTCTCACGCGCGACCTGCTTCTCGTGCGCCAGCTCCCCTGACGGCTCGACGTCGGCGCCGACCGAGCCTCCAGCTCCACATCCCCTCAGTCCGAGGTCGGCTCGTCGTCCAACGCGACGTCGTGGGTCACGTGCAGATTCACGGCGCGCAGCTTCACTCGAACGGTCTGCCGTGAGATCCCCAGAAGACGCGCCGCATGGCGATGGTTGCCCTTCGTGTATGTGAGCACGCGGGCCAGGAGGATGCGATCGAGCTCACGATGGACCTCTGCGTAGAGGTTCGTCGTCTCGGACCTCAAGTGCTCGTCGATGAAGCGTTCGATGTCGAGCGCCGGCGCGGGAGACGAGGTCCTTGTCGCGCCGCCCGTGAGATCCGGGAGGAAGCCCGGCAAGAGGACGGCACCGCTCGCGCGCAGGAGCGCCTGCTTGAGGACGCTCTGCAGCTCCCGCACGTTGCCCGGCCACTTGTGCGCATGCAGCCGTCCGAGCGCCTCCTCCCCGATTTCGCGCACGTCCCTACCGAACTCTTGGGCGAAGCGTCGGACGAAGTGGCGCGACAGAAGCGGGAGATCGGCACCACGGTCCCGAAGCGATGGCAGGTCGAGAGTGAAGACCGCGAGCCGATAGTAGAGGTCGTGCCGGAACTTCCCGTCGGCGCAGAGCGAGCGTAGGTCGCGATGTGTGGATGCGATGACGCGCACGTTCGTCTGTACGACTTCAGTCCCGCCGACGCGCTGAAACGTCTGCTCTTGGAGGATGCGAAGGATCTTCGCCTGGAGGCCGAGCGGCATGTCGCCGATTTCGTCGAGCAGGATCGTGCCTCCAGTGCACTGCTCGAACTTTCCGATATGGCGCCGGTCAGCACCGGTGAACGCTCCTTTTTCGTGTCCGAAGAGCTCGCTCTCCAGCAACGTCTCCGGAATCGCAGCGCAGTTGAGCGCGAGAAACGGCGCACGCGCCCGGGCGCTGTGCTGGTACACCGCACGCGCCACGAGCTCTTTTCCGGTGCCGCTCTCGCCCGTGATGAGGACGGGGACGTCCTGAGCCGCGACGCGGCCGATCGCCTTCAGGATCTCGAGCATCGGCGGACTGACCCCGAGGAGAGCTCCGTCGCCGACGACATCGGCTTCGTCGGCGCTCTCCGTCAACACGACCGGCGAACGCATGCGCTCCGCTACTTCGAGCGCCTCTTTCACGACGACCTGCAGCTGCTGCATGTCGAGCGGCTTCTGCAGATAGTTGAAGGCGCCCCGCTTCATCGCCTCGATCGCAGAGTCCGCGGTGCTCGACGCGGTAATGAAGATGACGGGAATGCGTGCGTCGATCGCGCGCACCTGGTCGAAGACCGCGAGGCCCTGCTGATCAGGCAGTCGCAGGTCGAGCAGGATGACGTCCGGCAAGTCCGCTGCGACGCGCTCGAGCCCCGCCGCGCCCGTCGCGGCGACGGTGATGCGGTGCTCCGGAGGCGGAAACGCGAGCGCTACTTGTGCCGGGAGCAGCTCCTGATCATCGTCGATGAGCAGGATATGCGGGCCCCCGACGCCCTCGTCCCGGGCAGCTCCCTTCAAGTCCTTCATCCGTGCTCCGAGCCGTTCGAGTCGCCTTGCTGCGCATCGAGCGCGTCTATCGTGAGGGAGCGCGTCGCCTCCACCAGCTCGTCGGACATCGCGCCGAGCCGATGGACGAGCGCGTCGCAGCTCTCGACCTCGTTCCGAACGGCAGCGTCTTCCAGGCTCGCCGCGAGCGCGCCGGCGACGCTCGAAAATGCCGAGACGGTCCCTCGCAGCTTGTGTGCGGCCTCGCTCAGGTCGGCCAGATCTCCGGTGCGGTGCGCCGATCGCACTCGCGCCATCTGATTGGTCACGGCAGATCGAAAGACCGCGGAGAGCTGTTCGAGAGCGGTCTGCTGACCGCCGCAGATGCGCAGGATCGCCGTCGCGTCGAGTAGCTTCGACCTCTCTGCCTTTGCGCCGGGAAGAGTCGCTGGCACACGTTCCAGCGCAGCCCACAAGGCATCCACGTCGATCGGTTTGGGTAGAAAGTCGTCCATTCCGACCGCAAGGGCGCGCTCGCGATCGCGGATCGACGACCGTGCGGTGAGGGCGATGATTCGCAGGTGCTCACCCGTCGTACGTTCCTTGCGGCGGATCGTTTCCACGACCTGGAAGCCATCCATCTCCGGCATGTGCAGATCGACCAGCAGCACATCGACCCCACCCTCATCGAGCAGCGTGAGCGCCTCCCGGCCATTGCTCGCGAACCGTGCGTGCTCGCCTCGCTGGCGCAAGAGCTCCTTCAAAACAGCGACGTTGAGCTCGTTGTCTTCAGCGACGAGGATGCGCAGCTTTCTGGGCCCCCGAGGGGGAGCGTCATCGACGACGACCTCACCGGGACGCGTTGGGCCCTGCGGGCCGGTCATGACCGCCGAAATCGTCTCGAGCAGCTCGGTGTGTTGTACGGGCTTCGAGACGGAGGCCTGGACCCCAGCCTGGCGGGAGCGCGCGGGGAACGCAGGACTCTCGTCCGAGGAGGCGTGCTCGAGCGTGTCGAGCGTGTCGAGCGGGCCCCGAGCGAGCCCACCGGCCGTCGAGCCCCGGACGAAGATCGCCGTGAAGCGAAACGTGCTGCCACGCCCCGGCTCGCTCTCGACCGTGATGGCGCCGCCCATGAGCGCCGCGAGCTGGGCGGAGATCGTGAGTCCGAGGCCGGTGCCACCGTATTTGCGGGTCGTCGACGCGTCTGCCTGCTCGAAGGGGCGGAAGATGACGGCGTGCTTCTCGGGCGCGATCCCGACGCCCGTGTCGCGCACGATGAACGCAATCGAGACCTTGTCGTCGCCGGCTCGCAAAGGACCCGCCATGGCGACTTCGACCACGACCTCTCCTCGATGCGTGAACTTGATCGCGTTGCCGACGAGGTTCATGAGGACCTGCCGGAGGCGTCCGGCATCGCCGGTCAGCGCATCCGGCACGTCCTCGTGAACATGGAAGAAGAGCTCGAGCCCCTTGCGATGCGCGCGGGCAGCGAGCGCTCGGAGCGTGTCCCCGAGCGTCGAGCGCAGCGCGAATTCCGCCACGTCGAGCGTGAGCATGCCGGCGTCGATCTTCGAGAAGTCGAGCAGGTCGTCGATGATGCCCACGAGGCTGCGGGCTGCTGATTTGACCGTCGAGAGGAGCTGCCGTTGCCGGTCCGTCTCCGACGCGTCGAGCGCGACCTCGGTCATGCCGACGATCGCGTTCATGGGCGTACGAATCTCGTGGCTGACGTTCGCGAGGAATTCGTCTTTGGCGCGGTTCGCGGACTCCGCCGCCTCTCGAGCGTCGTGCAGCTCCGCTTCGATCCGCTTCAGGTCCGTGACGTCGGTGTTCGTTCCGACGAAGCGAGTTGGACGACCAGCCGAATCTCGAACAGCGACGCCACGACCAAGAACCCATCTGTACGAGCCGTCGCGGCGCCGAACGCGATGCTCGGTTTCGAAGACGCCGGCCTTTCCGCTCAAGTAAGCGTTGATCTGGTCGCTCACACGCGAGCGGTCGTCCGGATGAATCAAGCCCGCGGTGCCACTGGGCAATTCATCCCCGGACGTATAGCCGAGCGGCTCCCATACGTTCGTCAGCGTCTCCCGGGCGGTCTCCAGCGTGCCGTCGGGCATGTCGTATTCCCAGATGCCCAGATTCGAGCTGCGAACCGCGACTTCGAGGTGTTCCGTAGTCCGGCGAAGCTCGGCTTCGAGCGACTTTCGCTCGGAGATGTCCTGCAAGACGGTCATGATTCGGCTCGGCGCGCCGCTCGCATCTCGCAAGATGACGGAGACCGTGATGTTCCCCCAGAGCTTCGAGCCGTCTCTCCGCACGAACTGCGTGTCTTGCGTGAAGTACGGCAGAGCGCCATCGCTCACGCGCGCAAAGCGCTCCATGCCGAGGGCCGCGTACTCGGCGGCCACGAGATCGGTGATGCTGCGACCGGCCAGCTCCTCTTCGGAGTAGCCGAGCAAGGCGGCAAACTTCTCGTTGTGCTCGACGAGCTGTCCGCCGCGCGTCGTCAGAGCCATCCCCACCGCTGCGTTCTGGAACGTCCCGCGAAAGCGGCGCTCTTCGCTCTCTCGAAGTGCCTGCTCGGCCTGCTTCCGATCGGTGATGTCGACACTCGTGCCGAGGAACCGGCGCGGGCGCCCATCCGCGTCGCGCGCGACGACACCTCGCGACAGGTGCCAACGGTGAGAGCCGTCCTTGTGAATGACCCGGTACTCGGTTTCCCATTCCGTACCGCTGCCGTCGAGGATCGCCTGCACGTTCGCGAGAAAGGCGTCGCGCTCGTCCGAAGGCATGACACCCGAGGGACGGTCCGCAGGCGGATCGGCCGGGTCGTAACCGAGCAGCTCCCAGAAGTTCGACAGAGTGGGCTGAACGTTCGCGAGGGGCCCGGTCAGCTCGAAGTCCCATGTGCAGGCCTGGGCGGCCCGAAGCGCGAGCTCGAGCCGCTCCCTGTTCCTGCGCGCCTCTTCCTGAGCTCGCTTGAGCTCCGTGATATCGACGCTCGTACCGAGGAATCGAGTAGCCGCTCCAGTGGCGTCACGGATGACGACCCCACGCGCCAGTCGCCAATGCTCGAGGCCGTCTGCATAGCCGAGCGCGCGGTATTCCTCCTGAACGACGGGAGCCGTTCCGTCGACGCACGCCTTCATCGCAGCCAAGACGCGGTCCCGATGTTCGGGCGCAACGAAGAGGTTCGTCGCGGTGCTGAAGTCGGCCGCCGCTCCCGTGTCTTTGCGACCACGTGACTCGTAGAGGTTGTTGTGCCAGTCGAGACGGCTTTTCCCGATGACGCCGTCGTGGACCTCGTAGTCCCACATCGACGTGAGGGAGCCCTGCAAGGCGAGCCGAAGCCGCTCGCGGATTTCGAACGCCCGCTCCTCGAGCACGCGGCGCGCTTCGCTCTCTCGCTCCTTCCGGTCCGTGATGTCGACGGCCGATCCTGCCCACCCTACGAGCCGACCGGTCGCGTCCCGCACGGGGACGACTTGGCCGGTGAACCACCGATAGACGCCGTCGTGCCGGCGGAGACGGTATTCCGTTTCGTATGTCGTCTCCGCCGCGATCCCTTCGGCCATCGCCTTCCGAACGGCTGGCTGATCGTCGGGATGGACGACATCGAGCCACCCAGCCCCGAGAAGGGCCGATTCCGATAGCCCCGCATAACCCGTCGCAAATGCAGTGAAGTAGTCTGCACTTCCCTCGGTCGTCGCCGTCCACATGATCTGGGGCAACGCGGACGCAAGACGGTCCAGATGCGGCACAGTCGTCGGCATCGTGACGCTCACTACCGTGATCGCTGGACGCACGGGTAACAATTTGGCCAACGGCTCAATGTTTTACCCAGCATTGGTCGGACGATACGACCTCACGATGATCGAAGACCGGAGGAGCAGGTCATCCGAGCA
The DNA here is from genome assembly GCA_023423895.1 of Pseudomonadota bacterium. Taxonomy (GTDB): domain Bacteria; phylum Myxococcota_A; class Polyangia; order Polyangiales; family Polyangiaceae; genus Labilithrix. The sequence continues at coordinate 27,216 of JAFAER010000030.1, forward strand.
GTGAGCGCCGGACACGCTGCTTCGAATCCCAAGCTTTTCCTGCGGACGGGCGTCGTCGCGGGCCCGGTCCGGGCCTGCCAAGAATACGTCTGCGTCTCAGTGCTCGGCTGTCAGCATCGCCGCTGCGAAGGCGACGACGACCGCAGCGATTGCCCACCCGCGCTGCACGCCCTCCGGCGGGACGCGCTTCGCGTTGAAGCGGCGCACGGCCCAGATGCTTCCGACGACGTCGGCGACGACGATGAGCCCCCACGCGGTACCAAGCTCGGGACGGCCGGCGAAGAACATCCCGAGCACCGCGCCGACGACTCCAGCAGCGAGGATCGTCCCGGCTGCGCCGTGCCGCGCGTAGAAGTGGCCGCCTCCGATCGGGACGATCACGCCGAGGAACGCCGCGCCGAGCGCGCTACGCGGCTTCTCGAATCGATCGGCGCGCTCGTCCGGGTCGTCGACGGGCGCTGGGCCGCGGAACGGATGCACCGTGTCCGTCGTCATCGCGGCGAGCGCTTCTCGCGCCTTCTCGAGATCGGACGGAGCGACGACGATGCGGAGCACGTCGGACGTCTGCGACCACGTCATGCGCGTCGCCTGCGGGTTGCCTCGGATCGCGACGCGCACGCCGTGTTCGTCCAGGAAGTCGCGGATCATGTCGGCACCGATCGCATCGGTGACACGACGGACCTCGACCCAGTCGCCCTCGTCGTCCCCGCTCATCGCTCGAGCGTACAGGGAACGAGCTCAGTTTGAACCCCGACATCACTTCCCTGGGCGCGCGTCCGAAACATCGTCCACGAAACGGAACGGTCCGACCGCGGAACGCGCCTACTCGTTTCGGACCCGACTCCTACGTTCATAGAAGAAAGGAGTCTGCCGTGCTGTCGAACGTCGCGATTTCCTCTCATCAGGCCCACGCTCACGCCCATGCCGGGCTGGACCAGGCGACCTCGAGCGACCACCGCCGGAGCGTCGTCGACAGGAGGCCATCGATCGTCGTCGGGCTCGACTTCTCGGGCCCGTCCCACCGGGCCCTCGCGCGCGCCGTCGACGTCGCGCAGACGCACGGCACCAAGCTCCACATCGTCCACGCTGCGCCGCCAGTGACCACGGCGGTCGACGGTCTGCTCCGCGAAAATCGCGCTCTCGAGGGTGCACGCGACGAGCTCGAACGCATCACGTCGCGGGTCGCCTCGACGGGCCTGCATGCACGCCCGCACCTGTCGATCAGTGGCGCAGCACGCGCGCTGACGAGCGCCGCCATCGAGCTCCGCGCGTCCCTCATCGTGGTCGGCGTGAGGAGGCGAATGCTTCCCGACGCGCTCGTCGGGACGACCGCCGAGCGGATCGCCGCCGCGACGGAGAAGCCGGTCCTCATGGTCCGCCGAGCCGTGAGGCGGTCCTACCGAAACCTCGTCGTGGCGATCGACACGTCGTCCGACCTGAAGCAGCTCCTTGCTGCAGGTCGCCTCGTGGCGCCTTCAGCGAAGCGGTCGATCCTCCACGCGTTCGAAGATCCCTACGAGACGGCGCTCCTGCTCGACGGCGCCAGCCAGGCGAGCGTGCTCGCGCGTCGCGCCGAGCTTCGCCGAGAGGCACGCGCGCGGCTGCTGGGCACCGTCACCGCTGCGGGCGTCGACCCGGACGAGATCATCCTACGCAACGGGAGCTCGCGGCGGGTCCTCGACTTCGAGGCCCGTGAGCATCAGGCAGCCGACACGCTGTTCGTCGTCGAACGCGAACGCTCGCGTGTGGCTCAGATCCTGTTCGGGAGCGTGTGCCGCTGGCTCGTCGTGCGCGGAGAGTGCGACGTGCTCGTCGTGTGATCGGCTGTAACCTTTGGGAGGCGTCCCAGCGGTCGGGAAAAGCTGAAGCATTTGCGCGGACGGGCCCGGGCGATCCGATATCCTCCCGCGCATGAACGTGAACCTCCGCCGCCTGTCCTTGCGCTACCTCGCGCCACTCGCCGTCGGCGCAGCATGCACGAGCGCAGCGTGTGGAGGAGATGCAGGCGGGTCGGCGCGCTCGCCGCAGACTGCGCCTCCCGTGAAGCGCGAGGCAACGGACAAGACGCAAGAGACGCAGTTCACCCAGCTCACCCAGCTCAAGAAGGCGACGACGAAGACGCTCGCGAGCGGCGCCAAGCTCGACGTGCCCGCCGGGTGGTGGCTCCGGGACGTTCCGAAGGGCGTGGTGCTCCAGGATCCGGATCGGGAGCTCACGCTGACGCTCATCGAGATCGACGCGGACTCCACGGATGCGGCGGTGAAGTCGACGCTTGCCAAGCTCGGTCGCACGGCTCCGGCGAAGATCGCGGAGAACGTGCACGAGAGGGATCAGGGAGGCTGGGACGAGGTCACAGAGACGGTCTGGGAGACGCCTCCTTCGGAGCAGAGCATCTTCGCGATCAACGTGCGGCGCAAGGACAAGAAGGCGTGGGCAACGCTCCTCGAGGGCAAGACCACCGCCTTCTCGCGGCGTGGCGCGCAGGTGCAGCAGATCGTCCTCGGGCTCGAGGTCCCCGGCGTCACCGAGGAGGATCTCGCCGCCAAGCCTGCGCTCCCGCTCGAGGGAGAGCGACTGGCCAAGCTGGAGTCGTTCATCGAGAGCGCCCGCGAGAAGGCCCACGTCCCCGGCGCCGCCATCGCGGTCGTCCAGGGCGGCAAGGTCGTGTTCGCGAAGGGCTTCGGCGTCCGCGAGCGCGGGAAGAAGGAGCCGGTCACCGACCGTACGCGCTTCATGATCGGGTCGGTCACGAAGTCGCTCTCGACGCTGCTCATCGCGAACCTCGTCGACTCCGGCAAGGTGAAGTGGGACACGCGCGTGAAGGAGTTGTTGCCCACGTTCGAGACGGGTGACCCCGCGGTGACCGACAAGCTGACGGTCGAGAACACGTTCTGCGCGTGCACCGGGATGCCGCGGCGCGATCTCGACCTCGTCTTCGAATACGGCGCGCACAAGCCGGACGACGCGTTCACCGCCTTCGCCGGGGTGAAGCCGACGACCGCAATGGGCGAGACGTTCCAGTACTCGAACCAGATGACCGCGCTCGGTGGGTTTCTCGCGGCACGCATCGCCGAGCCGGGCAAGCCGCTCGCCGTTGCTTACCCGTCCGCGATGAAGGCGCGCGTCTTCGGCCCGATGGGAATGAAGGACACGACCGCATCGTTCGAGGAGGGCAAGAAGGGCGCCCTCGCAAGCCCGCACGGCGGCAACCTCGTCGGTCCGCGCGACGAGCCCATGGTCCTGCCGCTCGCGATGGAGCGCTTCGTCGAGCCCGTCGCGCCCGCGGGTGCGGTCTTCTCGACGGCGCAGGACATGGCGCGGTATGCGCTCATCGAGCTCGCGAAAGGCAAGACGCCCGAAGGCAAGCAGGTCTTCGGCGAGACCAACCTCCTCGAGCGGCGCAAGCAGCGCGTCCAGGTCGGCCCGCGCGGTTCGTACGGGTTGGGCCTTGCAACGAGCACGCTCCGGGGTCTCCAGGTCGTGACGCACGACGGTGGCACGTTCGGCTTCGTGACGCGCCTCGCGATTTTCCCGGACAAGGATCTGGGCATCGTCGTGCTGTCGAACACGACGAGCGCCGGAGCGAGCTTCATCGACGCGATCACGCAGCGCCTCATCGAGGTCACCTTCGACGCGAAGGAGCAGTCCGCACAAGATCTCGAGCGGGCGCTCGAGCAGTCGCGCGAGCAATGGGCAAAGCTTCACGACGAGCTGGCTTCGCCGATCCCGAGCGACGTCGTCTCGCGCGTGACGGGCACCTGGAAGAGCGACAAGCTCGGTTCGTTCACGTTCAAGCCGGGCAAGGACGGCGTGCTCGTGGACGTCGGAGAGTGGCAGAGCCGGCTCGGCTTCAAGAAGGCGGAAGACGGAACGGAGCAGCTCTTCTTCCTCGATCCTCCCGTCGCCGGGCTGCCGATCACGATCGAGGCCGGCGCCCTCGTGCTCTCGCTCGGGCAGGAGTCGCATCGCTTCACGAAGAGGTGAACGGAGACGTGAACGTCCGCCCGCCCTCGTCCTGCACGGATGAGGTGCTCGCCTCCGTCGAAGATCGTCGGAGATGCCTGCAGGCTTTCGCTGTCCATCGTCCCCGGCACCGCGCTACAACGCCGCCCGATGCGTGACCGACTGCAGGCGCTCCTCCACCAGATCACTCGCAATCCCGAGCTCGAGGCACGCTGGCTGCACACGGTCTCGATGATGGAGTTCATCGGGGCCCGCAAGATCTCGCGCACCGTGGCGGATCGACATCCTTCGCTCGACGTGCTGAACCACCTCGCCGACGAGACGCGTCACGCGTTCGCCTTCAAGCGACTGTCGACCGAGGTCGCCGGTCGAGAGATCTCCGACTACCTCTGCCCCGAGACAGCAGTCCGCTACTTCCAGTCGCTCGATCACGAGCTGGCTGCCTGGGCGAGCGCGCTGACGGGGGAGACGGACGTTTACCTGCACTATCTGCTGACCACGACGACGATCGAACGTCGGGCGATGGTGCTCTATCCGCTCTACAAGGCGGCCACGAGTCACCCATTCGTACGCGAGGAGCTCGGCCGCGTCGTCATCGAGGAGCAGAGCCACCGCCGCGCGATCGAGGACGCCTGCGTGACGCGGCTGCGTGAGGTGAACGGCTCGCTCGAGACGGCGCTCGCGGTCGAGGAGCGCCTCTTCGGAGCCTTCCTCGGGGTGCTCGAAGAGGCGCTCGCAGGTACGGGTGGCACGGAGAACGCTCGGCGAGCATCTCCGCCCCAGTCGCTTGCTCATCCGTCCTGACGGAGGCCGATCGAGTTCGCGAGGAGGCGCTCGCGCACGGTCGCCGCTCGGTCGCGTGCGACGTTGACCCGCAAAGGTGGGTCGTTCGGTCCGACGAGGAGCACCGCCTCACCGTCGACCCGCTCGATCGAGCGGACGCCGCTCGTCGCCACCAGCCAGTTGCGATGGACGCGCAGGTAGCTCGGTCCGAGCATCGCCTCGAGCGAGTTCAGCGAGAGGTCGACGTCGAGCCGCCCCCGCGCCGTGTGCACGTAACAGAGGCGCTCCTCCGCCTCGAAGGCGAACGCGTCCGAGACCACCAGGAACACGATCGCGCGACCGTGCCGAGCTGCGATGCGTACATCCGCTGCGCTCTGCGCTGGTGCGTGGGCATGCGGGCTCGCGACGAGCCGCTCGAGGCTCGCGCGGACACGCCGCTCCGTGAACGGCTTCAAGAGGTAGTCGACGACACCGAGCTCGAACGCGCGCATCGCGTGCTCGCTCGAAGCCGTGGTGAGGACGATGCGGGGGGGGACGATATTCCGCCCCGAAGCGAGCTTTCCCTCGAGCAGAGACTCGATCCAGGTCAAGCCGGCACGCGTGGGATGGCGCTCCCCTGCGAGATGAATGTCGACGAAGGCCACGTCGACGGCGTGGGGAGCCGCTGCGAGCGCTTCGGTCGCGAGCGCGGGGCTGGAGACCGCTGCCACGACGTGCGCCAGCTTCGATCGCTCGATGAGCTGCACGAGGTAGTTGCGGGCCGGCCATTCGTCTTCGAGGACCAGCGCGCGGAGCGAATCAGGCATGTGCGCCTCGTAAGTTCGCCGGCAGCCGCACGCGAGCGACCGTGCGCGCTCCCTCGCGAACGAGCTCGAATGCGCTCGTCTTCACGCTCTCGATCTCGAGGCGCCGCTCCACGATCGTGAGGCCTCGCCCGCCCAGGCGCGGCGGGCCGAGCTCCGGCCCGTCGTCTTCGACCGTCAGCATGAGCGTGCCCTGCTCGAGCGCCGAGCGGATCACGAGATGCCCTCCACCGCGCAGCGCACCGTGTTTGACCGCGTTCTCGACGAGCGGCTGCAAGATGAGCGCGGGACAGCCCAGCTCGAGCGTGTCGGGATCGACCTCCCACGTCGCCTGTAGCAACTCGGGATGGCGTAGCTCGTGAATCGTGACGTACCGCTTCAGCCACTCGATCTCGTCTTCGACGCGGTGGACCGAGTGGAACGCCGCAGCTTCACGGAAAAGATCGCCGAGCGCGGCGAGCAGCTCGCGGGCCTGCGGCGGGTCCTCCTCGACGAGGCCCGCCACCGCGTTGAGCGTGTTCAGGACGAAGTGGGGCTCGAGGTGCGCGCGGAGGCGAAGCAGCTCCGCTTCACGCGAGACGCGTTCGAGCTCGTAGTTGCGCTCCTCGTGTGCGCGTGCGAACGCGGGAAGGAACACGATCGCCGCGAGGAACGCCGCGCTCGCGACGGAGTCCACGAGCGCGGTTCCGAGCGCGTAGCTCAGCGTGTGCGGCTCCTCGGGCCTGAGCAGCGACAGCGCCGGGTCCCAGCGGCCGACGTGCAGATCGATGGAATACGCGATCATCATCGCCGGCACCGTGGCGACGAGCGACAGGACGCTGGCGATCTTGAGCGAGACACCTCGGGAGCGCGCCGCCCGATGCACCACCCAGATGGTGACGAGCGCGATCGTGAAGAGCAGGCCCAGCCAGAGGAGCTGGTAGACGAGCAGCCGGGTGCTCAAGTCCGAGAGGGCCCAGCGCACGACCCACGGGACGACCCAGAGCGAGTACCCGATCACGAACGCCTGCACGAGGGAGACCCTCGAGAGCGTCGAGGTCGAGCTGCGCTCGGCGCTCTTCACGCCGCCACCGCTCCCTCGCGCTCGGAGGAGCCCGTCTTCCGGCGTCGGTCCCGTATGCGTCGAACCCATCCTTGAACGTCGTCGAACCAAGTGTACGCCACCGGCGTCGCGAGCAGGGTCAAGACGAGTGACAAGCTCTGCCCACCCATGATGCCGACGGCGATCGCGCGGTTCGTCGCGGCGCCCGCGCCCGACGAGATCACGAGCGGGAGCATTCCGGCGACGAACGCGAGCGTGGTCATGAGGATCGGCCGGAGCCGGTCGCGACACGCCTCGACGACGGCATCTGCGCGCGAGAGTCCGGCGGCCCGCAGCTGGATGATCCGGTCGACCTGCAGGATGGCGTTCTTCTTCACGACGCCGAAGAGCACCAGGAAGCCGAGCGCCGAGAAGATGTTGAGGCTCTGCCCGCCCAGGAGGAGCGAGAGCAGGCCGAACGGAATGGTGAGCGGGAGCGAGAGGAGGATCGTGACGGGGTGGATCCAGCTCTCGAACTGCGCCGCAAGCACCAGGTACATGAAGACGAACGACAGGATGATGGCGACGAAGAACGCCGTGGCGGCCTTCTCCATCTCCTTGGCGTTGCCGATGACCTCGCCGCGATAGCGGCCTGTCGGCTCGATCTCCTTCATCTTCGCCTCGAGGGCAGCCACGACCGCGGCGTCCGAGGTCCCCGGGAGGGTGTTCATGAACAGCGTGATCTGGCGCTGACGCCCGACGCGCCGGATGAGGCCCGGTCCCTCGGCTCGCTCGAAGGTGGCGATCTCGGCGAGCGGGATCAGCGCGCCGCCGGCAGACCGCACCGTGATCGCGCGTACGAGGTCCTCGTGCGCGAGGGTGTCGGACTCGACCCGGAGATGGACCTTGAGCGAGAGCTCGCTCCGGCTCCGAGGATCGCGCACCGTCCCGAGCTCGATCCCCTTGCGGTCGACGAGCGCGAGGGCGCTCCCAAGCTCCGCGTGGGAGACCCCGAGCTTGTTCGCGTGGGCGCGGTCGACGCGCACGTTGAGCTCCGGCTTTCCGCCGCTGCTCGTGATCCCGTGGTCGACGGTGCCAGGGATCTTCTTCGCCTCCTCGAGCAGGCGCGAGGCGACGCCGCGGAGCTCGTCGAGGTCCGAGCCTCGGATGACGAACTGGATCGGCGCGCCGTCCGGCCCCGGCGGCGCGAGATCGTCCGTGGGACCGACCATCGTGAGCACGCCTTCCGGGAGCGACTCCGCGGAGAGCGCACGAACCCGCTGGATCATCTCCGCCTGAACCCCGCGTTTGTCGAGGAACACGGTCACCGTCGCTTCGCGCGCGCTCAGCGTCATGAGGACCGTGTCGCGCACGTTCTGCTCGCCACGGATCCGAGTGGCGAGCTCCTCCGCGACCTGACTCGTGCGTTCGACCGTCGCCTTCTCCGGCAGGCGGACGTATACCGCGAAGCGGCTCATGTCCTCGATCGGCAGGAAGTTCGCGGGCAACGACGCCCCGATCGGCACGGTGGACACGATCGTGAGCGCGACGCCGATGCCGACGACCCAGCGCTTGCGGAGCGCCCAGCGGAGCGCGCGGCTGTAGAGGCGCTCGAAGACGCCGTCATGGGACGCATGACCATGACCGAGCGCGTCCTGGTCATGGGCTCCGGCCGTGACGGGCTTCTTCAGCCAGCGAGAGCAGAGCATCGGCGTCAACGTGAACGCGACGCCCATCGAGAGGAGGATCGACGCCGACATCGTCAAGCCGAACGGCGCCAGGTAGTGCCCGACGATGCCCTCCATCGTCGCGACGGGGAGGAAGACGGCGACGAGCGAGAGCGTCGTCGCGAGAACGGCGAGGCCGATCTCCTGTGTCGCCTCGACAGCGGCCTCGCGCGCCGACAGCTTCTTCGCCGCCATCACGCGGACGATGTTCTCGAGGACGACGATCGCGTCGTCGATGACGATACCGACCGCGAGCGTCAGCCCGAGGAGCGACAGCAGGTTCAGCGTCATCCCGAGCGCCTTCGCCGCAGCGAACGTCGCGATGATCGAGGACGGGATCGCGAGCCCCGCGATCAGCGTGGCGCGCCAGCTCTTGAGGAACAAGAGGACCACGATCGCCGCGAGGACGGCGCCGAGAACGAGGTGCTCGGTCACCGCACTGACGGCCGCGCGCACGTCTGCGCTGTTGTCCTGGACGACGCGCGCCTCCACGCCGTCGGGCAAGAACACCTTCGCAGCCTCGAGCCGCTCACGCACCTCGTCGGCGACGCCGACGGTGTTGGCGCCGGGCTGCTTCGTCACCGCGACGATGACGGCGGGCGTGCCGGACAGCGCCGCTTGCGACTCGGAAACCGTCGCGCCGTCGACGACGAGGCCGACGTCGGAGATGCGAACCGCGAGCGCTCCGCGCTTCGCCACCACGACCTCGGACAGCTCCGCTGCCGTCTTCGCCTTCGCCGAGAGCCGCACGCCGAGCGAAGAGTCGCCGTCGGCAAGGCTGCCGCCCGGAGCCTCGAGGTTTTCGCTCTCCAGCGCGCGCTGCACCTCCTGCGCGGTCAAGTCGAGCGCCTGCAGCTTCAGTGGGTCGAGCACGACGGACAGTGCCCGCGTCTCTCCGCCGACGAGCTTCACGTCACCGACGCCGCGAATGCTCTGGAGCTCGCGACGAATGGTCGTGTCCGCCAGCTCCGTGAGCTCGAGCGGCGTGCGAGCGCCCTTGGGTGCGTGGACCGTCACCAGCACGATCGGCGCTGCGTTCGCGTTGAACGTCTCGATGCGGGGCGGACGCGCCGCCCGCGGGAGCTCGTCCGCCAGGCGCGAGACGCGATCGCGCACGTCGTTCGCGGCGTCCGTCGAGCTCCGATCCAGCGTGAACTGCGCCCAGACCATCCCGACGCCCTCCTGCGAGAACGAGTCGAGGCGGTCGAGCCCGCTCACGGTGCCGAGCGCATTCTCGATCCGCGTCGAGATCTCGCTCTCCACTTGCTCGGCGGACATGCCAGGCGCCGGGACGGTAACGGCCACGAAGGCGAAGTCGACGTTGGGGAAACGCTCGACCGGCATCTTGCCGAGCGCGTTGAGCCCCAGGACGACCATGGCCGCCACGAGCACCCACGTGAACACGGGGCGCCGAATGCACAGAGCAGCGAGCGCTCTCACAACGATCCTCCGCCCGAAGGCATGGTGCGCCCGTCGACGAAGTCGAGCTTCGCCATCGACACCGCCTGCGCGACCACCGCCGCGACGAGCTCGTTCTTCGCACGCGCGAGGTCGGCCTCGGCGATGACGACATTGAGAGGCAACGCCGTCCCGGCATCCAGCTCACCGCGTCGCGCCTTCGCGAGCGCCCCTGCGCGCTCGACCCGCTCGCGCGCCCTCTCGACGCGCGCGTGGGTCAGGTTCAAGACACCGAGCGCCCCCGCGCGCTCCGCGTCGAGCTTCCGCTTCGCGTCGGCCAGCCGCGCGACGAGGACCGCGTGCTCCGATCGCGCCTGCGCCGCGCGCGCGCCGCCGACCGTGAGCTGCGAGAGCGACCACTCGAGCCTCACGCCCACCTCCCATGTGGGGAGCGCCACGAGTCGATTGAGGATGAAGACGCGCGGGCTCGGCGCGCTCACGTCGCCTGCGGCGTAGGCGGCGAGCGTCGGGAGACGGTTCATCGTCGCGCTGTCGGCGAGCGCCTCCGCGGCTCGGCCTTGTGCCTCGATGCTCGCGAGCCGCGGCGGCGTCACCGGAGCCGCCGGCGGCCGCGGTGTGGAGCGTTCGGCCCGATCGAGCGCGGCGGAGACCTTCAGCTGTTGCCCGGCCAGCTGCGGGAGGAACGTGCGCAGCGTGGCCTCGGCCGCGACCAGCTCCGCCTCGGCGGCCTGGCGGCCGAGCACGGCCGCGTCCAGCGCCACCTCGAACTCGAGCACGTCGTTCTGCGCCACCGTTCCCGCGGCCTTGCGATTCCGCTGGTCGATCGCGTTCGACTCCGCAGCGCGAACGAGCTCCTCGGCATTCTCCACGGCGAGCTTCAGGCTCCAGTACTGGAGGAACGCGACCCGCGCCTCGTACGCGACCTGCGCGCGCGTGTTCACGACCTCGAGCTCGCGCGCTTGCGCCTCTCTTCCAGCGGCACGCGCCGCGGCCGCCAGGCCGAGAAAGGCGTCGCTCAGCGGAACGGAGAGCTGCGCGCGGACGCCGAGCTGGTCGAGCAACTGCGGGAACGTGAAGCCGTCGAAGCTTCGATAGCGTGCGGGGATGCTGCTGAGGCGTGCGTAGCGCGCGCTGAGGTTCACGTCGGGGATGCGCGCGCGCTGGGCAGCGTCGTAGCTCGCCTCCGCCGCGCGTCGCGCTTCGATCGCGGCCTGAATCGTCGGATGGTCTGCAAGCGCGAGCTCGACGACCCGGCGCTCGTCGACGAGCGCCTCCGGTCGATTGTCAGAGGCCGGAGCCGTCGGCTCGCTGGCGCGGGCATTCTGCGGGGAAGCACCAGCGACGCGCGCTGCGAGCAGCACGGCCGAGAACACCTCTATGCGACGCATCACTTCGCGTCTCCTGCTGCCGCGGCGACGGGTTCACCGAGCCGGAAGTCGGGCTGTGGCGTCTTGACCAGGCGTTCGCCACCACGGAGGCCGCCTCGTACGAGCACTCGATCACCCTCGAACCGAGCCACGGAGAGGAGGCGTTCGCTCAGGCGACCGTCCTGGACGACCCACGCCCGAAGCAGCCCGGCGGTCGACGTCGTGGAGGAGAGAGGCACCTCGACGAGCTCCTCGGTGCCGCCGATCTCGAGCCACGTTGGGTATCGCGCCCCCGGCAGCAGCTTCGGAGCTCCGGCATCACCATCTTCGCCCCGCTCGATCGTGGCTTCGACGAGCCGCGAGTTCGACTCGCCTACGAGCCCGGGCGTCGAGCGAACGACGCTCGCCGGGTGCATGACCCCGTCTGCGAACACGGTGACTTTGCGACCGAGGGCGACCTTGTCTGCGTCGAACTGGGGGACGTCGAAGCGAATGCGCAGCTCGGTCGGATCGATCACGCGTACGAGCGGCGCATTCGGCGCTGCGACCTGGCCGATCTCGACGAAGCGTTCCAGCACGATGCCCGAGAACGGAGCGCGGATCGCCTGATCCCCGAGCGCTGCCCTCGCCTGGCCCGCCGTCGCCGTCAGCTCCTTGAGCCGGACGAACTCCGCCTGCGCGCTGGCGAGCGCGCCGTCGTACTGCGCCTTGGCCGACGCCTCGTTCGCCCGCGCTCGCGTCAGCTCCTGCTCGCTGAGCGAGCCCTGCGCGTGCAGCTTCTCGGCGCGACGCGCGCCGTCCGCGGCGACCTCGTAGGCCGCCTTGGCCGCGAGGGCGCTCGGCAAGCTCGCCGGGTCCTTCGCAGCGCCGATCCGCGCTGCGGCCTGCGTCGCGCTGGCGGCGGCTGCCTCGGACGCGAACGCGAGCTCGCTCGCGCCGAGCTTGACGAGCAGCGCCCCCGACTGCACCGCCTGCCCTATCTCGCAGGTGTACGCGTCGACACGCCCGCCACGCGCGGATGCGATCATCGCATCTCGAGGCGCGACGACGGAGCCGACGTACGAGAGCGTCTTCGGCACGGTACGCACCTCGAGGCTGATCGTCTCGGGGAAAGCACGTGGCGTGAGCTGCGCGGTCTCGGCCGCATCGCGTTTGCACCCTGCCGTCGCGCAGACGGCGACGATGAAGAGCATCTCGGCGCGCACCATGCGCGGACGGTACGGTCCGGGGTCTCCGGCCCGCGCCGCACGCCAGACGACGCGCACCTCTCCGGGGACGAGTCGGGGATCGACGGTGACGAGTCGGACCGGGCTCGCCGGCGCTCGCGGCGACGCGGCGACGCGGCGACGCGGCGACGCGCGACAACCGCCGCTCGATCGAGTCGTCGCATTGTCTCCACGTGGGCCCGGCCTCAAATCAGGTCCAACGGGGACTTGCATGATGTTCTTCGCGAAAGTGGTCAGCGTTTCGATCGTCGCGGGTCTCGCGTTGCTCGGAGCGGCATGTTCGGACGACGCCAAGGAAGACACGCCGAAGGCCAAACAAGATGCCGCAGCCGCCTGCGCGCACATCAACCAGGTCTGCGCGGACACCGAGGGGTTTCAGACACGCGACTGCTCGGGGTCCAACTCCGAGTACGAAAAGCTCACCCCCGCCGACAAGGCAGTCGCGGACTCCATTGCTCCGTGCGTCATCGCCTCGACGAGCTGCCAGTCTGCCCTCACGTGCATGCGACCGCTCACGGGGGATCCCTCGTCGTCGGCTCAGAAGAAGAAGAAGGCCCCCGACTACGAAGCCGAACAAGCGTGCGAGCACATCAACAACGTGTGCGAGGACGAAGACGGCTTCCGGAAGCAGGATTGCTCGGGCTCGAATGCCGACTACGAGAAGCTGAGCGCCTCCGACAAGGAGCTGGCCGACGGCATCGCCGCCTGCATCATGAGCGCGAAGAGCTGCACGAAGGCGTTCCAGTGCCTGGAGTTCGATTGAGCGAGATGCGTCAGCGAGCTTCGAACGCCGACAGCTTGTCGGGATTGAGCGTGGCGCGGACCGCGTAGATCGTGACGCCGTCGGTCTCGAGCTGGACGACCGATACCGGCGTCGCGCCCACCCGGACGACGAGTGCCGGCCAGCCGTTCACCTCGAGGAATTCCACCGAGGTGTCTTCCGGAGCGAGACGCGCAAGACCGCCGTACAGCCGCGCCACCGCGGCTCTACCCTCGAGCGGCTTGCGAGCGGCGACTGCCTTGCCACCTCCGTCGGACACGGAACGCACGTCGGCGGCGAGGAGTTGCTCGAGCCCCGCGGCGTCACCCGAGATCACGGCTGCAGCAAACTGCGCGAGCATCGACCGGTGCTGCTCCTTGCTCGGCGCAAACCGGGGGCGCCGCGCAACGAGATCCTTCCGCGCTCGTTCGAGCAGCTTCCGGCATGTCGCCGGGTCGCGGCCGACGATGCGCGCGATCTCGTCGTGCGTGTAGTCGAACACGTCGTGCAGGAGGTGAACGGCGCGTTCGAGTGGAGTGAGGCTCTCGAGCAGGACCAGAAACGCCATCGAGATCGACTCGGCGGCCTCCACCACGTCCGTCTCCTCGTACGCCTCCGTCAGGAGCGGCTCGGGAAGCCATGGCCCGACGTAGTCGACGCGGGTCGTGTGAGCTTCCTTCAGACGGTCGAGGCAGAGGCGCGTCACGATCGTCGCGAGGAACGCGCGGGCGGAGCGAACGTCTTCCCGGTCGGCTTCCCGCCAGCGAACGAACGTCTCTTGCACGACGTCCTCGGCGTCGGAAGCCGATCCGAGCATCCGGTACGCGATGCCGAAGACGTAACGCCGGTGCTGCTGGAACGTTTCGACGTCCGAGCTCACGAGCCAACCACCTCGGCCTCGAGCCTACCGTGCCCGGTGCTTCGGGTCGCCGTCGCCGGAGGCAGTGCGGCCACGTTGCCTCCGCGGAACATCTCGTACCGCGAGAGGCCAAGCCGTTCGAGCGTGAAGGCCGTCACGGTTCCCCTGCAGACGAGCTCTTTGACCCAGGCACCGAGTCGTCCTCGCAGGACCGGCCCCGTTGCGCAGCCGTCGGGGCGCGTGCGTTGGATGACGCCGTCCCGGCGACCGAGGCTCACGCAATAGAGCGGGGCGACGAAGTCGAACGGATCGAGCGGCCGACCCAGCCCTTCCCGAACGAGGTTGTCCGCGACATGAGCACCTGCCGGGCCCGCGGTCTTGCAGCCCATCGGGACGGGGATCGGCGGAGCGACGTGGAGAGAAGCGAGATCGCCGGCGACGTAGATGGCGGGATGAGAGATCGACCGGAGGAAGGGATCGACGAGCACTTGTCCGCGGTCGTTGGTCGCCACCTCGAGCCCCGACGGTAGCGGAGCGCCGACGAAACCCGCGGTCCAGATGCAGAGGTCGAACGGCACCTCCCCGTCGCGCGTCACGAGGCGTCCGTGCTCGACGCGAACGACGGAGGTCCGAGGATGAACGCCGATCTTCAATCGCTCGAAGGCCGTCGCGAAGTGAGCTCGCGCGGCGGCGGAGAACTCGTCACCGAGAGCCCCGCGGGTCACCAGCTCGACCTGCAGCTCGGGCCACGACTCCGCGATCTCCGAGGCCGCCTCGATCCCCGTCAGCCCGCCGCCGACGACGACGACCCGGGCACGCCCGCGTCCGCTCGCCGACCGTGCGGAGAGCTCCGGCAGCTTCGCCGCGAGGGTCTCCGCGCCCGGACCGTCGAGAGCGAGCGCGTGCTCCCGCACCCCTGGAAAGCTCGTGTCGGGTCGCGATCCGAGCGCGAGCACGAGCCGGTCCCAGGGCAGCCGACGCTCGGACACTTCGTCCGCCCCGTCGATGCGCCCGACCGTGACCGTCCTCGCCGCCTCGTCGACGGCGAGAGCGCAGCCGATGACGACTTCCACACCGCTGCCGCGGAGGAGCGAGGAGAGAGCGCGCACCGGGAGGGTCCGACCCGCGCCCCGTTCGTGCAGACGGATGCGCTCGACGAAGCGATCGCTGGCGCTCACCAGGATGACGCGGGCATTTCCGCGCGTCGTGCGTGCGAGACGG
The DNA here is from genome assembly GCA_023423895.1 of Pseudomonadota bacterium. Taxonomy (GTDB): domain Bacteria; phylum Myxococcota_A; class Polyangia; order Polyangiales; family Polyangiaceae; genus Labilithrix. Next base: position 42,365 of record JAFAER010000030.1, read on the forward strand.
ATCGCCGCGGTCGCACCTGCGTAGCCACCACCCAGAATGACGAAGTTCATGCCCGGAAGACGAGCGGCCCCGGCCGCGCGTGACATCGACGGATCGATTTTCGTGAAAGCTCCTCCGAGGGGCTCGTATTACCGTCCAGGCGATGCCCTGGAAGATCGTGAACCTCGACTATGCCGCGAGGCCCCACCTCCACATGAAGGACCCGAACGCGCCGATCCACCTCCGCGCGTTCTTCGAGGACAAGCGCGTCGAGATCGGGCTCGGAGCGGACGATCCGGAGGACTGCTTCGTCCGCGCGACCGTGACGCCGGACGACGTGGTGGTGCAGGCGACGAAGTTCGAGCCGGTCCACGTCCAGATCCTCGCTTCGATCCTCACCTCGCTCGACGTCGAGCCGCAGGAGCGCCGCGAGGCGCTCGCGTGGATGCAGGACGAGGTCCGCGCCGGAGGCCATGGACCCGACGTGGTCCTCCGCGGCAACGTCGACTCCTTCCCTCCGCCGACGGGCTGGCCGTACGATCTGACGGACAGCGCGCTGCTCGAATCGCTCGACGATCGCGAGGCGACGCCGCACACGCGCATCAACGCGCTCCTCCGGGAAGCGCAGCGCCGCGGGCTCCGCGTCCCGGCGGCCGCAGGGCCGAGTGCGCCAGAGGTCTTCCGGCGACCGCCGCGCCGACGCTAGGGCGTGCTGCTCAGGCCGGGTCGATGTCGACGTCGCAGTTCAGCTCGTCGCCGAGCGCCTCGAGCGATTGGCGGAGCTGCTTCACGCTCACCTTCTTCGGCACGAGCATGAGGATCTCCATCGTGAAGACGGGCGTGCCCATGAAGGCGGCCGACTCGAGACGCGTGACGAGCTCCTCGACGTTCACGCCCTGCTCGCGCAGATACGACGTGATGCGATGCACGATGCCCGGCTGGTCCATCGAATACGTCTTGAGGCGGAATGGAACGCCCTCGCGCTGCGTACCCGCCGTTTCCTTCGCCGCGGGGGACGAGAAGTCGATCTCGAGGCCGATGCGTGGCCCCGCCTCGGACAAACGCTTCTTCACGTTCTCGAGCACCTCGGAGGTGCCTTCGACGAGCGCGATGAGCGCGAACTTCCCGCGGAGGTTCACCATGCGCGTGTCGGCCAGGTTGGCGCCGGCGCCGTGCACGTGACCGGTGAACTCGGACGCGATCCCCGGGCGGTCCGGGCCAACGGCGGTGATGACGAGCTCGTGCGACATGGGGTTCCTCCGAGAGGCCCATGTTACACTCGTCGCTCCGAAGAGAGGGGCGCTTGGGCGAACATCGCGGGCGGCTGGATCGACGATTGAACGGCGAGATTGTCGCGGAGCGCGCGCCGGTGCGGCGATCGCGGCGTGCACGACGTTTCGCTGCCGCAGCCGCCGTCGGCATGACGGCCATCGCCGCGCTCGCATGGACCGGCTGCTCCGACGAGCCCGATGAAGGGGGCGGTCGCGTCCAAGTCGATCCCGGCGGAACACACGGCGCGGAGATCACGCTCACGATCAAGGGCCGTGGCCGCGTCACGACGAACGTCCCGGGGCTCGATTGTCCGTCCGACTGTTTCACGAAACACGTCTTCGCGAACGCGCAGGCCGACGGCGCTGCAGGCGCGATCGCGTTGAAGGCGACACCGACGAGCGGGAGCAGGTTCGTCGGCTGGTCGTTCAGCACCGATCCGATCGGGTCGCGCGGCCGCGGGCCGGCGAGCTGCAACCCGGTGCTTCGTCCGGGCTCGGAGCCGGCCGTCAACAAGTGGGCGCGCGAGATCGAGCTGCCGTACGGCGAGACGACCGGTACGCCACCCGCCGGTCAGGAAGGCGCATGCAGCGCGTTCACGAAGGTCCCCGTCGTCTACAACGTCACGGCGACGTTCGAGACACCGGACAGAGATGCCGGCGTCGGCGACGACGGCGGCCTGCCGGAGATCATCTACGAGCCCCCGACACCAGGCGCTTCGAGCCGTGAGGTCGGCATCACCCAAGGCGGGTACCTCTACTGGCGGTTCGTCTCTGGCGCAGGGGGCATGGGAGGCATCGCGTTCGGCTCGACCCCGAACGGAGTCGCGCACCAGACGCCGACGATCGTGCTCGACCCGACGCTGATGCCGATGACGATCCAGCGCTTCGAGGTCGATCGGTACGGCGTCGTCTTCCAGGCGAGCACCGGCACGGTTGGCGCGATCCGGCCCGGCGAGACGACCGTGGCGGCGATGGGCGGCGGGTTGCCCGGGCTGTGCAACGCGCTCGCGATCGACGCGAGCTACGACGTCTACTGCCGCACCTCGAGCACCATCGTGCGGTGGCTCGCTTCATCGAGCTACGCGTCACCGAACGTCCTCTACACGGGCCTCCCGAACGGGACCGATCTGGTCGTCGAGCCGGCGTTCGACTCGCTGTATTTCTCGAGCATCAACGCCATCCTCTCGCTTCCGATTACGGGCGCGGACGGGTCCGTCGCCTCCCCGACGGAGATCGCGAGCGGCCGCTCGGGCCCGAGGCACCTCGAAGCGAACGGCTCCCACTTCTTCTGGGTCGAGTCCGACGCGCAGGTCCATGCGTCGTCGAGCATGAGCGCACCGCTGACAGTCCACCCGACGGGCATCGCGCCCCCTGGAGGCGTCCAGTATCTCGCAGCGGACATGAACAGCCCGTCGCACTTCTGGGCCGCAAGCCAGACGGACATCTTTCACGTCCATTACCTCGGCGAGTTCGGTCCTGGAGCGACGAGACCATTCCGCCGGCTCAGCAATGTCATATCGGGCATGACCGCGGACAGCCTTTACGTGTACACCGCACACAACGACGGCACTATCCGTCGCGCGAGCCGCGCGGGCTTCTAGCCACGACGAGACGCGGGTGGACCGCGGCTACTGCGCGGGACGCGTCGTCGCGTTCGGCGTCTGCTTCTCGCGGCAGACGACGTGTTGCTTCGAGCCGAGGCCGCCGCTCGTTCCGCTGGACCCGCTGGACATGCCGTTGCCGAGGAGAAGCCGGCAGTCCTTCTCGGACTCGCAGCCCATGTAGAGACACTGACCGCCCACGCACGAGAAGAACGAGTAGTTCTTCGGATTGCCGCACTCGAGATCCGACTGGCACGGGAGGATGCAACGACCATCCACCCCGCAGGTCGCCTCGACGTTGCGCGTGGCCGCGATGCATTCGCGGTCGGTCTGACAGCCACCCTCGATGCATTTGCCCTGCAGACAACGATCGAAGTTCGGACAGTCACCGTCGTTCTGGCAAGGCGGCTGACATTTGCCGTTCGCGCAGGTGAGGTCGCTCCCCGGGCCGCCGCAGTCGTCGTCGTTCGCGCACTGGGTGCAGGTGCCGCCGAGGCACCTGCCTGAAGCGCCGTTGACGGAGCACGTCGAGTCGTCCACGCATTTGACGACGCACCTTCCGTTCTCGCAGTCCCGCCTCGTGGGGTGGCAGACGCAGAGCTCTTCGTACTGGGTGCATGCGCCGATGGGCTCGGGCGCGCCCGCATCGCGCTGGGCGTCACAGCTGATCTTCAGGCTCTCGCACCCGGACGGAGGCGTGTCGCAGCAGTCGCGGGCCTGCTGGCACTCGATGACCGCGCACTCCTTCGCAGTCTGCGTGACGTTGAACACGCCGAGCACGCAGACGCCGGTGTTCGAGGCAGCGTTCGGCAGGCAGGCGAGGCCGGCCGCGCAGTCGTTCGTCGTCTGGCATGCCTCGCCCTTGCGCGCGAGCCGAGAAGGCACGGCAGCCGTCGGATCGTCGTCACCGCAGCCGCCGTTGATCGACGCCATCAAGATCCCGAGCGCGACGACCGTCGATGCGAAGCCTGCAGCCTTGAAGTTCATACCGTCCTCGAGCGCGAGCGTATCGAGGCACTCCGCCACGGGCAACAAGGCCTGCCGCTCGGTGCCGCGTCCGGCCCGCGCCGCTGAAACCGGGTATGCTCGTGCGCTCGATGCCAGTCTCGCCTGCACATGCGAAAGACCCCGTGGTCGCCGGACCGCTCGGCGGGCTGGCGATCTCGGCGGTGCGCGCAGCAACGCCGATGATGATCGTGCGGGCGATCCGCTGGTATCGCGATCTCGCCCGGCTCGGCCTGCATCTCCCGTTCTTCCTCGTCCACGACTTCGGCCTGCTCTACGCCGCTCCGAAAGAGCAGCTCGAGATCGGCGCCCGGCCGGGGCTCGACAACGTCGCAACGCGCATCCCGCGGTCCGCCGAGCTGCTCACCACGTATCGCTCGATTCTCGGCGAAATCGCGACGAGCGACGCGAGCGCGCGGGCGCGGAGCATGCGCCTCAGCGACGATCTCGTCGTCGTCGTGCTCGCGCGCGTGCTCGGCTCGCTCGTCCAGCGCACGAACATGCGCCCGCCATATCCCGCGACGCTCCCGCTCGACCCGGAGATGGTGCGGGACCTCGACCCGCAGCTCGCGGGTCTGTTCGGGGCGCTGCCGCGAAACTTCGAGCTGGCCGTGCTCGACAGCTTGGCGCGGTCGCGGCTCCACATCCTCACGCTCGCAGACGCCCTCGACCTCGACACGCTGCGCCTCCTCGGGATGCTCGGGCCCGAGTCGACGGCCGCCGGGGCGCTCGCACACGTCGATCTGCTGGCAGCGATCTCGAGCCCCGCAGCAAACGACATCGTGAACTTCTCGCTCGAGCTCTTGCCGAGCGTGCTCGAGACCCACCGCGCCAAAGCGACCGGCACCCATGCCGTGCACGGCTACGCGGGCATCGGAAACAAAGGCTCGCTCGACTCGCTCGTCCTCACGGAGCTCGCGTGGGACGAAAACGAGTTCGCGCGGAGGATGATCGAGAACGAGATCCTCTTCTACACGCGTGAACAAGCGCCGGACGAGGCGCGGCGCCTGCACTACCTCCTGATCGACGCATCCGCGTCCATGCGCGGCGATCGGCAGGTGTTCGCGCGCGGCCTCTCGATCGCGCTCGGAAAGAAGCTCCAGCTCGCCGGCGAGGAAGTGTGGATGCGCTTCTTCGATTCGCGCCTGTACGACGTTCAGCGCTCCCGTCCTGGGCAGCTGCCGGCCGCATACATCCTCGGGTTCAAGGGTGAACGCGGTCGCAACCCGGCGCGCGTCTTCGCGCAGCTCGCCACCGAGCTCGCCCTCTTGCGTGCGCGTGACCAGCGGGATCCCGTCGTGCATCTGATCACGCACGCGGCGCTGCACGTGCCGCGACAGCTGGTCCAGGAGGTCCGGCGGCAGGCACACCTGTTCGGCGTGTTCATCCTGCCGAGCGGCGGCGAGCTCGATCTCGAATACCTCGATCTGCTCGAAGGGCACGCCGTCGTCGATCACGCGACGCTCACCGAGAAAAACGCGCGCGCGGCCGCGGCAACGAAGATCGTCGACGCCGCCGCCGAGCTCAACGACCGCGTCCCGCCGTCGCTCCAGCCGCGGAGCCTGCGCCCAGGTGGCGGCGAGGAGGCACCCGCATCGCTGCGTGCGCCGCGAAGCTCGATGCCGCCGTCCGTTCCACGCTGAGCGAGGTCAGTCGCAGTGCCACGGCTCGACCGCAGCGAGCCCTCCAGGCCCCCCGTCGTCCGCCGTGAGGACCGAATGGATCACCTTCGCGCCGTTTTCTTCGACGACGTAGAAGTGCACGGGCGTCTTCTTGCCGGGCTCTTCGACGGTCACCGTCACGCAGCTCTTGCCCGGGCCGCTGGTGCTCGAAGAAGCGATGTCGGTGTCCGTCGACCGGGCGATCAGCGCGGTGTGGAGCACGTGCGGGAAGGCGTCCGGAGACAGCTCCCCTTTCCGCGCGCTCGCGAGCATGGCGTAGGCCTCGGAGTTCTTCTTCTCACGGACGAGCTGGACGTACGCCTTCACTGCGGAGCGATCGCCTCCGGTCACGAGCACGATGGCCGTGACGCCGGCGGCGATGGCCGCGATGCCGGCGAGGAGCGGAAGGAAGAACTTGAGCGCGCCGCCGGTATGGCGTCGGCGCCCGCCGACACGTGATGAAGGAACCCCCTCCAGATCCGCAAGCGAGCCCCTCTTCGTGGATGGCGGCGGCGGAGGCGGGTCGATCGTCAACGCGCGACCTCCTTCAGCGACCTGGAGCTCATCGCCGATCCCGCTTCTTTCCACGACCGCGCGTGCCGTGCCGGATGATCGTCGGATCGCGCGGCGGTCCTTTGCTCGTCTCCACGAGCTCCTTGATGTCCTTGATCTCGTCGCGGAACGACTTCTTCATCTGTGTGTCGTCGATGTTCGACAGAATCGCATCGCGCAGCTCCGGGACCTTCACGTATTCCGCCCAGATCCGGTAGCGGTCGAACATCTGCTGCGAGAAGCGCCGCGCGACCGCCTTCGGCGCCGATCCGAGCGCCTCGACGAGCGCCTTGTGACCAGGGTAGCGGAAGGCCGACCGCGGCGCCTCGTGCGCGAGCATGAAAGCGTCGTGGAGCAGGTTGATGGGCTGGTGGAACTCTTCGTAGGCGTAGGTCTCGAGCCACATCGGCTCGGCGAGCGCGCGAATGACAGCGGCGGCGTGGAAGTAGCGATCCATCCACGACTCGACCTTTTCGCCGAGGTCCTCGCCCATCTTGCTGCCCATCATGGCGAGCGCGAACGGGACGGCGTCGCGGACACGGAAGCGCACGTCGTCGGCCTTCTCCTCGAGCAGCGCGAGCGCGCGATCGCGGAGGTCCTTCGCGGTCACGGCCCGCGCTCCGATGGCAAGCACACCACAGACGCTCAGGAACTCCTTGCCCGATGCGCCGCGCGCCTCGTCGGGCGGGAGGTTCGCCATGGCGAATGCCAGCTCGTCGACCTTCGATCCGATGCGCGCGCATTCCTGCGCGAACGCGACCCCGAGGTTCATGTTCACGCGTGGACCCGGCAGACCCGACTGCAGCTCGAGCTGCCGGTACAGATCCGCGGGCCTCCCCGCGATCGCTCGCTCCAGGGCGGCGGTTAACTCGGCGCTGCGCAGCCCCTCTGCCTTCTTCATGCCGGGAGCACGTTTACCATGCAGCGTCGATGCGAACAGGATGTCGAGAGCGGTAGCCCCTGCTGGATTCGAACCAGCGACCGAGTCATTAGAAATAACTTGCTCTATCCAGCTGAGCTAAGGGGCCAAGTGCTGGCGCGGCGGCTGCCGTACCTGCCGAGCCCCACCATACCGCGGGGCTCGTGCCCTTTCCAACCCCTGGCGGCCGTCTCCTCCGTCACCGCTCGCCACGTTCGCCACGTTCGCCACGTTCGCAGGAGCGGAGGAACGTCTCGAGCATGCGGTCGATGCGGCCCTCGAACGCTTCTTCGAGCTCGCGCGTAGGCGTGCGGCCGAGCGCACCTGCAAAGGCGCGTCGGCCGAACAGCCATGTCGTCGTCAGGGCGAACGAGGCGACCAGCAGGAACTCGAGATCTTCCCGCGAAGCCGTCGAGCGCGCTTCGAGCGCGTCAGTGAGCAGCTTCAAGCCCTGCATCCGGTGGGTGAAGAAGTCGTCGGACGCGACACGCCCGCTGAGCAGCGCCCAGACGACGAGTCGCATGGTCGCCGGATCGGCGGCCGCCTTCGCGACCGCTCGCCGATGCGCGCTGAGGAGGGTGTTGGCGTCGGCGTGCTCCGTCACCAGGCTCAGCACCGTCGGCACGAGCTCCTCGCGCAGCTTGACGAAGCGCTGCTCGAGCGTCGCCTCGACGAGCGCCGAATACGTCCCGAAATAGTGGGTGACCAGCGCGTGACTCACGCCGGCCTCGCGAGCCACGTCCTTGAGACCGACGACGTCGGGGAGCTGCGTCGCGAAGACGCGGGCCGCCGCGTCGAGGATGAGCGCCCGTGCCTCCTCTGGCGTCCGCCGCGCTCGCTTTCCGTCCTTCGGGGCGTGCGGGTCGCGTGTTTCGTCTGCGGCGCCTCGCGCGGGTTTCGCGTTCGTGCGGCTGACCTCTCTTGCGCCGCGGCTTGCGAGCGAACGCGGCTTCCGTACGGGCATGACGGCACCCTAGCCACCATTGTCACGGTTGACAATTACGAGTCCAAACCTATTGTCATTGGTGACAATAAAGGAGCCTCGAATGAACGCACTCGCCCGCTCGTTGCCGTCCCCGCCCGCAATCCCCTCCGTATTCGAACGCGCGGGAATCGCGCTTCGAGCGCTTGCCGTCCTCGCCCGCGACCACGGGCGGCTCGATCAGGTCCTCGTCCTCACGCAGGCCGTGAACGCGGGGCGGGTCGCGCGCGCCGTGGAAGAGCTCGAGGCCACCGAAGCCGGCCGATGGCTCTTCGCCACACGCCCGCGCATCGATCGCACCCACGTCGACTTCGACGCGCTTCGGAGCCTTCCCGACGGCACGCTCGGTCGCGAGTACACCCGCTTCCTCGACGACAACGGCATCACACCGGACGCGTTCGAGGAGCTGCCGAGCGTGGGCGACGAACGCGCCGCCTGGGTCATGCTCCGGATGCGCCAGACGCACGATCTCTGGCATGTGCTCACGGGCTACGCGCCGGACGTTCGCGGAGAGCTGCTCCTCCAGGCCTTCACGTATGCGCAGCTCCGGGCCCCGAGCGCGCTCCTGCTCGTGGTGTTCGGCGCGATCCGCTGGATGAAGCTCGACGGTAACCACCTCTCCGAGCTCCGTCATGCGTACCGCCGGGGCAAGGCAGCGAGCTTCCTCCCGACCTTCCGCTGGGAGGAGCACTGGACGACGCCCGTGAGCGAGCTCCGCACGATCCTCGCTTGCCCCGCGTGAGGAGGCTGAAGGGCCTGACGACGCGCGCGTCAGCCGCGCAGCAGCTCTTCCCAGTGCTGCGGGAGGACCGCGCGGGGCATCACGTCCGCGCGCGTCGCTTGCGACACAGGCGCGAGCGACGCCTTGTAGAGCGGCGCATGCGCCACCTCGAACCCCGCCGCCATCGTGAGCCCGAGCTCGAGCTCTCCGACGTTCGGCCAGCGCGCGTCCGGAGTACGAAGCAGCGCGGCATGCACCGCCCGCGCGATCGTCGGTGTCACCCACGGCGCCGCTTGCTGCAGGTGCGGGACCTGCGCTTGCCCGACGAGGAACGCCATGAACGAGCCCGATCGGGCGAAGGCCACGTTGCCGGTGAGCGCGTGGAAGAGGACCATCCCGAGGCTGAAGACGTCCGTGCGAGCGTCCACGCGCTTCGCGTTCTCCGCCTGCTCCGGGGACATGTAGTGCGGGGTCCCGAGGAGCGCGCCCGACGAGGTGAGAGAGTCGATCCCGGCGTCCTGGACCTTCGCGAGCCCGAAATCCGACACCTTCACGACGACGAGACCGTCCTCCTCTTCGAGGAACAGGTTCGACGGCTTGATGTCGCGATGGATGATGCCAGCCGCATGTCCGGCGGCGATTCCGCGGCATGCCTGGACCACGAGAGGCACGGCGACGCTCGGCTCGAGCACCTTCACGCGCGCGAGGAGCTGCCCGAGATCTTCCCCGCGCATGCGCGGCATCACGAGGTACGGCGCTCCCGTCGCGTCGTCCACGCCCGCATCGAGCAGAGAGAGGACGTTCTTGTGCACGAGGCGCGCGGACGCGTCGATCTCGCGAGCGAACCGCGCCCGCGTCTCCGCTGCCGCTGCAGGCGCGCCCGGCCCGACGAGGAGCGTCTTGACCGCCACGACATGGCCGCGCTCGTCGGTCGCCTCGAAGACCGCGCCCATGCCACCGCTGCCGAGCTTCCCGCCGAGGACATACTTGCCCCCGAGGAGCGTCCCCGGGGGGATCGACGGTACGGAGGGGCGGGCCATCGGACAGCATGGCATCCTACTCGTTCGCGAGCCCGTCTCACCACCCTGGAGGTCGAGCTCGGGAGCTCACGAAGGTGCCCCGGCAGCGGCGGCAGCGGACCCGGTCCCCGAGCTCCAGCGGGCAATGCCCGCCGCGAAGCGGGGGGATTCGCCCGCCGTCGTTGCGCTCGCGGCGGCCCCTCTGGAGTGATACGGCTCGTTCGATCGACGAGATGAGCTTCGACTTCGACTACGCGATCATCGGCTCCGGGTTCGGCGGGAGCGTGTCGGCCCACCGGCTGACGGAGAAGGGCTACAGCGTCGTCGTCCTCGAGATGGGCAAGCGTTGGAAGAAGGACGACTTCCCCCACACGACCTGGAACGTCCGGAAGTACCTCTGGCGGCCCTGGCTCGGGATGTACGGCATCCTCCAGATGACGCTCGTACGCGACGCGTTCTTCCTTCACGGCGCGGGCGTCGGCGGCGGCAGCTTGGTCTACGCGAATACGTTGCTCGTGCCGCCCGACGAAGCGTTCGCCGATGTGAAGTGGGTCGGCCAGGACTGGAAGGCCGCGCTCGCCCCGCACTACGAGACGGCGAAGAAGATGCTCGGCGTCACCGAGAGCGCCGTCGTCGTCGAGACCGATCGCATGCTGAAGGAGGTCGCGGAAGAGATGGGCCGCGGCCACACGTGGAAGAAGGCCGACGTCGCGGTCTACTTCGGCGAGCCCGGCAAGACGGTCCCCGACCCGTACTTCGGCGGCGAAGGGCCGGAGCGGACGGGCTGCACGCTGTGCGGTGGCTGCATGGTGGGCTGCCGCGTCGGGGCGAAGAACTCGCTCGACCAGAACTATCTCTGGTTCGCCGAAAAGCGCGGTGCCGTCGTCCAGCCGGAGTCGCGCGTCGTCGACGTCGCGCCGCTCCCCGGTGGGGGCTACGAGCTCACGATCGAGAATTCCACGGGCTTTTTCCGCAAGCGCCGCAAGCTGCGCGCACGCGGCGTCGTCGTGTCTGCAGGCTCGTACGGAACCGTCGATCTGCTGATGCGGTGCAAGGAGCGCGGGAGCCTCTCGTCACTCTCCGACCAGCTCGGAACCTACCTCCGAACGAACAGCGAAGCGTTGCTCGGCGTCCGATCGAACAAGCCGGACGTCGACTACTCGCGAGGTATCGCGATCACGAGCGGCGTCTTCGTCGATGACAAGACGCACATCGAGGTCGTTCGCTATCCGAGGGGATCCGACGCGCTCGCGCCGCTCGCGACGGTGCTCACCGACGGCGGCGGCTGGCTCCCACGTCCGCTTCGTTGGCTCGGGACCGCCCTCCGGCATCCGCTCCAGTTCCTCCGGACCGTCATCCCGTTCGGCTGGGCGCAGAAGACGGCGATCCTCCTCGTCATGCAGCCGGTCGACAATCACCTGAAGTACGAGCTGCGCCGTCCCTGGTACTGGCCGTTCTCGAAGAAGCTCGACAGCGCTCGCGGCAGCGGCGAGCCGGCACCGACGTACATCCCGGTCGCGAACCTCGTCGCCAAGAAGCTCGCGAAGAAGATGGACGGCACGCCCCAGAGCGGGCTCCTCGAGGTGCTCCTGAACAAGGCATCGACCGCGCACGTCCTCGGTGGATGCCCGATGGCTCTCGGTCCCGACGAGGGCGTCGTCGATCCGAAGAGCCGCGCGTTCGGCTACGAGGATCTCTACATCGTCGACGGGTCGGTCATCCCCGCCAACCTCGGAGTGAACCCGAGCCTCACCATCACGGCGATGGCCGAGCACGCGATGAGCCACGTCCCGAGACGCGACGAGCGAACGTCGGGCGTCTGGGCGACCGCCTGACGGCGCGCGCTGGCGCGGCACCTCCTTCCCTCGCTCGCTCCCTGCCTGCTACCCGCATGATCGAGTCGATCGCGGTCGGCGAAGCGATCGGTTGGATCGTTCGTCCCTCAAGGAAAAGTACGATCAGGGCTGACGCGCAGCGTCTCGCCTCCTGAAATCACACGATTTTTCGGCAAAGTGAGGCCGTGTAGGTCATGGTCTGACCCTTGCTGAAGTCACCTCCGGGAGCTCGGTCTCGCGACCCATCAGCGCTCCGTGAGGTGACCCGTGTCTGCAGCCAAACTGCTCGGAGTGATTGCGTTCACCAGCCTCGTCTCGTTCGTCGCCACCGGCTGCGCCGCGGAGACGATCGAAGATGACGAGGAGCTCGGTGAGTCCGAAGACCGCCTCCTCGCTGGACGTCGTCTGAGCCCCTCGGAGATCGCCGGGCACCTGCGCGCGGCAGGCTTCCCCGAGAACCAGATCGGACGCATGGTCTGCACCGCGAAGTACGAGTCGAGCTTCTACGAGCGCGCCTCGAACAAGAACCGCAACGGAAGCACCGACCGCGGCTTGTTCCAGATCAACAGCATCCACCTCGGGTCGATGCGTGGATGTCCGTCGCGCGGGAACGCAGACGCGCTCTGGAGCTCTGCGACGAACGCGAAGTGCGCGTTCGCCATCTGGCAGGCGCAGGGCAACCGCGCCTGGTACGGGTACCGGAAACACAAGACCGAGTGCGACAGCTACCCGGCCCCGCGCAGCTCTCAGGCACCGTCGAACGACGGCGTGTTGCAGGACGCGAACAGCCCGAACGACGGCAACAGCAGCGGCAGCGAGCCGGACGAGGGGACCGAGGGCGGCTGCTGGTCGGCGACGCTGCAGGACATGGTCGACGCGCGTACCTGCGTGCAGTCGAAGTCGAACGGGATCTGGATGCAGTGCATGGACGGAGCGTGGTACCGCGGCGGCGGCTCGACGTCGGGCCCGTTCGGCCAGTGCATCGGCTCGCACCCGCTCTGATCGCCAGCCCACGACGCGCCGTTAGGTCCGCTCGGCCCGAGTCGGGCGGGCCTTCGTACGCTCGATCAGCCTGAGCCGGGCGGACGCCGCGCCGATCTCGTGCTTCCGCGTCCATTCCGCGGGCTGTTAGCCTTCGGGTCGATGATCACCTTCAGCAGCGATCCGAAGCGTGCCGAGCACGAGATGCACGCGATCATCTTCTACCTCGTGACCTTCGGGTACATCGACGGGGATTTCGACGCGGCAGAGAAGAGCTTCGTCCGCGACATCATCAAGCGCCTCATAGAGCACCGCGCACACGCAGCGATGCCGAACGCTGCAGAGCCGGTCCGCGCAGACGTCGTCGAGAAGTACACGAAGCACTTCCACGAGGTGTTCGAGGGGATCGATCAGAACGTGAAGGACCTGTTCACCGAGAGCGTCTCGGAGAGCGAGGACCCCAAGGCCTTCGTGCACTCGAAGCTGAAGGTGCGGTGCTTCGAGATCTTCCACAGCTTCGACCGGAGGGGGCAGAGCGAGCTGATGAAGCTCATCGACACCCTCTTGATGGCCGATGGTGTCGCCCACCCCGCCGAGGTGCAGTTCCGGAGCGAGCTCGCCCAGCTCCTCGAAGCCGATGTGGAAATCGAGCTCGGCGATCCCGCCGAGGCGCCGGCGGACAGCACGCGCGTCGCCGTCTCGCGACCGGTGCACCCGGGACAGTCCAAGGTCGACCATCCGTTCTTCAAGCCGTTCGAGTTCCACTTCTCACGTGACCCGAGCGCGCTCTCGCAGCAGATCAGCGCCGATCGCGCGCTCATCGACCGCGCGCTCTCCGTCCTGGAGACGCAGCGTCAGTTCGGCAACGGGCGACTGGCGGGCAAGAAGAGCGTCGACGATCTCGTCGGGACCGAGCCGTTCCTCGACGGCCACACCTATGTGCGGATGCCGCGCCCCGGGACGCGGACGGAGCTCACCGTGCTCGGCGATCTCCACGGCTGCTACAGCATCCTGAAGGCGACCGTCCTCCAGAGCCGGTTCTTCGAGCGCGTCGACGCGTGGCGGAGGGATCCGGCGAACGTCCCCTACCCGCTTCTCGTTCTACTCGGCGACTACATCGACCGCGGGCGCTTCAGCTTGAACGGCGTGCTCCGCACCGTGTTGCAGCTCTTCGTGACGGCCCCCGACCACGTCGTGATGTTGCGCGGCAACCATGAGTACTACGTCGAGGTGAACGGCACGATGTACGGCGGCGTGAAGCCGGCCGAGGCGATCAACACGCTCAAGCCGCTGTTGCCGGTCGACGTGTTCCGTCACTACCGGATGCTCTTCGAGCAGATGCCGAACGTCCTGCTCTTCGACCGCTTCATGTTCGTGCACGGCGGCATCCCGAAGGATCGGATCATCAAAGAGCGCTGGAAGGACCTGTCGTCGCTCAACGATCCCGACATCCGCTTCCAGATGATGTGGAGCGATCCGAGCACCGCCGACGTCATCCCGGCCGATCTGCAAGCGCAGGCCGCTCGGTTCGCGTTCGGGCGAATGCAGTTCCGGGCCTTCATGCAGCGGCTCGGAACGAACACGATGGTGCGCGGGCACGAGAAGGTCGTGGCGGGCGTCGCCGAGCCGTATGCCGACGACCTCGGTCGCCTCATCACGGTCTTCTCGGCCGGCGGCAAGGACAACAACGATCTGCCAGCGGAGAGCACCTACCGCGAGGTGACACCGATGGCGCTCACGATCGCGCACGACGGCGGGACGGCACGCGTGGTCCCGTGGGAGCCCGACTGGCGGAGCTACAACGATCCGGAGCGCAACGCGTTCTTCAAGGTCGCGCCCGAGATCGAACATCGGGCCTGACCGCGCTCGCGCCATCGCCGCTTCGCGCAGTCACGGCTTCACGGCTTCACGGCGCGCGAGCTCGAGCGGGCACGTGGCGCACGCCGCGGCAGACCGGTGCACGAGCGGGGTTCGCGCTTCGCGCGCTCGCGCTGAGCCGACCGCCCGAGATCCTTCGGGGTTCGACGACCAATCCCGATTGGCCTCGCGTTCGCACGTCGACGCGGCGAGGTGAAACATGGGAAACAAGATCGAGGGTAAGAAAGTCGCGATCCTGGTGACGGACGGCTTCGAACAGGTCGAGCTCACCGGCCCGAAGGAAGCGCTCGAGAAAGCGGGCGCGAGCTGTCAGATCGTGTCGCCGAAGGACGGCAAGGTGAAGGGCTGGCAACACGTGAAGTGGGGTGACGAGTTCGATGTCGACGTCCCCCTCGATACGGCGAAGAGCGACGACTTCGACGCGCTCGTCCTGCCCGGCGGACAGATCAACCCCGACGTGCTCCGCATGAACCCGAAGGTCCAGGAGCTCGTCCGGAGCTTCTTCGAAGCGGGTAAACCCGTCGGCGCGATCTGCCACGGCCCGTGGATCCTCATCGACGCTGGCGTCGTGAAGGGCAAGCGCGTGACATCCTGGCCCTCGATCCGCACCGACCTCCGCAACGCGGGCGCCGACGTCGTGGACGAGGAGGTCGTCACCGATCAGGGCCTCGTGACGAGCCGCAAGCCGGATGACATCCCGGCGTTCTCGAAGAAGCTCATCGAAGAGATCGCGGAAGGCCTCCACGGCGAAGCCCGCAAACGCCAGCGCGACCAGAGCGCCGCCGCCCCGCCAACGCTGCGCTGAACGACAACACCGAGCCGGTACTCGCGGCATACCGGGTCGATGGTCGAGGCTTCGAAGCGCTCACTCGAGCTCGACGGCTCGTTCCTGTCCATGCGGGACGCCGGCTCGAAGGAGAACGACCTTCGCCTTCTGGACGGTGCTCGGAATCGGAACACGGAGCGTCGTCGCGCCGCCTCGCGTCGGAAGGTGCACGTTCGCTCGGTTGTAGATCTGGCCGTGCACTGCGGCGGCGATGCCGGCACGGTACGGCCAGGCGACGCCCGTGTCGTTCGGCACCGGCTCGACCGCGACGACCCAAGCATTCACGAGCGGCGGATACGCGCGCGCCTCGGTGTCGGGATACGGCGAGAGCTTCTCGAACGTCGCGCCCGCGGTGTAACCGGCCGCGTCGATGCCCGCGATCGGCGGCTGGGTGAGCGTTCCGGAAGGAACATCGAGCTTCACCTCGACGACGTTGCCCTTCCACTTCCGCGCCTTGCCCTTCAAGACGTTCGTGATCGACGGAGCCTCCTCCACGAGGATGGGCTTGCCGTGCTCGTCGAGGTGGAGCGCGCCGCCCTTCTTGTCGCAAGCGTTCTCGCCAGCGGCCGCAAGCGTGCTGCACGCGCCACAGTTGCAGCCGTCGCAGACCGGGAGCTCCGCGTCCGGACCGGTCAGCCCTTTCTCGGCGCGTAGCCACTGCTCGACGGTGATCTCGGTCGGCTTGCCGAGCCCGCTCGCTGCGAGCGCCGCCTTGTACCGCGCCGACGCGTCCTTGCCGACGTAGCGGATGTGCCAGTGCTCGTAGCGATAGCCGGTACGCGGGTTGATGTTGACCGGGATGTCCCAGCGGACGACGCACTTCTGGCGTGGATGTCGATCGTCGGGATGGATCGGGTACGGCATGACGAAGCCGTAGTCCGTCGCGTGCTCGCGCAGCCACCGCCCCGCGTCGGTGCAGCCGAAGCCTTCCCGGAAGACCCCACGCTCGTCCTTCGCCCACTCTTCGGTGAAGAGATCGACCGTCGTACCGAGCTGGTGCTGGCTATGGCCGGGTAGCGCCGATTGCTCGGTGGCTTCGCAGAAGCTGCTCTTTCGCGACCAGTTGCCGAAGGTCCCGCACTGTGCGCCGTAGCTGCGGAACGCGGACTCCACCTTTCCGGGGAAGCCCTCCTTCTTCATCTGTGCGAGGAGCTCGTCGAGCGCGCTCGCCGCCTCGCGACGGAGGCACTGGACCTTCTCGCAGTCGCTCGCCGAGAGCGGCTTGCCGTTGCGGATGTCGACGAGGTCGGACGGCGCGTATTCGGGCGGAAGCTGCCCCGTGGGCGAGCGGTTCACGATCGCGAGCAGATCGTCGCCGTCGACGAACGACGTCTCGAGATCCGCCGAGGAGACGTGTTTGCCACCGAGCACCGAACACGACGCGCGCTTCGACTTCTTCGCGACGCCGTACGGATCGGCGCTCGCAGCGATTGCGACGGCCGCCTTGGGTGCCACCATCTCGGCTGCGGCGTCATCGGCGGCGAGCGCGGCGTCGATCGGAGCGATCGTGACCGCGGCGGCATCGACGGCATCGGCCGATGGCGCACGCTTCTCGCACCCCACGAAGAGCGAGACCGCGACGAGACCGAGTGGAAGGATGCTCGCTCGCATCGCAGCAGCGGTTATTGCCGTGATGGGCGCTGGAAGTCCAGGCTGCGGGGAGCCCTCAGATGTCTCGAGGGTCGGTCGAGCGCCGGCCACCGTTCGTGCGTCGTCCCTCGGGACGCGGGCTCTCGCGCCTGTCCTGGGACGTCCGCCGGTCGCGGCCGGAGCGCCGGTCCTTGGGCTGCGCCTTCTTGACGGTCGATCGGGCCACGTTTTCCATCTCGCCTGCCCGCGAGGAGCTGGCCAAGTTCTCGGCCGCGGGAACGGATAAGCTCGAGCGCGCATCGGAGGCTCGTCATGACCACGCGCAAGATCCTCGACTCGTCACGCATCCACCCCGCCGCCGCCGAAAAGATGGGAACCCGCCACGCGGACACGGTGCGCCAGGTCGAACAGGCGATCGCAGAACACGCCGTCGTCGTCGTCGGTATGGCGCAGAACCCTCACGTGCGGGGCGTCCGCAAGGCGCTCGCAGAGGCGGGAATCGACTTCCACTACCTCGAGTACGGCAGCTACCTCTCCGAGTGGCAGCGCCGTCTCGCCATCAAGCTCTGGAGCGGCTGGCCGACCTTCCCTCAGGTGTTCGTCCGCGGCGTGCTCATCGGCGGCAAGGACCTCACCAAGGCCGCCATCGCCGACGGAACGTTGCGCGCGCGGCTGGATGCGCCCACCGCCGACGCCGCGAGCGCCACGCCCATCTGACCGCGTCTGACCGGGGAGAGGCCGCGGACAAAAAGAAAAGGCGCCACGGCGGGCTCGGGGGGGGACAAGCCTCGCCGCAGCGCTGCCGAGGACTCATGCGCGTGCCGTGCCACCCTCGAAGTCCGGGAAATCACGGTGGTGACCCCCTTACCGTCGTGCAGACGCGAAGTGCGCGCCGACAGGTTCGCAATCCCGAACCGGCCCGGGCTCCTTCGCAGCTGCGAAGATCGCGGGCGCGACTCTGCCGTGATGCTCGGGAGAGGCCGAGCTCTCAGGAGGGGAAGCGCCCGCACGCGGCGAGCAGGTCGACACGAGCCTGGCGCGAGGCGTCCTCTGCGATCGCTGCCGCCGTCTCGGCCTCCTGAGCCCGCCGCTCCGCATCGACGACCTCGATGTTCGACGTCGCGCCCGCGCGATAGGCCACCGTCGCGAGCTCGAGCGCTTCCGTCGCGAGCTTGGCGGCGTCACGCGCGTCGACGAGCGCCTGATCGGCGCGCCGCATCGCCTCGAAAGCGATGCGCACCTCGGAGCGCGCTTGCCGGAGGGCGCCTTCGAGGCGAGAACGCGCCTGCGCCTCGACAGCCTCCTGCTCCTCGTGGAGGCCGTAGCGCGCACCGCCGTCGAAGAGCGGGATCTGGAGAACGAGCTGCGCCTGCCAGCCGGTCTGCGGCGTCGTGAACGTCGGCGGGTCCTGATAGAACGGCTGCCCGACGGCGGAGAGCACCGGCAGGTAGTCGACCCAGTTGTCCCTCACCGCCTTTCGCGCAACCTCGACGCGGCTGCGCTGCGCCGCGATGTCGGCACGGCGCACCTGAGCCTCGCCGATCGCGGAGTCCATGGACGGCGGCGGAGTGAGCGTCGGATCCTCGGCCGCGTCGACCGAGCCTTCTTCGCCGATGACGACTCCGAGCGCCTCCTGCGCGCGCGCCAGAGCGGTGAGCTGGTTCTTGACGCGCGCCTCGGCGGTCGCGCGCTCCTGAGAAGCGCGCACGGCATCGAGACGATTGCCGACGCCGCCCTGGAAGCGCGTCGTTGCGAAGTCTTCGTGCGCGCGCGCCGTGTTGAGCGCACGCTGCGCGCTGTCGAGGACGCGACGCTGGGCGATGACGGTCAGGTACGCGCGTGCTGCCGCGAGGGCCACTTCACGCCGGACATCCATGCGCGCTGCGCGCGCGACGTCGATGTTCTCCTTGCTCCGCGCATAAGCCACCCACTGTCGCGGCGCGATGAGCGGAACGGTGAGCTGCACGTTCGCATTGATCTGGTTCTTCGCCAGGGCGATCCGATCGGGAGTTCCTGGCGACGTTGCAGTCGCCGGCGAGCCTCGGAGCACACGGTCGTCGTCGAGCCGGGTATACGTCCCGTTCGCGGTCAGGGTCGGCAGCCATCCAGCGCGCACCTGCTTCGAAAGCGCCTCTGCGCGATGGATCTCTTCCGCGGCGATCTCGGCGTTCGGATTGCGGAGGAGCGCGCGCTTCACAGCCTCCTCGAGCGTGATCGCGCCAGCAGACGCCTGCGGCGGAGCCTCGACCGGTCGACGCGGGACCGGCGGGACATCGCCCGTCTCGGCCGGCCCCTGCGCCGCTGCAGAGCCAGTGAGCGCGAGCGTGAGCATCGTCGTCACCGCGGCCGCGATCGTCGTCTTCTGCATGGGCGGGGTCCTAGGCATGCGCCGGCTCGTCTGCAATCGTGTCATTGTCGTCCTCTTCCCTGGGCACCTTCTTCTTGAAGCGATCGACGAGCGTGTAGAGGCTCGGGATCAGGAAGAGCGTGAAGAAGGTGGAGACCGTGAGCCCGCCGATGACAGCACGCGCGAGCGGCAGGTTCGTCTCGCTCCCCTCCCCGATGCCGAGCGCCATGGGTACGAGGCCGGCAACGGTCGCGATCGTCGTCATGAGAATGGGTCGCAAACGTGTCTTCGCCGCGAGGACCGTCGCTTCCATGAGCGGAGTGCCTCGACGCCGGAGCACGTTGGCGAAGTCGACGAGGAGCACGCCGTTCGAGACGACGATGCCCACCATCATGATGATGCCCATCGCGCTGTTCACGCTCAGCGTCGTCTTCGTCGCCGCGAGCATCGCAAAGACGCCGCTCACACCGAGCGGAACGCTGAACATGATCACGAGCGGATCGATGAGCGACTTGAACTGCGACGCGAGCACCATGTAGACGAGCGCGAGGGCCATCAAACCCGCGAGGCCTACGCCCTGGAACGCTTGCTTCTGCGCGAGGGTCTGACCGCCGAGCTTCACCGAGAAGCCGTCCGGCGCGGGTGTGTCGTCGAGGACCTGCTGCACGCCCGCGCTCGCAGCGCCGAGATCCTTGTCCGGTGCGACGTTCGCGGTGACGTCGATGATGCGCTGCAGATACTTGCGCGCGATGACGACGGGGCCGCTCCCCCGCTCGACGTGAGCGACGTTCGAGAGAGGCAGCGTCGCCCCCGACGGCGTCTTCAGGAAGACCTCGCTCAGGTCCGAGACGTTGCTCCGGAACTCGTCTGCGAGGCGAACGTTGATGAAGTACTCGTTGCCCGTCGCCGGATCGGAGAACGGGATTGGCTGGAACTGGGTGTTGCCGACGAGGCTCGTCAGCACCGTCTGCGCGATCTGCTGTTCGCTGACGCCAAGCACGCCGGCCTTCTCGCGATCGACGACAACGTCGAGCTCGGGGTAGTTCTCCTCGCGCGTGATCTGGACGTCCGTGAGGAGCGGCGCGCCGGATGCGTCGCGGAGCTCACGGAGCTTCGTCGCGATCTCGCGCGCGTACGAGGCCGCCTTGTCGAGGTCGTAGCCGAGGATCTCCACGTCGATCGGGGCTGGCGCGCCGAAGTTGAGGATGCGCTTGAGGATGCCGCCCGTGAAATAGAAGACGTTGATGCCCGGCAGCTCGTTCTTGAGCGCGGCGCGGACGCGCTCGGTCGCCTGGACGTCCGTGGACGTACGGACGTCTTTGGGGGCGAGATTGATCTGGATGTTGCCCGCGTGCGGCCCGGTGTTGGCCGTGTTCATCGCGCTGCGCCCCGCGGGCAAACCGTTGTCGGACACCATCGTGTTGAGCTCAGGCGCGAGAGTCGACCGAGCGATACCTTCGATGCGCGACGCGAGCTCCTCGGTGCGCTCGACGCGCGTTCCGATCGGCGCCTTGTACGTGATGCTGAACTGTCCCTCGTCCGAGGCAGGGAAAAACTCGGTCCCGATGAAGCGCAGCAGCAGGAACGACGCGGCGAACACGGCCATGATGGCGGCAATCACGGGGAGCCTACGACGGAGCACGACCTCGAGCATGCGCGCGTACGTCGCATCCATCCGGTCGAGCGCGCGCGTGAGGGCGCCGCCGACCCCGCCCGTCAGGTGACCGCCCTTCAGCCAGTAGAGGCAGAGAAGCGGCGTCGCCGTGCGCGAGACGAAGAAGCTCATGACGAGCGCGAACGTGATCGTGAGCGCGAGCGGGATGAAGAGGTTCCGCGCCACGCCCGTGAGGAACACGACCGGAAAGAAGACGATCACCGTCGTGATGGTCGAGACGAGGATCGGCATCGCCACCTCCTGCGCCGCATCGAGCACGGCCTTGCGCCGGTTGCTCGTGAACGCCAGGTGACGATGGATGTTCTCGAGCTCGACGATCGAATCGTCGACGAGGCGCCCAACGCCGAGCGCAAGGCCGCCGAGCGTGAAGACGTTGAGTGTCTGCCCCGAGAAGTAGAGGAGGATGAACGTCGCGACGATCGAGAGCGGGATTGCGATCGCGACGATGCCGGTCGCGCGGACGCTCACGAGGAACACCAGGATGACGGCGATTGCCAGCGCGCCACCTTGCACCGCCTCGTGCTCGAGCGCCGAGACGGCAGCTCGGATGTACTTCGACTGGTCGAAGGCGATCTGGAGCTTCACGTTCTCCGGGACGCCACGGAGATTGGGCAGCGCGGCCCGGATGGCATCGACGGTGTCGATCGTGTTCGCGCCAGGCTGCTTGAGAACGCGCAGGTACACGCCACGCTGCCCGTTCACCCGGACGATGTTCGACTGGTCGGCGATGCCGTCTTCGACCATGGCGACGTCACGCACGCGGACCGCCGGCGTGCTCTGTCCGCCCGCGCTGCTGGGCGCGCCCGGTCGCACGACGACGTCCTCGAGCATGCGGACGGTCTCGACCTGCGTGTTGGTGAAGACGTTGTACTCCTGGTCGCCCGTCCGCAGCGTTCCGCTCGGCAAGAGGAGGTTTGCGCCGCGTACGGCCGTGACGACGTCGAGGATGCCGAGGCTGCGCGCGCGAAGCAGATCGCGATCGACCTGGACCTGCACCTGCCGCGTCTTGCCGCCGCTCACCGTGGCGCTCGCGACGCCGGGCAGCCGCTCGAGCTGAGGCTCGACGATGTTGTAAGCGATGTCGTAGAGCTGCTTTTCGTCCAGCCCTTCTCCCTGCGCCACGACCTGGACGACGGGGATGTTGCTGACGTCGAACTTGGAGATGAACGGCTGCTGGATCCCGGGCGGCAGCGTGCTCTGCACCTGCGAGACGCGCTGCTGCACCTCGAACTGCGCGGTGTCGAGATCCGTGCCGTAGTTGAACCAGACGCTGACGATCGACGTCCCCTGCTTCGAGGTGCTCTCGACGCGATCGACACCGGGCGACGACGCAACCGCGCGCTCGAGCGGTTGCGTGATGCTCTTCTCGATGTCCTCGGGTCCCGCGCCCGCATAGAAGGTGACGACGCGGATGACGGGGATGTCGATGTTCGGGAACAGGTCGACGCTGAGCCTGCCCATGGCGAGCACGCCGAGGGCGATGACCATCAGCGACATCATCAAGATGAGGATCGGATTCTTGAGCGCGAGCCGGGTCAGCCACATGGTTCGGCCTACCTCGCGGGCGTCGCTTCCGGGGCTCTGCCCTTGAACGGATCGACGTCACGACTGACGCGCACCGTCGAGCCGTCGGAGATCGCGTCGATGCCGATCGTCACGACCTCCTCGCCGGCGCTCACGCCCTTGATCACTTCGAGCCACGTGCCTTCATCGACGCCGGTCTCGATCTCGCGCCGCGAGACCTTGTCGCCGGCGAGGACGAAGACGAAGCGCTTGCCGTTCGTGATCTGAAGAGCCGTCGCAGGGATCACGGCGGCGTTCGGATGCACGTCGACGACGATCGACCCACGGCCGAACATTCCCGGACGGAGCTCGCCCGACGCGTTGTCGATCTGCACCTCGGCGTCGAGCGTGCGCGTCGCGGGGTCGAGCGTCGGCGCGAGGCGCACCACCGAGCCCCCGATGTCCTTGCCGGCGAGCGCATCGACCTCGACGCGAGCCTTCTGTCCGACCTTCACGAGCGGTGCCTCGCGCTCCGTGACGGTCACGAACACGCGCAGCACGTCGATCCGCGCGATCGTCATGATGCCTGCGCCCGCGGTCGGGCCGACGAGCGCGCCGGGATCGAGACGCCGCACTGCAACGACGCCATCGAGCGGTGATGTGATCTGCGTCTCGCCGAGCCGCGTCGCGTAGGCGGCGACCTGCGCCTTGGCGGCAGCTTCTTGCGCCTCCGCGGTCGCGACGGCGGCCTGCGCTTGTTGCAGCTCCTGCTGCGAGACCACGCCCTTCGGCGCAAGCCCGCTCACGCGTTCGAGGTTGCCTCGTGCGAGGCTCGCGCTCGCCTGCGCCTGCGAGAGACTTCCGCGCGCGGCGACGAGCTGATCGGGCAGGTCGCTCGGGCGGACGAGCGCGAGAAGCTGTCCGCGTTTGACCTTGTCGCCACGCTCCACGAGCACCGCGTCGAGGTATCCGAGCGTCTTCGAGCCCACCTCGGCCTGGGCGAGCGGCCTCAGCTCGATGGGTGCGTGCACCTCGACGTTCACGTCGCGCGCGGCGACCTTCGTGACGACGACGAGCGGCGCCGGACGCACCTTCCCGGCTCCGTGCTCCTTGTTGTTCGAGCACGCGATCGCGCCCACCCCGAGCAGCACGGGCGCAGCAACGAAAACGGCAGCGACGAGAGATGATCTCACGGACGTAAGCCTCGCCCTTGCGAGCGGCGCGCATCATAGCGAAGGAGGCCCGGATCCGAAGCGTAGCGGGCCGAAAGCTACGAGCCGTCGATGAGGCGCGCCGAGCCTGCATTCGCACGCGACGGCCCGGGCTCTCACTCACCGAAGAACAGCGGCACGATGTCCGTGCTGAGCTTTCGTTTCGCGGTTCACTTCTGACGTGCACGGACGAGGCGGAAGTACCGGAGCGCGAGACCAGAGGCCTTCGCGGCCTGCGAGACGTGGCCGTCGTGTCGCGCGAGGACCGCAGCGACGTAGCGGCGTTCGAACTCTTCGAGTGTCTTCCGTCGTGCGATCGGGAACGGGATGTCTTGCGCCACGAGCGTGTCGAGCCACCCGTCCCGGATCTCGCTCGAAGGAGCCATCGATGGGCTCCGCAGGTCGGTGGGCGGATCGGCGTCTCCGCCGAGCGCGACGTAGCGGGCGACGAGGTTGCGCAGCTCACGAATGTTACCGGGCCACGTGTAGTCGCCGAAACGTGTGACGATCTCGGCAGCGATCGAGGGCGGTCCACCCATCTCCTGCACGAACTGCTTCACCAGCAGGGGCACATCGCCGTGACGTTCGCGAAGCGGTGGCAGCTCGATGCGCGCCACGGCGAGACGATGGAAGAGGTCGTCACGGAAGCGACCAGCCGCAACCTCTTTGTCGAGATCGCGCCGTGTCGCCGCGAGGACCCGCACGTCGACCTTCGTCGTCTGCTGGCCTCCGACGCGGCGAAACTCGCCACGATCGATCACCCTGAGCAGCTTCGCCTGGAGAGAGGGCTCGAGGTCGCCGATCTCGTCGATCAGGAGCGTCCCGCCGTCGGCCTCCTCGAAGACGCCCGAACGACTCCGCTCGGCACCGGTGAATGCGCCGCGGACGTGCCCGAACAGCTCGGCTTCGACGAGGTGCGGAGACACAGTCGTGCAATCGAAGACGACGAACGGGCCTTTCGCTCCACCCATCTCGTGGAGCGACTCGGCGAGGACCTCCTTGCCGGTCCCCGTCTCGCCCTCGATGACGACGGGCACGCGAGCTTTTGCGAGCAGCTCGCAGAGCGGGTAGAGGCGGCGCATGGCCACGCTCGCGCCGAACGTGCGGCCGAACCGGAGCGCGTTCGAGAGCGGGCGCTGGTGGTCTGCCGTCGACGGCGTCGTCTCGAGGCGCACGGCCGTGCTCCCGAACCGGACGTGCTCGCCCCCACGAACGAACGCCTCTCCGACACGAACGCCGTCGACGACGGTACCGTTCGTCGACCCGAGATCGTTCAAGCGAAAGGCGCCCTTCGGCGTCGGCTCGAAGGCAGCATGCCGACGCGAGACCGTCGGATCGCTCAGCTTGATCACGCACGCGGGGCTCGTCCCGACGAGGAGGCGAGAGGGCGCGCTCGCATCGAGCTCGAACGCGCTGCCGGCGTCCGGACCTTCGGTCACGACGAGGCGGAGCCGCTCGATCGGCGTTGCGTCCAGCCGATGAGCTTCCGTCGCGATCTCGGTCTGCTGCTCGTCGCGCGGGCTCGCCACGAGGCCATCATAGCGGCCCGGGTCGGCGCGAGCATGCGCAGCGCAAGGTCGCGCTCGATGTCGACCAGCTTGCTACGCGCGCGCGACCTCTACTTCGGCACTCCACACGCCGGCGAGATCGCCTGCGTCATGTTGTCGGTTGTCCGGCACTCGGTCCACGTGGGATGGGGCGGCGCTCCGTCATCGACGATCGCGTAGACCTTCGACGGTGCAACGCCGGAGGCGAAGGCAAACTCCAGCGGCTCACCTTCGGCCGGATAGAGCGTTCGTGTCGTCGTCACGGACCCGAGCTTCGTGCCCGAGCCGGGCGTCCCCGAATACACGCCGACGACGACGCCCGCCGGGACGAGCGCCTCGCCGACGTTGCGGACGGTCACCGTCACACCTTCCCCGGACGTCGCGCACGGAGCGAGCGTCGCGACGAGGTTCGGGGCTGCGAACTCGCTGCCGGGCTGCTTGTTCTGACGGAAGTTGTTCAGCCCGGGCTGCTTCCAGTTCGGCGGCTCCGACTGCGGGATCGTGCCGTCCTCGGCGACGTTCGTGATGTGGTACGCGTGCTCGTTCCAGACGCGTCGCGTCCGTACCCACGAGCCGCTCGCCGGACCGAACACACGGATGCCTGCTTGTTTCGTCGCGACGGGCGCGCCGCCGTCGGGCGTATCGTTGCACGTGTTCGAATAGGCATTCGACACGACGATGATGTCGGCCTGCCCGTCGTTGTCGACGTCGGCGACGACCGGGAATTCGATCAACGTCGCGGTCGTATTGCAGATCGATGCGAGCTCCTTGCCGGTGGCGCCCTCGTAGATGCGCATCCGCACCTCGTCGGAGTAGACGACCTCGGCTTTCCCGTCGCCGTCGAAGTCGAACACGGTGCTGCCGGTCGACGCGGACGAGCAGTCGGTCGTCACCTTGCTCCACAGGATCGCGTCGGTGCCCGCCACGGCCGGTGTGACGAGCTTCTTGCCGTCGAAGACGACGTACCCGACGCCGCCGGCGAGGCCGACGTCCGGCACGCCGTCGCGATCGAAGTCCGCGATCGTCGGCGGACCACCGCCGTGCGTGTTACCCCACGTCCCCGCCGGACAGGTGTTCGGACCGAAGAGCGCGTTCATGTCCACGGGCTGGCGCACCACGGTGAACTTGGCAGGCGCGGCGGCGTCGTAGCGCCAGACGAGAACGGTGTGCGTCGCGTTGTCGACCGCCACCACCTCCGGCTTGCCGTCCCCGTCGAAGTCGGCCACGCCGGACCACGCGCCCTTCCAGTCACTCGTGTCGGGGAAGCTTCCCGTGGTGGCAATGCCGGTGTCGACGAACATCTGACCGTCGGCGCGGTAGCCGCGGGAGGACGTGACGACGTCGAGCTTCCCGTCGGAGTCGATGTCACTGACGACGAACGGCCCGTTCAATGCGGGCGTGAAGGCGTGCTCGAGCACGCCGGTCGCGCCGTCGAGGATGCCACCCTCGACGATGACCTCCACGTTCCCGTCGCCGTCGAGATCGGCGATCGAGGGCATGAAGCAGGGCATCAAGGCACTCGACCAGAGCACCGAGCCGTCAGTCCCCTTGAACGCGTACACCTTGCCGTCGACGCCACACGCCACGACCTCGTTGCCCGGCTGTCCGTCGAAGTTGCCGCCTGCGATCTGCTTCGTCGGGTTGACGATCGTGGCGTTCGTCGCGTTCGGGACGGTCCACTTCTCGACGACGGCGCCGCCCACGATCGAGATCGCACGCAGCTTCCCGTTCACCTTGTACTGACCGGACTGGAACGTGGAGAAGACGATCTCCGGGATGTCCCGCTCCGTGACCTTGCCGTCGCAGTCGTCGTCGTCGAGCTCGACGACGATGGGCGCCATCATCACGTCGGTCGCGTACGGCGAAACGAGCTGGCCTCCCCAGGCGAACTTCTCCTTCGGGGCAAACGTCGGCGTCGGCGGACGATACTCGCACTTCTCGAGGCACGTGATCGGACCACCAGGCTGTGGGCCCGCGTCCGCAGCGCACTCCGGAGGTTTCGGAAGACAGCGGCCGGTGCGGTCGCTGCCTCCGACACACGCCGCGTCCGCGCCGCTCACGCCACCGTCCGTCGCGGTGCCGAGCGAGTATTCGCAATACTCGTTCGCCGCGCAGTCGCTCGTGTCACGGCACTCGCCGCCGGGAGCGACACACTTCTGGAAGGAGCAGACGTTGCCTGCGCCGCAGCAGACGTCACCGCATGCGAGCGACGCGGCACAGCAGACATCACCCGCGCAGACGCCGCCGTCACCACAGGCCTTGCCGGCAGGGCCACACGTCGTGCTCGCGCCGTCGGTGTCCGGGTTCGGGACAAAGCCGCTGGTGCCGCTGCTGGAGCCTTCACCGCCGTCCTCTCCGCGACCGTCGTCGAAGATGCTCCCGTCGTCACCACAGCCGCCGATCGCAGCAGGAACGAGGAGCACGATCAGCGCGAGCGAGCCGGCAGCGAGCCGGAAGTGCAGGCGGGCCATCATCGAACGAGTATCGCGTGTCGTGGGCACCTCCAGCCAGGAATTGGAGATGCCTGGTGCGCGAGCGCACGGTGGGCCGATGTGGTGGTGTGGACGTCTGGCAGGCGCCGGACCGCTGGGCTCGGGTCAGAAGATCCAGATCGGCTGCGACGCCGCCGGAGCGACGGCATTGGTCGCGCCCACCGCCCGACCGATCACCTTGTGATCGGGATCGACCGTCACCGACGTGCGGGGACCACTGAAGGTGACGGTCGTGCTGGCCTTGGCCGACGCTGGCGCGAGCCCGAAGTCGACCACGGCGCGCTTCGTCGTGTTCGGTCCAGCGATCTCGATCTCGACCGCGCAGCCGTACACGATGCCTGACGACGGGTTCTGCTGCGTGACCTCCACGGTGAGCTGATCGCCCGCCTCGACGAAGCTCACCGCGAACGTCGGCCATTCCGGCGCGCCCGCGCCGAAGACCCACGCGTCGAAGTACTTCCCGAGGTCCCTGGACGACGCCTTCTCCAGCGCGAGGCGAAGGTCCGTGACGCTCTTCGCTCCGGGCGCGGAGAGGAACGCGCGGATCGCCGCAAGGATGGCAGGACGGCCGATCATGGGCTCGAGCTGGACGAACAGGACCATCGGGCCCGGTCCGTAGACGTCACCGTAGAACGTCTCGACGCCCGGCTCGTCGGTCGGGCGCGGATGATGTTGCGACTGAAGCGAGATCGCGTCCCAGTACGCGCGCGTCCGCGCCGCTTCTCCGGCGGGGCGCTGCTCGTCCTCGAAGACGTAGGCGAGGTACTCGGCGATGGCCTCTTTCCAGACGAAGTCGCTTGCCGATGCGAGCGTCGTCCGATCGCCGGACCACTGGTGGATGATCTCGTGCATGAGCACGTGCATCGTGGTGTCCGCGTAGGGCGTGCCGAGGCTCGGCAGATCCTCCTGGACGATGATGTTCGCGGGATGCTCGAACCCGAGCCATCGCGTCGGTGCACCGGCGACGCGTAGCTCACGACCGTACGGCATGGGTCCGAGCAGGTCGGTGATCCAGACGAGGAACGCGTCGACGCTCGCCTTGCCGAGCGTTGCCCCGATCTTGCCTCCGTCGACCTCGTAGAGGACGAGGTCGACGTCCGCGGCCGACGTGAACGGCTTGCGCTTCCACAGCGGATCGGCAGCGAGCGCAAACCCGGAGTACGTAGGCGCGAGCGTGCCGGAGAGATCGCAGCGCGTCGTCGTGGCGCCCGCAGAGAGCGTGCCGGGACAGAGAACGATCATGCCTTCGGAATGCGTCACCTCGAAGTGCAGCTCGACGAGCTTCGCCGGATCCGGATCGCACGGCCCGAACCGGTCGCAGTTACCGACCCAGCTGAGCAGATACGAGAACTCCCCATCGGCGAGATCGGGGCGGCGCGAGAAGCCGATGTCGAGACCGTACAGCCGCTGCATCGGTACTTCGGTGGACGCGACGATCTCCAGCGCGCCTGCGGGCGTTGCGGCCCCGCACATCTCGAGCGTGCTGCCAGTGAGCTTCGACGAGGTCGCCGGTGCTCCGTTCCACGTCGGACTCTCGGCGGTCGCAGTCCGGCATCCGACGCCGAAACAGTCGCCCCCCGGAGGAGCAACGTCGATCGTGAGCTTCGACGTCGCGCGACGCGTCGTGAGGTCGAAGGTGTAGTGATAGCGCCGGACGTCGCCGTCGATCGGACCGGAGCCCCGAGTCGGGCCGGCATCGTCATCCGGCACCGCGGCGTCGACGCCGGCGTCAGGCCGATCGGGCGCTATCCCGCCCGGCTGCTCATCGCTGACGCTGCAGCCCCACGCGAGAAGCGCGATCGCGATCGCGATGACCGAGCTCCAGCTCCGACGGTGCACGCGGGCACCATAGCGCGAGAGCGGTCACTCGATCGACCGCAAGGCCACTCGACCGACCGCGAACACTCGTTCAGCAAACCCTCGAAAAACAAGGCGGATCGCGCGCACGCAGCTAGCGTTGAGGACATGAACCGAAGGATCGTCGGGACGCTGATTGCCCTCGCAGGATTCTCCTTCGCCGCCGCGCAAGGCGGATGCGGATCGGAGGCATCCGACGGTTCGTCGGACGGCTCGTCGTCGTCCTCGTCGTCGTCGGGCGGCAGCTTCGATCCGACCCAAACGGACGGCGGACCAGGCTCCGGCTACAACGCCGGCGACGGATCGCCGGGCACGTGCGTTCCACTCGTGAACGCAGACGGCACCAGCCCGCAATGCGCCAACTGCATCGACGACGACGGCGACGGACTCGTCGACAGCGCCGACTTCGAGTGCGCCGGCCCCCTCGACAACGACGAGAAGACGTTCGGCACGGGTATCGCGGGCGACAACCAGGATGCGTGCAAGCAGGACTGCTTCTTCGACGGCAACAGCGGTCAAGGCGACGACCGCTGCGAGTGGAACCTCAAGTGCGACCCGAAGGTGACGACCGGCGCGTGCACCTACGATCCCGCGTTCAAGAACTGCCCGGCCACCCAGCGCGACGAGTGCGTGAACAAGTGCGCGAAGCTCGCGCCGAACGGCTGCGACTGCTTCGGTTGCTGCAACATACAGCTACCTGGCGGCGGTTCGAGGGACGTGCGTCTCTCGGCAACGTGCTCCATCGCCGATATCGACGACCCGGCCAAGTGCCCGCCTTGCACGATGGTGGCGGACTGTCAGAACCCGTGCGATCGCTGCGAGCTCTGCATCGGCAAGACGAGCATCCCGGCGGATTGCGCTGGGGGACAGACCTGCTCGGTCGGCCAGGCGTGCAACGACACCACGCCATGCCCGACGGGCACGTACTGCCTCACGGGCTGCTGCATCGAAGCGCCAGTCGTGAATTGAGCGCCGGCGGCTCCTCTGCTGACTGCGCGCGGGGGACCGACATGCGCCTCATTCAAGCTGCCGCCGGTCGCCTCGCTCGACGCTCGCCGGCCGCGCGGCGGCCGCCGAGGGTTGCCGCGTGCGACGCGGCACACGGGAGGCGCCGGCGTCAGCCCTTGACGCCGCCGGCGGTGAGGCCGCTCAGGAGCTGGCGTTGCGCGATGTAGAAGAGCGCCATGACGGGGACGCTGACGAGGACGGCGCCCGCTGCGAAGGCGCCCCACTGGGTGGAGTATTCGCCGACGTAGGACTGCAAGACGACCGGCAGCGTGAAGGCGCTCTCGCGGCCGAGGAGCGTCGCGGCGAGGATGAACTCGTTCCACGCGCTCATGAAGGCGAAGAGCGCGGTGACCGCGATGGCTGGCCGGGCGGCAGGGAGGGCGACCTTCAGGAAGGCCTGCGTGCGCGTCGCGCCGTCGACCATCGCGGCCTCCTCGAGATCGACCGGGATCGCGAGGAATGCGCCGCGCAGCTGGAAGACGGCGAACGGGACCGCGGTGGCGGCGTAGACGAGGACGAGGCCGGTGCGCGTGTCGAGGAGCTGGAGCGCGTCGAGGATGAGATAGAGCGGTACCGCGCTCGCCACGCCCGGGAACATCTGCGTCAGGAGCATGCCGCGAAGGCCCGAGCGCTTGCCGACGAACTCGAAGCGCGCGAGCGCATAGGCGGCCGGCGTGGCGATGGCGACGGCCGTGGCCGCGGTCGCGAAGGAGACGACGAGCGAGTTCATCACCTGCCGCGCGAAGAGCCAGCTTCGCTCGGGATCGCCGGCCCCCGTGACGAGGCGGAAGTTGTCGAACGTGACGTCGTGCGCTGGAAGGATGCGCGGCTCGGTCCCTCCCGTCGGCGAGAGCGCGAGCGAGACGACCCAGAGCACGGGGTAGAGCGCGTAGGCGACGGCCGCGATCAGGATCGCATGCACGACGACGGCTTCGAGGAGAGAACCCTTCTTCGACTGGGCGCTCATGCTTCCTTCGCCTCGCCGCCGAGCCGGCCCATCACGCGCGACATCAGCGCGAGCAGGCCGAAGATGATGACCGCGTACGCTGCGGCGTAGCCGAGCTGCGCGTTCCGCGCGAAGGCCCAGCGGTAGGCCTCGCTGACGAGGATGTCGGTCGTCCCGTCCGGCTCGCCGCCGGACACGAGGAAGACGACGTTGAACATGTTGAACGTCCAGACCGAGCCGAGGACGACGGCCGGGAGGAGCGTTGGTTTGAGGAGCGGTAGCGTGACGAGACGGAAGGCCTGCCATCGCGTGGCGCCGTCGACCTCCGCGGCCTCGAGGACATCCTTCGAGATCGACGTGAGCGCGCCCATCACGACGACCATCATGAACGGGAAGCCGAGCCACACGTTGGTCGCGATGTTTGCAGCGAAGGCCGTCGAGAACTTCGAGAACCACGAGATCGGCTCTACGCCGAGCAGGCCCAGGATGGCGTTGATGGCGCCGAACTGGCGATGGAACATCCCCTTCCATGCAAGCGCCGTCACGTACGACGGCACCGCCCACGGCACGATGAGAAGGACGCGATAGACGGCGCGTAGGCGCAAGATGGGGCGCGCGAGCGCGATCCCGAGGACGAGCCCGATGCCAACGTGGAAGACGACGTTGATCACCGTCCACGCGACGGTCACGAGCAGCGTCAAATAGAAGGAGCCGTGCGAGAGCAGCGGCTTTCCTCGGGCGGTCAGGATCTCGACGTAGTTCGCGAGGCCGACGAAGCGAGCGTCTTCGCGCGTCCCCGCGAAGAACGACGTGGCTGCACCGGCGACGAGCGGCAACACGACGAGGACGAGGATCGTGATCGCCGCGTGGGTCACGTACTTGTACGCAGGCTTCGACGTCTCGAGCTCGCGGCGGAAGCCCGGAGCGCGCACGCGCCGGACGATCGCGAACGCCGCCGCGAGGAGCGTGAGGCCGAGCACGAGGAGGAGCGGCGTCGGCGACGCGGCCTCTCGCGGAGGGACGCGCATCACGTCGTCGTAGCGAGCCTTCGCTTCGTCGAGGGCCGCCTTCGGGGTGGCATCACCGCGGAGGACCTTCCGGATCGCCTGCTCGACGGGCACCCAGACGGGGTTCATTGCCATCGAGACGGGCATCGGGATGGCGGCGGCGCTCGCGTCGTGGAACGCGGAGAGGAGCTTCCGCTGCCGGCGGGCGGCAGGCCCGAGCGTGGCGTCCCCTGCCTGTTCCCAGTAGGCCTTCGTCGCGACGACCTGCTTTCCGATCGCGGCGCGATCCGAGGCGGACTCGGCGCTCCCGAGCGCGCGGGCGAGGGCGCGGGCATCGGCCGCCTTCGCGCCCTCCGGCGTCATGAAGACGCCGTCGACGGTCAGGAAGGGACGGAGCGCCCCCACGCCTTCGATGCTGGGCAGCGGCACGACCTCGTAGGGGAGATCGTCCTTGAGATCGCTCGCGAGCCACGGGCCCGACAGGACCGCGGCCGCCTTCTCCGACGCGAAGAGCGTCTTCACGAGGTCGCCGCTCGCTTCGTCGGGGACCACGCGCGTCGCGACGAGCTCGCGCGCCTTCTCGAGCGACCTCTCCGCGGCCGGGCCCGTCATCGCGAAGCCGTCGGTGAAGAGCTGCCCGCCAAAAGCATGCAGCACCGCCGAGTGGTAGTACGCCGACTGCGATTCGTACGCGAGCGGCCACACGCCCGGACCGAGCGCGTCTTTCTTCGCGACGAGCTCCTCGAGCGTGCGCGGCGGCTGCGGGAGGAGACGCGTGTTGTAGTAGAGCGCGACGCACTTGCTCGCGAGCGGAACGGCGTAGCGCTCGCCGTCGTGGGTGACCGCCGTGACGGTGACCGCCTCGTAGATCCCTTCGTCGGCGTCGGGGAAGGCGTCGCCCACGGGCGCGACGAGCCGATGGAGCAGGTATTCGCCGAGCCGGTTGTGCGGACCGATGAAGACGTCGGGGCCATTGCCGCGTGGGATCGCCGCCTCGAGCTTCGAGAGATACGCCTCGTAAGGGACGGCGAGCGCGGTGACCTTCACCCCGCGCTCCGCCTCGAAGCGGGCGACCACCTTCTTGAGCGCCGCCTCTTCGCCGCCGCGGTACGGATGCCAGAGGACGATGCCACGGGGAGGCTCCGAGCACCCCGGCAAGACGAGGATCGCGACGAACGCGATCGACATCACCAACGCACGCAACGCACGCAGGAAGCTCATCGAACGTCAGGCCAGCGCGCGATCGGTCGAAACGTCGAACAGATGGACCGAGGTCGGCGCGGCGCCGAGCGGGATCACGGAGCCCGGCTTGACGCTCCGCGCGTCGGCCGCGTCGAGACGTGCGATCACCGTCGGCCCGCTCGAGGTCAGCCAGCCGTGCGCGAACGCCTCCGAGCCGAGGGCCTCGACGATCTCGACCTTGAGATCGGCGATCTTCGGCGCGTCGCCCTTCGCGAGGAACATGTCGTGAGGCCGGATGCCGATGGTCACCTCGCGATCGGCGTCGAGCTCGCTCTTGAAGCGCTCGTCGTCGACGCGCGTGCGGACGCCGCCGCCCTCGGCGTAGACGATGCCTCCCTCCTTCACGAGCCGGCCGGAGAGCAGGTTCATCTGCGGTGATCCCAGGAACGTCGCGACGAACTTGGTGCGCGGGCGCTCGTAGATCTCGAGCGGCGGTCCCTTCTGCTCGACGAGCCCGCCGTTCAGGACCCAGAGCGAATCGGCGAGGGTCATCGCCTCGACCTGATCGTGCGTCACGTAGAGCGTCGTCGCGCCGAGCCGATCGTGGAGCCGGCGGATCTCGACCCGGACCTCGGCGCGGAGCGCGGCATCGAGGTTCGACAGCGGCTCGTCGAAGAGGAAAATCGTGGGCCGTCGCACGATGGCACGGCCCATGGCGACACGCTGCCGCTGCCCGCCGGAGAGCTGCTTCGGCAGACGGTCCATCAGCTTGGCGAGGCCGAGCATCGCGCTCGCTTCTTCGATCCGCTTCTCGATCTCGGCGGACGACGTCCCGCGCAGCTTCAGTCCGAACGCGAGGTTGTCCCGGACGGTGAGGTGGGGATAGAGCGCATAACTCTGGAAGACCATCGCGATGTCGCGATCCCGCGGCGGCAGGCGGGTCACGTCCCGGCCGGCGAGCGTGATCGTGCCCTCGTCGGCCTGCTCGAGCCCGGCGACGAGTCGGAGCAGCGTCGACTTGCCGCATCCGCTCGGTCCGACGAGGACCGCGAACGTGCCCTCGGGGATCTCGAGATCGACGCCCCGCAAGATCGGCGTGTTCCCGAACCCCTTCTTGATCCCACGCGCCGCGCAGCGCATCGCGCGCGGCGTGGCGGGAACGGGCGTCTCGGCCGCGCCGGACGCGGCTTTGCCTCCGGTCGTTGCCGCTCCAGCTCGTGGCGCTGCGTGCATCGTCGCCTCGGACATCGGGATCTCGGAGACCTCGGGGATCTCGGGGAATGAGGGCCGTCGCTCCCGAGAGCCAGGGAGCCTTTCCACGTTATCGCGGGCACACGTCCCCGTGGCCCCCGAACGGGGCGTTTTACGTAACTCAGATTCGAGTGACGTTCGAGCGGTTTTTCCTCGAACGAGCGGATCGATCGGTCCAGATCGTGCCGCCGGCGCCCTCGCTCACGGGGTGAAGGTGCAGGCGACGTTGTCGATGAGCACCTCGAAGCCCCAGCGGCCGTTGTCGCCGGTCTCCCCGAGCGAGAGGGCGAACTGCGAGCCACCGAAGGCTCGGAGCATCAGGGTGGCCGTCTCCTGACCGAACGTGACCACGGCTTGTTTCCCCATCTCCGCTTCGAGGACGACGTGGACCCAGGCCCCCTCCCGGAAGGTGCGGGGGACCTCGCTCGACGTCGTCGACTCGCCCGTGATGCTCTCCCGCACCCGCAGCGCATCGTTTCGCAGCTTCACGTGCAGCGAGTAGTGGGTGCCGCCGTTCCTGGCGCGGAGCGCGAGCAACTCGACGTCGTTCGTTCCAGGTGGGCCCCCTGCTGCGAACAGATCGAAGTCGCAGCGAGCACGCGTGGGAAACGGGAACGATCGCGCCAGGGATGCGACGCGCTCTCGCTCCGACGATGCGCGTTCCGGTAGCTTCACGCGAAGCGCATTCGGCGGACCGACGGAGCTTGGCGCGAGCGCGAGCTCGCCGTCGTCGGTGTCCTGCTCGGGCCACTTCGCGCCGAGCGGTCCTTCATCGAAGGTCTCGCAGAACGTGGCGTCGCCACACGCCGCGACCGGCGCCCTGACGTCTCGAGGGGCATCCGCACCGGAGCTCGCTCCGTCCGCCGCGTCGGGCCCTGAGACGACGGCTCCGTTCGCGTACTCGTCCGTCGGAACGGAGATGACGAGCGAACAGGCGCCGGTGGTCGCCAGCAGCACGCCGAACATGCCCTCACGCCACCCCCACCGCACCGGATGAGCGTAGCGGATCGGTGCCCGCTGACGAGATGGGCGTTGGCCTCAATCGTCAGCCGAGCATCATCAGCCGACCACCACGAGGCCGATGCCGACCACCATCAGGGCAACTCCGAGAACGCTGATCGCAAGACTGGTCATCGTCATCGAGATCTCCGCTGCGAGTGCACGATTGCATCGGACTCAGCACGCGACGTGCCACGACGGGCGCACGCGTCTGCGTGTGTTTCCACGCGCGGCGTGGATGAACGTCGCGCGCGCGCGTGGATCCGCGAACCGCCCAGAACCTGCGTTCGGGGTGATCTGCCCTCGAACGGCGCGACGGGGTGAGTCGACCTGCCGCTCGGACAAGCACGGTGTGAAGGCGCGCGCTCTTCGGAGACCGACGCGCGAATCGTGCTCGTGGCGCCGCGCCTCGTCAGCCGAAGAGATCGCGGAGCTTGTCCATGAAGCCCTTGCGGATCGGCGTGACCTCTTCGCCGAGCTCCTTGGCGAGCTCCTCGATCAGCTCACGTTGACGCGCGGTCAGCGTCGTCGGCACTTCGACGGCAACTTCGATGCGCTGATCGCCGCGGCCGATGCCCGCGCGCTTCGGCATGCCCTTGCCCTTGATACGGAGCGTCGTGCCCGGCTGCGTTCCCGCAGGGACCTTCAGCTTGCCCTTGCCGTCGAGCGTCGGGACCTCGACCTCCGCGCCGAGCGCCACCTGCGTGAACGTCAGCGGAACGTTGCAGACGACGTCGTCGCCGGCACGACGGAAAAACGTGTGCGGCAGGACCTTGATCTCGAGCTCGAGATCGCCGGCCGGGCGATCCGGGCGGGGCCGATTGCCTCCGCCGCTGACGACGCGGGTCGCGCCGTGCTCGACACCGGGAGGCAGGGTGACCTCGATGGTGTTCTCGTTCGTGATGAGCCCGCTGCCCTTGCAGCCGTTGCACGGCGTCGTGACGACGGTGCCGCGACCTTTGCAGCGCTGGCACACACGCTCGACGGCGATCGGCAGCAGCCCCTGCTGGAAGCGCACCCGGCCACGGCCGTTGCACGCGCTGCACGTCTCGGGGTGAGTTCCTTCCGCGGAGCCCGAGCCGCGGCAGTCGCCACACGAGACGATGCGCTCGTAACGCATGGTCTTCGTCGTTCCGAACGCGGCCTCTTCGAACGTGACCTCGAGCTCGCGCTTCAGGTCGCCGCGGTCGCCCTTGCCGACCCCGAAGACACCGAGGAGATCGCCGAGGATGCCGTCGATCGCGATCTCGCTGAAGTCGACGACGCCGCCTGCGAACGGGCCGCTCGAAGCGAACGGCGACCCGGGCTCTTCGGCGCGATGCCCGAACCGATCGTACATGGCGCGCCGCTGCGGATCGCTGAGGACCTGGTAGGCGGCGTTGATCTCCTTGAAGCGGACCGCAGCCTTCGGGTCATCCGGATTGCGGTCGGGATGATGCTGCGCTGCGAGCTTGCGGAACGCGGCCTTGATGTCGTCCGGTCCCGCCGTCTTGGGCACGCCGAGGGTCTCGTAGTGGTCGCGCTGCGCCTGCGTCATTCCCGCATCTGCTCTTAGCAGTATCCGACGCTTCGGGGGAGGGTTCGGCCACCGAGCCTCGGACAGCTACCGCCGCGCGGACGCGTCGGGTCGAGCCAGCGCGAGGAGCGCACGCGCATGGCGACGAACGCGCAGACGAGATCCCGAGCTCTCGAGGCGCGAAGACTCGACCGGGCCTCACCGCTCGCGACGATCGCGGAGACCTCGTTTCGACTTCGACGTCTGCATCCGATGTGCTACTAGCAACCACCTTCACATGAGCTCCGCGTACAGACGCATCACGTCCGCCGAGCAGCACGCTCTGTTTTCGCGAGTCGTGCAGCGGTCCCGGCCAGTGGCCGGCCAACCCGTCCCCGTCGTCGTCTTCGATCTCGACGGCACGATCATGGACAACCGGCCTCGCACGGCTGCGATCCTGAAGGAGCTCGCCGCCGAGCTTCATCGGGAGGCGCACTCGGCCGCCGAGGTGCTTGCGGCCGCTCGAGCGGAGAGCTTGGCGTATCTCCTGAGCGACACGCTGCAGACGCTCGGCGTCGCGCATCCGGAGCTCATCTCCCGCGCGGAATCGTACTGGCGCTCGCGCTTCTTCTCGGATGACTACCTGAAGCACGACGTTGCCGTGGCAGGAAGCGTGGAGCTCGCACGGGCCTGTTACGAAGCGGGGGCCACGATCGTGTACTTCACGGGCCGCGATCTGCCCCTCATGAGCCTCGGGTCGTTCCAGAGCCTGCGGGATCTCGGCTTCCCGATCGGCGTCGTCGGGACGGAGCTCGTGTGCAAGCCGGACGCGAAGATCCCGGACGAAGCGTTCAAGCGCGAAGAAGGCCCGAAGATCAGCCGCATCGGCAAGGTCATCGCGGCGTTCGACAACGAGCCGGGCAACTGCAATGCGTTCCTCGAGATGTGCCCCGACTCGGACGTCGTCTTCGTCGACACGCAACATCTCCCTGGCGCTCCCCCGCTGGCTTCGCGCGTCCACGTCGTGCCCGACCTGTCGATGCGGTGACGCGGTGGGCGACTGGCGGGTTGCCGGACGCTCCAGCAGGTGGGCGTGGGCGTGGGCGCTGGCGCTCGTCGCCGTTGCGCTGACCGCGTGCCGTGCGAGCGGCACATCGAACGACGATCCCGAGAAGCGCGAGAGCCCGCAGGCGAGCGCGCAGCCGGCGCTCCTCGCGGTCGCGCCGACGATCCCGCCGAGCGCGATGCCCATGGTGACGTCGCTCGAGGGCGGCCCGCCCCCGACGCCGCTGCGGAGTGACGAGGTCCTCTCTCCTGATTCGCTCACTCGCGAGAGCGCCGGCTACACGCTCTCGGCGGCCTTTCGCCAGGTCGACGTCGCCGGTCCGCTGCGCGCGCCGGAGGTGAACACATCGGGGCTCGATGGGGCCCGGAAGGCGACGGAGCTGCGCGTCGGGATCGATCTGTTGCCGACGCGGATGCGTGTGGCCATCCAGGGCCGAGGCTTCGTGCTCCCTACGGACGCGGAGATCCGGGCGCGCTCCGATCGGTACGGGCACGTCCTCGTTTTGCCCGGTGCTGCGTCTTACCGTCCGCTCGCGCCCGGCTCGATGCGCGCCGTCCTCGGCGAACGCCGCTTCGACGTCGCGCCCATCACCGCTGCAGAGGTCGCGCTGCGCGACGAGATCGGCCGGCGGATCGGGATCCGGACGCACAAGATCGACGTGACGACGCGCGCCGCAAAGGCGTCGTTCGAGATCGGAAAGCTCGAAGGCGCCGGTGAAGGCGGCGTCCTCCTGTGCCGGCTGCTCCTCGATCTGATGAACGCACCGCCGAGCACGACGCTCTGCGCGCTCGACGAGCTCCCCGTGAGAGCCGAGCTGCGGTGGACCAACCATGGCTCGCTCGTCTTCGAGCTGACCGGTGCGCTCCGCCGGACGGACATCCCTCACGCGACGTTGCTCGTCCCACCGCACACGGCGTCGTTCGCCGCGACGCCGCTCTCCGTGACCGGGGTGGCGCCCATGTTGTCCGCGCAGGAGCTCGGCGCGCTCCGCACGAACGACATCGAGGTGCCTCCGAACCCGAACCTCCCGGCCGGCGACGACGCGCTGGTCGTCGTGAATCCCTCCGTCGAGCTACGCGTCCTCTTCCTCGACGGCGTCCCCGTCGCATGGGCCGCACCGAACGCCCGCGGCGAGCTGCGAGGCTTGCGGCGCGGCCGATACGTCGCGCAGTGGCGCACGTTCCTGGGCGACAGCGTCGAGACGGCAATCACGCAGCCGGTTCCCGGCATCGTGCAGTTCGGCACTGCACCGGATGGGGGAAAATAGGCTCCAGGCTCCAGGCTTCAGGAAGAGAGGGCCCACCCTCCCCCCTCGCGGCCGCCTGCCCCCTGAAGCCTGAAGCCTTCTCGCTCTGGAGCCTGGAGCCTGGAGCCTGGAGCCTTCCTACGCGTAGTCGTCCTTCGTGAACGTCACCTCACCCGTTCCCGCGGCTTCGGCGTGCGCGCGGAGGGTTTCGACGACCGCCTGCACGACGTCCAGGCGCGTGGTCGGAAGGTAGTACTCCTCTTCGTCCACCTCCGGCATCGCCGCGAGCCGCGCCTCGATCTCCTCGCGCTCGCCGGGATCGAGCGCCATGTGCGCGTGCCAGCCTTCCGCTTCGGACATCGTGATCGCCTCTCGGCCCATGCCGATCGGATTGAACGAGAGGTACACGTTGGTGAAGTAGAGCCGCCACGCGTCGTGGTCGCCCTCCGTCCACCACTCCGCGCGGAACATTTGACGCATCACCTCGCCGAGGTACGCGCCGATCGCGGGGGCAACGAGCTCGAGGCTCTCGGGTCGCTCGCGGACCGCCTCGCGCGCTTCGCGGACGTACTGGTCGAGAAGGCTGAGCGTGTCCGGTGTCCCGTCGAGCGCAACCTTGTACTTGGCCGCGACGAAGCGCATGCATGCCGCGCAGAGCTCCGCCACGCGATCAGGAGGTGGCGGGAGCGGCGGCAGCGGCTGAGCGGCGGCTTCCGCCTCCGCTTCGTCGTGGGCGTCGTAGCTTCCTGCGCCGTTGGCCGCGCCGGCGCCGTTGGCCGCCTTGCCGTTCTTTTCACTGTGGCGTTCGTCGGACATGGAGAGGAGCTCCCGGAGGCGTAAAAACCGCGGCCGTCGTCGAAAAGCCCGACCCTACGCGCCGAGCGATTGGACTGAGCGGTTGGGTCCAGAGGACGGAGAACGGAGGACGGGCGGAGACGGAGAGAGAGGAGGACGGAGACGGATCGCGAGGACCTGCCGCCCTATACCCGCACATAACCACAAATCCGCTTCACGGAAGGACAAAGGCGGCCTACCTTGTCAGGTCCATGCGGATCGGTATTTTCAGCGACATCCATGCGAACCTGGAGGCCTTGTCCGCGGTCCTCGAGGCGTATCGGAAGGAAAATATCGATGTTTACTACTGCCTGGGGGACACCGTCGGGTACGGCGGATCGCCCAACGAGTGCGCAGACCTCGTCCGCGAGCTCTCGAAGATAACCATCCTCGGGAACCACGA
The DNA here is from genome assembly GCA_023423895.1 of Pseudomonadota bacterium. GTDB lineage: Bacteria > Myxococcota_A > Polyangia > Polyangiales > Polyangiaceae > Labilithrix. Next base: position 83,254 of record JAFAER010000030.1, read on the forward strand.
CGCGGCCGTCTCCGGTCGCATGGACTACTCGTACTACTACGAGGCCGCACGGCACGCGCTCGACGTCCACGCGGCGATGATCTCGCCGGAGAACATGGCCTGGCTCAAGGGCCTGCCGTACCAGCACAAGCTGGACGACCTCGATGTCCTCCTCTGCCACGGCTCGCCCGTCCGGCTCGAGGAGTTCGAGTACATCTTCGCGCCGGAGCAAGCGCGTGAGTGCCTCCCGCTCTGGGACAAGCTCGGACACATCACGCTCATCGGTCACTCCCATCTCTGCAAGGTCTTCGCGCTCACGAAGAGCAGCGTCGAGGAGATGCCGGCGGTCGACTTCGAGCTCGCTCCGGATCGGAAGTACATCGTCTCCGTCGGCTCGGTCGGTCAGCCGCGCGACTTCGACAACCGCGCGAGCTTCACCGTCTTCGACTCGGAGAAGAAGCGCTTCGAGTTCAAGCGGATCGAGTACGACATCGAGCTCGCGGCCGACAAGGTCCTGCGCGCTCGGCTCGAGCGCAACTTCGCGCACCGCCTCTTCATCGGCGTCTGAGCGCCGCGGCGCGCTTCAACCGCCGTCGCGACGGCTCGGGCGTGGAATGACCGGATGCACCGGCGGAAGCACGCGTGTACCGGCCGACTCCGGGACGACGTCGCGCACGAACGTCGAGAGATCGAGCCCGATCGTGTAGCTGCGGCCGCCGCTCGTGAGCATGCCTTCGAGCGCGATCCCCGCCTCACCGCCGCGGACGTTGGACACCCGCGCCGTCGTGATCTTGCAGTCGCACGTCGCCGGCGGAGAGACGACGGGCGCGTCACCAGGGAGCTCGAGCTCGAGCTTCTGGAGCACGGGGCGCGGCTCCGTCTTTCCTGGTTCCAGGACGAGTGCGAGCCCTACGCGCGGCCGCTTCTGGGGAGAGGCGGCGATCCGTGCGGCCTCGCTCTCGACGACCGAGCCGAGCTCGACGCGCATCCGCTCGCGCGCCGTCACGACGACGACGCCGCGCGCGAAGTCCTGCGCGAGGTCGACCTCCGTGGTCGGCGGATCCGGTGTACCGGCGGCGCCGCGGATCGTGAGCTTGCCTCGCGGCGCCGGGAGCTTCGCCAGCCCTTCGAGCGGCGGCGCCAGCACCGCGCGCCACCGTGCGACCTCCCGCTTGCACAGCGGCCTCTGGTTCGGCAGGAGCGCATCACAACGCGCAGGATCGCGCGTCGCCATCGCCTCGCATGTCCCGCGCTGCACCGTGCGCGACTCGCCGTTGCACAGCCGCGGATCTTTCGCCGCGATGGCGACGCAGCTCGGGTTGCGCCCTCGCGTGACGATGCCCTCGAACTGCATCGGGCACGCATCCGGCGTCTGCGAGATCATCGCGACCCAGCTCTGACAGCGAGCGCGCAGGGCGCTCGAATCGATCTTGTCGCACGTCTCACGTTTCCGATCTTTCGCGGCCTCGAGAAGGCGGCACGCGTCACGGAGGAACGTCTCGTAGCCGATCGCCCCGAGGGCATCTCCGACGAGCGGGTCGAGCTTCGCGCGCTCGGTGACGCACTGGTCGACGTTGACGAACCGATCGAGCTCGCCCTGGAGATCGCCGGCGGGGGCAGGCGGGTCGAGCGGCTCGCCGAGCACACCCCCGTCGAGACCGTCGAGCTCGAGCTCTCCCAGCGCCGAGACGGCAGGGGCTGGCTCACTCGGCTCGGGCGGCGGCTTCTTCTCCTCGCAGCCAGCGAACAGAAGAGCGCCGAACAGCAAGCGCGCGTGCACTGCTCTTCCGCCCGCCCATCGAGACCGCTTCATCGGCACGGCGCATTAGACCACAAGAGAACGCGGGTGGTTCAGCGGAGCGTGCAGCGGATCTCGTGCGTGGTGATGACGAGCCGATCGCCGTCCGACAGCGCGCGGCGCGCGACGCGCTCACCAGCGACGTGCACGCCGTTCGTCGAGCCGAGATCGACGACGTACCACGCCGATCCGACACGCTCGATCGCAGCGTGCTGACGCGAGACGTTCGGGTCGTCGAGCCGCAGATCCGACTGCGTCTTCGAGCGACCGATCAGGAAACGGTCCTTGTCGACCGGGTAGTGCTGCCCCTGGTACGAGAGCACGAGCTGCTTCGCGCCAGACGAGACAGGCTGGCTGTGCTCGCGCGCTCCTCCGTGCAGACGCTGCGTTCCTCCTGGAGGAGCAGGGTGAGGCGGCGGCGGAGGGCGCCCGCTCGGCCCACGAAACGGCGGTGGAGCGCCCGAGCGCGATGGGCGCGATGGGCGCGCAGGCGGCGGCTGGAGGCTGCTGCTGCTGCTCGGCGCCACCGGAACGGGCCGGCTCAGCGCGGCCGGCATCGTGACCGCCTTCCGCTGCGGTGTGGTCCGCGACTCCGGTACGTCCGACGTGGCGCCGCGGCGCTGTCCGGGACGAGCGAATGCGTCGCGAGCGGCCGTACGCGCGAGATCGTCGTCGTCGAAGCCACCACGCGGCGACGGCGGCGCATAGGAGCGGTCGAGCGCACTGACGCCGGGCGCGTCGTGCGTCTCGTCGAGCATGTCCCGATCTTCTTGGACGGCCGGCATGTGCTCGGGCACGGCGTATCCGCGAACGCGCGCGTACGCGGCCATGGCCTCGTTCATCAGCTCGTCGATCGGCATCCCGAGCTCGTGAGCGAGCGACTCGAACGTCGCCCAGACGATCTCGCGCGACTGGAACGTCCGTGGCCGAGAGCGCTGGAGGCGTGCGTGGTCCGTCATCGTCCATCGATCCGGAGCTCGCGCCCGAACACGGCTCCGAACCTCCTCGTAGATTCCTCCCCCAGGGCACCGCTCCGCGCAAGCAGGTCGAGTACGGAAATAGCCTCGCTCCGGTCCAGCTCACGCGTGCCCTCGCGCTCACGGCGCCGGCAGGACGGTGGCAGCTCGGGATGGTTGGCGGGCGTGCTCGTCACGGCATCTAGGATGCCTCGCGCGCGGGACGTGGCAAAATAAGGCGGCATTGGCTCAATCGTCCCTCGTCTCGCAGCTGCTTCGTTTAGGGCGCTCTCTTTCGCTCGCGGCGCTCCTCCTCGCAACGACAGGCGCTCTCGCGAGCACCTCGGCGTGTGGGTCGTCCGAAGGCGACGCCGCGCCTTTCCCCGATCCCGAGCTCGCCGTGGTCGAGACGAATCCGGACGGGGTCCCGTACCCGACGGATGGGATCGGCAGCCGGAAGCGGAGCGGCAAGCGCCCCGGCGATCGGATGCCGAACTTCACGTTCCGCGCGTATCGAGGGCCCGGACGCGAAGGCGGGCTCCAGACCATCTCGCTCGCCGAGTACTTCGACCCGCAGCAGACGCGACACAAGGTGCTGCACCTCCAGGTCGCCGCCACGTGGTGCTCGATTTGCTCGAGCGAGCTGGAGGCGACGGTCGGCGTAGCGGACGCGCTCCGCGAGCGTGGCATCGTCTTCCTCGAGGTCGTCGTGAGCGGGGCAACCCCCGGGAAGGGGCCGGCGCTCTCCGAGCTCGACGCATGGATCGATCGCCACAAGACGAGCTTCCCGACGGGGATCGACGTCGCCGCCCGACGCCTCGGCGTCCTCGGCGTGAACGGCGCCGCGATGCCGCACGACATCCTCATCGACACGCGGACGATGGAGATCCTCGACTCCTCGGTGGGCGCCCCCCTCGACGTGGGGAAGTACGTCCTCGAGGGTCTGCGATGGGTCGAGGCCAATCCGCCTTCTTATTGAAGACAGGCTCCGAAAAACCCAAGTCACCGAGATCAGGGCGACTTGACACTGAACAGAAAAGCAGTATAGTCACTGCTACTGAGGCCCGGTACCGCGTGCCCACGAAGCGGTCGACCACTCACTCGGTGCGGCGGCAGTCCAGACAAGAGACCGACGAGCGGGAGACCAGAAGGAGCGTCATGGAGGAGAAGAACCGTCAGAAGGCCATCGAGCTTGCCGTCAGCAGCATCGAGAAGGAGTACGGCAAGGGCTCGATCATGCGCCTCAAGGACGGCGAGTCTGTCCTCAA